>JBFMCR010000035.1:0-72225 GCA_040754425.1 Pseudomonadota bacterium | reverse complement strand
TCGGCGAAGGCTAACATCGGCGCAGCCGATGTTAAGCCGCGAAGCGGCGGCCGCAGCCAAAACCTTGAGCAAGGTCGGCATCAACGAACTGCTGCGCGGGATTTAACCGATATCCTTGATCGAAGCCGCGGGACAGCGTTTCGGCGAAGGCTAACATCGGCGCAGCCGATGTTAAGCCGCGAAGCGGCGGCCGCAGCCAAAACCTTGAGCAAGGTCGGCATCAACGAACTGCTGCGCGGCATCTGAGCGCGCCATGCAAAAGGTCTTGTGCACTCATCGCACAAAGGCCCTCAAGAAAGCCGACAAAGTGCCGTTTAGGAATACACCAGGGCATTGATTAATGCCGTTGATGCGGCAATGCCTACGACAACAAGCATGTCGGACAGAAGTCGGCACGCAATCAAGGTAAGCTTGCTGTAACCTTCCCTTAACAGCTTTGTGCCCGCAACAGCGGGCATTTTTTCAACTGATGCGGACCTCTGTGCCTTCCTCGACCATTTTGAACAGGTCGATGATGTCCGCATTCTTCATGCGGATGCAGCCATGCGAGGCAGGGCTGCCGATGAGGTGTTCCTCGTCGGTACCGTGGATGTAGATGTAGCGCGCGTGGGTGTCGACTGTGCCGCCCTTGTTCTTCCCCTCTTCCAGTCCCTCCAGCCAGAGGATGCGGCTGAGTATCCAGTCGCGTCCGGGTTCGCTGGACGAGAGTTGCGGCGACCAGATTTCGCCCGTGGGCACGCGTGTTCTGAACACGCTGAACATGGGCTGGCCATCGCCGATCTTTTCGGCAATGCGATGCCGGCCGCGCGGGGTGCAGAAGCTGCCGCTGCGCTCGCCCAGCCCGTTTTTTGCCGTGGAAACCGGATATTCGCGAATCAGTTGTCTGTCCTGGTGGTCGGGCTGATCCTCCCACAGATACAAGCGCTGCAGGCGGCTGTCGATGTCGATGGAATACTTGGCCATCACTGTTCGCCCTTGTTCTGGCGCCGGCGCTCGTCGAAGAAGTCGCTTACCAGCCTGCCGCACTCTTCGGCCAGCACGCCGCCTTCGATTTCGGCATGGAAATTCAGTTTCGGCTCGGCGAACAGGTTGACGATGCTGCCGGCCGCGCCGGTCTTGTATTCCGTGGCGCCGTAGACAACGCGCTTCACGCGCGCGTGGAAGATGGCGCCGGCGCACATGGCGCAGGGCTCGAAGGTGACATACAGGGTGGAATCGACCAGGCGGTAGTTGCCGATGTTCTTCGCCGCATCGCGCAAAGCCATGATTTCGGCGTGCGCGCTGGGATCATGGGTGGAAATGGGCTGGTTGAAGCCGCGCCCGACGATGGCGCCGTCCTTCACCACCACGGCGCCCACCGGCACCTCGCCCTTGTCCCAGGCCAGGCGCGCCTGGGCCAGGGCTTCGCGCATGTAGTCCTCGTCGTTCATAACATGAGTTTCAAGCCAATCAGGATGGTCACGATCTCGAACGAGCGCTTGATCCACAAATTGCCCTTCCTGATGGCGACATGGCTGCCAAGATAACCGCCGATGATGGAGCCCGCAAGCAGGGCCGGCATCCAGTCCCAGGCGATGGTGCCGAGGTAGCCCAGCACCAGGGCGCCGGTGCCGTTCCAGAACAGGCCGCACAATACCAGCGTATAGGCTACGGCACGCTTGTAATCCAGGCCGAAGTGGCGGATCAGCCAGATGGTGAGGAAGAGCCCCGTGCCCGAGGTGATGGAACCGTTGAGAAAGCCGATCACGAACAGGCCCAGCATACCGGCAATGAGGCCGCCGCCCTGCCAATTGCGCGGCGCGTACTCCATGCCGAGTTGGGGCCTGAAGATGGAATACAGGCCCAGGCTCAGCGTCAACAATCCCAGCAGGAAGGTGGCTATGTCTTCCGGCACCCTGAGGATGGTGGAAGCGCCCAGCACCACGCCGGGAAGTCCCGCGCCCAGGATGATGAGCGACTCGCGCCGGGCAAGATGACTTTCCTTCAGGTGGCGCACGGTCGCCCCGAGCCCCAGCGCCACGCTGGCGACCTTGTGCGTGGCCAACGCCACGCTGAACGATAGGCCCAGAAAGATCAGGATGGGAAACTGGATCAGCCCGGCCCCGCCGCCGGACAGTGCGGAAAAGAAATTGGCCAGCAGCGACGCGACGAACAGCAGGAACTGTAGGGTGAGGTCCATCAATCAACCGGTGGTGCCGGTTTCCGCCGCGGTGCGGATATAAAAAAGGCGCAGGCCTTCAGCGGCCACCCTCGCCAGCAGCGCATCGACCTGTTCCGCACTGGCGGCGAACATCACCTCGACCGGCAGCTTGCCGCCGAGTTCGAAGAAGCTGTCCTCGTGCATGCGACCGCCGTGGCCGTAGCCGGCGATGGCGCGGAAGGCCGAGCCGCCCGGAATGCCCATTTCACGCCCCGTCTCCAGCAGCCATTCGTAAACCAGCCTGCCCTGGTGCCTGTGGTCTTCTACAGTAAAGAGTCGCAACATGACGGCGTTCATCTTCATCCCCGAACGAGTTTGAAAGTCCACAGCCCCAGGCCGGTCGCTCCCAGGGAACCGAACAGATGCAAAGCCGCCGTCGCCAGCGCCCAGCCATACTGGCCGCGCGCGATCATGGTGACGACCTCGGCAGAAAAGGTGGAGAAAGTGGTCAGCGCCCCCAGGAAGCCGGTAATGAGCAGCAGACGCCATTCGGGCGCAAGGCCTGGTTGCTGCGAAAAAAATGCGATGGCCACACCGATGAAATAGCCGCCGATGAGATTGGCGGCCAGCGTGCCTGCAGGCAGGGTCGGATAAACCGGATTGAGCCACAGGCCCAGCCCCCATCGCAGCCACGCGCCAAGCATGGCGCCGATGCCCACGGCCAGAAAGCCGCTCACCGGATTGTCCCTGGATTCTGCATGGGCGCCATTCTACCGCCCCGCGCCAGGATTACTCTATCGCGCCCTTGATGATCTTGATCTGCAATTGCTCGATCTCGCGCAGCACCTTGCGCAGCGCGGCGTTCTTCGTTTGCACGGGCTTGCGGTAGGAAACGTACACGGTACTGTCGCCCGACATCTGGTATACGGAAATGATGAAGGGACACAAGGCGATGGCGTGCGGGTCGACTTCCATCATGGCGCGCGACAGCGTGGCGCTGCAGAACTCGAACTGCTCGCCATGATCGTAAACATGTCTGGTGGCGCCAAGGTCCTTGCCGGTGCGCTCCAGCATGTCGGCAATATGCCCCACGTTGTTGATCACCAGGCCTTCGGACTCGATGCCCATGCGGATGAAGTCGCGCACGTCGGTATAGCTGCCCTGGGCCTTGAAGACGACAACATAATTATCGGCAGCGTGCGCCAAGGTCGATGCAAACGCCAGCAATGCCAGTGCCAAGAGTTTTTTCATTTTCTTCTCCGATTTGAAAATTCCGGTCAGACCAAGCTTAGCGCCTTATACGCCCGCGGCCAATGATGTTTTAATACGGATATGACCGACAAATCCGTACAAGTTCAAGGCCGCGTGTGGTTCAGCATGAACGGTAAATCCCTGCTGGGCAAAGGCAGGCTGGAACTGCTACGCCACATCGACTCGACCGGCTCCATCTCCAAGGCTGCCAAGGCCATGAAAATGAGCTACAAGTCGGCATGGGACGCAGTCGACGCGATGAACAACGCCATGGGCACGCCGCTGGTGGAAAGCGCGAGCGGAGGTTCCAGGGGCGGCGGCAGCCGGCTCACCGCGGCCGGGACGAAGCTGATAGCCGAGTTCCAGTCGCTCGAAGCGCAGCACAGGCAGTGGCTCGACGCGGCCTCGCGGGAGCTGTCCGCTCGCCTGTTCGGGAAATGACCGGCCTTCTCGACACCTCGAAATAATTGGCTATAGTGCCAATTCCGTTCAACAAAAAACCCAGGAAGGAAGCATCCCATGCGCAACACCCTGCTTGTCGCCGCTCTCTTCGTCGCCGGCCTGAGCGCCTGCGGCCAGAAAGAAGAAACCGCCCAGACCGAGGCCACACCTGCGCCCGCGCCCGCGCCCGAGGCCCCTGCGCCCGCACCGGCTGCCGAGGCCCCTGCTGCCGAGGCTGCTGCGCCCGCAGCCGGGGATGCAGCAGCCGGCGCCGCCAAGTTCGCCGCCTCGTGCGCCAGCTGCCATGGCGCGAAAGGCCAGGGCATGGGCACATTCCCGAAACTGGCCGGGCTTTCAGCCGACCTGTTCAAATCCAGGATGGCCGACTACAAGGCCGGCAGGCAGGTTGGCCCCCAGTCCGCAGTCATGATGCCGATCGCCTCCATGCTGAGCGACGCAGAGGTGGACAATCTGGCCGCGCACATCGCTTCCCTGAAGTAATCCGCCGGCAGAACGAAATCGGGGGCGGGGAAGTCAGCCCCCGATTTTTATTTGCCGTCCTGTTTTTCCCAGCGCATTGCGGCGTCGTCGTCCGAACCGCGCGCCTCGACCCAGCGCTCGCCTTCGGGCGTCCGCTCTTTTTTCCAGAACGGCGCTCGGGTTTTCAGGTAGTCCATGATGAATTCGCAGGCGGCGAAGGCGTCGCCGCGATGCATGGAAGCCACGCCCACGAACACGATGCGGTCCTGCGGCATGAGCCTGCCCACGCGGTGGATCACCGTGACGTCGAGCAGGCGCCACCGGCCCATGGCCTCGTCCGCGATTTCGCGCAGCGACTTTTCGGTCATGGCCGGGTAATGCTCCAGCGTCAGCGTCGTCACGCTGTTGCCATCGTTGATATCCCGCACCAGGCCGACGAAGCTCGCCACTGCGCCGACTTCGGGCCGGCCGGTGTACAAGGCGGCAATTTCCGCCCCGGGATCGAAGTCCGATTCGCCGACCAGGATTTTCAACTGCATCATCCCCCGGTCACGGGTGGAAAGATGGCGATCTCGTCGCCGTCCTGCACCGGCGTGACGAGGCCGGCCAGGGTCTGGTTGACCGCCATGCGGTAGCCGGCATCGAGCGCCAACGCCTTGCTCCACGGCTCGCCGCGCTTTCTCAGGAGATCGACGACGGCGGCGGCATGGGCGCGTTCTCCGGGCAGTTCGAGTTCCTCGTTTTCCATGCCGAAGAGTTCGCGCAGTTTCGCGAAATACAAGACCTTTACTTTCATTCGAGCACCTCGGAAAAGGGAATGAAGCGCACCCATTCGCCGCGCAGCACGGTCTGGCCGATTTCGATGTCGACGAAACCGTCCGCCCACACCGCCGACGTCAGCACGCCCGAACTCTGGTTGGGGAAGAGGCGAACCTCGGCGGCGCCATCCATGCCGGCAACCATGCGGCCGCGCAGGAATTCGCGCCGCGTGCCGGGCCTGGGCCAGTCGAAGGCAGCGCGCACGGGATAGGCGCGGTAAAACACCTGGGACGCCCCCATGCGCTTGAGCAGGAAGGGGCGCGCGAACAGGCAGAAAGTGACGAAAGCCGAGACCGGATTGCCGGGCAGGCCGATGAAATCGGCTTCGCCGATGCGCCCGTAGACCACGGGTTTCCCCGGTTTCATGGCCACTTTCCAGATGTCGATGCGGCCGAGCTGCTCGACTGCGGCCTTGACGTGGTCTTCTTCTCCCACCGAGACGCCGCCGGTGGTGAGAATCACGTCGGCGCGCTTTGCGGCCTTTTCCAGCGCAGCCCGGGTGGCGTCGAAGGTGTCCTTCACCACGCCGAGGTCGATCACTTCGACACCAAGGCCGTTCAGCAGGCCGGCCAGGGTGGCGCGGTTGGAGTTGTAGATCTGTCCCGGCCCGAGCGGGACGCCGGGCTCGGCCAGTTCGTCGCCGGTGGAAAACATCGCCACTTTCAGCCGTCGCACCACTTTCGCCTCGGTTGCGCCGATGGCTGCGGCCAGGCCGAGTTCGGCGCCCTTCAGGCGCGTTCCCGGCGTGAGCACATCGGTGCCGGGACGGATGTCCTCGCCCGCGCGGCGGATGTTGTCGCCCGGATGCGGCACCTTGTAGATCGTCACGGTATCGCCTTCGAGCGAAGTGTCTTCCTGCATGACCACGGCATCGGCATGGGGCGGGATCGGCGCGCCGGTGAAAATGCGCGCGGCCTCGCCATGGCCCAGCGGTGCGCCCACTTGCCCGGCCGCGATGCGCTGGGTCACTCTGAGCCTGGTGTCAGGCTGCCTGCAGTCCCTGCTGCGCACGGCATAGCCGTCCATGGCGGAATTGTCGAGCGGCGGCACGCTGACGAACGAGGTCAACCCCTTTGCCAAAATACGGTTATAGGCTTTTGATAATTCTACGGTTTCGGATTCATCGAGCATGCGTGCCCGATTCAGGAGTTCCTGTAACAGTTCTGCTGCGCTTAACACTCAAATCCCCATCTTCTGTTTGATGAAAGTACGGATGGCAGCCACGTCATCCAGCGGCAGCCAGGTCTTGTGGTCCGGCGGCGCGACATCGCTTGCCACGGCCAGAATGTTTTCGTCCTCAGGATACAGCCATGGCTTGCCGTTGTCCGCCCGGTGCACCTCGATTTTGGGGATGGGGTCGCGCTTCCAGCCCTCCACCAGCACCAGATCGCAGGGCGACAGACGCGCAAGCAGGTCCTGCAGTCGCGGGGCCTGGTCCGTATCGTTTTCGTGCATCAGCGCCCAGCGCACATCGCTTGCCACCAGCACCTCGCCCGCCCCCGCCCGGCGGTGACGGTAACTGTCCTTGCCGGGCCGGTCCACGTCGAAGCCATGATGCGCGTGCTTGACGAGCGACACCTTAACGCCATCCGCCCGCAACAGCGGAATCAGCTTTTCCAGCAGCGTGGTCTTGCCCGCCCCGCTGTAGCCGGCGATGCCCAGCACCTTCATGGCCGCACCGCCTCGGGAAGAACCGCCCGGCCGGCCGGGGGCGTCAGCAGAGTTTCGATGGCGGAAGGCATGTCCAAAAAACAATCTCGAAATGGTTATATTTTTGCATATATAACGCTAGAATTCATCCATGCTCATCGATCCTTTCGGCCGCCAGATCGAATATGTCCGCCTGTCCGTCACCGACCGGTGCGATCTGCGCTGCACTTACTGCATGCCGGAAAACTTCAAGGGTTTCGAGGAACCTGCGCACTGGCTGAGCTTCGACGAGACCGAACGCCTGATCGCCGCCTTCGCCCGCCTGGGCGTCAAACGCGTGCGGCTTACCGGCGGCGAGCCGCTGCTGCGCCGCAACCTGCCGCAACTCGCCGCGCGTCTTTCGGCCTTGCCCGGCATCGAAGACCTGTCGCTTTCCACCAATGCCACGCAACTGGCCAGGCACGCGCGCGCGCTGAAAAACGCCGGTGTCAGCCGGCTCAACGTCAGCCTGGATTCGCTCAGGCCCGAACGCATCGAGAAAATCAACGGCCGCGACGTGTTCGACCGCATCATGGCCGGACTCGACGCCGCGCACGCAGCCGGCTTCGACCGCATCAAGCTCAACATGGTGGCCATGGCCGGCGTGAACGACGACGAGATCGATGCCATGGTCGAATTCGCCATGCGCGGCAACTATATCCTGCGCTTCATCGAGACCATGCCCTTGGGCGATACCGGGCGCGCATCCTCCTTCCTCGACCTGCAGCCGGTGAAGGCCCGTCTCGCAGAGAAATACGGCCTGGTCGAAACCCGCCAGCCCGGCGGCGGGCCTGCGCGTTACCTCGGCACGCCGGATGGCCGCTTCAACATCGGCTTCATCACCCCGCTCTCCCAGCATTTCTGCGATACCTGCAACCGCGTGCGCGTGTCGGTGGACGGCACGCTCTATCTCTGCCTGGGCCAGGACGACAAGCTGGAGCTGGGCCCGATGCTGCGCGCCGGCGCCGACGGCGCCGAAATCGAGCGAGCCATCCTCGCTGCCGTCGCGCACAAGCCCGAGCGCCACGAATTCCGCGAAGCGCCGATGAAGCTGGTGCGCTTCATGTCCATGACCGGCGGTTAAGCCTTCACATCGCCGCGATCAGCTTGTCGTAGGATTCGGCAAACAGGCGCAGCCCCTCCACCTGCAACTCCTCGCCGATTTCAGACGGATCGATGCCCAGCGATTCCAGTTCGACCATGTGCGCCATGGCATCGGCTATGCCCAGGTGCAGGGTCGACTCGATCACTCCGTGGTCGGCCAGCGCTGCCAGGGTCTTGTCGGGAAGGGTGTTGATGGTGTCCGAGCCGATCAGCGGCTCGACATAAAGCAGGTCGCTGTAGGCCGGGTTCTTGGTGCCGGTGCTCGCCCACAGCAGGTATTGCGAGCGCACCTTGTGCGCGCGCAGATGGGCAAAATAGTCGTCGCCCAGGAAGAAATCCTGGTAGCGCTGGTAGGACAGCCTGGCCAAGGCGACGGCGGTCTTGCCGCGCAGCGCGAGTGCCTGCGGCGTGCCCAGCGCCTCCAGCCTTTTGTCCACCAGCGTATCCACGCGCGACAGGAACAGGCTTGCCACGGCCTTCAGCCGCAGCGGGTCGCCCCCCTTGTCCAGCCATTGCCGCGCGCCGCGGATGTAGGCCTCGAAGGTGCGCGCGACATGATGCAGCGAAAAAAGCAGGGTCACGTTCACGCGCAGACCCTGCGCGGTCAACTGCTCGAAGGCGCGCAGCCCGGCCACATTGCCCGGAACCTTGATGAGCAGGTTGTCGCGCCCGACCAGATCATGCAGGCGTTTGGCTTCCGCCACCGTCCTGTCTGCGTCCTGGGCAAAGCGCGGCGCCACCTCCCAGCTCACATAACCGTCGTCGCCGCCGCTAGTGACATACACCGGCTGGAAGAGGTCGCAGGCCGCGCGTAGGTCTTCGCTGACCAGGGCCTCGTAGCGTCGCTCAGGATCCGGCTCGGTTTTCCTCAGTTCATCGATCTGCCCGGCGTAATCGGACGTTTCGGTGACGGCCTTGTAAAAAATCGTCGGGTTGGAGGTGATCCCGGTCACCCCCTGGGCGATGAGCTGCGCCAGCCTGCCGTCGCGGATATGTCCGCGTGTCAGGTTGTCGAGCCAGATGCGCTGGCCAAAGGCATGAAGATCGGAAAAAAGCGGCATGGCAGGGTCCCGTTTTCGTTGCTGACCATTCCAGTTTAGCCGCTCGATTTGACAGTCGCGCGTCGCCTGATGAGGCAATCGACAGACAGCTTGCCGGCCCCTTGGAACAAGAGCGGCCCGAACAGAACCAGGTACATGAGCGGCAACTGGTAGCCGTTGTCGCACACGTTGTAGCCGTTGCCGGCATGCACGCTGTACCAGGCCACGGCAGTGAGGATCGCCAGTGCGGCGCTTGCCAGGCGCGTGCCCAGCCCCAACACCAGCAGCACCGGCCCGACGAGTTCGGTCCAGGTGGCAAGTTGCCAGCTGACTTCGGCCGGAACGATGTCGAAGGGAAAGGGAAACTGCTCCTGAATGCCGGCGAACCAGTTCTCGCCGTGCAGTTTCATCCAGCCTGCCTCCCAGAATTCGTAAGCCAGCAGCAGACGGATGGCCAAATTGGGCAGCCAGGCGCCGATGCCGTCGAGCATCCCGGGGAAACGCCTCATGCAGTTCGCGCAAGTCATGCTTATTCTCCTGTCGATAAACTGCCTATTCGTCGCCGGGTCATTAATTTGCTTACACCCCATACACTATCGACATGAAATCGCTTGACCTGCTCGACTTCGACAATCGCTTCGCCACCCTGCCGGAAACTTTCCACACCCGGATTGCACCCACGCCAGTGCCCGCCCCTTACCTCGTGGCATGCAATCCCGATGCCCTGGAATTGTTGGGACTGCCTCCGGCAGCGGCCGACTCGAACGAATTCATCGAGGTCTTTTCCGGCAACGCCATCCCGTCCGGCGCAGACCCGCTGGCCGCGCTCTACGCCGGGCACCAGTTCGGCCATTACGTGCCGCAGCTGGGCGACGGCCGCGCCATCCTGCTGGGCGAGGTGCTGCACCCTTCCGGGACACGCTGGGAAGTGCAGCTGAAAGGCGCCGGCCGCACGCCCTACTCGCGCGGCGGCGACGGACGTGCCGTGCTGCGCTCGTCCATCCGCGAATATCTCTGTTCCGAGGCCATGCACGGGCTCGGCATCCCCTCCACGCGCGCCTTGTGCATCACCGGCAGCGACATGCCGGTGCAGCGCGAAACCACGGAAACCTGTGCCATCGTTACGCGTTGCGCGCCCAGTTTCATCCGCTTCGGCAGTTTCGAGGTGTTCTATTACCGCAGCCGGCATGACGAGATCAAAACCCTGGCCGATTTCACGCTCGCGCACCATTTTCCAGAACTGTTCGACGAGCCCAGGCCCCATGCCGCCCTGCTGCGCGAAGTGACGGCGCGCACGGCGAAGCTGATGGCGCAATGGCAGGCCGTCGGCTTCTGCCATGGGGTGATGAATACCGACAACATGTCCATCCTCGGCCTCACCCTGGATTACGGCCCATACGGCTTCATGGAAGCGTACGACCCCGGCTGGATCTGCAACCATTCCGACCACGACGGCCGCTACGCCTACGACCGGCAGCCGCAGATCGGCGCATGGAACTGCACCTGCCTTGCCCAGGCCCTGCTGCCGCTCGTGGAACTCGATGAGGCCAGGGAAGCGCTTTCGGGCTATGGCGAAACGTTCTCCACCGAATACATGCGCCTCATGTGCGCCAAGCTCGGCCTGCCTTTCGAGGAAGATTCCGCGCCGCTCGTTGCCGGGCTAGTCGAGCTGATGGCGAGAAACCGCACCGACTACACCCTGCTGTTCCGTGCGCTGGCCGGCTTCGATTCGGGCGCGGGCGCGAAGAACGCCGGATTGCGCGACCTCTTCATTACACGCGAGGATTTCGACGCCTGGGCAAAAGCCTACGGCGAGCGCCTGCGCACCCTCGGCAGCGTCGACGCCGAGCGTGCCGAGCGGATGAAGGCCGTCAATCCAAAGTACGTGCTGCGCAACTACCTGGCCGAAACCGCCATCCGCAAGGCGCGCGACGAACGCGATTTCGGCGAGATCGAGCGCCTGCGCCGCCTGCTTGCCCGCCCCTTTGACGAACAGCCCGAATTCGAAGACTATGCGAAGGAGCCGCCCGACTGGGCGAAGGAAATCGCCGTCAGCTGTTCGTCATAGTGAAGATCGTACTGCCGCTTCTACTTTGCCTTGTGCTCGCTGCCTGCAGCCGGCCCATCCGGCACAAGGACGGAACCGTCTCGGAAAGGCCGGTCAGTCTTTCCGGCATCGCCAAGCGCGACGTCGACGACGCCAGCGAAATCGCCCAGCGCGAAGCCATCGCAGCGTTGAAGCGGCTGGCCGAAAAGCTCTACCGGCGCAATCCGGCAGAATGGCGCAAGGGCAATGCCCCCACGCTGGAAGCAGCCGTGGCAAGCATTTTCGACCCGCTCGAACACTGGCGGCTTTCCCCGCGCAGCAGCCTCGACTGGCAGACGAGCCTCAACGACGCCTTTCGCGAAGACTACGCCGGCGACCGCGTCGCAGCGCTGATGCAGGGGCTGCTGACCATGGTCATGGCCTCCTACGAGCACAAGACCGAACTTTACATGCTGGACGAGCTCGACCCGCAAAAACTCTACAACGCCGCGCGCAACATCGAAATCGCAGCCTGGCGCCTGTCCAATGCGAAAAAAGCCGACGGCGAACTTCTGCTGCTTTCCAACGGCACCGACTCCAACGGCGTGGCCAATCTCAGCTTCGAGCGCGAATTCGGCAAGCTCGTCGCCACCCAGGACCTGATCGCACGTATCATCGAGGACAAGACCAGCCGCAGCATCCGCTTCATCGTCGTCAATCTCGCGAGCCTGGCTTTTCTGCCCATTTGACCCACTCCAAGGAGCCAACATGTCCGAACTCATCATCGAAGACCTCAACCTCGGCAGCGGCGACGAAGCCGTGGCCGGCAGGACCGTGATCGTGCATTACACCGGCTGGCTTGCCGACGGCTCCAGGTTCGATTCCAGCAAGGATCGCAACGATCCCTTCGATTTCCGCCTCGGCGCAGGCCAGGTCATCCCCGGCTGGGACCAGGGCGTGGCCGGCATGAAGGTCGGCGGCAAGCGCAAGCTCACCATCCCGCCGGAAATGGGCTACGGCAGCCGCGGCGCCGGCGGCGTCATTCCGCCCAATGCCACCCTGGTGTTCGAAGTGGAACTGCTGGCGGTCAGGTAACGCAGGCCGCCGGCCTCGACCGCGCGGCATTGGGCAACCGGTTTGTTGCGGCTTAAGCCATGGAAATTCTGCTCCTGCTCATCCTGATATTGTTGAACGGGCTTTTTTCGATGTCCGAACTGGCCCTGGCCACGGCGCGGCGGCCGCGTCTCGCGCGTCTGGCCGAGGACGGCGATACCGCCGCCGACGTTGCGCTGCAGCTCGGCGACGAGCCTACGCGCTATCTTTCCACCATCCAGATCGGCATCACCTCGATCGGCATTCTCAGCGGCATCGTCGGCGAAGCCGCCATCGCCGAGCCGCTGGCAGCCTGGCTGCAGACATTCGGCCTGGAAGCGAGAATCAGCCAGATCGCGGCGACCGCCCTGGTGGTGCTCATCATCACCTATGTATCCATCGTCATCGGCGAACTGGTGCCCAAGCGCCTTGCCCAGTTTCATCCCGAACCGATCGCGCGCGCCGTGGCACGCCCCATCCGCCTGCTCGCCGTGCTCACGCGGCCTTTCGTCCAGCTCCTTTCCGTGTCGACCGACACGCTGTTGCGCCTGATGGGGAAAAGCCGGGAGGGCGCCGCCAGCGTCACCGAGGAGGAAATCCACGCCGTGCTTAAGGAAGGCTCCGAAGCCGGCGTGATCGAGCGTCACGAGCATGAGATGGTGCGCAACCTCTTTCGCCTGGACGAGCGCCTGGTGGGTTCGCTCATGATCCCGCGCGCCGACATCGTCTACCTGGACGCCGACCTGCCCTTCGAGGAAAACCTGCAGCGCGTGCTGGCATCGGAATACTCGCGCTTCCCCGTCTGCCGGGGCGGCCTGGACAATGCCATCGGCATCGTCAATGCCAGGCAGCTGCTCAAAGCGGCCCTGGGCCGCACCGGGGTGGACCTGGCCGCGCTGGCCAGAACCGACGTGTTCGTGCCGGAAAGTCTGACCGGCCTCGAACTGCTCCAGCATTTCCGCGCCACCGGCACGCAAATGGTCCTGGTCATAGACGAGTACGGCGAAGTCCAGGGACTGGTCACGCTGCAGGACGTGCTGGAGTCGGTGACAGGAGAGTTCGCCCCGCGCGCGCAAGAAGACGCCTGGGCGGTCGAGCGCGACGACGGCTCCTGGCTGCTGGATGGCATGCTCCCCATCCCCGAACTGAAAGACCGCCTGGGCCTGAAAACCGTGCCCGAGGAAGACAAGGCCGGCTACCACACCCTGAGCGGCATGGTGATGTGGCTGCTGGGGAGGTTGCCGCAAACCGGCGACATCGTGGAATGGGAAGGCTGGCGCCTGGAAGTGGTGGACCTGGACGGCAAGCGCATCGACAAGGTGCTGGCAAGCCGCATGCCCGAGCCGGAAGAACTCCCGCCCGAGGAAGAAGGCGGCGGCTGATCCTCCGGCAGAACATGCCCGCCCTGCTGCGCGTCCTCCGGCTCGGCACACCACCCTCGCGCTGGACGCCATCGTCAATGCCGCCTGTTGCATGGCTGCAAAACAGGCGATGCCAAGATCACCAGAGGCTATCGCCTGCCGGCAAAACATGTCATTCACACCGTCGGTACTGTCTGGCATGGCGGCGCGCAGGTCTAGCAGCCTGTCGGACTTGAGGCTGATCTACTGCGCCGCCGGGAAGAGCGGTCCATTTTTGGCTTGCGCCGAAACTCGCAAGCTCGTTGTCCCCGATTTCCCGTTGCATAGGCCCGCTATGCGCCTCGAAATCGTTAAAAACTGTCCCCGCTCTCCCCCCCCCCCCGGCTCGCTACGATCGCTCAAGTCCGACAGGCTGCTAGGCCGAACTGTTGGCTTCGTGCTACCGGCGCGCCATCGAAATGGCCGCCGAAAACGGCCTTGGCAGTCTCGCCTTCCCCAACATCAGCACTGGCGTCTATGGCTATCTGGCCGATCAGGCCGCGCGGGTCGCCGTGGCAGCCGTGCTTGCAGCCACCCGGTCTCACTCCTCCATCCGTGAAATCATCTTCTGCTGCCATTCGCAGAACGGTCTCGACATCTACGAAAACCTTCTCCGCTCCCGGTCTCTGACGACCTGGCGGAACTCGGCATGAAGGCGCCGCTCAAAAAGTCGAGAAGATTGGTCTAGTATCAATTCAAGGTGGCTTTGATTACAGGAAAGGAGCACATCCATGAGCACTCTTTCGATCAAACCCGACACCCGCAACATCGATCTGCCTGCCATCCGCCGAGTGGAAACGGGCCACGTGCTGCTGTGGCTCAAGCATGGCTGGAAGGATCTATTGCGAACCTGGCCGGCTTCTCTGGGCATCGGCGTCCTGTTCACCATGCTTGGCTATCTGCTGATGGAATACGCCCGCTCCCGCCCGCATCTCGCGCTGACTCTCACCAGCGGCTTCCTGCTGGTGTCGCCCTTTCTCGCCATCGCCTTCTACGAGCTGTCTCGCCACCACGAGGCAGCACGAGCATTCCGCTTCGAGGGGGTACGCAGGAATTCAATTTCGATCGGCATGTACGCACTGATGCTGGCCTTCATACTCAGCAGTTGGGAGCGCATTTCCGCCATCATGGTGGGGCTGTTGTTCAAGGGCAATCTGCTTGCCGACAGCATCTTCGCGCTCGCCTCCCTCTTCACCCCGGAACATGCAGGTTTCCTCGTCCCCTACATGCTGATCGGCGGCATGCTGGCTGCCCTGGTGTTCGCGCTTTCGGTGGTGTCGCTGCCCATGCTGATGGACCGCAAGGTGGACTTCGTCACCGCCATCGTGACCAGCCTGTGGGCGGTACGCGAAAACCCGCTGCCCATGCTGCTGTGGGCTGTCGTCATCGGCGCGCTGACGCTGCTCGCCGAACTTGCCTGGTTCGTGCCGCTGGCGGTTGTTTTCCCGCTGCTGGGGCACGCCAGCTGGCATGCCTATCGCGACCTGGTCGGGCGCTCGTAGACCGGGCTCGGGCAGCCTCGTCAAAACGCAGCTGTGCAATAGGCCTCGTGCGTCATCACCACACCGGCCACCGCTCATGCCGCTGACCGCCAGCCACATGAGGGCCGACTCGTAGGCGGCCGCATCGTACATGCGCACACCTTCGACACCTTTTATACCCCGGGCGAGAAAGGCCATACCGATTACCCGACCCATGGGGATCCATCGTAAGCGGCGGCTCTCGCCCCCGTTGCCGCGTGCGGGTCGCTACGATCCCTCAAGTCCGGGAGGCTGCTGGCGCAGTCTTTCCCGCAGCCTTGCCACATCCTGGCGCGGCGAGGCGCCGAACAGGCGGCTGTATTCCCGGCTGAACTGGGAAGGGCTCTCGTAGCCCACCCGGAAGGCGGCGGAGGAGACATCGGCTTCCCCGGCCAGCATCAGGCGGCGGGCTTCGTTGAGGCGCAGCCATTTCTGGAACTGCAGGGGGCTCATGGCGGTGAGCTGGCGGAAATGGTGGTGGAAGCTGGAGGGGCTCATCTGCGCATGGGCGGCCAGCTCTTCGATGCGCAGGGGCTCGGCGTAGCGGGCCTTGAGCCAGTCGATGGCGCGGGCGATGCGGTGCCCCTGGCTGCCCACCGAGGCGATCTGCCCCAGGCGTCCGCCCTGGTCGCTGGTCAAGAGGCGATAGTGGATCTCGCGCTGGATCAGGGGAGCGAGGACGGGGATGGACTCGGGTTCGTCGAGCAGATTCGCCAGGCGCTGGAAGGCATCGAGCAGGGCCGGGGTGCTCTGGCCCAGCACCATGCCGCGCGCACCGGGCGGCGGCGCCTGCGGCAGGCCGCACTGCACCATCATCTCCGCCAAAAGCTGCACGTCCAGCTTGAGCGCCAGGCCAAGGTAGGGCCGCTCGGCCGAGGCCTGCACGATGTGCATGCTGGCCCCGAGGTCCAAGGAGGTGATGAGGAAGCGGCGGATGTCGTAGGTGTAGGCCTCACCCCCCAGCAGGGCGCGCTTGGCCCCCTGCACCACCAGGGCGACACTCGGCTCCACCATGCATAGGCAGGGTTCGGAGGGCCGCTCCCGGCGGTATAGGCGCAGGCCGGGAATGGCCGTGTCCAGCTCCTCCTCACCGTGCATCCTGCGGCCCACGGCATCGGCCAGGGCAGCACCCAAGCCAAGCAGCGCGCCTTCGTCCTCATCCGGGATGCCGGCCTTCTGACTCATCGAAAAAACCCTCGTTTGCAAAAAAGCCTACTATACTCGATGAAGGCCATTTTCATGGCCAATCAACTCCACCATCCTGCAGGATCAGGCAAGAATACTGCTGGAATGCGCTAACAGTCCTGCAATCGGCTCCAGGAAAATGCAAACAACCCCCACCCTTTAGGAGGTGATTCCATGCCTACCCTCGATATCAACGGCAAGTCCGTCCAGGTGGACGATGCCCCCGACACGCCCCTGCTGTGGGTACTGCGCGACACCCTGCGCCTGACCGGCACCAAGTACAGCTGCGGCATGGGCCTGTGCGGCGCCTGCACGGTGCATATCGACGGCCAGCCGGTGCGCTCCTGCATCACCCCCATCGCCGCCGTCGTGGGCAAGGAGATCGTCACCATCGAGGGCGTGGCCGAGTCCCGCGCCGCGCGCGTGGCCCAGGCGGTAGAAGAGGCCTGGGAGCGCCTGGACGTGGTGCAATGCGGCTACTGCCAGCCCGGCCAGATCATGAGCGCGGTGGCCCTGCTGGAGAAGAACCCGAACCCCACGGACACCGACATCGACGCCGCCATGGCAGGCAACCTCTGCCGCTGCGGCACCTATGTGCGCATCCGCGCCGCCGTTCACGAAGCCGCCAAGTCCCTGGCCTGAGAGCTTGTGAATAAATCTACTGCGCGACCCGATAGCTGCGTTGGGCGGTGCTCGCTCCTCGCCTATCCATTTGATATGTCTCGTCGCTGCGCTCCGTCCGCCTTGCTCTCGGGCCGCTCGCTACGATTTCTTCACAAGCTCTGAGGAGACCGACCATGACCATCGTCGACAAGCTCGCCGCCGAACCCACCACCTCCCCGGAGGCGCGCATCGAAAACCACAGCCGGCGCCGCTTTCTGCAGGGCGTCGCCGGCCTCACGCTGGCCATCTATCTGCCGGGCGGCGCCCGGGCCGCTAGCCCTGCCTCCTCGGCCGCCCCCCTGTTCGAACCCAACGCCTTCCTGCGCATCGGCGTCGACAACAGCGTCACCGTCATCGCCAAGCATCTGGAAATGGGCCAGGGGACCCACACGGGCCTGGCCACCGTACTCGCCGAGGAGCTCGATGCCGCCTGGGAGCAGGTCAGGGTGGAAGGCGCCCCGGCGGATGCCAGGCGCTACAACAACCTGCTGTGGGGCGCCGTGCAGGGCACCGGCGGCAGCACCGCCATGGCCAATTCCTGGGAACAGATGCGCCGCGCCGGGGCCATGGGCCGCGCCATGCTGGTGGGCGCCGCGGCAAAAAAGTGGCGGGTGCCGGCCGCCGGGATCACGGTCGCCGACGGGGTGGTGAGCCATCCGGCCTCGGGCCGCCGCGCCACCTTCGGCGAACTGGCGCAAGCGGCGGCGGAGCAGCCCGTGCCGCGTGATGTCCGCCTCAAGGCCCCGCAGGAGTTCAAGCTCATCGGCAGGCATGTCCCGCGCAAGGATTCGGCGGAAAAGGTCAAGGGCACCGCCCTTTTCACCCAGGACATGCACCTGCCCGGCATGCTCACCGCGGTGGTGGCCCATCCGCCCCGCTTCGGCGCCAGGCTGAAGCGTTTCGATGCCGCCAAGGCCAAAACGGTAAAGGGCGTGGTGGACGTGGTCGCCATCCCCACCGGGGTCGCGGTGCTGGCCAAGGACACCTGGAGCGCCAAGAAGGGCCGCGATGCCCTGGTGGTGGAATGGAATGAGGCAAGCGGCTACAAAGAGAGCAGCGAGGACATCTTCGCCCGCTACCGCGAGATGGCGCAAAGGCCCGGCAGTATCGCGCGCAAGGACGGCGACCCGGATGCCGCCTTCGCCCAGGCGGCCAAGGTGCTCAAGGCCGCTTACGACTTCCCCTATCTCGCCCACGCCGCCATGGAGCCCCTCGACTGCGTGGTGAAACTCGGCGAAAACGGCTGCGAGATCTGGAACGGCGAGCAGATGCAGACCCTGGACCAGGCCAAGGTGGCCGAACTGCTGGGCCTCGATCCCCGACAGGTGAAGCTTCACATGCTC
This sequence comes from Pseudomonadota bacterium, assembly GCA_040754425.1. Taxonomy (GTDB): domain Bacteria; phylum Pseudomonadota; class Gammaproteobacteria; order Burkholderiales; family Thiobacillaceae; genus UBA6918. The sequence goes on along the minus strand of JBFMCR010000035.1, from coordinate 54,032 downwards.
TACGCCGGCGGCAGCTTCGGCCGCCGCGCCAGCAAGCACTCGGACTACGTGCTGGAGGCGGTGCACATCGCCAAGGCCATCGGCGGCAGGGCCTCGGTGAAGCTGGTATGGCTGCGGGAGGACGACATGAAGGCCGGTTACTACCGCCCCGCCTTCCACCACGTCCTGGAAGCGGCCATCGACGCGCGGGGCCGGCTCCAGGGCTGGCGCCATCGCCTGGTGGGCCAATCCATCAATGCGGACTCGCCCATGAGCGGGCTCATGAAGGACGGCATCGACCTCACTTCCGTGGAGGGGGCCGCCAACCTGCCCTATGACATCCCCAACCTGGTGGTGGACCTGCACACGCCGCAGGACGTGGGCGTGCCGGTGCTGTGGTGGCGCTCCGTGGGCTCCACCCACACCGCCTACTCCACCGAGGCCTTCCTCGACGAGGTGGCCGCCGCCACCGGCCAGGACCCGGTGCGGCTGCGCCTGGATTTGCTGAAGAAACATCCGCGCCACGCCGCCGTGCTCAGGCTGGCGGCGGAAAAGGCCGGCTGGGACACGCCGCTTTCCCCCGGCAAGCCCGGCGAGCGGCGCGGCCGCGGCGTGGCGGTGCATGAATCCTTCCGCTCCTACGTGGCCCAGGTGGCCGAAGTGACGGTGCAGGCCGACGGCAGCCTGAAGGTGGACCGCATCGTCTGTGCGGTGGATTGCGGCATCGCCATCAACCCGGACAATGTCCGCTCCCAGGTGGAAGGCTCCGTGGGCTTCGCCCTCTCGGCCCTGTTGTACGGCGCCATCACCCTCGAAGACGGGCAGGTGGAGCAGTCCAATTTCCACGACTACGCCATCCTGCGCATCAACGAGATGCCCGAGGTGGAGGTGCACATCCTTGCCTCCGCCGAGGCGCCCACCGGCATCGGCGAGCCCGGAGTGCCGCCGGTGGCGCCGGCGGTGGCCAATGCGATTGCCGCCGCCACCGGCAAGAGGCTGCGCCGCCTGCCCATCGACCCGGCCGAACTGAAGGCCTGAGATGGACGGCATGGACCTCCAGGTGCTCGCCGCCGCGCGGCGCTGGGCCGCAGGGGGCCTGCGCTTCGCCCTCGTCACCGTGGCCCGCACCTGGGGCTCGGCGCCGCGCCCCGCGGGAGCGTGGCTCGCCCTGCGCGAGGACGGCCGGATCGAAGGCTCGGTCTCCGGCGGCTGCATCGAGGACGACCTCAGCGCGCGCATGGCGGACGGCCGCATCCGGGGCAGCGCCCCGTTCAAGCTGGTCTATGGCGTGGCCACCGAGGACGCCATCCGCTACGGCCTGCCCTGCGGCGGCACCCTGGAACTGGTGGTGGAACCGGCGCCGGATGCCAAGCTGCTGGAGCGCCTCGCCGCCCTGCTGGAAAAACGCCAGCTGGCCGCGCGCACGGTGGACCTCGGCAGCGGCGCGGTGAGTCTGGTAAACGCCCGCCCGGGCGACGCCCTGCGCTGGGACGGCCAGCGCCTGACCACGGTGCACGGCCCCCAGTGGCGCCTGCTGCTCATCGGCGCCGGCCAGGTCTCCCGCTACCTCGCGCCCATGGCCCAGGCCCTGGACTGGGCCGTCACCGTGTGCGAACCCCGGGAGGAATACGCTGAAGGCTGGGACGTGGCCGGCACCGAGCTTTTGACCGCCCTGCCCGACGATGCCCTGCTGGCCATGGAGCCGGACCCGCGCCTGGCGGTGGTGGCCCTCACCCACGACCCGAAGCTGGACGACATGGTGCTGCTGGAGGCCCTCAAGTCCCCCGCCTTCTACGTCGGCGCCCTCGGCTCCCGCCTCAACAACCACCGCCGCCGGGAACGGCTGGCCCGCCACTTCGGCCTCTCGCCCGTGGAACTGGCCCGCCTGCACGGCCCCGTGGGCCTGCCCATCGGCAGCCACACCCCGCCGGAGATCGCAGTGGCCATCCTGGCGGAAATGACGGCGGCGAAGAACGGCGTCCCGCTCGGCCAGCGGGCAGCGGCGCCTGCCGTGCCCGATTCCGCCACCCTCGATCCCGCCGCCTGCGGCGTGGCCTAAAGGCGCATGGGCGGGCTGGTCGGCCTGCTCCTTGCCGCCGGGCGCAGCACCCGCTTCGGCAGCGACAAGCTGCTGCACCGGCTGCCCGACGGCCGCAGCCTCTTGCAGGCGAGCCTCGCCCCCCTGGCCGCGGCCGCGGACCGTGTCCTGGTGCTGGTGCGCCCCGGCCCCTCGCCCCTGCACGCGCACCTCGTCGCAGAAGGCATCCCTTACCTGGAAGTGCCGCAGGCCGACCTTGGCATGGGCAGCACGCTCGCCTTTGGCATACGCGCCACGGCGCAGGCCGAGGGCTGGCTGGTCGGGCTTGCCGACATGCCCTGCCTCGCGCCCGGCACCGCCGCCCGCATCGCCCATGCCCTGAAGCAGGGCGCCCTGGTGGCCGCCCCTTACTATCAGGGCCGGCGCGGCCACCCGGTGGGCTTTGCCGCCTGCTGGCAGGCCGAGTTGGCCGCCCTGCACGGCGACCAGGGTGCGCGCGCCCTGCTCCAGGAGTCAGCCGCGCAGATCGAGGCCGTCGAGGTCAACGACCCCGGCTGCCTGCTCGATATCGACACCCCCGCGAACCTGGCCGCCCTCGGCACACGCGCCACGGCCGGCCGCAGTCCGACAGCGAGGACAGGCATCCGCGCCTGTGGTTTGCCGCGGAATGGCAAATAGCCCAGGGCCGGCGACGAACTCAAACCGGCCGATCCCACCACCTTCTGCACGCCGGACGCCAAAGGCTGCACGGAATCATGAAGCGCCAGCCCGTGAGGTTTATCCCGCGCGGCGCGGCGCCACCAGCCCCGCCAGCGCCACCAGGGAGAACGCGGCACCGGCGTAGAACGTCATCGCGGGACCTGCCCACGTCCACAATCCGCCGGCGATGACGCTGGCGGCGAGCAGCGCAACCCCGCTCACCAGGTTGAACACGCCGAAGGCGGTGCCACGCAGATCGGCCGGCGCGGCACCGGCGACGAGCGCCGAGAGCAGCCCTTGCGTTGCGCCCATGTGCAGGCCCCAGATCGCCGCGCCGAGGCCGACGGCCCAGGCGTTGGCGGCGAGCGCGAGAACAATGTCGGCGGCGATGAGGAAAATCACACCCCAGACCAGCAGGGTACGGCGGCTGACCTTGTCGGAGAGCATGCCGAAGGGGTAGGCGCTGGCCGCGTAGACGACGTTCATCACGATCAGGATCAGCGGCACCCAGGTCGCGGCAAGGCCCACGTTTTCGGCGCGCAGGAGCAGAAAGGCTTCGGAGAAGCGCGCCAGGGTCAGCACCGCGGCAAAGGCCACCACCCACCAGAAACGGCTCCCAAGCCGCGCCAGACCGGCGCGCGTGATGGGAAACCGCATCTTGGCCGCGGAGCGCGCGGTTTCGGGTTCCTCGACCACGAAGGCGATGAGCAGCACGCACACGACGGCCGGAATGACCGCCACCCAGAACACCAGGCGGAAATCGTCGTGGCTCGCCGCCAAAAGGCCCATTGCGGCGAGCGGCCCGGCGAACGCGCCGAACGTGTCCATCGCCTGGCGCAGGCCGTAGGCCGCGCCGCGCTGCGCCGCGGGCGTGATGTCGGCGATCAGGGCATCGCGTGGGGCGCCGCGTATGCCCTTGCCGATGCGGTCGAGAAAGCGCGCGACGAGCACGGCCGAGACGCCCGTGGCGAGGGGGAACAACGGCTTGGTCAGCGCCGCCATGCCATAGCCGATGAGCACGAGCGGCTTGCGGCGCCCCACCCAGTCGGAGATCACGCCGGAGAATATCTTGGCGATCGAAGCCGTCGCCTCGGCGATGCCTTCGATGAAGCCGACCGACATGGCGGACGCGCCCAGCACCGTGACCAGGAACACCGGCAGGAGGCTATGGATCATCTCCGAGGAGAGATCCATGGTGAGACTCACCAGGCCGAGTGCGACGACGCCCCTGGGCAGTTTCATACGCATGGCATCAATTCCCCGTCGAATCCGGCTCGAACCTGCCCTTGGGCATCACGCTGGCAGAGCGCGCCCCGCTCCGCGCCCCGAAAAACACGCTCAACTGTACAGGCGCCTGAATCCCCACATCGACAGGCGAAACATCGCCAAACCCGGCGCCGCGATCCCGAGGATGTCGTGCCAGACATAGGTGAAGCCGTTGCCCTTGAACAGCACCTGGTAGCCGAAGTCCATGAAGTAGCGCATGGGCGATATCAGGCCGGCGGGCGCTCTACCTCCTACGAACTGAACGAGCCGCCGGTGGCGTAAGTGCTCCTCGGAACGACTTGGCTCCCCGGCCGAACGGTGCCTTCATCGAGGCCTGAGCGCCCAAGCAGGCGGTTGGGCACGCGCAAGAAGAAATGCGTCGGCGAGTAATCTCGGGCCATGGAATCCCCCCTTGGGCCGGAATGTTCAACCCGTTGGATTATGCCGGACTTTACTGTACATTGCAGTACATTCCCAGCATATACACTGAGAGGGGAGCAATGGCTACCGCCAAGACCACCACGCTGACCTTTCGCATCGTGCCCGGCCTGAAAGAAGCGCTGCGCACGGCGGCCGCTCGCGAGCACCGTTCCATCGCCAACATGGTGGAGGTGTTGATTCGGGATTATTGCGGGCGGAACGGGATAGCGATTCCTGAACAGGATGACCTGTTCGACAACGGCCCGAAGCCGGCCAAGGGCCGGAAACAGGGGCGCGCATGATTTCAGCCTGCCAGGCCAAATACTTCGCGCACGACCTCACCCGTCGCTGTGCCCCTGACAGCGCCGAGAAGCTGGCGGGTGCGGTGGCCAGCGCGCAGGTTGACCTCAATCCCCATCAGGTCGATGCCGCGCTCTTCGCCTTCAAGTCGCCGCTGTCCAAGGGCGCGATCCTGGCCGACGAAGTGGGCCTCGGCAAAACCATAGAGGCCGGTCTTGTCCTCTCGCAGAAGTGGGCCGAGCGCAAGCGGCGCATCCTGGTGATCACGCCCTCGAACCTGCGCAAGCAGTGGTATCAGGAGCTGACCGAGAAGTTCTTCTTGCCTTGCCGGATTCTCGAAGCCAAGTCCTACAACGCCGAGATAAAACAGGGCCGCTTCCGGCCGTTCGAGGCGGACGACATCGTGATCTGCTCCTACCAGTTCGCCAAGGGCAAGGCGGCGGATGTGAATGCCGTGGCCTGGGACCTCGTGGTGATCGACGAAGCGCACCGCCTGCGCAATGTGTACAAGCCCGCCAATGTCATCGCCAACACCCTGCGCGAGGCGCTGGCGGGCAAGGACAAGCTGCTGCTCACGGCCACGCCCTTGCAGAATTCCCTGCTGGAGCTGTTCGGCCTGGTGAGCTTCGTTGATGAACACGTCTTCGGTGACCTGAAAAGCTTCCGTGATCTCTACACCAATTTGAATCAGGAGCAGGTATTCGAGACACTCAAGGCGCGGCTCAAGCCCGTGTGCCATCGCACCTTGCGCCGCCAGGTCACGGCCTACATCCCGTACACCAGGCGCCTGCCGTTGGTGGAGGAGTTCACCCCGGCGGAGAGCGAAGACCGGCTTTACCAACTCGTTTCGGACTACCTGCAAAGGGAAAACCTTCAGGCGCTGCCGGCGAGCCAGCGCTCCCTCATGACGCTGGTGCTGCGCAAGCTGCTGGCGTCCTCCAGCTTCGCCATCGCCGGCGCGCTGACCTCCATGTCCAACCGGCTCAAGGACAAGCTCGGCAAACGGGAATCGCCTGAATCGCTCGAAGAAGCTCTGGATCAAGATTACGAGGCCCTCGATGAAACGGCCGAGGAATGGCCGGAGGACGAAGCCCAGGAACCCCTGACCGAGATCGAGCGCACGGCCATCGAGCAGGAGATCGCCGACCTGGAGTCCTTCGCCAAGCTGGCCTCCTCCATCGAGCAAAACGCAAAAGGCAAGGCCCTGCTCAAGGCGCTGGACATCGCCTTTGCCAAAGCCAAAGAGGCCGGAGGGGCGGAGAAGGCGATCATCTTCACCGAGTCACGCCGCACGCAAAGTTACTTGCTTCGCCTGCTGGCGGACAGCCCCCACGCCGATGGCATCGTCCTGTTCAACGGCACCAACACCGACGAAAGCTCCAAGCGCATTTACGCCCAATGGCTGGAGCGTCACCAGGGCAGTGACCGCGTCACCGGCTCACGCACCGCCGACATGCGCTCGGCCCTTGTGGACTATTTCCGCGAACAAGGCCGCATCATGATCGCCACCGAGGCGGGTGCCGAAGGCATCAACCTGCAATTCTGTTCGCTGGTGGTGAACTACGACCTGCCCTGGAACCCGCAGCGCATCGAGCAGCGCATCGGCCGGTGCCATCGTTACGGACAGAAACACGACGTGGTCGTGGTGAATTTTCTCAACCGCAAGAACGCCGCCGACCAGCGCGTTTATGAGTTGCTGCGCGACAAATTCCAGCTCTTCGAGGGCGTCTTCGGTGCCAGCGATGAAGTGCTGGGCGCTATCGAATCCGGCGTGGACTTCGAAAAGCGCATCGCCGCCATCTACCAGACCTGCCGTAAGCCCGAGGAAATCCAGGCCGCCTTCAACCAGCTCCAGCTTGAATTGAGCCTGGAGATCGACGAGTCCATGACCCGCACCCGGCAAAAGCTGCTGGAACACTTCGACGATGAAGTGCGCGAGAAGCTCAAGGTGCGCGACGAAGCCTCCAGGGCCAGCCTCAACCGCTTCGAGCGACTGCTCATTGATCTCACCCGGCACGAGCTGAACGGCCATGCACGCTTCGTTGACGATTCATCTTTTCGTCTCGATAGCTGCCCCTTCCCCGGCGAGATTCCGCTCGGCCTGTACGAACTGCCGCGCCGCTCCGGCGAGGCGCATCTCTACCGCCTCAATCACCCCCTGGCCGAGGCCGTGGTGGCCCAGGCCAAGGGGCGCGAACTGCCGACTGCCGCGATTCGCTTCGACTACGGCCGGCACGATGGCAAGGTCTCCATCCTGGAGCCGCACATCGGCAAGACCGGCGTGCTCAAGCTGTCGCTGCTGAGCGTAGAGGCGCTGGATCAGGGAGAGGATCAATTCCTGTTTGCCGCCATTACCGATCAAGGCGAAGTACTGGACGATGAAGTCGCCCAACGCCTGCTCACCCTGCCCGCCGAACACGTCGAGACGCTGGACGCCGTTCCGAGCGAGGCGCGCCTCGATGAAATCACGGCCCTGCGCCAACAGGCAGCGCTCCAGCGCATCTCCGAGCGCAACGCGCAGTTCTTCGAGGCCGAGGCCGCCAAGCTCAGCGGCTGGGCCGACGACCAGATCGCCAGCGCCGAACGGGCGCTCACCGAGACCAAGCGCCGCATCCGCGAACTGCGCAATCAATCTTCCAAGGCCAACAGCATCGAGGAGCAGGCCCGCATCCAGACCGAAATCCGCGACACCGAGCGCCGCCAGCGCAAGCTGCGGCAGGAAATCTTCGAGGTGGAAGACCGCATCCTCGCTCGCCGCGATGAACTGGTCGAGGCCATCCGCGGCAAGCTGAAGCCCGCAGTGACGCTTCGGATACTATTCACCGTGCGCTGGGAATTGACCGGCGCACCGTCAACGCATTGAAGGACATCAGGATCGCCGTATGACCACAGAACAAGCCAGCACGCCCACCCCGGCCTCCGCCAACTTCGAAAAACTCAAAGCCAAGCTGCGCGAGCTGTTCGAGCTGGACAAGGCCGATCTTGACTTCGGAATTTACCGCGTGCTGCGCGCGCGGCACCGGGAGATCGCCGAGTTTCTGGACAAGCACCTGGAAAAGACCGTGCGCGAGGCGCTGCAATCGCACGGCAGCCTGCATCAGGCGCAAATAGGAGAGGATTTGCGCAAGGCAGAACAAGCCGCGAAGGATGCCGGTATCGCGCCGGAGCAATCGCCGCGCGTGCTGGAAATACGCGAAAAGCTAAAGGCCGGTAACGATCTTGACGCGCTGGCCGACGAAGTCTACTCCCATCTCTACACCTTCTTCTCGCGCTACTACCAGGAGGGCGATTTCCTCGGCCTGCAACGCTCCACCGTGCGCGGGCGCGAGAAGTACATGATCCCCTACAACGGCGAGGAGGTGAAACTGGTCTGGGCCAACATGGACCAGTACTACATCAAGTCCTCCGAGCTGCTGCGCGACTACGTGTTTCAGATCGCGCCCGGCGCCGGCACGCTGCTCGAGGCCGCCACGACAGAGCGCTTCTCCATCCACTTCAAGCTGGTGGAAGCGGATACCGAGAAGGACAACCGCAAACCCAGCGGCAAAACCACCCGCGCCTTCGCGCTGGACGACGAGAAACCTTTTGAAGTCTCACGCGAAGACGCGAAGGGCGCGAAGCATGAAAGCGAAATTTTGACCATCCGCTTCCGCTACCGGGAGCACACCGCCGAGCGCAATCTGCAGGACAAGCTCAACGCCGACACAGAAAAGACCCTGGCCGACAACCTGCCGGCCAAGTGGAAGGCCGTGCTTTTCGCCCCCGATCCGGCCTACCAGGGCAAGGACAAGAAGGACACGCGCACCATCCTGCAAAAGCACCTGCGCGCCTACACCGCCAGGCACCAGTTCGACTACTTCATCCACAAGGACCTGGGCGGCTTCCTGCGCCGCGAGCTGGATTTCTACATCAAGAACGAAGTCATGTACCTCGACGACATCGAGGAGTCGAGCGCCCCCAAAGCCGAGGAATACCTCTCCAAGATTCGGGCGTTGCGCCGCTGCGCCCTCCCGGTGATCCAGATGCTGGAACAACTGGAGAATTTCCAGAAGAAGCTCTGGCTCAAGAAGAAGTTCGTGGTCGAGACGCGCTACTGCATGACGCTCGACCGCGTGCCCGAATCGCTCTACCCGGAGATCGCCGCCAATGCCGCGCAATGGGAGGAATGGGAAAGGCTCTACGCGCTGTCTGAGATGTTTGACTCACGCGAAGACGCAAAGAACGCGAAAGAATCACAGAAAGGACTTTTTCGCGGCTTCGCGCCTTCGCGTGATCCTGAATTCCTCAAAGCCAATCCGTATCTGATGGTCGACACGCGGCACTTCGGGCGCGAGTTCACGCTCAAGCTGCTGGCTTCAGTCGAAAATCTGGATGAGATGCTCGATGGCGTTTGCTTCCATTCAGAGAATTTTCAGGCGCTGCAACTCATGCAGGAGCGGTATCGGGAGCAAGTGAAGTGCGTGTATATCGATCCGCCGTATAACGCACCCGCCAGTGAAGTTCTTTATAAAAATGACTACCTGCACTCGTCGTGGCTGGCGTTGATGCAAGACCGCGTAAGTCAGTCGAAAACTCTATTGAGTGCACAAGCCCCCTATGCGATCGCAATTGACGATTATGAAATCGTAAATTTATGCAGTCTTTTGGGGCAACACTTTACTAATTACGATCGACATACCGTGGTCGTAAATCATCACCCACAAGGTGGCATGAGTAACAATCTTACGCGCACCCATGAGTACATGATCGTGTTGACGCCGTTCGGCCAAGATATTTTGCGAGGCAAAAAGAAGTCAGGAGAAGTTGAGTACCGCAGCTTCATGCTTAGCGGTCCAGGTGAAAACAAGTCACGATCAGGACGACCAAACAGTTTTTACGCAATCCTCATTGATGATAAGCGAAAAAAGATCGTTGGGTTCGAGCAGCCCCCCGTAGGTGATAACTACCCAATCGATCGCACCCAGGAAGGGTATATTCGAAAATATCCGATCAATGAGGCGGGTGAAGAGAAGGTGTGGTGTCGAGCATATTCGTCAGCAGAAGAATGTCTTGCTAAGGGTGAAATCATTCTTGGAGACAATGGCAGCTTGAAGTTGGTCGTAGACATTAGGAATAGTCGCCACAGCCTCATGAGTAACTGGACTGACAGTCGGTATAACGCAGGGCCGCACGGAACCGCGCTACTCGCAAATATTCTTGGGGATCGTGAAGCGTTTCCGTATCCCAAGTCAATTCATACAGTGCGCGATTCTGTCGAAGCAATGACTTGGAAACTCGATGAACCTTTGATCTTGGACTTCTTTGCGGGATCTGGAACCACAGGCCACGCTGTCATAAGTTTAAACCGTGAGGATAAGTGTAGACGCAAGTACGTCTGTGTCGAAATGGGGGCACATTTCGAAAACGTTTTGGTGCCTCGCCTCAAAAAGGTTGTTTACTCTATTGATTGGAGAGACGCGAAGCCGTTGAACCGCAACACCGGCATCTCCCACGCCTTCAAGATCGTCCGACTCGAAAGTTACGAAGACGCGCTGAACAATCTGCGATTGAAGCGCACGCCAGAGCAGGAAGCCGCACTCCGATCTGCACCCGAGAAGGCTCGCGACCAGTATTTGCTCGGCTACTTCCTCGATGTGGAAAGTGCAGGCAGCGCGAGTCTGCTCGATCTCGACCAGTTCCGCGACCCGTTCGCCTACCAGCTCAAAATCGCGACATCCAGTGTCGGCGAGACGGTGGACACGACCATTGATCTCGTCGAGACCTTCAACTGGCTGTTGGGCTTGAAGGTGAAGCACATTGACTCACAGAAAGGCTTCTTGACCGTGACCGGCGAGAAGCGCGCGGGCGGCCGCACGCTGGTGATCTGGCGCACGCTGTCCGATGATCCTATCGCCGACAACAAGGCGCTGGAAGCGTTCCTCAGCAAGATCAAGGTCAACCCGGCGGACACCGAGTTTGACTACATCTACATCAACGGCTCCCACACGCTCACCGACCCGCACAACAAAGTTCATCTCATCGAAGAGGCCTTCCAGCGTCTCATGTTCGATACCCCGGACTTCGGCATGGAGGCGTAGTCGCACGCGAAGACGCGAAGGGCGCGAAGAAAGATATGAAAAATGTCGAAGAGATTTCTGCGGTGGTTGTGGATTGCGGGTATCGCCTGCATAGAGACCTGGGTCCGGGTTTGCTGGAGTCGGTATACGAAGCGGTATTAACGAGGATGCTCCAGCAAGAAGGTTTGCGGGCAGAGCGGCAAAAGCCGGTTCCTATCACGTTCGGCGGCTTAACCTTTGACGAAGGATTTCGCGCCGATTTGCTGGTGGAGGAGCGGGTATTGGTGGAATTGAAGTCAGTTGAGAAGCTTGCGCCTGTCCACGCGAAGCAGGTGCTGACCTATCTACGCCTATTGAATCTACCCCTTGGATTGCTCATCAATTTTGGTGCCGCGACATTCAAGGAGGGCATCAAGCGGATCGTCAACAAACATCAAGACTTCGCGTCTTCGCGCCTTCGCGTGAACCAACAAGGGAGGCCGGAGTAATGGTGGCGCATTTTGCCGACAAATTGGTACTCGCCCGCTGGGCGCTGGCGCAGTTCGGCGTGGACGACTTCGAGCGCATTTCCGCCATGCTCAAGGCGCCGGAGTTCGAAGGCTGGGCGGAAGACGGCGGCACGAAGTACGTGCAGCAGCTCGTCGCCCGGCTGCCGCGCGTGGGCGCGAACGGGCGGACGCTCTCGGACGATCAGCTGCGCGAGTACGACGGCAATATCGTCGGGCACTGGAAGCACATCACCCGCCACCGCAATCTGCACGGGCAGACGCTCTACCCGCTCTACTTCCAGTATCTCGGCCTGTTGGTCACGGAAATGTACCTGGACCGCTACTTCCGCGACCGTGACAGCCTGGTGGCGTCGCTCAACGTGGCCGTGGATGACTACAACCGGGACGTCGCGCAGCGTGAGCAGTTCAAGCCCTACACCGCGGATGATCTCAACAAGCTGGCCTTCTGGATGGCAACCGGCAGCGGCAAAACGCTGCTCATGCACTGCCACATTCGCCAGTACCTGCACTATCTCGGCAAGGCCGGACGGCGGCAGGAGCTGAACCGCATCATCCTGCTGACGCCGAACGAGGGCCTGTCGCGCCAGCACAGGGAGGAATTCGAGCTGTCCGGCATGGAAGCTGAATTCTACGACCGTCAGGGTGGGACGCTCTTCACCGGACGCGGGGTGGACATCATTGATATTCACAAGCTGCGCGAGGCCAGCGGCGAGAAGACCGTGGCCGTGGACACCTTCGAGGGCAACAACCTGGTGCTGGTGGACGAAGGCCATCGCGGTGCAGGCGGCGAGGAATGGATGGACAAGCGCGCGCGGCTGTGCGCGCAGGGCTTCTCCTTCGAGTACTCCGCCACCTTCGGGCAGGCGATCAAGGCGGCGAGCGGTGCAAAACAGAAGGCGCTGACCCAGACCTACGCCAAGTGCATTCTGTTCGACTACTCCTACAAGTTCTTCTATGACGACGGCTACGGCAAGGACTTCAATATCCTGAACCTGGCCGAGGAGAAGGAAGAAGAAACACGACCGCTGTATCTCACGGCCTGTCTGCTCTCTTTCTATCAGCAATGTCGACGCTTTGCCGACGGCGGCAGTCAGCTCGTGCCCTATCTGCTGGAATCGCCGCTCATGGTGTTCGTAGGCGGATCGGTCACCGGCCAGCGCCAGGCACAGGAGGACACCGACCTGGTGTTGATACTCAAGTTCCTTGCCGCGTTCATCGCCGATCGGGCAGAGACTGAACGTCGTCTGCGCAAACTGCTGGCGCGGCAGGACGGGCTGGTTGCCGGCGGGCAGCGGGTATTCGAACGGCTGTTCCCCTACATGGAGCAGCTCTACAACCCCGAGCAAGCTGGCGAGTTGTTCAGCGACATCCTGCGTTACGTGTTCAACGCACCGGGGGGCGGGCAGTTGCACATCATGCGCCTCATGGGCGCAGAGGGCGAGATCGGCCTGCGCGTCGGCGAGAACGAGTGGTTCGGCGTGGTGAACGTCGGCGACGCCAAGAAGCTCTGCGACCTGTGCGCCGAGCGTAAGGGGGGCGATGAGCATTATGTCGTGGAGGACTTGTCGTTCTCTGGATCGCTGTTCGAAGAGATCAAGCGGCCAGGCAGTCCCATCCGCTTGCTGGCGGGCGCCAAGAAATTCACGGAAGGTTGGAGTTCGTGGCGCGTCTCGGCCATGGGCTTGATGAATGTCGGTCGCAAGGAAGGCAGCGAGATCATCCAGCTGTTTGGCCGGGGCGTGCGTCTGAAGGGTTTGCGCTTCAAGCTCAAGCGTTCGAGCGCCCTCGATGCCATGGATTTGCAGGGCGACGGCGGACTGATGAATCACCCCGAGCACATTGAGCTGCTGGAGACGCTGAACATCTTCGGCATCCGCAGCGACTACATGAAGGAGTTCGAGGAGTATCTCGAAGAGGAAGGCGTGGGCGAGGACGAGCGCCGCGAAGTCATTTTCCTGCCCACGATCAAGCTGCCGGAGTTCGACCAGGAGAAAATCCAGCTCCACGTCATCCGGCCAAAAGCCGATATGCCGGATTTCAAGAAGACCGTGCGCCTGAAACTGGAGAGTCTCGAAGGCAGGCTCAACAACAAGGTGATCGCGGACTGGTATCCGCGCCTGCAAAAGCGCACGTCGCGGGAGGCGGGCGCTGCCGCCGCGGTGGCCCTGAATCAGGAACCGTTGCGCAACGAGCACCTCGCGTTCCTGTCGTGGGAGACGATCTGGTTCGAGCTGGAGCGCTACAAACGCGACAAGGCGTATTACAACATCGTCTTCTCGCCGGCGGAGCTGCGCGAGCTCTGCAAATCGTCCTGGTGGTATGAGCTGTTCATCCCGCCGGGCTATCTGGAGTTCCGTGGCCTCGACCAGCGTCTGCTGTGGCAGGACATCGCGGTGCATCTGCTCAAGGGCTACCTCGACCGCTTCTACCAATTCCACAAGCGGGAGTTCGAGGCGCCGTATCTCGAATACCAGGTATTGCGGCCGGCGGATGAGCTGGTGCTGAATCAGTATCAGATTCTGGTCAAAAAGTCTGAGAAGCAGCTCGTCAAGCGCTTGCGCGACTTGGCCGAGAAATTCAAGGCAGGCGAATTCGAGGCTTTCAGTTTCGACAAGCTATCGATCTTCCAGGCGACGCGCCATCTCTACCAGCCGCTGATCCATCTGAGCCACAATGGCGGCGAGGATGCGCTGGTGAAAGTCGTCCCGACACACCTCAACGAGGGTGAAAAGCGCTTCGTGGATGACCTCGAAGGCTTTTGCAAGGCCGAAGCCAAGGGAATGCTCGCCGACGTGGAGCTTTACCTGCTACGTAATCACAGTTCCGACAAGGCGATTGGCTTCTTCACCGAGAGCGGTTTCCGCCCCGACTTCATCCTGTGGCTGCTGAAAGACGGCAAACAGACTATCGCCTTCATTGACCCGAAGGGAATGCGAAATTTCACTGATAACTTCAACAACCCGAAAGTTCAGTTCGCGCTGAAGATCAAGCAACTGCAAGCTGGCCTGAAACGCGACGACATCCGCCTGGAGTCGTTCCTGCTGTCACAGACGCATCGCAGTGAACTTCGCTGGCCTAAGCCTGGGGAAGCTGGCGTGCAGGCAACGGCTGATGACTACCGGCAACACCACATCCTCTTCGCGGTGGATGACCATCCGCAGTATGTGCGCGAGCTGGTTATCTCGTTGATGTGACGATGTGAGGGACTGAATTTTGCCGGATGCTCTGAATCCGACCTCGTACTCGCCCTTGGGCATCACGATGGCAGAGCGCGCCCCGCTCTGCGTCTCGAAAAACACGCTCATCTGTACAAGCGCCTGAATCCCCACATCGACAGACCGAACATCGCCAAACCCAGCGCCCCGATCCCCAGGATGTCGTGCCAGACATAGGTGAAGCCGTTGCCCTTGAACAGCACCTGGTAGCCGAAGTCCATGAAGTAGCGCATGGGCGATATCAGGCTGGCATAACTCATCCAGGGGCTCATGCTCTCCGGCGGCGTGAACGCACCCGAAAGGAACATCATGGGCATGAGGATCAAAAACAGCATCATCATGGCCTGCGCCAGGTTGCGGGCGAACACGGCGATCAGCAGCCCCAGCGAGGAAACGGAAAAGACATAGACCGCCATCACGCCGTAGAACAACAGCAGGTTGCCCCGGATCGGCGTGTGGAACACGCCTTGCACGACCCCGAACAGCGATAGGAACGAGAGCACGACGACGATCACCACGGTCGGCAGGATCTTGGCGACGAAAAGCTCCATGGGCCGCAAGGGGCTGACCAGCAGCTGTTCCAGCGTGCCGTAGACCTTCTCGCGCACCATGGCCGCGGCGGTCAGGAGGGTGGAGACCATGGTCGCCATGTTGAGCATCTCCAGGAGGCTGGTGAACCAGGCATTCTCCACGTTCGGGTTGAACGCCACCCGCTGCCGGACGTCGATTTGTGGAAGCCGTTCCAGATCCCTGGCGGTGAGGTCCAGCCGCGCCTGAAAGAGCTCGAGATTCATCCGCGCGGCGATCTGCGCGACGTAGCTCGTCGCCATGATGGAGCTTTGCGTGATGGTGCCGTCGGCGATGATCTGGAACCGGCCGGCCCCCTCGGCGACCAGGCGTTCGAAATCGGGGGGGATGACGACTGCGAGGCTGGCCTCCCCCGCGTCGAGGGCGTGCACCAGCGACCGGTCGCTGTCCACCAGGCCCACGACCTTGAAGTGGGGCGCGCGGATACGGGCGACGAGATCGCGGCTCGCCGCGCTGCGCGAGAGGTCGTAGACCACCACCGGGTAGTCGGAGACCTCGATGCGCACCGCGTGGCCGGCCACGTAGATCGCCCCGCTGAAGGCCCAGACCAGGATGAACAGGATGGGCCAGTCGCGCAGCAGCTGGCGGAACTCCTTTTTCACCATCGAAGCCAGCCGGCGCCACATCAGCCTATCCTCTTTCTGAGGAACAGCCAGGCCAGGCCGTAGACGACCACCGTATAGGCGGCCAGGGCCAGCAGGTCGGACCAGAAGAAGTCGAAGCCCAGGCCCTTGAGATAGACGCCGCGCACCATGCCCATGAAATAGGTCGCCGGAATCAGATGGGCGATGAACTGGCCCACGGCATCCATGCTGGCCACCGGACTGATGAAGCCCGAGTAGTTGAAGGCCGGAGTCATGGTGGTAAGAAAGGTGATGAGCATGGCCGCCAGCTGGGTGCGCATGAGCACCGAGAACATGACGCCGATGCCGATGGTGCAGGCGGAATAGAGCAAGGCGCCGGCGGAGAGCACCCAGAAGCTGCCAACGAAGCGCACCTGAAAGAGCCAGATGCTCATGGCGTAGATGATCAGGTAGTCGAGGAAGGCCACCGCGATGTAGGGCAGCGCCTTGCCCAGCACGATCTCCCAGCGTGCCGCCGGGGAGACGTAGAGGTTGAAGATCGTGCCCGCCTCCTTCTCCCGCACCACGACCAGGGCGCCCAGGATTGCCGGAAAGAGCATGAGGATGAGCACGATCATACCGGGCACCACCATGTTGTTGCTCTCGAGCGAGGGGTTGTACCAGACGGCCAGGTCCATCGTGAGCGGCTGGGCCAATCCGCCCCCGGCGCCGAGCCGATCGGCATATTCTGACAGCAGCCGCTGGTTGTACTGGGTACTGACGGCGGTGACGTAGGCGATGATGACGTTGGCGCGGGTGGGGAACGAGCCGTCCACGGTGACGCCCACCGCCACCGGCCGGTTGCCCGTCAGCCTTCTGGCGAAGTCGGGCGGGATGTCGACGATGACGCGCGCCCGCCCCGAGCGCAGCCAGTGGTCCGCCTGCGCGGCATCCTCCGCCAGCCCGATGAAATCGAAGTACTCGGAATGGATGAAGCCGTCGATGTAGTCGCGGCTGTAAGGCGAGCGGTCGTGATCGATGAAGACCACGGGCAGGTGCTTGACGTCCAGCGACAGGCCGTAGCCGAACAGGAGCAGGAGCACCACGGGCACGATGAAGGCCATGCCCAGGTAGACCGGGTCGCGCAGCAGCTCCCGGGTCTCCTTGCGGACGATGGCGCGGCTGCGCTCCAGCATGGCTAGCCCGGATATTTCATGAGGGACGCGGGATGATGGCGAGGCGATTTGCGAGCAGATTTCCGTACTCGCGCCAAGCCAATAGCCGAGCCTATTGGCGCGAAGCGAGGGCGGAAAGATGCCGCAAAGCGTCCGCCAGCGCCCGCGTAGCCCGGCGGTACAAAATGGTTCCCGCCCTGATTGACCACAATGCCTTTATTCATGCCGTTTACCGCTGATTCCGGGGGTGACCTCATGAAATATCCGGGCTAAGCCTCTGCCTCCATGAAGCTGACGAAGGTCTCCTCCATGGTCAGCCCCTGCTGCCACGCCTGCGCTTCGATGCCGGCTTCCGCCAGCAGGCGCCGCGCCTGCTCCAGGTCCGACTCCGGGTCAGCACTCTGCCACTGGATGCGGCGGCCGTAGAGCATGGCGCGCGGGAACGGCTCGCGCAGCCGCTGAAACGCCTCGGCGAAGGCCTGTGCACGCACCACCACGGTGGGGCCATGGCGCGCCTCGGCCTCCGCCTTCAGGCTGGCAGGATCGCCCACCGCCACCAGTCTGCCGTCCTGCATCAACCCCAGGCGGTCACAGTGCTCGGCCTCGTCCATGTAGTGGGTGGAGACCAGCACCGTGACGCCCTGGTCCTGGGCCAGCAGGTGCACGATGTCCCAGAACTGGCGGCGGGCCACGGGGTCCACCCCCGAAGTAGGCTCGTCCAGGAACAGCACCGGCGGCGCGTGCAGTTGCGCGCAGGCCAGCGCCAGCCGCTGGCGCAGGCCCAGGGGCAGCGAGCCCGTGAGCCGGTCGCGGTAGGGGGCAAGCCCCAGTCCTTCGAGCAGTTGCCCCCCGCGGCGCGCGCGCTCGGCGGGTGCCAGCCCGTACAGCCCGCCGTAGAGCTCGACGTTGTCCCGCACCCGGAGGTCCCGATACAGGGAGAAGCGCTGCGACATGTAGCCGATGCGGCTGCGCAGGGCCTCCCGCTCGCGCCGCACGTCGAAACCGCCCACCCGCGCCACGCCCTCGCTGGGCGGCTGCAATCCGCACAGCATGCGGATCAGGGTGGTCTTGCCCGCCCCGTTGGGGCCGAGCAGCCCGAAGATCTCGCCCGCGCGCACCGAGAAACGCACGGCGTCCACCGCCACGAAGTCGCCGAAGCGGCAGCTGAGGTCGACGACCTCCACGGCCTCTTCCGCGGCCGGTTTTCCCAGCCCGGCAGGCAAGGGATCGGGCGCCGGCTCTTCCGGGTCGGCCGTCACCATGCGGTGCACGAACACGTCCTCCAGCCCGGGCGGGATCTCGCGCACGCTCGCCGCGCCGAGCCCGGCCGCGCGCAGCCGTTCGGAAGGCCCTTCCCCGCTGTCCCCGAGCAGCACGTGCACCTCGGAGCCGAACAGAGTCACCGATTCCGCGCCCGCCCAGCCGCGCAGCGCACCGAAGACCGCGCGGGGCGGGGCGTCCTGCACCGCCACCAGCCGGCCGGGCAGCCCCGCCGTCAGGGTCTCCGGCGACCCCTCGGCGATGATCGCCCCCTCGTGCATCAGCGCCACGCGATGACAGCGCTCCGCCTCGTCCATGTAGGCGGTGGTGAGCAGCACGGTGACCTCCCTGGTGGCGACCAGCTCGTGGATGATGGTCCAGAAGTCCCGGCGCGAGAGGGGGTCCACGCCCGTGGTCGGCTCGTCCAGCAGCAGGATGTCGGGCAGGTGAATGAGCGTGCAGATGAGCGCCAGCTTCTGGCGCATGCCGCCCGAGAGCTTGCCCGCGGGGCGGTCCAGGAAAGGCGCCAGGCGGGTCATGGCGAGCAGGCGCTCGCGGTTCTCCAGGTACGCGTGCTCCGGCACCTGGCGCAGGTCGCGGAAGAACTCGATGTTCTCCGCCACCGTCAGCGTGTCATAGAGATTCAGGCCCAATCCCTGGGGCATGTAGCCGATCAGGGGCTTCACCGCCTCGGGGCGGGTGAGCGCGTCGATGCCGGCCACCTCGGCTCTCCCTCCGCTGGCCGACAGCACCCCGGCCAGGATCTGCAGCACGCTGGTCTTGCCCGCGCCGTCCGGGCCGATGAGACCGAACACCCGGCCCCTGCGCACCTCGAAGGAGGCGTCCCTGACGGCCTGCACCCGGCGGTAACGCTTTTGCAGCGCCTCGACCCGGATCACGACACGGTCATTCAACATGAGGGTCTTCTCGGCATCCCCGACGCGCACACCGCAGTGATGGCGCTCATGGTTTGATCCACGGCGCCCCCGCCTGCCAGCGGATCACCGCGTCTGCGGGCATGCCCGGCTTCAACACCCCGCCCGGGTTTTCCTCGAGATTGAGTTCCACCGCGAAGACCAGCTTGACCCGCTCCTCCCGGGTCTCCACCATCTTGGGCGTGAACTCCGCCTGCTGGGCGACCTTGCTGAGCTTCGCCCGGAAGAAGCGGTCCGGATAGGCATCGACATGGACGCGCGCCTCCTGCCCCAGGGCGAGCTTGCCGATGTCCGGCTCGGGGACGTAGACCTTCAGGTAGAGCCTGTCGAGGTCGACCAGCGTGAAGAGCGGCGTGCCCGGGTTGACCCGTTCGCCCGTTTCGACATTGCGGGTGAGTACCGTTCCTTTCAAGGGGCTCACGATCCTCAACTCGGCCACGTAGCTCCTTTGCTCGGCGAGCGCGGCCTGCGCCTGCATGGCCTGGGAACGCAAGGCGTCCAGCGCGGCGGACTGCGCCCGAATCTCCTCTTCGCCCAGGCGGCTCAAGGCGAGTTGTTTCTCGGCGCGGACGAACGCGGCCTCCTCTTCGAGCACGGCGCTTCTCGCACTCTGCGCTTTCAGCTTCGCCGCCTCGGCGGCCTGGGGAGACGCAAACTTCTGTCTGACGAGGTCCTCGGCCCGTTCGGCATCCCGCTCGGCCTGCAGGTATTCGGCGCGCCTCTTTTCCAGGCGGGCGCCGGCCTCCCTCAGCGCCGCTTCGGCCTGGCGGATCTGCAGCGGTACCTGTTTGCGCAGCGCCGCGAGCCTGGTTTCGGCGGCGCTTGCCTGGTGACCCAGCACGGCGAGGTTTTCTTCGGCGGCGCGAAGGCGCTCGCGCAGGGCCTCGTCTTCCAGCGTTGCCAGCAGCGTGCCCACGTCCACGGCCTGCCCTTCGTCGACGGCGAACGCCACCACGCGCCCCGCCACCTTCGGCGTCACCGTGGTGATGCGCCCCTCGATCCGGCCGCTGGCCACGAGCAAGCCCGGCGGCAGGGCCGGCCTGAGCAGCTGCCACAGCACGATGCCGATGACCACGACCGCCACTGCCAGGCCGATGCCGATGATGATTCCGCGTTTACCCATGTTTGTTCGATCTTCGTCTGTTTTTTCCATTGTCTACCCTGAGGCCGCTTTCCGGAAACGGCGTGTCGCCCTACATCGGACAGCCCCCCGGCTTGAACATGGCGTTCGGCGCGCCGGCGACGTCGATCCACTGCGGCCGCTGGGATGTTGCGGGTTCGGCGGCGGCAGGCTCGGTTTTGCTGCTGCGCGTGTGCTCTGACATGATATGACCTCCTGTTGCGTCCATATGACCACTGCCCGCGACCGGCACGTCGTCGGGCACAAACAGTCGCAGCCGGTTACCGGTTGCGTCCTGCCGTCACGCTGGGGGCGCAACGGAGACGTGACGGGTGCCGCCGTCACGAAACCCTCTTCGACCCGGCGCCGGACTCGGGCTTGTCCGGGCGATGCCGATATCGTCTTGTTCAATCGCCGACACCTCGTTCATGAAGGCCCATGCCTGTTTCAGCGCTTTCGCCGCTCAGCGCGGCCTTCAGCAGCCCCCACACATGCCGTGCGAGGCGATCCGGCCGGCCGTGCTCAGGGCGCCAGCCGGGAATGAAGCGAAACATCGGCATGGCTTCGAGGTGGTACATCACCAGGCCGATGACCGACTGGGCAAGCAGGTGGGCATCCCGATCCGGTGCGATTTCCTTCATTACGCCCATCAGGGCGACAAAAGGCGCCTCGAAGACCTCCTTGACCAGGAGCCTCTGACGCTCCTCGTCGCCATCCAGTCGTTCACGCTGCAACAGCAGGAGCAGATCGGGATCGCCGCTCAAGTCTTCGACCAGGTTGGCGACAAAACGCTGGAGTCGAACGAGGGGCGGGGCGCTTCCATGCAGCGCGGTAGTCGCGCCGGCCAGCCGGTCCGTGACGGCATGAGCCATGACGGACAGATACAGGCTTCGCTTGTCGGGAAAGTGGTAGTACAGGGCCGGCGCCTGAATACCTACGCCGGCCGCAATGGCGCGCATGGAGACGCCTTCGTAACCATGGCGCGCAAACAACCGTACCGATGCCGCGAGGATATCCTCCCGTGTCGATCTCTTTACAAGGGGCTGGTGCATGGCATCGGACCGTGAGCTCATTCAGCAGGCGAATTTCTAATTAATGTTAGTTCAAACTTTGGCCTAATGCTGCCTGAGGGCAGGAATCGGCCTTGAACTCAGTCTCCGCGGTAGACGCACCCTGACTGCTGCGTTTCCTGTACAACGATCTTGCAGAGGCCCGGCACGGAAGGCTTCAATTTTTGCCAGATCCATTGCGATAGCCGCTCACTGCTGGGGTTTTCCAGACCGGGAATGTCGTTGAGATAGCGATGGTCGATCTGCGCATGGACGGGAGCGAAAGCGGCATCGAGTTCGGCGAAATCCATCACCCAGCCGGTATCCGGATCGACCGGGCCGCTGACGTGGATTTCGATGCGGAAGGAATGCCCGTGCACACGCGAGCAGGGATGGGAATCCGGCAGGTAGGGCAGGCGGCGCGCGGCTTCGACGTGGTAGATGTTGAAGATTTCCATGGTTTTTCGAACAAGGTTATGCTGATGCGCCGACCATTCCGATCGGCTTCCGATCATCGGCGCATGACAACCATACACGAAAGACTCGCAGCCCGGCCATTTGCCCGTGGCAACAGGGTATGCCTTTCCGACCGGCCATGACCGGCCTGCAATCGGCCATCTGGCCGGCCTTGGCCGCGGCTGCGCTGTTCGGCGCCAGCACGCCGCTTGTCAAACTGCTGGTGGGCGAACTGCACCCTTTGCTCCTGGCCGGTCTGCTCTATCTGGGCAGCGGCCTGGGACTGGCGGTCGCTCGGTTGCTGCGGGACCGCGGCTGGCAGCCGAGCGGCCTCGCTCGCGGGGAATGGTGCTGGCTGGCCGGCGCCATCGTCTTCGGCGGCGTGCTGGGGCCGGCGCTATTGGTTTTCGGTCTTGCCCGCACCGAAGCCGGCCCGGCTTCGCTGATGCTCAATCTTGAAGCGGTATTCACGGCGGTGCTGGCCTGGGTAGTCTTCAAGGAAAATGCCGGCCGCCGCATCGTACTCGGCATGTTGCTGATCGTCGCCGGCGGCGTGGTTCTCGCCTGGCCCGTCGGCGGCAGCGCCGCGCCGGACGCGATCGGTCTGCTGGCCGTCGCCGCCGCCTGTCTGTGCTGGGCCATCGACAACAACCTGACGCGGCGCGTGTCCGCTTCGGACGCATTGTTCATTGCCGGTGCGAAAGGACTGGCAGCCGGCTCGGTCAACACCTGCCTCGGCCTGCTGCTGGGCGCCCCGCTGCCCGCGCCGCCGACTGCGGGCGTCGCCATGCTGGTGGGGCTCGCGGGATATGGCTTGAGCCTGGTGCTATTCGTGCTGGCGCTGCGCGGTCTTGGCAGCGCGCGCACCGGCGCCTATTTTTCGACCGCGCCCTTCATCGGCGCGGCGGTCGCGATTCTGCTGCTTGGCGAACCCGCGCCGATGCAGTTCTGGATCGCCGCCGGCCTGATGGCACTTGGCGTGTGGCTGCACCTGACCGAGCGCCACGAGCACCTGCACACGCACGAGCCAATGGCGCACAGCCATTCGCATGTGCACGATGCGCATCACCTGCACGTACACGACTTCGAATGCAATGGCCGCGAGCCGCACAGCCATTGGCATCGACATGAAGCCATTACGCACAAACACCCGCATTATCCGGACATTCATCACCGGCATGAACACTGATCGGCCTCCACGGATGCTCGGCAGCACGGCGCAACTCGCCAGCGGACGCTACCTGTGCATCCAGTCATGCTAATCTCATCCGGATAATGGATTCTCGCCTCGAACAACTCAACCTCGGCCAGTGGGCCTGGGAATTCCTGCGCCGGAATCCGGCCTATCAGTCCGATTACCGCGAATTCATCATGGCCTGGCGAGCGCTGGAAGCCGCCTATGGCGCCCCGCCCAACCGCGACTTCCAGCGCTGGAAGAACGACCCGCGCGCCACGCGTCCGGCCTGGGATTCCAGCCTCAGCACCGGCGCCGCCTGCGTCACCGATGACGAAGACAGGCAGCTGATCGAATGCTGGATGGGCGCAAAATGGGGCTTCTACCAGTTTCCCCAGGACCCCGCCCTGCCGGCCTGGCAGTTGGAGTCGCCCATCCACTGGCGGCCGGCGCCGGGGTATCGCTTCAATCGCACTCCGGCTTCGGCAAACGACATTCGATTGACTTTCGACCTTTCCCTGCCCCTGCCCGCGCAACTGGAAGCCGCCAAGGTCTGGCTGATCGGCAGCCTGGCAGCATTGAGGCGACAGGGACTGGCCGTGCCGCACAGCCTGCAAAACCGCCGTGGGCACTGGGCGGAACTGCTAAACGCCTGGGACAGTCAATCCGGCGAACTGCTGGACGAGGCGCGCGCCATGGTCGAGGGCGGCTATCGCGAAATCCTGCGACTGCAGGCCAAGTTGCAAACTGCGTAAACATTCACAGACTAGAATTCTTTAGAATATTCGAATTGGTTTATTTGAACCGGGAAAAAATCATGGCAATGGATGTAGTGGATTTCGAAATTTTCGGCGAGGACATGCAGTACGTGGAGATCGAACTGGACCCGGGCGAGGCCGCCATCGGCGAGGCCGGCGCCATGATGTACATGGACCCGGACATCGACATGGACACCATCTTCGGTGACGGTTCGGCCCAGCAGAGCGGCTTCTTCGGCAAGCTCATGGGCGCGGGCAAGCGGCTTCTCACCGGCGAATCGCTGTTTACCACGGTGTACCAGAACCAGGGCAGCGGCAAGCGCCGTGTGGCCTTCGCCGCGCCCTACCCCGGCCGCATCCTGGCGATGGATTTGAGCAGGCTGGGCGGCACGCTGATCTGCCAGAAGGATTCCTTCCTGTGTGCGGCCAAGGGCGTGTCGCTCGGCATCGCCTTCCAGCAGAGGCTGGGCGTGGGACTATTCGGCGGCGAGGGCTTCATCATGCAGAAGCTGGAGGGCGACGGGCTGGCCTTCGTGCACGCCGGCGGCATGCTGATGGAACGCGAACTGGGCGCTGGCGAAACCCTGCGCGTGGACACCGGCTGCATCGCCGCGCTCGCGCCGACCGTGAGCTACGACATCCAGTACGTGGGCAAGCTGAAGTCCGCGCTGTTCGGCGGCGAGGGCCTGTTCTTCGCCACCCTCACCGGGCCGGGCAAGGTGTGGCTGCAGTCGCTTCCCCTCTCCAGGCTCGCCAACCGCATCATCATGGCCGCGCCCCACGCCGGCGGCCGCCAGGTGGGCGAAGGCTCGATATTGGGCGGCTTCGGCGGCCTGCTCGATGGGGATAACAGTTGAAATCCGACTTTTGAAAAGCGTTATTAACCGCAGAGTGCGCAGAGGAAAAGGCCAAATCGACTTTGCGTCCTCCGCGAACTCCGCGGTTAAATTTTCAAGAAACTCCCGGAGCCCATCATCGCCCGTTCGACCCTAATAAAAACAGCCATCACCCTTGCCATCCTCGCTGGCGGCGCTGCCGCCATCTGGTTCGCCACCCGCCCCAAGCCCATCGAAGTGAGCATAGCCGTGGTGGACGAGGGACTGGTCGAGTCCACCGTGGTCAACACCCGTGCCGGCTCGGTGGAAGCCTGCCGCCGTTCCAAACTGGCCTTGCCGGCAGGCGGCCAGATCAGCCGGATGTGGGTCAAGGAAGGCGAGCGCGTGAAGGCGGGCCAGAAGCTGCTGGAACTTTGGAACCGCGATCTCTCGGCCCAGGCTGAACTGGCGCAGCGTCAGCTGGCCACGGCGCAACAGCAGCAACAGCAGGCCTGCATCCTCGCAGACAATGCACGCCGCGAAGCCGAACGTACCGAAGCGCTGGCTGCCAAGGGCTTCGTCAGCCCGCAACGTGTCGATGACGCCCGCGCCCAGGCACGCGCCCAACAGGCAGCCTGCGACGCGGCCGGGGCCGACGTGAAACGCGCGCAAAGCCAGATCAGCGTGGCGCGCGCCGGACTCGAACGCACGGTGCTGCTGGCGCCTTTCGACGGCATCGTGGCGCAGGTCACCGGCGAAGTCGGGGAATTCACCACGCCTTCGCCACCGGGCATCCCCACGCCGCCCGCGGTGGATCTCATCGACGACAGTTGCCTCTACGTCACTGCCCCCATGGACGAAATCGACGCGCCTAAAATCCAGCCCGGCATGCCGGCCAGGATTGCCATGGACGCCCTGCCCGGCCGCACTTTCCCCGGCACGGTGCGGCGCATCGCGCCCTATGTGACGGAAGTGGAAAAACAGGCACGCACCGTGGACGTGGAAGTCACGTTCAACAACCCCGAAGAGGTTCCGAAAAACCTGCTCGCCGGTTACAGCGCCGATGTCGAGATCATCCTGGAGTCGCGCGACAAGGTGCTGCGCCTGCCCACCCAGGCCATCCTGGAAGGCAACAAAGTCCTGGTGCTGGGAGAAGACGGCAGGCTCGTGGAAAAAACCGTCAGCCCCGGCCTTGCCAACTGGGCCTACACCGAAGTGGCCAAAGGCTTGTCCAAGGGCGAGCGCGTGGTTTCAAGCTTTGAAAGCGAGGCCATCCAGTCGGGTGCGCTGGCCAAGGCCAAACAATGATCACGCTGACCGGCATCTCCCGCATTTTCACCATGGGAGAACAGGAAGTGCGCGCGCTCAAGCACATCGACCTGAACATCGACGCAGGCGAGTATCTCTCGGTGATGGGCCCTTCGGGTTCGGGCAAGTCCACGCTGCTAAACATCGTCGGCCTGCTCGACCAACCCACCGACGGCACTTATCGCCTGGAAAACCGCGACGTCACCGCGCTGTCGGAGACTGAACAGGCCAAGGTCAGGCGCGAGCGCATCGGTTTCATCTTCCAGGCCTTCCATCTGGTGCCGCGCCTCACCGCCGCCGAGAACATCGAATTGCCGCTGATTCTGGAGGGCCTGACACCGGCGGAAAGGCAGGCGCGCGTGAAGGCCGCGCTACAACAGACCGACCTCGTCGATCGCGCCCACCACCGCCCGGCCGAACTCTCCGGCGGCCAGCGCCAGCGCGTGGCCATCGCACGCGCCACCATCCTCAACCCGGGCGTGATCCTGGCGGACGAACCCACCGGCAACCTCGACCACAAGACCGGCGCCGAAGTCGTGGCCCTGCTGGAAAAACTGCATCACCAAGGCACCACCGTCATCGTCGTCACCCACGACCGTGAACTGGGAAGCCGTGCGCACCGCCGCATCCAGATGCGCGACGGGGAAATCATTGAAGACACGAAATGAAGATACAAGTTGCAAGTTACAAGAGCGGCGCTGCCCGCCTTCAAGTACTTGCATCTTGCGTCTTGCATCTTGAACCTTGAAGCTCCCCGACGCCCTCACCCTCTCCTTCCGCACCGTCGTCAGTTACCGGCTGCGCGCACTGCTCATTTTGCTCGCCATGGCCCTCGGCGTGGCAGCGGTGGTGGCGCTGACCGCGCTGGGCGACGGCGCGCGCCGCTTCGTGGTCAATCAGTTCGCCTCGCTCGGCACCAATCTCATCATCGTGCTGCCCGGCCGCGCCGAGACTTCGGGCGGCTTTCCCGGTGCGCTGGTGGGCGAGACCCCGCGCGATCTCACCATCGAAGATGCAGACAGCCTGTCCACCCTGCGCGGGGTGAAGCGCTACGCTCCGCTCAATGTAGGCACCTCGGAGATCAGCGTGGGCGGCCGCCTGCGCGAAGTCACCCTGCTGGGCAGCACCGCCGATCTCATCCCCATCCGCCACATGAATCTTTCCCAGGGCCGCTTTACCGCCGGCAACGGCCCCAATCAGGCCGAGATCATCCTGGGCACGGCGCTTGCACGCGAACTGTTCCCTGCAGGCAATGCCATGGGCCAGCGCGTGCGCCTGGGCGACCGGCGCTTCCGCGTCGCCGGCATCTTCGCCTCGCAGGGCGAAAGCATGGGCTTCAACACCGACGAAATCGCCATGATCCCCATCGACCATGCCCAGTCCCTGCTCAACACCCGGTCGCTGTTCCGTATCCTGGTGGAAGCGCAAAGCCGCAGCCTCATCGAACCGGTCAAGGAATCCATCCGCCGCACACTGACCCTGCGACACGAGGGCGAAGAGGATGTCACCGTCATCACCCAGGATGCCGTGCTCGTCACCTTCGACCGCATTTTCCTCGCGCTGACCTTCGCCGTTTCCGGCATCGCCGCCATCAGCCTGGCGGTAGCCGGCATTCTGGTCATGAACGTCATGCTGGTGGCGGTGAGTCAGCGCACCGCCGAGATCGGTCTGCTGAAAGCGCTGGGCGCGACCAAACAGGACATCAAGCGCCTGTTCCTGATGGAAACCCTGTGGCTCGCGCTCGCCGGCGCCGCTGTGGGGATCGCACTCGGCTATGCCGGCAGCTTGGGACTGCGCCTCGCCTATCCGCAACTGCCCGCCTACCCGCCAGCCTGGGCCAGCCTCGCCGCCATCGCCACCGCCTTCGTCACCGGCATCGTCGCGAGTCTTTTGCCCGCCAGCCGCGCGGCTCGACTGAATCCGGTGCTTGCCCTTTCAAGAAGATGAAAATGAACGCAGAGGCGCAGAGACGCAGAGAAACCCCAAAAGCATTTACAGGGAGGCATGGGAGGATAAGGGAGGAAACAAGGAGCTACTCCCTTGCCTCTCTTAACCTCCCTGTTACTGATTCTTTCTCTGCGCCTCTGCGTTGAAAGATTTTGATGAAACTCGCCGACAGCTTCCGTTTTTCCTTGCGCGCGCTCACGGCGCACAAGCTGCGAACCGGCCTGTCGGCCGGCGGCATTGCCGTGGGCATCGCCGCCATCATCCTGCTGACGGCAATTGGCGAAGGCATCCACCAGTTCGTGCTCGCCGAGTTCACCCAGTTCGGCACCCACATCGTCAACGTCACCCCCGGCAAGACCCAGACCCACGGCGCCTCGGTCGGCTCCATCGGCACCACGCGCCCGCTCACCCTCGGCGATGTCGAGGCCCTGCGCGCCGTGCCCCATGCCCGCTTCGTCAACGGTGGCGTCGCCGGCAATGCCGAAATCCGCGCCGGCAACAAAAGCCGCCGCGTCATGGTCTATGGCGAGGGCCCGGATTTCTCGCGCGCCTTCAGCATGCAGGTGGCAATCGGCAATTTCCTTCCGCCGGACAAGCCCGAATCTGCGCGCGCCTTCGCGGTGCTGGGATCGAAGGCGCGAGAAGAGCTTTTCGGCAATCAGAACCCGCTGGGCGCGGTAATCCAGGTCGGCGGCATGCGCTTCCGCGTCATCGGCGTGATGGCTTCCAAAGGCCAGGTGCTGGGCTTCGACCTCGACGACACCGTGTACATCCCCACCGCGCGCGCGCTCGAACTCTTCAACCGCGAGGGCGTGATGGAAGCGCACGTGGTGTACCGGCCCGGTGCGCCAGTGGAAACCGTGGTGGGGAACATCAAGCGCATCCTGCTCGCCCGCCACGGGCGTGAGGATTTCACCGTTACCCCGCAGCAGCAGATGCTGTCGACGCTGTCCACCGTACTGGACGTGCTCACCTTCGCCGTCGCCGCACTGGGCGGCATTTCGCTCGTGGTCGGCGCGGTCGGCATCATCACCCTCATGCACATCTCGGTGAACGAGCGCGTGTCGGAAATCGGCCTGTTGAAGGCGCTGGGCGCAACGCGAGCCGGCATCCGCGGCCTTTTCCTCATCGAATCTGCAGGACTGTCTTTGCTGGGAGGCATCTTCGGCCTCGCTATCGGCGGCGCCATCGCCTGGCTGTTGCAGACCCTCGTGCCGGCGCTGCCGGTGCAGGTGCCCTGGGCCTACGTCAGCGGCGCGCTGATCGCCTCCATGCTGATCGGCCTGGGTGCAGGCGTGGCGCCGGCCTGGGCGGCTTCGCGGCTGGACCCGGTAGAATCCTTGCGTACAGAATGAATTAACCGCGGGGTTCGCAGAGGACGCAGAGGTTCTTCTGGTTTTGCTCCGCGTTCTCTGCGAACTCCACGGTAAATTGTTTTTTATTTGAAATGACCGAATTCGACATCCTTTATTTCGCCCCCGGCCTGCCTGCGCATGGCGAGAAGGCCCGCGCCGCCTTCGACGGCACTGCCCTGTACGTCAACGGCCAGCGCATCGACATCCCGCTCGACGAAATCGGCGTGACCCTGGGCGGCTTCAACCACGACCAGTTGTTCCTGTTCTGGCACCAGGAAGAAGGCCGTCATGCCATCAGCCCGGTGGATGTGAATGCGCAGTCGCAGTTGATCACCTCCGCCCCTGCCCCGCTTTCCGCGCTTTTGCGGGGGGCGACAAAGGATGCTGCGCGCAAGCGGCGCCGCTCGCGCTTCGGCCTTGGCGTACTGGGGCTCTTCCTGCTGCTGCCGCTGCTCGCGATCGCACTCATGGTCTGGAAATCGCACGACATCGCCGGCTGGGCCGCCAGTCACATCTCCATAGAAAGCGAGCAAAAACTGGGCGAGCTTACCTTCAAACAGGCAACGGCCGGCATGAAGCTGCGCGAAGGCGGGGTGGACGCCGCCGCCATCCGCGAAATCGGCGCGCGCCTGACCAGGGGTTCGAAATACGCCTACAAGTGGTATGTCGCCGAAGACCCCGCCATCAACGCCTTCGCCGTTCCCGGCGGCTACGTCGTGGTCAACACCGGTCTCATCCAGGCCGCCGACTCGGCCGAAGAAGTCGCCGGCGTGCTGGCGCACGAAGTGCAGCACATCGAACGGCGACACACCCTGAAGAACATCGTGCATTCGCTGGGCCTGCGCGCGGCATTGGCCCTGGTTATCGGCGATATTGGCGGCGGCGCGCTGGGCGACATGGCCGCGCAGCTTTCCGAACTCAAGTTCAGCCGCGAACTGGAAAGCGAATCCGACAAGCTCGGACTACTTGCATTGAAGCAGGCCGGCATCTCACCGCAAGGCATGGTGAGTTTCTTCGACAAGCTGCGCAGGCAGGAAGGCGCCGCACCGCCCGCACTGCTCTCCACCCATCCTGCGAGCGAGGAGCGCATGCAGGCGCTGCAGGCCATGATCAGGGAGATCGGCGCCTGGCCGAGCACCCCGCTTCCCTACGACTGGGAAGTCGTCAAAGCCGCCGAAAAGTGAAACGGGGCTGGCAGCCGACCCGCCCGGCGCCGGGATCGCGGCCGATGTGCCGGGTGAGGATCAACCCGACGCCTTTTCCGTGCCGTGCGACTCGTAGTGGCGCCTGAAGATGATTTCCAGTTCGTCGATCACCTCTGCCGCAGGCACGCCGTGCACGAGATGGCGGGTCATCTGGGCGGAAGTCTCGTGCAGCAGCTTGTTGCGGTCGAGCATGGGATAGCTCGACATCAGGCGCTGGATGGCCTTCACCACCGACTCCTGCGCGGGTCGGGGAATGTCGAGTGGCTGCTGTGGCACCACATTGAGGCCTTCGGCCTCGTCGCGGCCGACGAGATATTCGGCGTATTCGACCAGCGCCTGCCGGCGCCCTTCCGACAGGCTGCGGTAAATGTGCAGCAGTCGTTTGCTGTCGCCGCTCATCGCCCCGCTTTTGCGGCGGACTTTTTCATGGTGGAGACGGGTTCGCACATGCGGAAGCGATCCTCGACGAAGTTGATGAAGGCATCGAGCAGCTTGCTGCGGAACTTGTCGGGCGAGAACACCAGCGAGAGCGGACGCTGCAGCGGCGGATCGAGCGGAATCGCCACCAGTTCGCCGAGCTTCACTTCCTTGCTGACCGTGGCCGCAGACAGGATCGCCACCCCGAGTCCCGCCTGCACCGCGCCCTTGATGGCCTCGCGGCTGCCCAGTTCCATCTCGATGTGCAGGTCGTCTGGATTGATGCCGTGCTCGCGGAAGTACTGGTCCACCACTTCGCGCGTACCCGAGCCCATTTCTCGCGACACATAGGGCTGCACCGCGAGGTCCCTGGCCTTCACCACACCTTTCTTGGCGAGCGGATTGTCGGGTGCACAAATCATCACCAGTTCGTCATCGCAACAGGCATGCACCTTCAGCGTCGGATGGTGCGGTGCGGATTCGATGAGGCCGACATCCAGCGCATGTTCGGCCACCTTGTTCTCGATGGTTTCCGAGTTGGCCACCATCAGTCTCGCCTGCACTTCCGGATAGCGCGCCTTGAACTCGCCCAGGATGCGCGGCAGCTGGTATTCGGCAATGGTGGTGGAGGCGCCGATCATCAAGGGGCCGGAGACCTGGCCTGTCAGCTCGGCCACGCGCGCCTCCATCTCGGCGCCCAGCGCCAGGATGCGCTCGGCATAGCCCATGACCAGATTGCCGGCCTGCGTCAGCGAAATGCGGCCATGGCTGCGTTCGAACAATCGTGTGTTGAAATGCTCCTCCAGCTGTTTCACCTGGAAGGTGACGGCGGGCTGGGTCATGTAAAGCATCTCGGCAGCCTTTGTAAAACTGAGCTGCTTGGCCACGGTGTAGAATACTTGCAGTCTGCGGTCAGCCATGATTCTTGGCTCCGTTAATGTGATTCCAGAAAAGTTTTTTATTTAATCATAAGAGCGCCTGTTGCGCTACAAGAAGCCTATAAAGCCGCGTGAATCGCGTTTTCTACACCGTTCTCCTTGCGCAGTTCCTGTCCGCCCTGGCCGACAATGCGCTGCTGTTCGCCGCCATCGGCCTGCTCATGTTCTACGGCTCGCCCGACTGGCACCATCCCCTGCTGGCAAGCGTGTTCGTGGTAGCCTATATCGTGCTCGCGCCTTTCGTGGGGCCCTTCGCCGATGCATTGCCCAAGGGCCGGGTGCTGTTCATCGGCAATGCCGTCAAGTTCGTCGGCTGCGCCGCCATGCTGCTCGGACTGCCGCCGCTGCTGGCCTATTCCATCGTCGGCATCGGCGCCGCCACCTACTCGCCCGCCAAGTACGGCATCCTTACCGAAATCCTGCCGCCTGAGCAACTCGTCGCCGCCAACGGCTGGATGGAAGGGCTTACCGTTGTCGCAGTGGTGCTGGGCGCCATCATCGGCGGCGCACTCATCAATCCGGAAGTGGCGGCGCAGGGCCTGGACAAGCTGAAGCTCGGGAGCAAGATCGCGCCGCCCATGTTCGCCATCGTCATCATCACCCTGCAGTACCTGCTGGCGGCACTGGTCAACCTGTTCATCCCGCACCTGCCCATCGACCACCGCCTGCCCAGCAAGAAGCCGGGCTTCATCCTCTACGATTTCTGGCATAGCTTCCTGCTGCTGTGGAAGGATCCGCTCGGCCAGGTGTCACTCGCCGTCACCACCCTGTTCTGGGGCGTGGGCGCCACGCTTCGGCTCATGGTCATCGCCTGGGCCGCCTACAACCTGGCATTTGGCCTCGACCTCGCCACCCAGATCACCGGACTGGTTGCCTTCGGCATTGCCATCGGTTCGGCCTTGGCAGGCTGGCTGGTGCCGCTCAAGAAGTCCGTGCGCGTGCTGCCCGCAGGCATCGCGCTGGGCTTCCTCCCCATCATCCTCACAGGCGTGCATGATTTCTGGCTGGCCGCCCTCATCCTGACCCTGCTGGGCGTGCTGGCGGGCTATTTCGTGGTGCCGCTCAATGCCCTGCTGCAGCACCGCGGACACTTGCTCATGGGCGCCGGCCACTCCATCGCGCAGCAGAATTTCAACGAGAACATCAGCATTCTCCTGATGACCGGCGCCTACGCATTGATGATGCGGGCCGAATGGCATATCCATACCATCATGGTCATCTTCGGCCTCTTCATCAGCGCGCTCATGACGCTGATCTGGCAGCGCCACCGGCGCGATGTGGTGCACTGATTCGAGTTGGACTCGCGCCATGCCCCCAGACCTTCATCGCCAAGTGGCGCGACGACCCGCTCTGCGAGAAGGTGGGCGCACGAACCTTCTTCTGAACGCTTGCGGCACGGGGAGCGATTTCGGTGGTACGGAGGGGCGTCCGATCTCCCGCACCCACCCTTCTTTCCCTGCCATTCAGCCAAAAGAGTGGAATCAGCAGTAATGCATCGTGGACGCCACCAGCCTGGGAGGAACGCATGATCGACACGATGTTGGCGGTGACGATTCTGATGGTGCTCGGCGCCTTGGCCTTGCTGGTCATTTTCTCGATCCCATGGTGGCTGCGGGTACTTGCAATCGCCGCCGTCATCTTGCTGCTGGACAGGCTGTTCAACCCGGTGGCCGGTAACGAGGATGGCAAGGCGGGTGATTGATGCGCCACAACTCATCGCATTGCCCGTTCGGCCGTGATTCAGTGATAGCGGCTCTGCGCGACGTGCCAAATTTGCAGGATTTCAACGACCTCGCTGCTTACGCGGTAAGTCAGCAGATAGTTGCGGTGCAGTATTAGCTCACGCGTGCCTTCAAGATCGCCGCGCCGTCCGATGAAAGGGTGACTGGTCAAGTGCTCGGCGGTTTGCCTGAAGCCGGCGGCCAAGGCCTTGGCCGCCTGCGGGTCATCCTGCGCAATGTAATCCAGTATACGTTGTAAGTCGGCCATGGCGCTGCGCGTCCATTTAAGCCTCATAGCGTTTGAAGAACTGCTCTACCTCTTCCCGGGTTGCAAAATCGCCATGATCGGCGGAGGCAACAGCCTTTTTCAGCGCCTCGATTTGCGGAATGCGCCAGTCGAGATAATCCGCCAGCGCTTCGCTGGCCACACTGGCCTGAGGGCGCCCGACCAATTGCGCATAGGTTTCCAGACGCGCTTTCAGTTCCGCCGGCAGCCGGATGTTGAACTGCTGGTTGTTTGGAGTGTGCTTGGTTTCGGCGCTCATTTCTTCGCTCCGGAGTGACATGACAAGCACATGCTAGCACATTGCTAACAACATGCTGCCAATCAAGCCAGCCTTTTCGCCACCACGGTATGAAATTTCTTGACGGTGTTTTCCGGCGCAGGAAACTCGTCGTGCCTCGTTACCAGGATTTCCCAGCCCTTGAAGGCGTCGGCCAGTTCGTTCTCGCCGAACAGATAATGATTGCCCGGTTCCAGCGCGCCGACGAAGGTGGTGCCCTCGGTCAGCACGTTGACGGCGGCGATGCCGCCGGGTTTGACGTGGCGCACGATTTCATCCAGCAACACATGAGCGCGGTCTTTGGGAAGGAACATCAAGAGGCCGATGGAAACAATGCAGTCATAGTCGCCGTCGATGGCATAGGTGGAAAGATCAACCTGGTAGGCCGCGAGCGGCAGTCCCAGCCGGTTGGCGGCTTCGTTCACACGGTCCACCGCAGTGCGGCTGCCGTCCAGCGCGCTCACCGCGCAACCCTTTCTCGCCGCGGCGATGGCAAGGTTGCCCAGGCCGCAGCCCAGGTCTAGCACGCCGCCTGACAGATAAGGCAGCACGGCCTCCTCGAACGGATTCAGGGCGAAGTCGCCCCTGGCGACCTGCTCGCGGAACTGCTGATCGAAAAAGTCGACGGATTTCATTTGCAAACAATACACCTACCCGGAAACGTTTTGATTCTGAACAGGGAGGACAAGAGGACAGGAGCAAACAGACGGGACATTGCGCACGATCATGACATTCCTCTTGTCTCCATGTCCTCTTTGTGGAACCTTGTTCAGTTCTGCGCTTTCACTACCGTCATGGCGCCGGCGATCAGGCTGGCAATGTCGGCCATGTTGGAGGGCACGATGAGGGTATTGCCGGTCTTGGCGAGGTTGCCGAAGGCATCGACGTATTTTTCCGCCACCTTCAGATTCACCGCCTGCATGCCGCCGGGCACCTGCGTGGCCTGTGCCACCATGTAGAGCGCCTTGGCGGTGGCCTCGGCCACGAGCTTGACGGCCTCGGCCTCGCCCTGGGCGCGGTTGATGGCAGCCATCTTCTCGCCTTCGGACTCGCGAATGGCGGCCTCGCGCTCGCCGGTGGCGATGTTGATCTGTTCCTGCATCTTGCCTTCGGATGTGGCGATGACCGCGCGCTTTTCGCGTTCGGCGGTGATCTGTGCCTGCATGGCGTGCAGAATCTCTTTCGGCGGGGTGAGATCCTTGATCTCGTAACGCAGCACTTTCACGCCCCAGTTGGTGGAGGCTTCGTTCAGCACTTCGACCACGCCCTTGTTGATGTGCTCGCGCTCCTCGAAGGTCTTGTCCAGTTCCATGCGGCCGATGAGCGAGCGCAGCGTGGTCTGCGCCAGCTGGGTAATGGCGGCGATGTAGTCGCTGGAGCCGTAGGAGGCCAGGCGCGGATCGGTGACCTGGAAGTACAGCACGCCATCCACGGCGAGCTGGGTGTTGTCCTTGGTGATGCAAACCTGGCTCGGCACGTCGAGTGGGATCTCCTTGAGAATGTGCTTGTAGGCCACGCGATCGATGAAGGGAATGACCAGGTTGAGGCCGGGTGCCAGCACCGCATGGAAGCGGCCCAGGCGTTCTATCACCCAGGCATGCTGCTGCGGCACGACGCGCACACCCTTGCCGATGACGATGAGAACCACGATAAGCAATGCGACAGCAATTTCCATAAATATCCCCTGTTAATGGTTGTCGGTTTTCAATGGTCGGCTTTGGTTGTCGGCTGTCAATTACCGACAATCAACACTGTACCGCGCATGGCACGGATGTAGAGCGGCTTCGCGGTGTCGATTTCGGCTGCGGCCTCGGCATCCCACAGCGCGCCGCGGTACTTGACCTGCCCTCTGCTGCCCTGCCAGGTTTCCAGCGTCACCACCTGGCCGATGTCGAGGTCCTGCAGATCGCTCTCGCCGGCTGCAGAGCGCCGCCACTTCCTCAGCGCCACCGTGCCGGCGATGCCGATCATGGCTGCAATCACGAGTTGCGCCGCCGTGCCTGCGCCCAGCCAGGCGGCGATGCCGGCCGCCGCTGCCGCGATACCATAAACCAACAGGTAAAAAGTGCCGGTGGTGAGTTCGGCGGCGACCAAGGCAAAGGCGGCGACCCACCAGATGACGTATGCGCTCATGGTTCTCCTCAGCGTTCGAGCAGGACGGGTTTGTTGGAAAGTTCGTCGGGGTTTTCCGGGCCGGCCGGGAAATGCCGCACCAGCAGTTCGCTCACGCGGCGGATGCCCTCGATGCTGCCCTTGCCGAAGTCGCCCGCACGGTAGTGCCGTTCCATCATTTTGGCGATGTTGTCCCATTCGGTCTGGTCGACTTTGGCGGCGATACCGCGGTCCGCCACGATTTCCAGGTCATGATCGGCAAGCAGGAGGTAGATCAGCACGCCGCTGTTGTCTTCGGTGTCCCACACGTGCAGCCTGCAGAAGGCGTCGAGGGCCGCCGCCCGTCCACTTACGCCGCGCCAGATCGCGCCGGGCGCTAGCGAGGTTTCGACGGCAAAGCGGATTTCTCCGCGATGCAGGGTTTCCGACTCGCGGATGGCAGCCTCGATTTGCGCCAGCAGCGCGGGCGGGAAGTTTTTCCGCATCCGCCACGGCGGCATGAACAGGTGTTTGAGCAGTCGCCTTACCATGATCCCGAGGCGCCTCCTCCGCCAAACCCGCCGCCACCGCCGGAAAAGCCGCCGCCACCGCCTCCCCAGGAGCCGCCGCCGAAGCCGCCGCTGCCCCAAGAGCCGGCGCGTCCGCTGGACAAGGCCGCCACCAGAACGATGAAAGCGGCGATGAGCCCGAAAAGGAAGACGCCGCTTGCCAGCCACGCCAGCGCGCCGGTGCCGAGCGCGGCCAGCGAGGAGCCGATGCCCTTGCCCAGCACCATCCCCAGTATCTTGCCGCCGATGATGCCGGCGATGAGATAGAAGATGAAGTTGCCCATGCCGTCGCCTTCGAACGCTGGACCTTCCTGCGGCGGCGGCAAGGCTTCGCCCTCGATCAGGCGCAGCATGCGCGACACCCCCGCCTCCACCCCGCCGGAAAAATCGCCCCGTTTGAAACGCGGCACGACATCCTCTTCGATGATGCGCTTGGCCACCGCGTCCGGAATCACGCCTTCGAGGCCATAGCCGACCTCGATGCGTACTTTGCGATCGTCCTTGGCCACGATGAGGATGGCGCCGTCGTCCACGCCCCTGCGCCCGACCTTCCAGGCTTCCGCGACGCGGATGCCGAATTGGGCAATGTCTTCCGGCTGCGTGGTCGGCACCATGAGCACCGCGATCTGGCTGCCCTTCGCCGCCTCGAACTGCGCCAGGGTGGTTTCCAGGCGATTGACGGTATCGGGGTCGAGCGTGCCGGTGAGGTCGGTGACGCGCTGTTTCAGTTCCGGAACGGCGACTTCCGCCTGCACGGCAAACGGCGCCGCCAGCGCCAGCAGCATGGCCATGAGCCATGCCGCAAAAGGCAGGCCGGCGGGCCGCGTCATGCGTTCAGTAACCGGCGCCGGCGGGGCTGGGGCCGCCGGACGAGGATTCGCCGCCCAAGGGCGCAGGTGAGGGCGTGCCGAACTCGACCTTGGGCGGGCTGGCGATGGCCTTCTCGTTTTCCACGGTGAAATTGGGCTTCACCTTGAAGCCGAACAGCATGGCGGTCAGGTTGCTAGGGAATTTGCGCACGGTGACGTTGTATTCCTGCACGGCCTTGATGTAGCGGCCGCGCGCCACCGCGATGCGGTTCTCGGTGCCTTCGAGCTGCGCCTGCAGATCGCGGAACAGACCGTCGGCCTTCAGTTGCGGATAATTTTCCGCCACCAGCAGAAGGCGCGACAAGGCGCCGGAAAGCTCGCCCTGCGCGGCCTGGAATCTGTTGAACGCCTGCTCGTCGTTGACGAGGTCTGCCGTGGCCTGGATCTGGCCGACGCGGGCGCGCGCTTCCGTCACCTGGGTCAGCACTTCCTGCTCGTGCGCGGCATAGCCTTTGACCACGTTGACCAGATTGGGCACGAGATCTGCGCGCCGCTGGTATTGGTTGACTACTTCCGACCACGCGGCCGTGATCTGCTCGTCCGTGGTCTGCAGGGTGTTGTAGCCGCAGCCGGACAGGCTGAGGGCAAGAAAACCGATTGCGAGCCATTTCTTCATTGTCATGCTCCTTTGTTCGAAATCCTGAAAATCATACACAAAGAGGACAAGAGGGCAGGAGTAAAGCCTTTGTTGCATTTCCTCTTGTCCTCCTGTCCTCCTTGTTCAATCAGTTTTCGTATTGTTCATGGTTTCGCGCGCCAGGCACAAGTCCTCCCAGGCTTTTTCCTTGTCCGGAAGATTGCGCAGCAAGTAGGCCGGATGGTAGGTGACGACGAGTGGGATACCCTGGTAGCGGTGCACGCGGCCGCGCAGCCGGCCGATGGCTTCGTCGGTATGGAGCAGGCTTTGCGCGGCGAAGCGGCCCAGCGCGAGGATGATCTTCGGCCGGATGAGTTGGATCTGCCGCTCGAGATAAGGCATGCAGGCCGCGACTTCTTCCGGCGTGGGGTTGCGGTTGCCGGGGGGGCGAGACTTCAGCACGTTGGCGATGTAGACGTTCTCGCCGCGCTTCAATCCGATGGCCGCCAGCATGGCGTCGAGCAGTTTGCCGGCCTGTCCGACGAAAGGCTCGCCCTGCGCATCCTCGTCCGCGCCCGGCGCCTCGCCGATAATGAGCCATTCGGCCTTTTCATCGCCCACCCCGAACACGCCCTGGGTGCGGGTCTTGTGCAAATCGCAGGCGGTGCAGTTGGCGACGGCTTCCTTGAGTTGCGCCCAGTCCATTTGCAGGATGCGGCTGCGACGGTCCGCTTCGCCGGCGTCCGCAGCTTCGCCCGGCGCATCGCCGGCCGTCTGCCGCCGCAGGCGCCAGACCGGGGCGATGCCCAGCTCCTTCAGCACCAGTTCGCGTGGCAGCCTCACAGCATGGCCCTCATCACCAGCGCATCCTCGCGCCCTTGCCGTGCGGGGTAGTAGCCCTTGCGAAGGGCGAAGGCCTCGAAGCCGGCTTTCTCGTAGAGTTCGATCGCCGGACGGTTGCTGGGCCGCACCTCCAGAAACAGGGTGCGGACCTGCTGCTGCCGTGCGGCCTCCAGGATGTGCGCGAGCAGCCCGCGTCCCAGACCCTGGCGACGCCAGGCCGGGGCGATGGTGAGGTTGAGGAGATGGGCCTCGTCCAGCGCGACCAAGAGCACGGCATGGCCGATGATTTCGCCGCCGATTTCATACACCCACGCGCTGTAGCCGGCATGGATGGAGTCGATGAAATTGCCCGCGCTCCAGGGAAATTCGTAGCTGTCCTTTTCCACCCTCAGCACGGCGGGAATGTCGGCATCGCGCATGCGGCGGATTTTGTGCCGAAGCTTGAGAATGGCGTTCATTTGTAGCCCAGCGCGTGACGCTCGCGGACAGTCATGGCGACCTTGTCACGCAGGTACATGGGTTGGGCGGCGGCGGCATCCATGCCGTCCCCCCTCAACAGCCCGCGCGCGCCCAGCACGGCCACGGCAGCCGCCTCGGGCAAGCGTTGGGCGCGGACATCACTCAGCTGCAGATGGCGGCCAAGCTCGCCGTCCAGCATGGCAAAGCCGCTGCCCACGCCCGCCCAGCCCCTGCCCGGCAGCATCGGCAATTCGCCGATGGCGGACAGGCAGGGCTCGACCACGGCGCGCCAGTGGTCGTCGGCGCGTTCGTAGGCGGCGAAATAGACTTCGTCAAGACGCGCATCCAGCGCACAGGCGATACGGTCCTGCCCCGCCGCTTCAGCCAGCGCTTCCAGGGTGCAGACCGGCAGCACCGGGATATCCAGCCCAAACGCCAATCCCTGCGCCACGCTGGCGGCGATGCGCACGCCGGTGAAGGAGCCTGGGCCGGCGCCGAAGGCAATGCCGTCGAGGTACTGCATATCGCTGCCGGCCTCGTTCAAAAGCCGCTCGATCATGCCGAGCAGGATTTCGCTGTGGCGCTGGCCCGCCAGTTCGCCGCGCGACAACACCTCGCCGGCCTGATAGAGGGCAACGGAACAGTGTTCGGTGGAGGTTTCGATGGCCAGAATGCGCATGCCGGCAATTATCCAGAAAAACACTCAAACCCGAAAATCCAATGCAGAAGCGCGAAAAGGCAAAGAAAAACTCGTTAACAGAGAGGTTAAGGGAGGCAGGGGAGTAATCCTTTATCCCTCCCTTACCCTCCCATTCCTCCCTGTCGACGCTTTTTTGGTTTCTCTGCGTCTCCACGCTTCGGCGTTCAAAGCCTTTATTGTTGCTACTCCAGCGGCGCGAGGATTTCGAAGCGCACGCGCTGCCAGGGATCGCGCGATTCGGTCAGACGGGAAATGCGCGCTTCCAGTTTTGCGCCATTGTCCATGAGCCGGGCGATGTCGGCATTCTCGCGCCGCGGCACATAGCCCAGCTTGTGGCCGCGCCAGTCCACGCGGATGGCCTTGGGATCGTAGGGATTGTCAGGTTCGCGTACCAATTCGAGCGCGTCGCCGACTTTCATTTCATCCCAGAGCTTCTTGCCTGCGTGGTACTGGAAGCCGGCAAGCGGCGAGTCCTGCAGCAGGATGTGGGCCCGAATCTCGGCGGCGGCGCCCTGTGCAGTCAGCGCAAGGCACAAGGCCGAACCGGCGACCAGGCGTTTGAGGCTTTTCTCGATCCTTATTCTCTTTCTCCCAGACTTTCGATCTTCCGGAACAGCGTGCGTTCCGACACCCCCAGCGCGTGCGCCTGTTCGCGCCGCGAAGCCGGCAGTCTTTCCAGCGCCCAGCGCAGGTAACGCTTTTCCAATTCTTCCAGGCTCACCACTTCCTCGAAGGGCATGGACGACATTGCAGTGACCACCGGGCTTTCGTCCGGGCAGGCGTCGGGCAGGTGCTCGGGCAGAATCTGCCTGCCGTCCGCCAGGATGCTGGCGCGTTCCAGCATGTTGCGCAGCTCGCGCACGTTGCCGGGAAAATTGTAGGACATGAGGCAGGCCAGCGCCTCGGGCGAAAGTTCCAGCCCCCGCCCCGGCGCGATGCGCTCCAGCAGCGAGCGGATCAAGAGAGGCAGGTCTTCGCGCCGCTCGCGCAGCGGCGGAATGAGGATGGGGAAAGTGCTGATGCGGAAATACAGATCCTGGCGGAACTGCCCGCTTTTCACCATTTC
Organism: Pseudomonadota bacterium; assembly: GCA_040754425.1. Taxonomy (GTDB): domain Bacteria; phylum Pseudomonadota; class Gammaproteobacteria; order Burkholderiales; family Thiobacillaceae; genus UBA6918. Next base: position 13,029 of record JBFMCR010000035.1, on the reverse strand, counting down.
CTGCAGGTCGCGGTGGGTGGCGCCGATCAGGCGGAAATCCGCGCGCAAAGGCTCCACGCCGCCGACCCGGCGATAGAGCCCGGTTTCCAGCACGCGCAAAAGCTTCACCTGCATGGACAATGGAATGTCGCCGATCTCGTCAAGGAACAGCGTGCCGCCGGCGGCGGATTCGATGAGCCCGGGCTTGCGCTGGGTGGCGCCGGTGAAGGCGCCTTTCTCATAACCGAACAACTCGCTTTCGAACAGCGTTTCCGGCAGGCCGGAGCACTCGACCGTCACAAAAGCTTTGTCGGCCCTTGCGCTGCGCTCGTGGATGGCCTGCGCCACCAGTTCCTTGCCGGTGCCGGATTCGCCCAGCAGCAGTACCGAAGCATGGGTCGGAGCGACGCGGCTGATCAGGTCCAGCATGCGGCCAAACGGCTTTGACCGCCCCACCAGCCCCTGCGAGGCCGGCTCCGCGCTCACGCCTTCCAGTATCAGCAGGGTCTCGATGTAGCACACCAGCCTGCCGGTTCCGTCGTATACCGGCAGGGTCTCGATTTCCACGTGCTCGCGTCCGCGCGGGGTCTGGTGAACATGCAAAACCTTCTGCGCATGCCGCGTCTGCCTGGCGCGCTTGATGGGGCAGGACTCGCCGCACTCGTCGCAGGGGCGGTCGAAACCGTGCGAGACGCCGTAACAGGTCTGACCGATGACGGATGCATCGGCATGGAAAATTGTCCGATAAGCGTCATTGATTGCTGCTATGGTGTAGTCAGGGAGCACAACGACGCGCGGCCGTGGATCGCTGTTGAGCACGGCAAGGAATTCGGGGCTTAAGCCCATCTGAACCTGTGTCATTTTCGTCATGACTGTCAATATCGACAGTCAATTATGTCGCCAAACAAGCACGTGTTGCAAGAGTCGATCCAATCAACAATGGCTAACCGTTTGTTAATAAATGACATTAAATCCACCGCATCCTCTGGCACGGCTCATGCTGAATAAATTGCGCCAATGTTCATCAACTTGGAGGAATGTGGTGGGAATGCCTTTCGAACATCCGCTCGCGCGTGAAATCGCCGTGATCGTGCTCATCAAGCTGGCCGTGATCGCGGCCATCGGCTTTTACTTCTTCGGCCCGGACAGCAAGGCCAGGATCGATGAGGACAGCGTGGCGAGCGCGCTGCTCGAACGCACCCAACCCGCCGTTTCAAACTCAAACAACCGGAGCGCCAAATGATTTCGGAAACCCTGGTGGATCTGTCGCGGCTGCAGTTCGCAGTCACGGCCATGTATCACTTTTTGTTCGTGCCCTTGACCCTCGGGCTGGCCTGGATCCTGGTCATCATGGAAGGCACTTATGTGCTGACCGGCCAGCAGATATACAAGGACATGACCAAGTTCTGGGGCAAGCTGTTCGGCATCAACTTCGCGCTGGGCGTCACCACCGGCATCACCATGGAGTTCCAGTTCGGCACCAACTGGGCCTACTACTCGCACTATGTGGGCGACATCTTCGGCGCGCCGCTGGCGATCGAGGGGCTGATGGCCTTCTTCCTCGAATCCACCTTCATCGGTCTGTTCTTCTTCGGCTGGGATCGGCTCTCCAAGTGGCAGCATCTTTTGGTCACCATCCTCATGGCGGTCGGCTCCAACCTCTCGGCGCTGTGGATCCTGGTCGCCAACGGCTGGATGCAGAATCCGGTCGGCGCGGAATTCTCCTGGGTCACCATGCGCATGGAGCTGACCAACTTCTATGAGGTCATCTTCAACCCGGACGCCCAGGCCAAGTTCGTGCACACCGTGTCCGCCGGCTATGTCACGGCCTCGGCCTTCGTGCTGGGCATATCCTCGTGGTATCTGCTGAAAGGCCGCGACCTCGCGTTCGCGCGCCGCTCCTTCCGCATCGCCGCAGCTTTCGGCTTCGCCTCGGCGCTGTCGGTCATCGTGCTGGGCGATGAGTCCGGCTATGCCGTGGGCGAAGCGCAGAAGACCAAGCTGGCCACCATGGAAGCCATGTGGGAAACCGAGCGGGCGCCTGCGGATTTCGTGGCATTCGCGATTCCCAACGAGGAAAAAATGCGCAACGACTACGAAATCCGCATTCCCTACGTGCTGGGTCTCATCGCCACTCGCACGACGACGGAAACCATTCCCGGCATCGCCGAGATCAAGGAAAAGAACCGCGAGCGCATCCTCTCCGGCATCGAGGCGGTGAAGGCGCTGGAAAAACTGCGCAGGGACAAGAACGACGCCGAGGCCAAGGCGACGTTGGAGCAGCACCAGGCCGACCTCGGCTTCGGCCTTTTGCTGAAGAAATACGTCACCGACGTGTCGCAGGCCACGCCGGAGATGATCCGGCAGGCGGTGGACGACACCATCCCGCAAGTCGCGCCCATGTTCTGGAGCTTCCGTCTCATGGTGGCACTGGGCTTCGCCTTCGCCCTGATGTTCGGTTTTGCCCTGTATTACTCGGTGAAAGGCAATTTCATCGACAAGAAATGGCTGCTGCGCTGGGCGCTGTGGTTCATCCCCACGCCCTGGATCGCCGCCGAGCTGGGCTGGTTCGTGGCCGAATACGGCCGTCAGCCGTGGACCATCTACGGCGTGTTGCCAACCCACCTGTCGGTGTCCACCCTGTCGGTGGAAAGCATCTACGGCTCGCTCGCCGGCTTCATCGGCTTCTACACCCTGCTGCTGGCAGTCGAGCTCTACCTGATGTTCAAGTTCGCGCGCAAGGGCCCAAGCTCGCTCGGCACCGGCCGCTACCACTGGGAACAGGCCGCAACGGGCGCCCTTCCCGCAGGCGCCGCTTCCGACAAGGCTTAAGGTTTAGGAGAGAAGAAAATGTTTGATTACGAATCCCTGAAACTGATCTGGTGGCTGTTCGTCGGCGTGCTGCTTTTGGGCTTCGCCATCATGGACGGCCACGATATGGGCGTGGGCACCCTGCTGCCCTTCGTCGGCAAGAACGACGTCGAGCGCCGCGTACTCATCAACACCGTCGGCCCGCACTGGGACGGCAACCAGGTGTGGTTCATCACCGCCGGCGGCGCCATCTTCGCCGCCTGGCCGCTGGTCTACGCCACCGCCTTCTCGGGCTTTTACTGGGCCATGCTGGCGGTGCTGTGGGCACTGTTCTTCCGTCCGGTCGGCTTCGACTACCGCAGCAAGATCGACAATCCCACCTGGCGCAAGACCTGGGACTGGGGCCTGTTCGTGGGCGGTGCGGTGCCGCCGCTGATCTTCGGCGTGGCCTTCGGCAACCTCTTGCAGGGCGTGCCTTTCCACTTCGATGACGTGCTGGTGTCCACCTACACCGGCAGCTTCTGGGCTTTGCTCAACCCCTTCGCGCTCTTGGCCGGCATCGTCAGCTCGGCCATGATCACCACCCAGGGCGCCACCTACCTCATGATCCGCACCGAGAACGACATCTACGAGCGTTCACGCAAGGCCGCGCTGATTTTCGCCAGCCTCACGCTCGCCACCTTCGCCCTCGCCGGCCTCTGGGTGGGCTCGCTCAAAGGCTTCGTCCTCACCAGCGCAGTCGACGCAGGCGCCCTGCCCAACCCGCTCGACAAGACCGTGGCGATGGAAGCCGGCGCCTGGCTGAAGAACTACAGCCTGTATCCTTGGACCATGGCGGTGCCCGCGCTGGCCTTCGTCGGCGGCCTGCTGGCGCTCTTGGCTGCGTTCTTGCGCAAGGATCGTACCGCCTTCGTGTTCTCCTCGGTCATGGTGCTGGGCATCATCGGCACCGTCGGCGTGTCGATGTTCCCGTTCGTCATGCCCTCCTCCACTGATCCGCGCTCGAGCCTGACGGTATGGGACAGCGTGTCCAGCCATCTCACCCTGTCGCTGATGTTCTGGGCCACGGTGATTTTCCTGCCGCTTATCATCTGGTACACCTCGTGGGCATACAAGGTGATGTCGGGCAAGGTGACCACGGCCTACATTCAGGCCAACGACAAATCCGCTTATTAAGGAGATAAAGAATGTGGTATTTCGCCTGGATACTGGGTGTCACCATGGCCGCGCTGCTGGCCGTGGTCAACGCCATGATGTGCGAGGCCAAGGAATGCGCGGCCATACGCAAGAGCGGGGACGGGGACGAGGAATGAAAATCGCCGTCGCCAGCCAGAACCGGAAAACCGTCACGTCTCATGCCGGCAAGTGCCGCAAGTTCTGGGTCTACGAAGTCGAGGGCGGCGAAGTGCGGGGCAAGTCCCTGCTCGAGCTGCCCATCGAGCAATCCTTCCACGCCTACCATGGCGAGGGACCGCACCCGCTCGACGGCATCAGCGCGCTGATCAGCGGCGGCATGGGCATGGGACTGAAAAACCGCCTGCGGCAAAAATCCGTCCTCGCGCTGGCCACGCCTGAAACCGACCCGGACCGCGCGGTATCGGCCTGGCTGAACGGCACGCTCGCCGAACTGCCGCCGGAACCGCACCACCGGCACGATCACGCCCGTCATCACGAAGGCTGACATGCGACCAGCCCTCGCGCTTCCCGCCGACTTGCCCGCACGCCTCCTGCTGCTGGCCTGCGGCCTGCTGATCGCCGCCGGCGCCTTCGCCTATCCGGGCCTGCAGCCGGTCGCGGACGGCGGCGCCAAGAGCGGCTCGACCGCCGACCACAGCCGCTTCAAGCAGCTGCAGGGGCCGTTCAAAAGCGGCGAGGAAGTCACCGAGGCCTGCCGGCAGTGCCACACCGAGGCGCCCAAGCAGGTCATGGCCACGCGCCACTGGACCTGGGATTACACCAACCCCAGGACCGGCCAGCGTCTGGGCAAGATGAGCATGCTGAACAGCTTCTGCGTGGGCAACCGCTCCAACGAGGCCTTCTGCACCTCCTGCCATGTCGGCTACGGCTGGAAGGACGACAAGTTCGACTTTCACGCCGAGCGCAACGTCGATTGCCTGGTGTGCCACGACACCACCGGCAAGTACGAGAAGCCCGCGGGTCTGGCCGGCCATCCGGCCTACGAGCGCACCGAGTACCCGCCCGGTTCGGGCAAGTTCCTCGAACCGGTCGACCTCGACTTCGTCGCCCGCCACGTCGGCAAGAGCCGCCGCGAGAACTGCGGCGCCTGCCATTACAACGGCGGCGGCGGCGACGGGGTCAAGCACGGCGACCTAGATTCCTCGCTCAATAAAGCCACGCACGAGCTCGACGTGCACATGGACAAGAACGGCCTCGACTTCAGCTGCGCCACCTGCCACCAGACCGAAAGCCACCAGGTCGCGGGCAGCCGCGTCGCGCCCACCGCCGCCGACCCGCACGGCCCGCTCATGCGCGGCAGGCACGAAGACCGCAACCCCGCCACCTGCCAGGCCTGCCACGGCGACAAGCCGCACAAGGGGACGACCGGCGGGCTGCTCGGCTCGGTGAGCCGCGCCGACCACCTGAATGCGCATACCCGCAGCCTGGCCTGCCAGACCTGCCACATTCCGGCGTTCGCGCGCGGCGGCGTGCCCACCAAGATGAGCTGGGATTACTCGACCGCCGGCCGGCTCGATGCCAACGGCAAGCCCATGCAGATCAAGGACGACAAGGGCCACGTGATCTACGACAGCCGCAAGGGCGATTTCGTCCTGGGCGAGAACGTCATTCCCGACTACCGCTGGTTCGACGGCACGGTGACCTACACCCTGCAGACCGACAAGATCGACCCGACCAAGATCGTGCCCATCAACACCTTCCACGGCACGCCGGGGGCACCCGATGCACGCATCTGGCCGGTCAAGGTCTTTCACGGCAACCAGCCTTACGACAAGGTGAACCGCACCCTCCTGATCCCGCACACCGCCATCCCCGACGACACCGCCTACTGGTACAACTTCGACTGGAACAAGGCGCTCGCCGCCGGGGCAGAGGCTGGCGGCCCGCCCTTCAGCGGCGAGTATGGCTTCGTCAAATCGGAAATGCTCTGGCCCATCACCCATATGGTCGCGCCCAAGGAAGATGCCTTGAACTGCATGCAATGCCACAGCGCGCAAGGCCGCCTCAAGGACGTGCCGGGCGTGTGGCTGCCCGCGCAGGACCGCATCGAAATCCTCGACCTCGCCGGCTTCGGCATGGCCGGCCTCGCGCTGCTCGGCGTGCTGGGGCATGCCGGCCTGCGCTTTTCCGGCCATCTGAGAAGGAAGAAACCATGAGCCGCGTCTATCTCTTCAAGCGTTTCGAGCGCTTCTGGCACTGGTCGCAGGCGGCGCTGATCATTTTCATGATGCTGACCGGCTTCGAGATTCACGGCGCCTACAGCCTGCTGGGCTTCGGCAAGGCCGTGATGTTCCACGGTGTTGCCGCATGGGCGCTGGTCACGCTGTGGGTGTTCGCGGTGTTCTGGCACTTCACCACCGGCGAATGGAGGCAGTACATCCCGACCTTCGAGAAGATTCTGCTCATCGCGCGCTACTACGCGCGCGACATCTTCACCGGCGCGCCGCACCCCTTCCATCCCACGCCGCAGCGCAAGCACAATCCGCTGCAGCGCCTGAGCTATCTGGGCGTGAAGCTTTTCATCAACCCCCTCATCTGGGTGTCCGGCCTCGTCTACCTGTATTACCCGCAGTTGCGCGAGGGCGTGCTGGCCGGGCTTCCCCTGCAGTGGGTCGCGAGCGCGCATCTTATCGGCGCCTTCCTCATGCTCAGTTTTTTCATCGTGCACGTCTACCTCACCACTACCGGCCCCACGGTCTTCGCCCACATCAAGGCCATGATCACCGGCTGGGAGGAAGTGGACGACGAGCACGAACCCACCCCGGCCCCCAAGGCCTGATTTCCCTTACCCGTTTAGACCGGAGCAATGCAATGAAACAAACCCTGTTGCAGGAGAAATATCCCGTTTTCGTCGCCGAAATCGACAAACAGGAAACGGACTGCAAGAACGTCGACGACATCGTTGCCTATTTGAAAGACAAAATCGCCGAAAACGCCAAGGTGCAGTTCATCGGCGTGTTCGACCACCATGCCCATACGACCCGGATCGGCGGCGAGATCAATCCCGACATCAAGGCTGCGGTGGACGTGATCTTCTGCTTCGGCATCGCCCTGCCCAATCCGCAGGTGCTGGCCGTGCGCCCGCGCGCCATCGGCATCGCCGACATGGGCGACAAATTCGTGCTGAGCTTCATGGAAGCGCCCATGAAACCGGCCAACGACGCCATGGAGGCCTGGGTCAAGGGCCTGCGCAAGGCGGCTTGAATCATGCGCACGCGGTCTTCGCTTTTCCTGCTTGCGGCCATCGCGCCGGCCGCCGCCGCCAGCCTCGACATCGAAGTCAGTGGCGTGAGGAACGCAGAAGGCCAGGTCAAGTTCATGCTGTTCGACAGGGCCGAAGGCTTCCGCAAGGAAACCGCCAGCCGCGAAGTGCTGGCCGTGCCCGCGCAGACGGGCACGGTGCAGGCCGCATTCAGGGGCCTGTCGCCGGGGCGCTATGCCGTAATCGCCTATCACGACGAAGATGCCGACGGCAAACTCGACCTGCGTTTCGGCATGATCCCGGCCGAAGGCTACGGCCTCAGCAACAACCCTGAAGTGCTCGGCCCGCCCTCTTTCGAACACGCCGCTTTCGATCTGGACGAAGCCGGCAGACGGATCGAGATTCGCCTGGATTATTGAACGAACGACTTAGCAAACTTCTATCAAGTTGATACAGACAATCAATTGGATTAATGAAATGACGGTCCGTAAACTTTGTTCCATTAGCACTTGCTAATAAATACCACTTGGATCAGATTGAAAGGAAACATCATGTCCGAAACCGTCAACAACTGCCCGACCATGCCCCGCCTCAACGAGCCGGCCCCCGACTTCAAGGCCAAGACCACGCACGGCGTGAAGACGCTGGCCGACTACAAGGGCAAGTGGCTGGTGCTGTTCTCGCACCCCGCCGACTTCACGCCGGTGTGCACCACGGAATTCATGGCTTTTGCCAAGTATTATCCCGAATTCCAGAAGCTCAACTGCGAGCTGATCGGCCTGTCCATCGACAGCTACTACGCCCACGTCGCCTGGGTGCGCAACATCAAGGAGAAGTTCGGCGTCGACATTCCCTTCCCCATCATCGAAGACCTGTCGATGAAGGTGGCCAAGGACTACGGCATGATCCAGCCGGGCGCCTCCGACACCTCCGCGGTACGCGCAACCTTCGTCATCGACGACAAGGGCGTGCTGCGCGCCATGGTCTACTACCCGATGACCAACGGCCGCTCCATCCCCGAGTTCGTGCGCCTGGTCGCCGCGTTGCAGACCTCCGACAAGAACAAGGTCGCCACGCCCGAAGGCTGGCAGCCCGGCGACAAGGTCATCGTGCCGCCGCCGGCCGACGTGGATGCTGCCGAGCAGCGCATGAACGAAGGCTACGAGTGCACCGACTGGTACTTCTGCAAGAAGGCGCTGTAACAGACGGCCCGCCCTGCGGGGCGGGCATTTCCATGCCTGCGGATGACGCCGTCTGCATACATGGAAATTCATCGAGCGGAATGACCGCACAATCCGGATGACCCTGGCCTTCTTTTTCGCCCTCCTGGGAAGCGCCGGCGCCATGCTCGGCGCCGCGCTGCTGCTCGCCTTTCCCGACGCCATGCGCCGGCGCCTGCTGCCCTGCCTGCTCGCCTATGCCACCGGCACTTTGCTGGGCGCGGCCCTCCTCGGCATGCTGCCCAAGGCCCTGGAGCAGGCGTCCGGCATGGCTGTGAATGCGACCGTGCTTGCCGGCCTGGTCGCCTTCTTCGTGCTGGAGAAGCTGGTGCTCTGGCGCCACTGCCACGACGGCAACTGCGATGCCCACGGCCATGTCGGCGGACGCCTGATCCTGATCGGCGACGCCTTCCACAATTTCGTCGACGGCGTGGTCATCGCCGCCGCCTTTCTGGTTTCGCCCGCGCTCGGCGTGGCCACCGCGCTGGCGGTGATCGCGCACGAAATTCCGCAGGAACTCGGCGACTTCGCCATTCTCCTGCATAGCGGCATGGGCAAGGCACGCGCCCTTGCCTACAACCTGCTTTCCTCGCTCGCCACCCTGCCCGGCGTGCTGGCGGGCTGGTTCTGGCTGGAACAGATGCGCGAAGCGATTCCCTTCGTGCTCGCCGTCTCGGCGGCGAGCTTCATTTACATCGCGGTGGCGGACGTGGTTCCCGCGCTGCACAAACAGGCCGGCATCAAGCCGATAATCGGCCAGTTCGTGCTGATGCTGGCCGGCATCGCCACCATCGCGTTTTTCCGCCTGGGACATTGAGGTGAGCGCATGACCAGCATCATCGAAAAAGGCGGCGCAAGCTTCCGGGGCGTCAAGCTGCTGCTGTGCGAGAACCCGCTGCCGCCCATAGACGAAGCGATCGAGGCGGCCGCGGCCGTGCTGCCCGACAGCAACTACTACACCGAACCGTACTCCGCGCCGCTGCGCGCGCTGATCGCCCGGCAGTTGAACGTGCCCGAGCGCCTGGTGCACATCAATGCCGGCTCCGAGCTCATCCTGCGCCAGCTGTTCCAGCGCCTGGGCAAGCGGGTTCACCTGCTGAGTCCGAGCTACGTTCTGTTCCCGGAAATCGCCGGGTCCTTCACCGAAACCCGGCTGCCGCCGGAAAAGGATTTCGCCTTCGACCTCGGCCAATGGCGGATTCCCGACGGCACGACGCTGGCGGTCATCGTCAATCCCAACAACCCCAACGGCGGTACCTTCGACATGGCGCCGCTGCCCGCCCTGCTGGAAAGCCACCCGCATACCCATTTCCTGGTCGACGAGGCATTCATCGGCATGGCCGGCCAAAGCGTGGCCTCCTGGGTGCCGCGTTACGCCAACCTGCTCGTGACGCGCACCCTGTCCAAGGCGCACAGCCTGGCCGGCTTCCGCGTCGGCTACGCCGTGTTGCCGCAGGAACTGGCGGACGACCTGAACCGCAACAACGATGCCTATCCGCTGGCGCGCGCCAGCCAGGCCGCCGCCATCGCCACGCTGGAACACGAGGACAGGATCGTCGAGCGCGCCGCCACGCTCAAGGACTGGGCCGATGCACTGAGACACGAACTTGAAGCGCTGGGCGTGAAAACCTACCCTTCGGAAACCTATTTCTTCCTGGCCGATTTCGCCCCGCACGACGCGGCCGAACTGGCAGAAAAGCTCAAGGCGCGCGACATCCTGATCAAGCCCCTGAACGATGCCGTCCTCGGCCCCGGCTTCATGCGCGTGACCACGGCGCTGCCCGAGGACAATGCCCGCTTCGTGGCGGCGCTGAAGGAACTGTTGTGATCGCGGCCGACGATTTCCTTACCCAACCACCGAGACCATCATGAGTGACGAAAAAGCAAGACTGAAAAACTTCCCCGTAGCCTGGTTTTCCGTAATCATGGGCCTGGCCGGCTTCACCATCGCCTGGGGCCGCGCCGAGCAGACATTCGAACTGCCTTTCGCGCTCAGCCCCTGGCTGCTTGCTGCCACCGTGCTGCTGTTCCTGCTCACGGCCGGCCTTTATGCCGCCAAGGCGATGAAATACCCTGCCGAGGTAAAAGGCGAAATCGTGCACCCGGTGAAGCTGGCTTTCGTGCCGACGATTTCCATCGCCATGATCCTGCTGTCCATCGCCTTCCTGCATTCCGCGCCCGACCTGTCTTTCTGGCTGTGGAGCGTGGGCACGGTGCTGCACCTCGGTATCACGCTCTATGTGCTGGCCTCGTGGGTGCATCACACCAAGTACGAAATCGCGCACCTGAACCCGGCCTGGTTCATCCCTGTCGTGGGCAATATCCTTGTGCCCATCGCCGGCGTGCACCATGCGCCTGCGGACGTTTCCTGGTTTTTCTTCAGCCTGGGTCTGTTCTTCTGGCCGGTGCTGACCGCCATCCTGTTCTACCGCCTGATCTTCCACGGCAGCCTGCCGGAACGCTTCATGCCCACGCTGTTCATTTTCATCGCGCCGCCCGCGGTGGGCTTCATTTCCTGGTTCAACCTCACCGGCGAGGTCGACGCCTTCGGCAAGATTCTCTACTTCATTGGCCTGTTCTTCACCCTGCTGGTGCTAAGCCAGGTGAGCTATTTCGCCAGGCTGAAGTTTTTCCTGTCCTGGTGGGCCTACTCCTTCCCCATCGCCGCCATCACCATCGCCACCCTGATCATGGCCAGGACTACCGGCGCCGCCTTGTATGCGCAACTGTCCGCCCTGCTGCTGGCGCTGCTCACGGTGGTGATCCTCGTGCTGCTGGTATTGACCGTGCGCGCGGTATGGCAGCGGAAAATCTGCGTGGAGGGCCACTGATGCGGTATCCGTGCGCCTCGTTTCAACCCCAGAGGAAGCCGGCATGAACCTGTACGGCGGTTTTGCCCGCGCCGTTTCCCTGGTTGCCGCCGGCATCCTGGCACTGATCATCATGCTCTACCCGGTGGCGCTGTCGCAGGACGGCACCACGCCCTCGCACGGCCTGCTCACCCTGGTCATGCTCGGCATCAGCGCGGGCTTCATCCACGGCGTGGGCTTCACGCCCAGGGGGCTCGCCTGGAAATGGCTGTTCCATCCGGTTTTGGCCTGGCTGCTGATGGCAGCCGGCTTCGTGCTGCTGTTTCGCGGCTGAATCCTTTCCCCTCAACCTTACCCTCAGCAAGTCATCATGTCTCACATCGTCATCATCGGCGCAGGCACCGGCGGCATGCCGGCCGCCTATGAAATGCGTTCCGCTCTTTCCAAACAGCACGAAATCACGGTCATCAATGCCGAGGAGTATTTCGAGTTCGTGCCCTCCAATCCCTGGGTCGCGCTGGGCTGGCGCAAGCCTGCCGACATCACCTTCGGCATCGAGCCCTACCTGAAGAAGAAGGGCATCAACTTCATCGCCCAGCGAGCGGTGAAGCTGGAACCGGACAAGAACCGCATCACCCTGCTAAACGGCGAAACGGTGGACTACGACTACCTCGTGCTTTCGACCGGTCCGCGCCTCGCCTTCGAACTGGTCGAGGGCGCCGGACCGGACAACGGCCACACGCATTCGGTCTGCACCGTGCGCCACGCCCAGCATGCCTTCAACGACTACCAGGCCTTCCTGGAAAATCCCGGCCCCATCATCGTCGGCGCCTTCCAGGGCGCGTCCTGCTTCGGCCCGGCCTACGAGTACGCCATGGCGCTCGACACCGACCTCAGACGCCGCAAGCTGCGCCACAAGGTGCCGATGACCTTCGTCACCTCCGAGCCCTACATCGGGCATCTGGGACTGGGGGGCGTGGGCGACTCCAAGGGCATGCTGGAATCGGAACTCAGAAACCGCCACATCAAGTGGATTACCAATGCCAAGACCCTCAAGGCCGAGGCGGATTCACTTCAAGTCGAGGAATACAACGACCTCGGCGAGAAAATCCGCGACCACCGCGTGGAGAAGAAATTCGCCATGATGCTGCCGGCCTTCCGCGGCCAACCTGTGGTCGCCGAGGCCGAGGGGCTGACCAACCCGCTCGGCTTCATCACGGTGGACGAATACCAGCGCAGCACGCGCTACCCCAACATCTTCGCCGCCGGCGTGGCGATTGCGCTGCCGCCGGTGGAAGTCACGCCGGTGCCCACCGGCACGCCCAAGACCGGCTACATGATCGAGTCCATGGTCACCGCCATCGTGCACAACGTCGCCAACGAGATCGCCGGCAGGCCGGCGGAAACGGTCGGCACCTTGAGCACCATATGCCTCGCCGACATGGGCGACACCGGCGCGGCCTTCGTCGCCATCCCGCAGATCCCCCCGCGCAATGTCACCTGGTCGAAGAAAGGCAAATGGGTGCACTACGCCAAGATCGCGTTCGAGAAATACTTCATGCGCAAGATGAAGACCGGCAACTCCGAGCCGATCTACGAGAAATACGTGCTGAAGGCGCTGGGGATTACGCGGGTTTAAGTAAGCCGGCGGCCCTTACCCCAATTAAATTGACGATCCAGTTCGGCTAGGAGTCTGCGCGGCAGAAGCCCTGGACAGCCAAAGATAAGCGACAATATCACATGCCTACCTCCTACCTTCCCTACACCCCTGGCCAGTCCTTGCTTTTACCGCCCTCGGTGGACGAATGGC
>JBFMCR010000034.1:0-61220 GCA_040754425.1 Pseudomonadota bacterium | reverse complement strand
TCGCATGCAATGCGTGCAAACGCACGCAGCACGCAAAACAGCGCTAAGTCATTGACGTAACGCTATTTTTCGCCTCTTCACGGCTCTTCACGCGACTTTTTGTCGCCTCGACTTCTTCGCATCCAACTGGAGCACCGACAGTGTTGCCGGCGTAGTCGTTGCACCAGCCGTAGATGAACTCGCCGACGAAAAAATCCGGCGCCCGTTTTTGCAAAGCGCGGTGCAGGTTGCGCGCGGAATCGAAGCGCTCGGATTCGATGTCCAGTTCCCGGTACAGCTCGGGGAAGTGGGGCGAGAAGGGGGATTCGACCAGGGTGAAGAGGGTTTTCATGCGGCTACGGTTTCATGCGAAACTCAGCCGCTATTGTGCCGAAAAGCGGCGGTGAATCAATTCGAGCGCTCTAAACTCCTGGATCGCCAGGTTGAGTCGGATTGAGTTTGGGCTTGGCGTTTGCTCCATCTCCCCTCCGCGCGGGTTGGGGTGAGGGCGTACTGGCGCGGTGCTTTAAGGAAGCTCTGCAAAAGCTGCTGCGCACCCCGATTGCGGCCTCAAGTGCTCGCACACTCCTTACCTGTCTAATTGATATGTCTCGTCGTTCGCTGCGCGGCTTCTTGCACTCGGGCTTGCTCGCTACGCTTTTTCAGGGATTCCTTAATCGTCCTTCGGATGTTTGGCGTCTTCGGCGATGGCCTGGTCGATGAGTTGCGACAGGTGCATGCCCTGTTCCACGGATTCGTCGTAAGCGAAGGTGAGCTGCGGCACCAGGCGCAGTTTCATGCGGTGGGCGAGCTGGCTGCGCAGGAAGCCGCCCGCGCGCCTGAGTCCGGCCAGTACTTCCTGGTGCGTGGCTTTGGGATTGAGGCTGGTGACGAAGACCTTCGCGTGCTCCAGGTCGGAGGTGAGTTCGACCGCGGTAACGGTGACGAGCCCGACGCGCGGATCCTTCAGTTCCAGGCGAATGATTTCCGCCAGCTCGCGCTGGATTTCGTCGGCGACTCGGCGGGAACGGGGGAAATCTTTTGGCATGCTCGTAAGGGATCAGGGGTCGGGATTCAGGGGGCAGGGGTGGTGCGGCCGAAGGCCGCGCTATGGTCAAGGTGCGAAGCACATTCCCGGAATCCTGACACCTGAATCCTGATCCCTATAAGGTTCTCGCCACTTCCACGACCTCGTAGACTTCGAGCTGGTCGCCTTGCTTGATGTCGTTGAAGTTCTTGAGCGACAGGCCGCACTCGAAGCCTTCCTTGACTTCCTTGACGTCGTCCTTGAAGCGCTTGAGCGAATCCAGTTCGCCGTCGAACAGCACGACGTTGTCGCGCAACAGACGCACGCGCGCACCCCGCCTGACCAGGCCGGACAGCACCATGCAGCCGGCGACGGCACCGACCTTGGGTACCTGGAAGACCTGGCGGATCTCGACCTGGCCGAGAATGTTTTCCTTCTTTTCGGGAGAGAGCAGGCCGGACAGCGCCGCTTTCACGTCATCGACGATTTCGTAAATGATGTTGTAGTAACGGATATCGACGCCGGAAGCCTCGGCCAGCTTGCGCGCATTGGCGTCGGCGCGCACGTTGAAGCCGATGATCACGGCCTTGGAGGCCAGCGCCAGGTTGACGTCGGATTCGGTGATGCCGCCCACGCCGCTGTGGATGACGTTGACCTTGACCTCGTCGGTGGAAAGCTTGGTCAGCGCATGGGTGAGGCCCTCGTAGGAACCTTGCACGTCGGCCTTGATGATGAGCGGCAGGGTCTTCACCTCGCCCTCGGCCATCTGCTCGAACATGGATTCGAGCTTGGCGGCCTGCTGGCGGGCCAGCTTGACGTCGCGGTACTTGCCCTGGCGGAAGAGCGCAATCTCGCGCGCCTTTTTTTCATCCGGCAGCACCAGCGCATCGTCGCCGGCGTTGGGCACGTCGGACAGGCCCTGGATTTCCACCGGAATGGAAGGCCCGGCCTCGTTGATGTTCTTGCCGTTTTCGTCCTGCATGGCGCGTACGCGGCCGAAGGCCTGGCCGGCGAGCAGGATGTCGCCGCGCTTGAGCGTGCCGGACTGCACCAGCACCGTGGCGACCGGACCCTTGCCCTTGTCTAGGCGGGCCTCGATGACAAGGCCCTTGGCCGGCGCGTTCTTCGGCGCTTTGAGTTCCAGCACTTCGGATTGCAGCAGGATGGCGTCGAGCAGATTGTCGATGCCCTGGCCGGTCTTGGCGGAAACGTCCACGAACATGGACTCGCCGCCCCATTCTTCCGGCACGATTTCGTGGCTGGCCAGTTCCTGGCGGATGCGCTCGGGATTGGCTTCCGGCTTGTCGATCTTGTTCACCGCGACCACCACGGGCAGGCCCGCGGCCTTGGCATGATGGATCGCTTCGATGGTGGTGGGCATGACGCCGTCGTCGGCCGCCACCACCAGGATCACCAGGTCGGTGGCCTTGGCGCCGCGCGCGCGCATGGCGGTGAAGGCTTCGTGGCCGGGGGTGTCGAGGAAGGTGATCATGCCCTTGGGCGTTTCCACGTGGTAGGCGCCGATGTGCTGGGTGATGCCGCCGGCTTCGCCAGCGGCTACCTTGGCGCGACGGATGTAGTCGAGCAGCGAGGTCTTGCCGTGGTCGACGTGGCCCATGACGGTGACCACGGGTGCGCGCGGTTCGGCCGCCACTTCTACGGCGCTTTCATCGAGGAAGGATTCGGGCGTGTCGATGGCCGCAGCCTTGGCGACGTGGCCCATTTCCTCGACCACGATCATGGCAGTTTCCTGGTCCAGTACCTGGTTGATGGTGACCATGGAGCCCATCTTCATCAGGGCCTTGATGACTTCGGCGGCCTTGACCGACATCTTGTGCGCGAGCTCGGCCACGGTGATGGTTTCGGGAATGGAGACTTCACGCACCACCGGCTCGGTCGGCGCCACGAACTGGTGCTGGGTGTCCTCGGCCTTGTGCCGGCCGCCGGCCTTCTTGCCGCGCCAGCCTTCGCTGCCGGTGTCGCCGCGTGTCTTCAGGGCGCGCTTTTTCTGCGCTTCCTCGGCCCAAGTGCCTTTATCCTTCTTGGCGGGCTTCTTGGCTTCGCCTTCCGGCTTGGCCGGCTTGTGCAGGGTGGCGGCGCTGGGCTCGGCCTTGGCGGGCGACTTGGCGGCCTCCGCGGCACGCGCGGCTTCCGCCTGTTTTCTCAGCAGTTCGCGTTCCTGCTTGAGGCGCAGGTCTTCGGCCTGGGCGGCGAGCAGTGCCTGGTGCCGACGCGCCTCTTCCTCGCGTGCCTGGCGCTCGGCTTCGTCGATGACTGAAACCTTCTTGCGCACGGCCCGCCTGGGCTTGGCTTCTTCGGCTGGAGGCTGTTCGGCCGGCGGCGCTGCCTCGACGGGCTCAGGAGCCGGGACCGGCGGCGTTTCGACGGTGGGCGGCACTGTCTCGACCAGGGGTGCCGGCACTGCCTCTTCGACCACGGGCTCTGCAACCGGGGCGGCCGCTTCCTCGATCGCAGCCGCATCGCGTTTCACGTAAGTGCGCTTCTTGCGCACTTCCACCTGGATGGTGCGCGATTTTCCGGTCTGGCTGTCGGCCTTCTTGATTTCGGTGGTCTGCTTGCGCGTCAGCGTGATCTTGGTCTTGGGCTTTTCCTCGGCGCCGTGCATCTTGCGAAGGTAGTCAAGCAACTGGGTCTTGTCCGCTTCGGTGACGGTATCGTCCGCGGCGGTTTTATGCACACCCGCCGACTTGAGCTGCTCCAGCAGCAGTTCGGGCGAGAGTTTCAGTTCCTTGGCAAATTGTTCGACATTCATGCAGCGGATTCCGTCCTTGAGTGCTCGGTTTTAACTCGAATGATTACTCGGCCGCCGATTTGTCTTCTTCGGCAAACCATGGTGCGCGCGCGGCCAAGATGAGCTGCTTGGCGCGTTCTTCGTCCATTTCAGTCATCTCGACCAGATCGTCCACTGCCAGATCGGCCAGATCCTCGGTGGTGTGCACGCCCTTGGTGGCCAAGAGGCGCGCGGTTTCAGGATCCATGCCTTCCAGCGACAGCAGGTCGCCGGCAGAAGCCTCCACCTTTTCCTCGCCCACGATGGCGGCGGTCAAGAGGGCATTGCGGGCGCGGGTTCTCAATTCCTCGATGATCTCATCGTCGAAGGCCTCGATTTCCTGCATTTCGGTGATGGGCACGTAGGCGACTTCCTCCAGGGTGGAAAAGCCTTCGTCCACCAGGATCTGCGCCACTTCCTCGTCCACGTCGAGTTTTTCCATGAACAGGGTGCGGATGGCTTCGGTTTCCTTGGCCTTTTTCTCCGAGGCGACTTCCTCGGTGATGATGTTGAGTTCCCAGCCGGTCAGTTCGGAGGCCAGGCGCACGTTCTGGCCGTTGGCGCCGATGGCCTTGCCGAGCTGGTCTTCTTCCACCACCACATCGATACTGTGCTTGTCTTCGTCCACCACGATGCGGCTGACTTCGGCCGGCGCCAGGGCATTGATGACGAACTGGGCGGGATCGGGCGACCACAGGATGATGTCCACGCGTTCGCCGGCGAGCTCGTTGGTGACCGAGGTCACGCGCGAACCTCTGAGGCCGATGCAGGTGCCGATGGGGTCGATGCGCGGATCGTTGGACTTGACCGCGATCTTGGCGCGCAGGCCGGGGTCGCGCGCGGCGCCCTTGATCTCGATCAGGCCTTCCTCGATTTCCGGCACTTCAAGCTCGAAGAGCTTCATGATGAACTCGGGCGCAGTGCGCGACAAAACCAATTGAGGCCCGCGGTTGCTGCGCTCGATCTTGGACAGATAGGCGCGCACGCGATCGCCCACACGCAGGTTTTCGCGCGGGATCATCTGGTCGCGGGGCAGAAAGCCCTCGATGCGGCCGGATTCGATGATGGCGTTGCCGCGGTCCATGCGCTTGATCACGCCGGTCACCAGATGCTCCTTGCGTTCGAGGAAGTCGTTGAGGATCTGCTCGCGCTCGGCATCGCGGATCTTCTGCAGGATCACCTGCTTGGCAGCCTGCGCGCCGATGCGGCCGAATTCCATGGCCTCGACAGGCTCTTCGATGAAATCGCCGACCTGGATGTCGGGATGATCGTACTGCGCGTCCACCAGCAGGATCTGATTGTCCTCGGATTCCAGTTCCTGCTCGGTGACGACCTGCCAGCGGCGGAAGGCCTTGTAATCGCCGGTTTCGTGGTCGATTTCGACGCGCACGTCGGCATCGCCCTTGAGGCGTTTTTTGGTCGCGGAAGCCAGGGCCATTTCCAGCGCGCCGAAGACGACCTCCGGTGCGACGTTCTTTTCTCGCGCCAGCGCATCCACCAGCATCAGCAGTTCGCGACTCATTCGTCTAATCCTCCAGCTCAGAATTCGGGCTTCAGTCGCACCGAATCAAGATTGTTCCAGTCCAGCAAAATTACGGTTCCATCCGCGTCCAGGCTGACCTTGCCATTATCGAGCCCCAGCAGCCTGCCGGTGAATTTCTTGCGCCTGTCCATCGGCACGCGCAGCTTCACGTTTACCATCTGGCCGGCAAAGCGGCTGAAATCAGCGGCTTTGGTCAGCGGTCTGTCGAGCCCCGGCGAAGACACCTCGAGGCGGTCGTAAGCCACGTTCTCCACCGCGAACAGACGGGTCAGGTGATTGCTGACCGTCACGCAGTCGTCGACCGTTATGCCTTCGGGCTTGTCGATAAACACGCGCAACAGCCCGCGTCCGGCGCGCTCCCAGGCGACCAGTTCGTACCCCAGGCCGGTAAGCGTGGATTCGAGCAGCGCGGACAGTTCCATGTTTCAGCCGTACAAATAAAAAATGGGCGGACCGCCCATGCCATAAAACAGCACTGATTTAACCGGCCGAATTATATCCGGGAAATGCCAAAAAAGCCAGTGGTGAAAGGAAGTTAGGGATGGTGCCCGGAACCGGAATCGAACCGGCAAGGGCTTATCAGGCCCGGCGGATTTTAAGTCCGCTGTGTTTACCAATTTCACCATCCGGGCTTGCGATTCCGTGTCCAGGCCGGTTCCGGCTTTGTCGGCTTCGCCTTGCCGTATTGCCCGATACTGTCTGCGGCTCGCCTTCGCGCCGGCACCGGCCTGGGCGCGGAATCTGGCGGGATTGTAGCAGGGGGAAATGGAGGCGGGGGTCGGAATCGAACCGGCGTAGACGGCTTTGCAGGCCGCTGCATAACCACTTTGCTACCCCGCCGCGAAGTCTTGCAACGAAAAAGGGAAAACGAAAGTTTATTGACTTTCGTTTTCCCAGGGTGTCTGGAGCGGGAAACGAGGCTCGAACTCGCGACCTCAACCTTGGCAAGGTTGCGCTCTACCAACTGAGCTATTCCCGCGTTAGGAGCCGCGCATTATGGTGAAAGCGGAAACTTCTGTCAACAATCCTGGCGTCATTCGCGCAAGGTTTTTGCCGCCATGCGCAGGTAGTAGAACATGGAAACCAGCGTCAGCAGGGCGGCGAGGTTGATCAGGAGGTGGCCAAGGAGCTGCACGGGAATCCCTGCCAGAGGTTCCCAGTAAAGTAGCAGGCTGATGGCGATCATCTGGAAGGTGGTCTTGAGCTTGCCGATGAAACTAACCGCCACGCTGCCGGATTTCCCCGCCTTGGCCATCCATTCGCGCAATGCCGAAATGGCGATCTCGCGGCCGATGATGATGAGCGCGATCACCGAATGGGTACGGTCCAGATCCACCAGCATGATGAGCGCCGCCGCCACCATGAGCTTGTCCGCCACCGGGTCGAGGAAGGCGCCGAAGGCCGAAAGCTGGTTGAGCCGGCGGGCGAGGTAGCCGTCCAGCCAGTCGGTCACCGCGGCCACGACGAAGATCGCCGTGGCCAGCAGGTTGGCCTCGGTCGCGGACATCCAGCCCGCAGGCAGG
Source organism: Pseudomonadota bacterium (assembly GCA_040754425.1). Taxonomy (GTDB): domain Bacteria; phylum Pseudomonadota; class Gammaproteobacteria; order Burkholderiales; family Thiobacillaceae; genus UBA6918. The sequence continues at coordinate 54,357 of JBFMCR010000034.1, read as the reverse complement.
TAGAACACGCCGATCACCAGCGGAATGAGCGCGATCCTCAGCCAGGTCAGCAGATTGGGCAGGTTGAGCGGCATTTCTTGATCAATGAAGCATATCGTAGATGCGTTGGGCCAATTCTCGGCTGATGCCGGGCACTTGGGCAAGTGTTTCCACGCTGGCCCCGGCCACGCCCTGCAGGCCGCCGAAGCGCTCGAGCAGGGTTTTGCGCCGCGCCGGCCCGATGCCGGGCACGTCTTCCAGCGTGGACTGGGTGCGCGCCTTGCCGCGGCGGGCGCGGTGGCCAGTGATGGCGAAGCGGTGGGCCTCGTCGCGTATGGTCTGGATGAGATGCAATGCCGGGTCGTCGGGCCTGAGCTGCCGCGTGCGCCCGTCGGCGAATATCAGCTCTTCCAGCCCCGCCTTGCGCTCCGGCCCTTTGGCCACGCCGATGAGTACGATGTCGGAGGCGCCCAGTTCCGCCATCACCTCCTTTGCGACATTGAGCTGGCCTGCGCCGCCGTCGATCAGCACCAGGTCCGGCCGCTTGCCGTCGCCTTCGCAGGTCTCCTGCAGCTTGCGGTAGCGCCGGGTCAGCGCATCGCGCATGGCGGCGTAGTCGTCGCCGGGGGTGATGCCGCTGATGTTGTAGCGGCGGTATTCGCTGTTCTGCATCTTGCCCTGGTCGTACACCACGCACGAGGCCACGGTGGCTTCGCCCATGGTGTGGCTGATGTCGAAGCATTCGATGCGGTTTAGCCCCGGTAGGTCGAGCGCCTCGCGCAGCGCCGCGAGCCGCGCTTCCTGGCTGGCGCTTTGCGCCTGCTGCTGCATGACGGCGATCTGCGCGCCTTTTTCCGCCATGGCCAGCCACACCTTGCCCTCGCCTTGCGGATTGGGAATCACGCGCACCTTGTGCCCGGCCTGGGTAGACAGCAGTTCGCCAAGGGCTGCGGCATCCAGCGGCTGGTTCACGATGATGCGGGGCGGAATGGGCTTGTCCTGGTAGTGCTGCTCGACGAAGGCTTCCAGCACCTCGGCGCCGCTCACTTCCTCGGTGTTCCTGGGAAAGAAGTGCCGGTCGCCGAGGTGGCGGCCGCCTCTGACCATGGCCAGAGCGACGCACCATACGCCCTGTTCCAAGACTGCGGCGATGATGTCGGCATCGCGCTCGGCTCCGCCTTCGATCACCTGCTGTTCGCGCACCCTGGCGATGTTCTGGATCTGGTTGCGGTAGCTGGCCGCCAGTTCGAATTCGAGCTTGTCCGCGGCCGCCTGCATGCGTGCGGTCAGGTCCTGCAGCAACTCGTCCTCCTTGCCTTCCAGGAACAGGATCGCGCGCTTGACGTCGGCGGCGTAGTCCTCGGGGCTGATGGCATTTACGCACGGCCCGCTGCAGCGCCTGATCTGGTAGAGCAGGCAGGGGCGCGAACGGTTGGCGAACACGCTGTCTTCGCAGGTGCGCAAGCCGAACACGCGCTGCACCAAGTTGACGGTTTCGCGCACCGCCCAGGCATTGGGGTAGGGGCCGAAGTAGCGGCTTTTCCTGTCCTGGGTGCCGCGGTAGTAGGCCAGACGCGGCGAGGCATGGCCGGAGATCATCAGGTAGGGATAGGACTTGTCGTCGCGAAACAGGATGTTGTAGCGCGGGGAGAGCGTCTTGATGAGGTTGTTTTCCAGCAAGAGCGCCTCGGCCTCGGTGCGGGTGACGGTGATGTCCACACGCGCGATTTTCGCCACCATCAGCCGGATGCGCGGCGACAGTCCGCCCTTGTTGAAATAGCTGGAAACGCGCTTTTTCAGGTCGCGCGCCTTGCCCACGTAGAGCACGGTTCCGTCCGCCCCGATCATGCGGTAGACGCCGGGGAGGTTGGGCAGGGTGGCGAGAAAGGTCTTGAGATCGAACATTCAGAATGTTTACAGGGAGGTAAGTGAGGTTGAGGGAGGAAAACAATGGATAGTTCAACTGCCCTCCCTTACCTCCCATTCCTCCCTGTTAATCCTGAAGGTTTTCTACTCGTCTTCGTCCAGCAGCACGCCGGCGATGGCCCAGTTCTCGTCCGGCAGTTCCTCGAACGAGATGTAGGTGTAGCGCGCCGGCTTGTCGGCGTGGCGTTCCAGGGTACGGGTGATTTCCTCGGCGATGGCTTTCTTCTGCTCGCGCGTGAGTTTTCCGGCGAGCTTGATGGAGACGACGGGCATGGCTACTCCTTGAAGTCTTTGACGATGCGCGCGAACACGCCCCGGAACATTTCGGTCGTGAGGCGCCTGGTCTGGGTATTGTAGCGGGAGCAGTGGTAGGAGTCGTACAGGCGCAGGCCGGCGGGCAGTTCGTGCACGGCGCCATGGCCGAAGGCGCGGGATTTGGCCTTCAGCCCCATGGCCATGAGCACGGCGGCGTGGGCGACGTTGCCGAGCGCGAGCAGGGCGGTTCCGGGCCGGAGTGTTGACAGTTCCGCCTCGAGATGGCGGTTGCACTGCTTGATCTCGGCGCTTTCCGGCTTGTTCGCCGGCGGCAGGCATTTGACCGCGTTGGTGATGCGGCAGCCGATGAGTTCCAGTCCGTCGTCGGCGGATGTCGACACCGGCCGGCTGGCGAAGCCGAAGCGGTGCAGGGTCTCGTACAGCAGGATGCCGGCATGGTCGCCGGTGAAGGGGCGGCCGCTGCGGTTGGCGCCGTGCATGCCCGGCGCCAGGCCGACGATGAGCAGGCGCGGGCTTGCTGCGCCGAATGGCAGCACCGGCTTGCAGTGGTAAGCGGGGTTGCCGGCCTTGACTTCGTCGAGGAAGGCGGCCAGACGCGGGCATTCGCGGCAGTCACTGAGCGTGGTCATGCGGCGGGTCGTGCGGGCGCCTGGCGTGCAGGGTGACGGGCACCGGCGCAATGACTTCGGGCTGCAGGGTGATGTGGCCGATGCCGAAATCCTTTTGCAGCAGCGCCTGCGCGCCGGCGAGCACCTGCGGCCAGTGTGCGAGCTCCTTCACGTCGAGGTGGGCGGACAGGGCGATCTGCCCGCTGGCCAGGGTCCAGATGTGCAGGTCGTGGACCCGCGCCACATGCTCCAGTTGTGCCAGCCTTTGTCCTACCATGTTGAGGTCGATGTTGGAGGGCACGCCTTCCATCAGCACATGCAGCGATTTGCGCAGCAGGTTGAGCGTGGAAACCAGGATCAGCAGAGAGATCACCACCGACAAAATGGGGTCGATCGGCGTCCAGCCGGTGAGCATGATGATGAGGCCGGCGGCCAGCGCGGCGATGGAGCCCAGCGCATCGCCGGCCACATGCAGCAGTGCCGCGCTGCGGTTGAGGCTTTCCTCGCCGCGCATCAGCAGCCAGCCGACGGCCAGGTTGACGCCCAGGCCGATCGCCGCCACGACGAAGACCATGGCGCCCTGTATTTGTCTGGGCTCGGCAAAGCGCTGCCAGGCCTCGAAAACGATGAAGGCGACCAGCGCCAGCATGATCAGGCTGTTTATCAGGGCTGCCACGACTTCGGCGCGGGCCAGACCGTAGGAATGCTGTGGCGAGGGCGGGCGGCGCGACAGCCAGGCGGCGAAGGCGGCAAGCCCGAGCGACAGGCTGTCGGTGAGCATGTGCCCGGCGTCCGCGACCAGGGCGAGCGAATTGGCCGCCAGTCCGGCGATGGCTTCGACTGCGGCAAAACCCAGCGTGAACATCAGTGCCCAGCCGAAGGCGCGGTGGCCCCGGCTGTGCGGATGGTAGTGCGTGGCATTGTCGCCGGAATGGTCGTGGTAGTGCATCAAGCGGCCTTTCCGCCGTGGTCGGTGGGGTCGGGGCCCAGCGCCAGGTTGCCGCTTTCCATCCCCAGTGCGGCAATGGCGTGGCGCGCCCGGATGTAAGCGGCCCGCTCGCGCAAATCCTTCATCGACAAGGCGTTTGGTTCGCCGTGCATCCGCGCAAGGCGTACGCGGCTGGCGGCCGACCAGTCGAAATCGAGTTTCGCCAGCACTTCATCGGCGAGGTCGGGGCGGTTGCAGATCAGCGCCATGTCGCATCCCGCATCGAGCGCGGCGCGCGTGCGCGCGCCGATGTCCCCCGCCACGGCGGCGCCTTCCATGGTGAGATCGTCGCTGAAAATCATGCCCTGGAAATCGAGTTCGCCGCGCAGCACCTTTTGCAGCCATACACGCGAAAAGCCGGCAGGCGCGGCATCGACTTTCGGGTAGATGACGTGCGCCGGCATGATCGCCGCCAGCCCCATGTCGATCAGGGCCTTGAAGGGCAGCAGGTCGTTGAGGGCGATGTCGGCATAGTCGCGTTCGTCGACGGGGACGGCGACGTGCGAGTCGGCGACGATGTGGCCGTGCCCGGGAAAATGCTTGCCGCAGGCCGCCATGCCGGCATCCTTCATGCCCAGCATGAGCGCATGGGAAAGTTCGATGACGGCCTGAGGATCATGGTGGAAAGCGCGGTCGCCGATGACGTCGGAAACGCCGTAATCGAGGTCGAGCACCGGCGCGAAACTGAGGTCCACACCATGTGCGCGCAATTCCGTGGCCATGACGTAGCCAGCTTCGCGCGCCAGGGTTTTCGCCTGGTGCGGATGCGTGTCGTAAACCCGTCCCAGCGTCCGCATCGGCGGCAGGCGCGTGAAACCTTGGCGGAAGCGCTGCACACGCCCGCCTTCCTGGTCCGCCGCGATCAGCAGCGGCGGTGACTTGAGCGCGCGGATTTCGGCTGTGAGCTGTGCGAGTTGCGCCGGATTCTCGAAATTGCGCGCGAACAGGATCACGCCGCCGACCAGCGGATGCGACAGGCGCTTGCGGTCGTCGTCCGTGAGTGTGGTGCCGCGCACATCGAGCATCAACGGGCCCAGCGTCATGCTTGCATGACCTCCCTCGCTTCCGCCATCAGCTTTTCTCCAGCACGACGCAGGCGATGACATATTCCCGTTCATCGCTGAGCGAAAGATGGCTGGCGATGATGCCATGCCCTTGCAGCCAGCACGACAACTCGTCGCCAAAGCGCAGGGCGGGCTGCCCCAGTTCGCTGTGGGTGACGGCGATGCTGCGCAGGTGCAGCGGATGGCGCAAGCCGGTGCCGGCCGCCTTGGCGAAGGCCTCCTTGGCGGCGAAGCGCTTGGCCAGGAAGCGCGCAGGCTCGGCGGCGGAAAAAAACGCCTGGTGCTCTTCGGGTGCGAGCAGGCGGTCGGCGTAATGCATGCCGTAGCGGGCAAGGCCCTTTTCCAGCCTTGCCACTTTTATCAGGTCGACGCCGATACCGTAGATCATGGCGTCAATTTAACGGGTAAACCCGCATTTCGGATAGCCTCCGCGAAAGTTTCCATCCATGCCACCGGCAGGGCGGCAAGACGTTGTGCCTGCGGTTGCAGCGAAGGGCGCGCCAGCCCATAGAGCAACACGCCTTGCACCGGGATTTTTTCCTGCCTGATGCGGCGTATCGCGTCCAGATAGGCGGTCTGTTCCGTCTCTTCCGGGGGCGCGCCGTCCACTGCGAACACGCAGGTCTGGATCCAGGTCGGGCACAGCGAAGCGGCAAGTTTCAGGCGCTCGAAATGCTTCGCAGGCAGGGTGCGGGTCTGGTTGATGCGGCGCAGGCCGGCAGCGGTGGCGCTGTCGAACTTGAACCAGACTTCCCCATCGAGCGCCGCCATTTTTCTCAGTCCTTGCTGCACGCGCGGGCGATCGATGAGGCTGCCGTTGGTGATCAGCACCAGCTTGATTTTTCCGGCCAGGCCGAAGTCTGCCATGACCCGTCCGATCAGGTCGATCACCTGCGGGAATTCCTTCGCGCTGGTCGGCTCGCCATTGCCGGAGAGCGCGATGTCGTTCAGACGGCGGACACCTTCCGGCACGCGGGCCCGCATGAAATCGCCATGCAGGATGTCCTGCAACATGGCGCGCAACTCCGTTTCCAGTAGTGCCAGGTCGATGGCCGGCGCCGTGCCGCGCGTAAGATTGGGCACCTGGCAGTAGATGCAGGCCCAGTTGCAGGCATTGTTGGGGTTGAGATTGATGCCGACCGATACGCCGCCCGCCCGGCGCGATACCACGGGGTAGACGTAGGTCATGTTTGCGCTATCGCGGTCGTGGTTGGCGGGAGAGAGGGTGTGCCGGGTCGCCATTATCAAAGTATTTGGCGGAAGCGGTGAGATTCGAACTCACGAACGGTTGCCCGTTGCTGGTTTTCAAGACCAGTGCCTTAAACCACTCGGCCACGCTTCCTATAAAAAATTGCTGGTTTTAGCTCCGGCCGGGCTTCGCCTTTAACCTGCTACGCAGGTTGGCCTTCATGAGTTTTGCCTTCGTCTATGCGGTAACATGGGGGGCGAGCCGGATGCGTATTGTAAGGTTTGCCGGAGCCGGCGTCGAATGCCGGGCTGGCGCGTAGCGGCCCCGAATGACAAATAACATGCAGGGTGGCAGTGGGATACTGCGGGGAGTATCCGGCACCGGATAGATTTGCGCTGGGAATGATTGCCTTAGTAGAGAAAATAAAATCATTGGTCAAAGTGGCGGATTCACGGCGGGCCTCGCCGTTTGCATCGCCCAAGACTTCGCAGAGGTGGCTGCAAAAGCTTCCCGACTCCTCGGATTATGATGCGCACCACGCCCTGGTAGAAGGCCTGGAACGCTACAACGGCGACATGCGCGGCGACGCATACAAGCGTGTCAAGGCGCTCGAGGTCATTGAGGAGGCCGGTTTGCCATTGCAGGACAGGCTCGTCGCCCAGTACCTCGAGGGCCATGGCGGCAGCGATGCCTTCAGGCAGACCTTGTGGCGCGAATGCCATCTGTTCTGGGATCAGCTGGCCGTGGCCTATGTGCACTTTCTCAATCTAGCGCTCAAGCATGAAAAGGACTCGGGCAAGCTGGCTTCCATATACACCCGCATTGTCGCCAAGAGCATGCGTTATTCTTCGCTTACGATGCGCTGGGAATATCTCCGCGGACGGCGTCCGTCCGAATCTGCCTGGCGCCGCCTGCACAAGATCTACCGGGCGGCCGAAAATGCGGAAGTGGCTTTCAGTGAAGTTACGCTCGGGGCCGGCACGAGCACTTGCGCACGCGAGTATGTGATGACCTTGCTCTACGACCTGGCCAATCCCTATGCTTTCGCACCGGCAGAAATCGAACTCGCCCTGCAAACCCTGGACAGTCTCAAGAAACTGCCTGTGCCGGAGTCCGGCTTGCGTCATGGGCGCCATTCGCACATGGTGGATCTGTCGGGCTCAACCGGGCCGGAGCGCATAGACGAACGCTGGGTGCCGGGCGGGCGCCTGCGCTATCTGGACATGCGCGGCGTGATCGGTGAACTGGAGGCGCTTGCCGGTGGGGAGGGCGATATTCTGCGGTCGGCGGTCTACAAGAAGCTGTCCAGGGTGATTGGCCGGGAAGGGACGAGCCGCGGCGGCCTGCGCAAGCCGCGCTTTGGCGATGTGCGTGCCGTCTTCGGCATCGATGCCATCTTGAAGACATATGCGCCGCCGCATGGGGTTGTGCCGAACACGAAATTCATCACCCTGCGTGACGAGAGCAGCAAGGGCATGGGTTTTGCGCTCGATGACGAGCCCGATCTTGAACCGGGCAGCCTGCTTGCGGTGGATCGTGAAGAGGGCGAGGGGGCCTGGCAATTGCTGGCCGTGCGCTGGGCCGCCAATGAAGATGGCCAGTGGCAGTTGGGTACGGAGGTACTGAGCAAATATCCGAAACGCGTGGAAATCGAATGGCAGATCGATTCAGGCAAGCAGTCGGCGGTTGCGCTTTTTCTACCCCTGGCCAGTGCCAGCCAGGGCGGCACCAGCAATCTCTTGGTGCCGCCGGCCGCCTACGAGTGCGGGCGCGAACTGGTACTGAAACAGGATGACGGGACGATTTACCGGCTCAGGCTGGGCGGCATAGCCGAAACCCATGAGTCTTGGCCAAGGGTGGGTTTCGATGTGCTGTCACGGGTAGCCGCATGAGTGGAACCCCGCTCAGTGCGTGGTACTGCCGGGTTTCTTGCGCGTGATCTGCACGGCCTTTGCCTTCTGTTCCTGGTCCGGGTAAACCGGACGGGCTACGGCCAGCCCCAGCGCATCGCCCAGTTCTCGCTCGCGCGTGGCGATCAGTTCGAAGCAGGCCTTGATCTGCTCCACCGTATCGTCGGACAGAAAGCCCGAAGTGCCGAGGCGCGGCGTCGCATCGCGCACCACGCTGGCCAGGGTCTTGCGCATGGCGCGCAGGATGCGCTGCTCCACGCTCATTTCCTTGGCGGCGAGTTCCTTGATTTTGTCGTCTGACATGTTCAGTTCCTTGAGATGATTACACCGCCATCGCGGTGACTTGGGATTTCGGGAATCCTGCCGCAAGGAGTTGTATTACGGCGGGGGCAATGTAGGCTTCGGGGCCGGCCAGGTAGACGTCGGCCTTGCGTGCCTTGGGGAATTCGGCCAGCAGTTTTTCGAGCACGACCGCAACGGCCGCCTCGGCCGAGTCGCGGTTGGCCATGGAAACCGGCAGGTAGTGGAAGTTTTCCAGGGCGTCGGCCCAGGCGCGGCAGAGGTTGTTCATGTAATGGCCGTCCGGCTTGGAGGCGGCCCAGACCAGTCCCATTTCCTCGTTCGACTCGCGCGCCATGCTGTGCTCGAGCAGGCTCTTGATCGGCGCGAAGCCGCGGTCGAAGGCGACGAAGATCGCGTCGTTCTGACTGTCTTCCCGGAGTATGTAATCGCCCCAGGGTCCGTAGACGGTGATGTTCTCGCCGGCTTTCATGCCGCCCCACACCCGTTCGCCGAAGGCGCCGCCCAGCCCGCGTTCGACATGGAACTGCAGGTCGCGATCGTTGCAGGGGCAGCTGGCGATGGGCAGTTCTGCCGAACCGGCCGTCGTATGGCCGAGCGTGGCGCTTTGTCCGGCGAGGAAGCGCAGGCGGTGGCTGCGCGGCGTCTGCAGGTGCAGCAGCATCATGTCATCGCTCAATTGTGTCACGGCTTTCACGCGCGCGGTCAACTGCTGCTTGGGGATGTCGCTGGCGGAATGGGCCTCGAGTGCCTCCAGCACCACGTCGCTCACCGCCGTGTGGCAGCACATCAGGGTGTAGCCCTGCTGCTTTTCCGGGTCGGAGAGCACATAGTCGTAGTGCCTGGTCTGCATGACCTGGCCGGAAATGACGCGCGCCTTGCACAGCCCGCAATTGCCGCTGCTGCAACCGTAGTTGAGCGCCAGACCGGCCTTGAGCGCGGCTTCCAGCAGGGTGTCGTTGCCCTCGACGAAGAAATCCCGGCCGGAAGGCCGCAAGGTGACGTGAGCCGACATGACTTTGAGCATAGCATCCATTACTTCGAGCGAATCTGGCTTTTGTTCCTGCCCCAGCACATGCTGCAGCTCTTGCTCCAGCCACTGGTCGAGTTGTTCAAGCGCGGCCTTGGCGTCGGGTGAGGAGCCGGCGAGTTCCCGGATGCGCGCCTGCAGGTCGATCACCAGTGTGTGGTAGCGCTGCAGGTGCAGCTTGAGGTCGTTGAGTTCCATGCCCTGCTCGAACAGGCGCTCGGCCAGCACTTCCTTGGCCGGCAGGGTGCGGTCCATGATGCGGCGGCGGAAGGCCTCTTCCTTGATCCTGCGGGTCTGTTCGAACAGGCCGCTGTCTTCCAGCTTGAGGTCGGGGTAGAGCTGCAACAGCTCTTCGGTGGAAATGGTGCCGTCGAAGGAATGCAGTCCCCCTTCCTTGATGCGCTTTTGCAGCGTTGCGCGTGATATGCCGATCAGCTTGGCGGCGCGGGAAATGGCGAGCTGCTGGGACATGGCGCGGATGTCTCTGTATCAGGTCTGGCTGATGCGGTCGTAATAGCGCGCCCGGTACATGATGCGCTTGCGCGTGGGGCTATCGACGAATCCGGTGCGATCGTGCAGCACGTTGTTGCACAGGAGCCCCATGCCGGCTTCCAGCCTGTGCTGGAATTTCCAGGGCAGGTCCTGGCTCAGGAACTTCTCGATGGCGGCGACGGCGACCTGGGTGGCGGCGTCCCGCTTCCACGCAATCGAACGCGTGCGCGCGGTGTAGCGCATGTGCAGCTGGCCGCCGGGCAGGGTGGAAAATACCGGCCCGGTTTCTTCCGGGCGTGCCACGCCGCTTTCATCCATGCGCGGCGGGATGGACATGGCGTCTTCCTGCATCAGCGTGCGGATGTGCTCCGGGTTCTCGTCGCGCAGCAGCATGTACAGGATTTCGTGGTCCAGGAGCGCGTTGGCGCCACCCTCGTGCGCGGGTGTTGCGCAGTGCAGGATCATGCCCCGGACCTGCCGCTCGGGGCGGTTGTAATAGCCGTCGGTGTGCCAGCGGATGGGGCGGTCGGTGTAGGGGATGAACTCGCCTTTCTTCTCGCCGGATTCGGCCACGGTCAGCATGCTGATGTCGTCCTCGTCGGCCATGGGGTTGGCATCCAGCCGTTCCAGACCGAACTGACGGCCCAGAAGTCGCGGGATGTCCTTGTCCTCGCCGAGGTCAGGCCCGGCGTAGATCGCCATGTTGGCCTTGCGGCAGCGTTCCAGTAGGGCGGCGTGCTCATCCGCGGTCAGCGCCTTGGGGTCGGCTACCCTGACCACCAGGTCCTCGACCCGCTGCGGATAATCGCTGAGCTTGGCCTCGCGCCAGGCCTGGTAGGCGGCGTCGTTATCGGGGTGGAAGGGGCTGTCAGGACGGATCAAGTTCAACCTTCGTGTTTTGGATAAAACGCTTCGATCTGTTTCTTTATCGGGCTGATGAAGGCGGGCGCCTCGATCTCGATGATCTGGTCGGCGATCCAGGACTGGTCGCGCGCTTCCATCACCTCGCGGATGCAGTTGGCGAGGTAGCGCTTGACCGTGAAATCGGGATTTTCCGGGTCGAAGTCGAATTCGGCGTAGTCTGTCCAGCGCTGGTTGAACTTGTTGAGGATGGCCTCGACGTATGGGTGGTCATGGTCGCCCACCACATCGTGGATGTTCGATTCCAGGATCTCGGCCATTTTCACGCCCAGGGCGCCGATGAGTTCGGCGCGTTCCTCGTCATGGATGCGCCCGTGCACCATGCGGTCGACCATGTGCACCATGTAGGCGATGAGTTCGGCCAGCAGGGTGAAGCCGCGCTGCGGCGTGATGATGTCGTAGTCGGCGTTGGACAGGTTGATCACCGCCTTGTCCGCCAGTTTCCAGATGGTCACGGCGATGGCGGAGGCCTGTTCTTCCGGCCCGTGGCCGTCTTCGCCCTCGCGGAACCATGAAGTCTTGACGCGTATGCCGCTCATGATGATTTCCTTTTCATTCGCCGGTGGCAACGGGGCGCGAGGGGTCGGTGATCCACTCGCTCCACGAACCGGGGTAGAGGCGCGAACCGGACAGGCCGGCCGCTTCCATGGCCAGCACGTTGAGGCAGGCGGTGACGCCCGAGCCGCACATGTGGATGACGTCGTGCGGCGAGGCGCCCTTGAGCAGCGCCTGATACTGCTCGCGCAAGGCTTCCGGCGGCAGCATGGTGCCGTCGATGTCGAGGTTTTCCTCGAACGGCCAGTTGATCGCTCCGGGCACGTGGCCGGCAACCGGGTCGAAGGGTTCGTATTCGCCGCTAAAGCGGCGATCCGGGCGCGCGTCGAGGAGACGGGTGCTGCCGTCGTTCATGGCCAGCATGAGCTCTTCGGCGGAAACCCACTGGCTCTTCTCGGGCAGGCAGGCGCAGGAGGCGCTGTGGATGTCCATCGGCGCTTCCCTGGCGATGGGGCGCTTTTCGCGCTGCCACTTGGGAAAGCCTCCGTCCAGCAGCGCCACCTCCGGATGGCCCAGCCAGCGCAAGAGCCACCACATGCGCGCGGCCATGGAGCCGTAGCTGTCGTCGTACACCACGACCTGGCGGTTGATGCCCACGCCCCATTTGCAGAGTTTCCCGGTCAGCACCCTGGGGTCGGGCAGGGGGTGACGCCCGGTCTTGTCGCCCGTCGGGCCGGAGAGGTCGTTGTCCAAGTGCACGTAGCGCGCGCCCGGGATATGGCCGGCCTCGTAGGCCTGGCGCCCGCCGTCAGGATCGGTCAGCGTGAACCGGCAGTCGAAAATGACCCAGTTGGGATCGCCCAAGTGGGTGGCCAGTTCCTGTGTGGAAATCAGGGTGGTGTACATGAGGCGGATGTCAGGATTCGGGCTACAGGTTACGGAGAAGGGCGAGAGAACAAGCCTCTGAATCCTGTCTCCTGTAACCTGTTTCCTGTACCCCGATCAGTAGCCCCCCTTGCCGAAAGGCTTGGGCAGGCCGGCGATGCGCACGGCCTGGCGCGCGGGCTGGTTGGGGAAGAGGGTGTAGAGGAAGGTTTTCCAATCCTTGCTGTCGTCCTCTTCCTTGAGCGCAAGGATCATGTTGCGGAAGTTGGGGGTCTGGCCGTGCTGCTTGTAATACTCGCGCAGCCAGCGGATGACGAACCAGTGATCATCGGTCAGCGTGATTTTCTCGCGCTCGGCGAGGATCGGGCAGATCTCGTCGTCATAAACGGGTTCCAGCAGGAAATCCTCTTCGCCGGTTTCCAGTTCTTCGCCGTTGTACATGACTCCCATGATTGACACTCCTATTGGATTGGTTGGACAAAAACTCAGACCGCGTCGATCGCGCCGACGGCGGTAATGGATTTGTGCGGGATGAAAATGCCGCAGCCCAGCTTGCGGTGCAGGCCCAGGCCCTGCTGCTGCACGCGGATGGCGTGTTCGATCGGCAGGCCGTGCAGCATCAGGCTGTAGCCGGTGGCTATTTTCTCACCATCGAAGAACTTTTGGGGCCGGCCGCAGATGAAACGCGTGGTGATGCCCATGGCGTCGAGTTCGCGCAGGATGTCCCGGGTGAAGGTCTTTTCGTCTTCGCTGTCCGTGCACACGGTATGCGCATAAAGGGGTGTGTGCCGGGTCAGCGGCTTGACCTTGCTCTTGCCGAGGGTGAGGGTGTGTCCGTCGACCGTGAACGAGTGGCCGCTTAGCTTTTCCAGATCGGGCTGGCGGGCCGCAGGGTGGCGAATCACCAGTTTGGCGCGGCGGTTGAGGATCATCTCGCCGCCGCCGGTGTCCGCTCCCTGGACGGGATGTATGCCAAGGCCCGGCTCGTCGGTCAGCCAGGGCGCGATGGTCAGCAATCCCTGATACAGCGCCCAGGCGTGGTCGAGGGGAAGGGCATCCCCCTTGAGTTCGAATTGGATGTCCGACACGGCAGAAACGTCGATGTCCGTCGCTTCCGCATGGTCTTCATACAGCCAGCCTATTTGGATTCTCCTTCGTCAGAGGCGCTTGCCTGAGCTTCATGCCTTGCGGCCCAGTCCAGCATGGCCTGCCCCCAGATTTTTGCGGTGCGCGGATCGATGTCGAAAATGGTGAAACGCTTCATTTCCCGGATTCGCACGCGCAGGGTCACATAGTCCGCGCGATGGATGACATGCTGGAGTTCGATTTCCTGCCGGTAGGGCGAGGCGGTGAACTTCTCCAGGCTCTTTATCTCGATTTCGTCCATTTTCTGTTAAGAATCAATGCGCTAGGCTATGCGTTCTGGTCAACACACATATATATGTGTCGCCTGTGTGGAATTCAATAATATCAAGTGCTAACATTTCGGGCTCCCGAAGTGTGGCATTGACCGCGCAAAGTGAAAAGTCGCCCGAACAGGGGGGAGTGCCATATAACCCATTTGGGTAGGTTGCATTAACCCATACTGATAATGGTTTTGTGGCGGGGCAGGGGGGTAGTATGCCGGTCACGGTTTTTTATGGCGCGAGCGCAATTGTTTATTGCGCGGTGCGGCCGGGCGTTGATCATGTCCGGCACTGCAAAGGCAGGTCAAGACCGTGAATTCACATGTGAGTTTTGATATTCAACTTCTGAAACGGAGAGTAAACATGGCTAAGAAAATGTATGACACGCCCATGCTCGACCAGCTGGAAAGCGGCCCCTGGCCCAGCTTCGTGACCGGTCTCAAGCGTCTGGCCAAAGACAACGACATGATGGTTGACCTGCTGGGTCAACTGGAAGAGTCCTACAAGACCAAGAAAGGTTTCTGGAAGGGCGGCACGGTTGGCGTGTTCGGCTACGGCGGCGGTGTGATTCCCCGTTTCACCGAACTGAAGGACGAAAACGAAAAGCCCATCTATCCCGAAGCGGCCGAGTTCCATACCCTGCGCATCCAGCCGCCCGCCGGCATGCACTACGACACCAAGACCCTGCGCTGGATGTGCGACGTGTGGGAAAAGCACGGCTCCGGCCTCATCGCTTTCCACGGACAGTCCGGCGACATCATGTTCCAGGGCATCAAGACCGAGAACGTGCAGGCCGCCTTCGACGAGCTGAACGAAGCCGGTTTCGACCTCGGCGGCGCCGGCCCCGCCCTGCGCACTTCCATGTCCTGCGTGGGTGCCGCCCGCTGCGAGATGTCCTGCTATGACGAAGCGCGTGCCCTGCGCACCGTCATCAACAACAACCTGGACGACATGCACCGTCCGGCGCTGCCCTACAAGTTCAAGTTCAAGTTCTCCGGCTGCGGTAACGACTGCGTCAACTCTATCCAGCGTTCCGACATGGCCACCATCGGCACCTGGCGCGACAACATGCAGGTGAACGAAGAGCTGGTGCAGGCCTGGGTTGCCAAGAACGGCAAGGGCGAGCTGGTCAACCAGGTCATCAACATGTGCCCGACCAAGGCTCTGTCGCTGAAGAAAATCGGCACCGAGAGCAAGGCCGACGGCGTGGTGGCGGTCAAGGTCGATGCCGAAGACTGCATGGAAATCGACAACCACAACTGCGTGCGCTGCATGCACTGCCTGAACGTCATCCCCGGCGGCCTGCTGCCCGGCAAGGACAAGGGCGTGACCATCCTGGTCGGTGGCAAGGGCGTGCTGAAGATCGGCGCCACCATGGGCACCGTGGTGATTCCGTTCATGAAGCTCGAGTCTGACGAAGACTTCGAGAAACTGAACGAACTGGCCCGCAACATCCTCGACTTCTTTGCGGAAAACGCCCTGGAGCACGAGCGTACCGGCGAGATGATCGACCGTATCGGCCTGGTCAACTTCCTGGAAGGCATCGGCCTCGAAATCGATCCCAACATGATCTCCCATCCGCGAATGAATCCCTACGTCCGCACCGACGGCTGGGACGAAGAAGCGGCCAAGTGGGAAGAGCGCAAGAGCGCCTGATCGCTGTCGTGCGCCGCACGGGTTCGCCCGTGCGGCAGTATTTACATACTGGAGGTTATTAACATGGCTGATTTGCGTCCCCCGATCGAAAGCGGCGCACCCGACCCGATGCCCTACATGCATCCGGTCATGAAGAAGAACTACGGCAAGTGGGTGTTCCACTCCCATCCCAAGCCCGGCGTCCTGTACCATCGCGCCGAGAGCGGCGATGCGATCTGGACTGTCAAGGCCGGCACCCAGCGCCAGATGGATACCTATACCATCCGTGAACTGTCCGACATCGCCGACAAGTACGGTGACGGCTACGTGCGCTTCACCGCCCGTTCCAACATCGAATTCATGGTTGCCGACGAAGCCAAGGTCGAGCCCCTGATCAAGGCGCTGACCGATGCCGGCTACCCCGTTGGCGGCACCGCCAACTCCGTGTCCATGATCGCCCACACCCAGGGCTGGCTGCACTGCGACATCCCCGGTACCGACGCCTCCGGCGTGGTGAAGGCGCTGATGGACGAACTCTACGACGAGTTCATCAAGTGCGAAATGCCCAACCGCGTGAAGCTGTCCACCTCCTGCTGCGAGATCAACTGCGGCGGCCAGGCCGACATCGCGATCATCGTGCAGCACACCAAGCCGCCGAAGATCAATCACGACCTCGTGGCCAACGTTTGCGAGCGCCCCGCCGTCGTGGCCCGTTGCCCCGTGGCTGCGATCCGTCCCGCCCTGGTGAACGGCAAGCCCTCGCTGGAAGTGGACGAGAAGAAGTGCATTTGCTGCGGCGCCTGCTACCCGCCCTGCCCGCCGATGCAGATCAACGATCCCGAGCATTCCAAGATCGCGATCTGGGTTGGTGGCAAGAACTCCAACGCCCGCTCCAAGCCCACCTTCCACAAGCTGGTGGCTGCCGGCCTGCCCAACAACGCGCCGCGCTGGCCCGAGGTTGCCGAGGTGGTGAAGAAGATCCTGCGTGTGTACAAGGAAGACGGCCGTCCGTGGGAGCGCATGATCGACTGGATCGACCGCATTGGCTGGCCCCGTTTCTTCGAGAAGACCGGCCTGCCCTTCACCAAGTACCACATTGATGACTGGCGCGGTTCCCGCGTCAGCCTGAACGCCTCCAACCACATCCGCTTTTAAGCGGAGCAGTTGGGAGCAAATCATGCCCGCCGGCCGGGGCCGGCGGGCATGACATTAAATAAAACTAGAGATTGCATGGATAAAGCATGAAATTCGCCATTATGGTCAATGAGGGCCCTTATACCCATCAGGCAACAGATTCTGCTTACCAGTTTGCCAAGGCAGCCATTGCCAAGGGCCATGAAATCACCCGCGTGTTCTTCTATCACGACGGTGTCAACAACGGCACCCGGCTGACGGTTCCGCCGCAGGATGATCGTCACATCGTCAACCGCTGGTCCGAAATGGCGGCCCAGCACAACATCGATCTGGTGATCTGCATCGCCGCCGCCCAGCGCCGCGGCCTGCTCGACGAGAACGAGGCCAAGCGCCAGGGCAAGGATGCCAACAACATCGCGCCGGGCTTCCGCATTTCCGGTCTGGGCCAGTTGGTGGAAGCCGGCATTCAGTCCGACCGCCTGGTCGTATTTGGCGACTGACAGATTTAGGGATTAGGAAAATGTCTGACGATATGGATTTCGAAGAAGACGGCACGGTCAAAAAGTTCATGTTCGTGAACCGCAAGGCCCCCTACGGCACCATCTACGCGCTGGAAGGCCTGGAAGTCGTGCTGATTTCGGCTGCGTTCGACCAGGACGTAAGCCTGGCTTTCCTGGATGACGGCGTGTTCCAGCTGGTCAAGGGCCAGAAGACCGAAGGCATCGAGATGAAGAACTTTTCGCCCACCTATCGTGCGCTGGAAGGCTACGACATCGAGAAGCTTTACGTGGAGCGCGAGTCGCTGGAAGCGCGCGGCCTGACCGAAGATGATCTGCTGGTTGATGTCCAGGTCATGTCTGCCGCCGAGATGGGCGACATGATGGCCCAGCAGGATGTCGTTATCAGCTTCTAAGGGGAACCTCAAATGCTGCATATTGTGAACAAATCCCCATTCGACACCGGCTCGCTGGCCAGCGTGTTGCGTGTGGCAAAGAAGGATGGCGGCGCCGTGCTGCTGATCGAAGACGGCGTCTACGCCGCCGTCAAGAACAGCGCCACCGAAGCCAGTCTGAAAGCAGCCGGCATGCCGGTGTATGTACTGCAACCCGACGCGGACGCCCGCGGCCTCCAGAGCAGGCTCATGGAGGGTGTGAACATGGTCGACTACGGCGGTTTTGTGGATTTGGTGGCAGGGCACGACAACGTGCAATCCTGGCTTTAAGTATTAATAGTGATTCTTTCGAGAGGAGTTGAATCATGGCACTGGAAGTAAACGGCGTTTCTATCGAGACCGATGAAGAGGGTTTCCTGGTCAACCTGAGCGACTGGAATCCCGATGTCGCCCTGGAACTGGCCAAGGGCGAAGGCATCGAGATGACCGACCAGCACTGGGAAGTGATCAACTTCCTGCGCGAGTACTACGACGAGTATCAAATTGCTCCCGCCGTGCGCGTGCTGACCAAGGCGATCGGCAAGAAGCTCGGTCCGGACAAGGGCAACAGCAAGTACCTGTACGACCTGTTCCCCTACGGTCCCGGCAAACAGGCCTGCAAGATCGCCGGCCTGCCCAAGCCCACCGGCTGTATCTAAGCAGGCAGTTCAAGCCCGCTTGGCAAGTGGCAAGAAGGCGGTAGCCCCTGACCGGGCTGCCGCTTGTTTCGACTATCCTTCAAACGGAAGATCGACTGACGCATGTCTACGCTTTCCATTATTTACGTGGTGCTGTTCTATGCCGCGGCCCTGCTGCTCATCGCGGGTTTGGCGCGAAAAATACTGCAGTACAAGAACAGTCCTGCCCCGCTGAAGATTCCCACCACGCCTGCGCCGACGACGACGTCAGGAGTGGCCTATCGCATGGCCAAAGAAGTCGTGCTGTTCGAGAGCCTGTTCAAATCCAGCAAGTGGACCTGGATTTTCGGCTGGATGTTCCATTTCGGCATGTTCCTGGTGCTGGTGCGCCATCTGCGCTATTTCGTGGCCGACGTGCCCGGCTGGCTCGCCGCCATGCAGCCCTTCGGCAAATACGCCGCCTTCATGATGGTGGCCGGACTTGCCGGCCTGTGGGCGCGTCGCTTCCTGGTTGATCGCGTGCGCTACATCTCCACGCCGTCCGACCATCTCATGCTGGCGCTGCTGATGGGCATCGGCGTTTCCGGCGCGCTGATGACCTTCGTCGCGCACACCGATATCGTGCAGCTCAAGCTGTTTGCGCTGGGTCTGTTGCGTCTCTCTCCCCAGGACGTTCCGAGCGATCCGATTCTGCTCGCGCACCTGGCCATGGTTGCCGTGCTGATGATCATCTTCCCGATCAGCAAGCTCTTGCATGCGCCCGGCGTGTTCTTCAGCCCCACCCGCAACCAGGCGGACAACCCGCGCGAACGCCGCCACCTGGCGGATTGGGCTGCCCAGCTCGAGAAATAAGACAGGAGACTTGCGTGGCTGCTGCACCCGATTTTGAAGTCGCCAAGCTGACCGGCGAAATTACGGTACCCAAACTGCGCGAAGGCGCAATGGCGGGCATCAAGGCCTATATCGCCAGCGAAAAGATCCAGGAGCCGCTGGGCTATCCCGGCCAACTGGTAGAAGACTGGCATGACCGCGCCATCGGCAAGATGGGCGAGCTTCTCAAGAAATACCGCTCGCTCCAGGTGTTCATGGATGCATGCGTGCATTGCGGCGCCTGCACCGACAAGTGCCATTACTACATCGGCACCTCCGACCCCAAGAACATGCCGGTGGCACGTCAGGAACTGATGCGCCAGGTCTACCGCCGCTACTTCACCTTCGCCGGCAAGTACTTTCCCAAGCTGGTGGGCGCCAAGGACCTCTCCAGGGAAATTCTCGACGACTGGTACAGCTACTACTACCAGTGCTCCGAGTGCCGCCGCTGTTCGGTGTATTGCCCCTACGGCATCGACACTGCCGAGATCACCATGGCTGGCCGCGAGATCCTCGACAGCGTCGGCATCGGCCAGAAATACACCAACGAGATCCTTGGCAAGCTGCACCGCATCGGCAACAACCTCGGCCTGCCTGGCCCGGCCATTGAAGACACCCTGCTTGGCCTCGAAGAAGATGTGCTGGAAGATACCGGCATCCCGGTCAAGTTCCCGCTCGATGTCGAAGGCGCCGAAGTGCTGCTGGTGACGCCGTCCGCCGACTTTTTCTCCGAGCCGCACGTGGAATCGCTGATCGGCTACGCCAAGGTGTTTCACGCCGCCGGCATCAGCTGGACGCTGTCCACCAAGGCCTCCGAAGCCGGCAACTTCGGCCTCTTTATCGGCAGCTACGAGAACATGCGCAAGGCTGCATTGCGCATCCGCGATGCCGCACTGGAACTGGGTGTCAAGCGCATCGTGGTGGGCGAGTGCGGTCACGCCTGGCGTGTCGCCTACAGCTTCTGGAACACGCTGATCGGCGTCGGCGCCGGTGCGGCCGAAGACGACGAGTTCGCGAAGAAGCTGCAGGCCCAGCTCGACCCCAGCGTGCCCCAGCCTTCTCACATCTGCGAAGTCACGTACGACCTCCTGAAGCGCGGCGTGATCAAGGCCGACAAGTCCAAGAACGACCACCGCGTCATTACCTTCCACGACTCGTGCAACGTGGCGCGCGCCTCGCGCATGGGCGACATGCCCGGCGGCCAGTTCATCATTCCGCGCGAAGTCATCAGGATGGTGGCCAACAACTACCAGGAGATGGCGCCGGGTACCACGCACGAAGCCACCTTCTGCTGCGGCGGCGGCGGCGGCCTGTTGACCGATGACTTGATGGAAGTCCGCGTCAAGGGCGCGCAGCCGCGCATGGAAGCCTTCAAGGAAGTCGTGGACAACAACAAGGTCAACTTCCTTGCTCTGATCTGCGCCATCTGCAAGGCGCAATTCACCAAGGTCTTGCCTTACTACGGTTACAAAATGGACATGGTGGGCGGCGTCCACCAGCTTGTGAGCACTGCCATTGAACTGCCCGGCCTGGGTGCAGGCCCGGCTGAGGAGGAGGCTGAAGAAGCCGAATCCGCAGCGGCTGGCGATGAATAACTGTCAATAAACAGACTGGAAATTTTTTTAGGAGAGCAGCAATGTCGACCACTTCCGATGACATGAAAAAAGGTCTTACCTTCCGCAGGTTCAAGGATGGTGAAACCAGCCAGTACCGCAAGGGCAGCGAATGGATCTTCGACGCCGACCACAGCCACAAGTGCCCCGAGTACATGCTGTCCTCCCCGCCCTGTCAGGCTTCCTGCCCGGCCGGTGAAGACATCCGCGGCTACCTCAACATCGTGCGCGGCATCGAGAAACCCCCGGCAGGGATGAACTGGCAGGAATACGCCTTCCGCCGCATCACTGAAGCCAATCCTTTCCCCTCCGTGATGGGGCGCGTGTGTCCGGCGCCCTGCGAATCCGGCTGCAACCGCAACCAGGTCGAAGACCATGTCGGCATCAACTCCGTCGAGCATTTCGTCGGCGACTATGCCGTCGAGAACAAGCTGGCCTTCAAGCGCCCCGACGACGTCAAACCCACCGGCAAGAAGGTCGCCATCATCGGCGGCGGTCCTGCCGGCCTGGCCGCAGCCTACCAGCTGTCCCTCAAGGGCCACAGCTGCACGATTTTCGACGAGCATGAAGAGCTGGGCGGCATGATGCGCTACGGCATCCCCGGCTTTCGCACCCCGCGTCACATCCTCGATGGCGAGATCAAGCGCATCCTCGACCTGGGTGTGGAAACCCGCATGAAGACCCGTGTCGGCAGCGACGTCAAGTTCGAGGACATCGAAAAGGAATTCGATGCCATCTTCATGTCCATGGGCGCCCAGAGCGGCCGCGCCCTGCCGGTGCCCGGTTCCGAGGCGCCCAACTGCGTGACCGCCATGGCCTTCCTGCGCGCCTTCAATG
The DNA here is from genome assembly GCA_040754425.1 of Pseudomonadota bacterium. Lineage (GTDB taxonomy): Bacteria > Pseudomonadota > Gammaproteobacteria > Burkholderiales > Thiobacillaceae > UBA6918. The sequence goes on along the minus strand of JBFMCR010000034.1, from coordinate 33,230 downwards.
AAGGCCGCCTGCAGCACGTCGGCGACCGCGTGGTGGTGATCGGCGGCGGCGACACCTCCATCGACGTGGCGACCGTTGCCCGTCGTCTCGGCAACATCACCAACGTGACCGATCTGGACCGTCCCGAGAACGTGCTGGCCGGCCATGCCGCCCACGACGTGGCCAAGATTTCCGCGCGTGAAGGCGCCGAGGTGGTGCTGGTCTCTCGCGCCACCATGGACAAGATGAACGCCAACAAGCACGAGATCGAGCACGCCCTGGAAGAAGGCATCAAGATCATCGGCGGCGTCACTCCGATTGCCGTCGTCGTGGGCGAGAACGGCCGCGCCACCGCGCTGCGCGTGGCCGAGTTCGAGGTGGTCAAGGGCGAAACCATCATCAAGGAAGGCACCGAGCAGGATCTGCCTGCTGATCTGATCGTTTCCGCCATCGGCCAGGCCGTAGATTTCAGCGGCCTTGAGCAATTCAACAACAACAAGGGCCTGATCAAGCCGGACGGCAACTACCGCTTTCCCGGCAAGCCGCACATCTTCGTGGGCGGCGACGTGATCAAGCCGCATCTCCTGACCACCGCCATCGGCCATGCCTCCATCGCCGCCGACGGCATCGATGCCTTCCTGCGCGAAGGCACCACCGATCTGGGCAAGCGCCCCAAGGTCGACGCCCACCGTTTCGACCTCCTGCGCAAGATGGTCGAATCCGGCCTGACTATCGAAGAGTACAACCACCAGCAGACCTGGGGCACGTCTTCCGCCAAGTTCGCAGTGCACAACTTCGAAGACCGCTCCGCCAAGTACGTGATTCCGGCCAACGAGCTGTTCCTCGGCCATTTCATGTACGAAGAGCGCCACAAGCGCGAAATCCGCCATCTCACCGCCGAGGAGGCGCTGGGCAACTTCGAGGAACGCTTGGGCCGCCTGTCCGACCAGGAAGTGGTGGCGGAAGCCAAGCGCTGCATGTCCTGCGGCCTGTGCTTCGAGTGCGACAACTGCGTGGTGTACTGCCCGCAGACTGCGGTGTTCCGCGTGAAGAAGAGCGATCGCACCACCGGCCGCTATGTCGATACCGACTACACCAAGTGCATCGGCTGCCACATCTGCGCGGATGTCTGCCCCACCGGCTACATCCAGATGGGCATGGGTGAATAAGCAAACGACTAAGGGACGAAGATGCTGGCAAGCTGGCTAAAAACCGTCGCCCTGGCTGCGCTCGTCGCGCTGTCTCCGCTGGCAACAGCGGCCGGCAGCGCCGGCGTGCCCGAGCCCGTGATTCAGAAGGGCAAGGGCGATCAGTGCGTGGAAGACACCGAATACATGCGGAAAAATCACATGAAGGTGCTCAAGCAGCATCGTGACAAGACCGTGCACGAAGGCATTCGCACCAAGCAGTACAGTCTGAAAAACTGTATCGAGTGCCACGCCACGCCGAACGAAAAAGGCGAACTCAGCGTGCTGGGCAAGGACAATTTTTGCCAGAGCTGCCACACCTATGCGGCAGTGAAGGTGGACTGCTTTCAGTGCCACTCCAGCAAGCCTGCCGGCAACGGCGCCATGCATCCCATTGTCTCCACCCGGAGCGGCCCCGGCGAAAAAACCGCGGCCGGCATGCGCCACCATTTATCGGGCAAGTCGCCCAGCCTGAATTCAACCCTTTCGGTCAAGGATATCGCGGGGGTGATCAAATGAACAATTTCGAACAATACCGTCGCCGCTTCCTGGGCGGCGCGCTGGCCACCGCCGGGGCGGCCATGGTGCCCGGCCTGATGCTGGTGGAAATGGCGCACAGCCGCGCGCCCGAAGAACCCGTCAGCAGCAGGAACCGCTGGGGCCTGCTGATCGACACCACCAAGTGCGCCACCGGCTGCACGGAGTGCGTGACCGCCTGCAACACCGAGAACGGTCTGTCCGGCAAGACCGGCCCGCAGGATTCCCAGTGGATCCGCAAGGTCGAACTCACCCACAAGAAGACCGGCGCTCAACATTCGCTGCCGGTGATGTGCCAGCATTGCGAAGAGCCGCCCTGCGTGGACGTGTGCCCGACCGGCGCATCGTTCAAGCGCGACGACGGCATCGTGCTGGTCGACCGCCACATCTGCATCGGCTGCCGCTACTGCATGATGGCCTGTCCGTACAAGGCGCGCTCGCTGGTGCACGAAGACCTCAACGACACCCAGCTCGCACACATGCCGCGCGGCAAGGGCTGCGTCGAGTCCTGCACCCTTTGCGTGCACAAGATCGACGCCGGCGAAAACACCACGGCCTGTGCCGAGGCCTGCCCGGAACAGGCGATCCTGTTTGGCGACCTCAACGACGCCGGCAGCGAAATCGCCCGGCGTCTGGCGACCTATGCCAGCAAGGAAATTCGCGCCGACCTCGGCCTGAACACCGGCGTGCGCTACACGGGGATCTGATCCATGCAAATCATCAATCGCGAAATCGAAGGTAACAGCGCCGGCTATTGGGCGCTGCTGGGCGGTCTTGGCGCCCTGACCCTGATCGGCCTCTTTGCCGCCTACAACATGGAGCATCACGGCCACATCATTACCGGCATGAACAACCAGATCGTGTGGGGCCTGCCGCACGTGTTCGCCGTGTTCCTGGTGGTGGCCGCCTCCGGCGCGCTAAATGTCGCCTCGGTTGCCGGGGTGTTCGGCAAAAAGATATACAAGCCGCTGGCACCGCTGTCGGCACTCTTGGCCATCGCGCTGCTTGTTGGCGGTCTGTCCGTACTGATGCTGGATCTCGGTCGCGCCGACCGCGCCATCATCACCGCATGGGAAGTGAACCCGACTTCGGTCTTCTCCTGGAACGTGGTGCTGTACAGCGGCTTTTTCGGCTTTGCCGCAGCCTACCTCTGGACCATGCTCGACAAGACGGCGAAACCCTTCTATGGCTTCGCAGCCTACGGCGCATTCATCTGGCGCCTGATCCTCACCACCGGCACCGGCCTGATCTTCAGCTTCCTGGTCGCGCGCCAGGCCTATGGCACCGCGCTGCTGGCGCCCAAGTTCATCGTCTTCTCGCTGCTCTATGGCACGGCCATCTACGTGCTGGTGTTGCTGGCCGCTTACGGCTGGGGCCGGCGCGCCCTCGGCGACGAGGTGGTGCGCCGCCTGAAGAACATGCTGGTGATCTTCATCGCCGCCTCGTTCTACATGACCCTGGTCTACCACCTGACAAACATTTATTTTGCCAGGCAGTGGGACTTCGAGCGCTTCATCCTGCAGACCGGCGGCATTTATACCACGCTGTTCTGGCTGGGGCAGGTAGTGATCGGCTATGCCATCCCCTTCATCCTGATGGTGGCCCCCAATACCCGCAGCAACCGTAGTGCGATCGCCGCCTCGGCCGTGATGATCGTGCTGGGTGCGCTGGCGCAGATGTACGTCACCATCGTCGGCGGTCAGGCCTTCCCTCTGCAGCTGTTTCCCGGTTATATCGAGAAGAGCAGCTTTTTTGACGGCGAGATTCATGCCTATACCCCCAGTTACTGGGAGTGGATGCTGGGCATCGGCGGCGTTGCCATCGCCCTGGCCATGGTGGTGTTCGCGGTGAAAATACTGCGCATCCTGCCGGAAAGCCTGGCGGACGAAGTGGCGGATCCGCATGCCAAAAAGTAAGGCTGCCGGAAGGCCGGCCTGATGCAAAACAAAGGGCGCGCAAGCGCCCTTGTTCGCCTTATGGGGTTTGTTCGTTTCTGATTTTTTAACGCAGAGGCGCAGAGAAAACGATTCAATAAACAGGGAGGTAAGAGAGGAACGGGAGGAAAACCCAAGGCAATATCTTTTTGCTTTACTCCCTTACCTCCCGTTCCTCCCTGTTGCTGGGTTTTGATTTTCTTTGTATCTCTGCGTTCATAATTTGAATTTCTTGACTGCCTTGAATCAATCGCGCTTCATGATCTCTGCCGCACACAAGTCCTCGGGCAAGACCACCCTGAGCATCGGCCTGTGCGCGGCGCTCAAGGAGCGCGGACTCGAGGTGCAGCCGTACAAGAAAGGCCCCGACTATATCGACCCCATGTGGCTCACCCGCGCAAGCCGGCGTCCCTGCCACAACCTCGATTTCCATCTGATGGGCCGGGACGAGGTGCGCGAGGTGTTCGAGACCCAGGCGCAGGATGCGGACGTGGCGCTGGTCGAGGGCAACAAGGGCCTGTACGACGGCCTCGATCTCGACGGCAGCAACAGCAACGCCGCGCTCGCCAAGCTGCTGGACATTCCGGTGGTGCTGGTGATCGATTCGCAAGGCATGACGCGCGGCGTGGCGCCGCTGATCCTCGGCTACCAGGCTTTCGACAGGGACATCCGCATCGCCGGCGTCATCCTCAACCAGTTGGGCGGCAGCCGCCACGAAAGCAAGCTGCGCGCGGTGATCGAACACTACACCGACGTGCCGGTGATCGGCGCCGTGCAACACGAGGCAGGTATGCAGATCCTCGAGCGACATCTCGGCCTCATTCCCAGCAACGAGGCGGGCGAGGCCGATGAGCAGATTCGCCGGATCGCGGCGCGCGTGGCGGAACAGGTCGATCTGGACAAGCTGCTCAGCCTGACCCGCGGCCGGCCGAAAGCCGAACTGGTCATGCCCGTCTCCTCGCAGGCCGCGCGCAGGCTGCGCATCGGCATCGTGCGCGATCCTGCCTTCGGCTTTTACTACGAGGATGACCTGCAGGCATTGCAGGACGGCGGCGCGGAGCTGGTGCCGATCAACGCCATGCGTGACAGGCATTTGCCGGCCATCGACGGGCTCATGATCGGCGGCGGCTTCCCGGAATCCTTCATGGCCGAACTCGAAGCCAATGCCAGTCTGCGCCACGAGATCAAACAGGCCATCGATAACGGCCTGCCGACTTATGCCGAGTGCGGCGGTCTGATGTACCTTGCGCGCACCATGAGCTGGAAGGGCAAGACCCACTCCATGGTCGGGGTAATCCCGGGCGATGTCGTCATGCACGAAAAGCCTGTGGGACGCGGCTACGTGCGTCTCAAGGAAACCGGGGCCAGCCCCTGGGCGAGCGGAGCGCCGGAAGAGGACATCCATGCGCACGAATTCCACTATTCCAGCCTTGAGAATCTGCCGCACGGCCTCACGTATGCATACGAAGTGCTGCGCGGTTATGGCATCGACGGCAGGCGCGACGGTCTGGTTTATCGAAACCTGCTGGCGTCCTACACGCACCTGCGTTCCACCCGGCGTTTTTCCTGGGTGAACCGCTTCCTGGCTCTGGTGGAGAAGTGCAAATCCGCAGGGCCTGTTACCAAACAGGCTGCCGCCTGAATTTTTGATTAGGAGAAACCATGCTTACCCTCACTCCCGCCGCCGTGCACCAGATCCAGTCGGCCATTCCGCCCGAGGCTTCCTTTGAAGGCCTGGCGCTGCGCATCGCCGCACGGCGCGCCTTCGACGGCTCCATCGAGTACGCCATGGGCATGGACAACGAGCGCGAAAACGACCAGAGCATCGTCGTCGAAGGCATCACGCTGCTCATCAACGAGCACAGCGCCGACCTGCTCAACGGCGTGACCGTCGATTTCGTCGAGGAAAACGGCCAGCCGCTGTTCGTGTTCATGAACCCCAACGACGCCGGCCCTGCTGGCGGCGGCTGCGGTTCCAGCTCCGGCAGCGGCGGTGGTTGCGGTAGTGGTGGCTGTGGTTCCGGCGGCTGCGGCAGCCGTTAATCCCGGCGGAAAAACCTTGAACAAAGAGGGCGGGAGGACAAGAGATTTGTTTTCCTCATGTCCTCATGTCCTCCTTGTGGAAAAATGAACTTCCTTCCCATCTTCCTCGACCTGCGCGGCAAGACCTGTCTTGTCGTCGGTGGCGGCGAAACCGCCGCGCGCAAGGCCGGCCTGCTGGTGAATGCAGGCGCCGACGTGTGCGTGGCACATGACGGCGAGCTTGCCGCGGCCTTTTCCGACATCAGGGAGCAGGAGCGCATCAGCCACATGCGCACAGCGTTCAGCGCCGAGCTTTTGGACGGCATGGAACTGGTCATCGGCGCGGCCGAGGACGATGCCATCGACAAACAGGTGTTCGAAGCCGCGCGCGCGCGCCATCTGCCGGTCAATGTGGTCGACAAGCCCGCATTGTGCAGTTTCGTGCTGCCCGCCATTCTCGACCGCTCGCCCATGATCGTGGCCATCGGCACCGGCGGCGCCTCGCCGGTACTGGCGAGGCTCCTGCGCGCGCGGCTGGAGACGCTGATACCGGCAAGCTACGGCCGTCTCGCGCACCTGGCCGAAAGCTTCCGCGAAAAGGTAAAGGCCAAGTTCAGCCATGCGCCCATGCGCCGCATTTTCTGGGAGAAGGTGTTGCAGGGTACGGTGGCGGAGATGGTGTTCTCCGGCAAGGAAGAAGAGGCCGCCAAACTCCTGCAACACACGCTCGACAATGAGAAAGACGAAGCGCCCCAGGGCGAGGTTTATCTCGTCGGTGCCGGCCCCGGCAACCCCGACCTGTTGACCTTCCGCGCCCTGCGCCTCATGCAGCAGGCCGATGTGGTGGTGCACGACAACCTGGTTTCCGGTCCCATTCTGGAAATGTGCCGGCGCGATGCCGAGCGCGTCTATGTCGGCAAGAAGCGCGCGAACCATGCCGTGCCGCAGGAAGACATCAACATGATGCTGGTGCGCCTGGCCAAGGAAGGCAAGCGCGTGCTGCGCCTCAAGGGCGGTGACCCCTTCATCTTCGGGCGCGGCGGCGAGGAGATCGAAACCCTGGTCGACCACGGCGTGCCGTTCCAGGTCGTGCCCGGCATCACCGCGGCAGCCGGTGTCGCCTCCTATGCCGGCATTCCGCTCACCCATCGCGATTACGCGCAGTCGGTCACCTTCGTCACCGGCCACCTCAAGGACGACACTCCCAACCTCGACTGGGACGCGATGGCCAAGCCCAACCAGACCATCGTCATCTACATGGGACTGCAGGGCCTGCCGGTGCTGTCGCAGGAACTGGTCAAGCACGGCCTCTCCCCGCAAACCCCCGCCGCCATCGTGCAGCAGGGCACCACCCCGCACCAGCGCGTGGTCATCGGTACGCTGGAAACCCTGCCCACGCTGGCAGTGGAAGCCCAGCTCAGACCACCCACACTCATCATCGTCGGCAAGGTCGTCAGTCTGCACCACAAGCTCAAGTGGTTCGTGAGCGAGGACGACCGCCTCATCGGGGCATAAAAATCCCCTCTTCGGGGAGAAGAGGGGGAAGGGACGGCCTTGCCCGGCCACAGCCTCAAGAGGGATCGCTCGGCCGCGCCGTTACTTTGCGTATTTGGTCGGCAGAGGAATGACGGGACGCGGACGCGATGACTGGGGGTGCGCTTCCTGCATTTCTTCGGGCTCGCTGCGATCGAGGCGATAAAGCGCCACGACCAGGCCGATCGAGGCGGCCAGCAGGTAGTAGGGACCGAATAGCCAGAACACCACCGGGATCGCGAAGAAGAAGGCGCGCATGCCGATCGCGAACATGTTGCCGGCGCGATGCAGGCGCCGCGCAACCGCGCCGGGCGAGAGATTCCGGTGCGCGTCATGGTCGGGCACGTTGATCATGAACACGACATGGTTGGCCAGGCGCACGGACATGGCGAACGAAAAAAAGGCGACGATGAAATCCACCAGCAGGAACAATACCTTGACGGTCCACAACTGGACGGAATGGGATCCCGCGGCGCTCAATACATGCCAGCTGTCGGCGATGTTTTCCGCCTGGCCGGACAGGGTGAGCGTGCCAATGATCAGCAATGCCGCGGTCGAGGCCATCAGGGAAGCGCCCATCACGAAATTGCGCAGGGTCTGCACCGCCATCACGTCCTTGGACGGGTTGCGCATGACGTTCTCCACCCACAATCTTCGTGCCAAGGCGTTCACGCCGTGGATGGTGTAGGTAGGGTTGCTTCGCACCTTGAGGGACAGAAAATAATAGTAAGAGGCGACGATCGCGCAACTGACGGCCAAGGCTGCGGCGTCGGCCTTGAATTCCAGGAGCAGATTCATCTTTTCGTTTCCCCGGCCCGATTCAATGCGCTGCCATGCTTGTCACAGCGCGCGCTGGGCGGTGCGCATGGCCGCTGCAATGACCGCTCGCCCGTCGCAGTTCGGGGCGGAATTTTTCGCGGTCTGGCTGTCGCCATGGCGCCCGTCGAGCCGTTGAAGCAGTTTCCTGCATTCGGTGTCGTTTTCGGCGTTGGCAAAGGCCAGTGCGTCGAGTATGGTTTTTCCGGTCTGGATGAACGTATTCATGATGGCTGCCCGTCAGTGTTGTCGATACGCCATGTACGTTGCAGTTTACGTGCCAGCAGAATAACTATTTGAATGAAAAAGACTTTGTTGGTGGCAGTCGGTTTTGGCGTGGTTTCGGATGTCTCATAAAGCGACTATATGTAATTGGTGTTTTACATAACTATTTGAATTTATTGGTTAATATCGTAACGAAAATAATCGTTGCTTATTTATACATTGTGTATAAAAATGAAACAATTATTGTTTGACGATGTCGAATTCGGCCGACCGATCATGAAATCCCTGACGGGCATCCCCATGTTGCGTCATTCCCTGCAGGGGAAAATGACCCTCGGCTACTACGCCATCGCCGGGATCATTCTGGTGGCTTCCCTGTTCTTCGTGGGCGAGTTGCGCACCCTGGAGTCGAGGGTGATGCAAGGCCAGCATGCGACGGACCTGTACGATACCGTCCTTGAGATACGCCGTTTCGAGCGCAACTATTTCTTGTATCACCAGGCCGCAGACCGCGAGGAAAACGCGCGCCATATAGCGCTTGCGCGCCGGCTGCTCGGCGAGAACGAAGCCGATTATCTTGCCATTGTCTCGTCCGGCCGCCTGAAGCTGCTGAACGAGCGCCTCGATCAGTACCAGGCGGCCATGTCCGAACTGCCCGCGGCGGAATCGGCGCCGGCGCAAATGCAGGCGCTCGAGCCGCGCATCCGCAATCTTGGCCAGGAAGTGGTCGAGATCGCCAGGGAACTCGCCACTTCCGAGCGTCGCCAGATCCAGTCGAGCCTGGCCTACTTCCAGGATTTGCTGCTGGGGGTGATTTTTTTCATGGCGCTGATGATCGTCGCCCTCGGGCGCGTTCTGTCGCAGCGCGTGGTCAGGCCGCTGAAGGAAATGGAGGCCAGCGTCGAAGCCGTCATTGCCGACCGGCGGGAAAGCCTGTCCGCGCCGTCGAACGACCGCGAAATCATCTCCGTCATCGCGGCTTTCAATCACATGCTCAGGGAACTGGACCTGCGGCAGAAATCCCTCATGCGCTCGGAGCGGCTCGCTTCCCTCGGCACCATGCTTTCCGGCGTGGCGCATGAACTCAACAACCCGCTGTCCAACATTTCCACTTCCTGCCAGATACTGCACGAGGAAATCGGCGAGCACGATGCGGAAACGCAAAGGCGCTATCTGGAACGCATCGACCAGCAAACCGAGCGCGCGCGCCACATCGTGCGCTCGCTGCTCGAGTTCTCGCGCGAGAAGGAGTTCAGGAAGGAGCCGGTGCCGCTGCGCGCACTGGTGGCGCAGACCGTCGGCTTCGTGCGCGGGGAGGTTTCCGCCAGATCCGTGGTGAAGCTGGACATGAGCGAAGACCTCAGGGTGCCGGCGGACGCCCAGCGCCTGCAGCAGGTTCTGGTGAATCTGATCCGCAACGCGCTCGAAGGCGTGGGGGCGGACGGCGAGATCCTGATCTCGGCGCAGCGCATGCGGGCGAGCGCGCCTCCCGAAGGAACCGCCCTCGGGCCCGGCTGCGAAACCCCGGGCGAAGTGGTGGAGATCACCGTCGCGGACAATGGCCCCGGCATCGCGCCGGAGATCCTGCCGCGCATATTCGACCCTTTCTTTACCACCAAGGAAGTCGGCCGCGGAATGGGGCTCGGCCTCTTCGTCGTCTACGAAATCGTGGACGAGCACGGCGGCTGCATCGCCGTACAAAGCACGCCGGGGCAGGGCACGGTCTTCCGCATCCGCCTGCCGGCAACAATAAAGACGCAATGACGCAGGCACGGCTTTTGATCATCGACGACGAGGAAATCGCGCTGAGCAACCTGCGTCACGTGATGGAGCGGCAGGGCTATCGGGTCGTCGCCTGCCAAAGCGGCGCGGAAGGCGTGAAATTCCTGGAAAGCCAGCCTTTCGATGTCGTGCTGACCGACCTGCGCATGGAAGGCGTGAACGGCATGGACGTGCTGAAAAAAAGCCGCGAGCTGCAGCCGCAGGCGGAAGTGATTTTCATCACCGCCTATGCCACGGCGGAATCCGCCGTGCAGGCACTGAAGCACGGGGCGTTCTATTACATCGCCAAGCCGTTCCGTCTGGACGAAGTGCGCAAGGTCGTGGCCGAGGCGCTGGAGAAGGTGCGCCTGCGGCGCGAGAACGAAGCGCTGCAGCGCGAAATCGAGCGCTATCGGGACAGCGACAGCATCCTCACCCAGGATACCGAAATGCAGCGGCTGCTGGACGTCGCCCGCCAGATCGCGCCGACCGACTGCAACGTTCTCATTACCGGCGAGAGCGGGACCGGCAAGGAGCTGTTCGCGAAATTCCTGCACACGCACAGCGCACGCCGTGACGGCCCCTATGTTGCCGTCAACTGCGGCGCATTCAGCGAGCAACTGCTGGCGAACGAGCTTTTCGGCCACGAGAAAGGCGCGTTCACCGGCGCTGCGGCGCTGAAGAAAGGCCTCATCGAGGTCAGCGCGGGCGGCACACTGTTTCTCGACGAAATCACCGAAATGGAACCCTCGATGCAGGTCAAGCTGCTGCGCGTGCTGCAGGAAAGGGAAGTGCTGCGCGTGGGCGGCACCAGACCCGTGAAGTGCGACGTGCGGGTGATCGCGGCCACCAACCGCGATGTGGACAAGGCGGTCCGGGACGGGAGCTTTCGCGAAGACCTGTATTTCCGCCTGAACGTGGTCAACCTGCATATCCCCAGGCTTGCCGAGCGCCGCGGCGACATTCCGCTGCTGGCCCGGCATTTTCTGCTCAAGTACGCGGAGCGGATGAAAAAGCCCGTTTCCCGCATTTCGGAAGAGGTAATGGCGGCCCTGATGCAATACGACTTTCCGGGCAACGTGCGCGAACTGGAAAACCTCATCGAACGCGGCACCGCCATGGCGCATGGCGACGCCATCGAGCTTTCGCATCTGCCGGACAGCCTGCAAAAGGCCGAGCGCTTTGCCTATCGCAAGGTCGGCAATCGCCTGCCGACGCTGGAAGAGCAGGAACGGGAATACATCCGCCGCGTGCTGGAGGAAGTGAATGGCAACCAGACCGCAGCGGCGCAGATTCTCGGCATCAATCGCGCTTCCCTGTGGCGCAAGCTCAAGGCCCGGCAGGACGGCGGCAAGCCCAAGGAGTAGGCCCGTCGGCCTTGCGCCGCCGGGCTTTTCAGCCGCCCGCCGGTTCGCCGCGGAAAATGAAATACACCGCGGCGAGAATGCAAAGCGCCGCCCACAGGTAGTCCAGCTTCAAAGGCTCCTTCAGATAGAACAGCGCGAACGGCACAAATACAGACAGCGTGATGACTTCCTGCAGGATTTTCAGCTGCGCCACCGACAGCACGGTATAGCCGATGCGGTTGGCCGGCACCTGCAGCAGGTACTCGAACAGCGCGATGCCCCAGCTTACCAAGGCCGCCGCGATCCACGGCTTGTTGTTCATTTCCTTCAGGTGGGCATACCAGGCGAAGGTCATGAAGATGTTGCTGCAGGTCAGCAGCAGGATGGTCGATGCGATCGGGTGCAGGTTCAGCATGATGTACGCGTTGTCGGGATGGGGCAGCGCGATTTAACGCCTTAACCCGCAAGGCGGCAAGAACCGCTGCGGATTTCGCGGCTGGTAGGTTCATGCCGCTTGACATATTCCAATCATCGTTAGAGTATTTGTGCATGAACAAGCGACAGTTGAAAGACCTGCTCTACGAACAGGTCGCCCGCATCGGCAAGGCCGTGTCCAGCCCCAAGCGCCTGGAGCTGCTGGAAATCCTTGCCCAGGGCGAAAAAACGGTGGAACTGCTGGCGGCCGAGGCCGACATCGACATCAGGCTCGCCAGCGCCCACCTCAAGGTACTCAAGGAAGCGCGCCTGGTCGAATCGCGGCGCGAGGGGCGCTTTATCGTGTATCGCCTTTCCGGTGAGGACGTCGGCACGCTGTGGGTCGGCCTGCGCACAGTGGCGGAAGAACACCTGATCGAATTGCGCATGGCGCTCGATCGGCTGTTTGCGGCGCCGGAAAAACTGGATGTCGAAACCAGGCGCGGCTTGCTGGAAAAGGCCCGCCGCGGCGAAGTTGTCGTCATCGACGTGCGCCCGGCCGAGGAATACGACAACGCGCACCTGCCTTTCGCGCGTTCGCTGCCTTTGACCGAGCTCAAGCAGCGTTTGGCCGAACTGCCTGCAGACAAGGAAATCGTGGCCTACTGCCGCGGCCCGTTCTGCATGATGTCCGAGGAAGCGGTGGCGCTGCTGAAAAAGCACGGCTATCGCGCACGCAAGATTTCAGACGGCCTGCCCGAGTGGATGGCGGCAGGCCTGCCCATCGAACAGTGAGGCGAAATCCTCGCCTGCATAACACCCGGATACGAGGAGACGAACATGTTTTTCCGCCAATTGCTGGCCAAGGACGCCACGCTTTCATACTTCTTCGGCTGCGGCTCCTGCCATGTCGGCGTTGCCGTCGATCCGGTGCTCGGCGACGAGCAATGGTTCATCGACGAGGCCGCGAAGCAGGATGTGAAGATCACCCACGTCATCGACACGCACGTACACGCCGATCATTTTTCCGGCGGCCGCGCGCTGGCGGAAAAGACCGGCGCGAAGTATTGCCTGCACGAGTACAACGCCGCCCGCGTGAAGTACGGTTTTGAGCCTTTGAAGGACGGCCAGCGCATCGATGTCGGCAACGTCTACATCGACGTGATCCACACCCCCGGCCACACGCCCGATTCGATCTGCCTGCTGGTGACCGACAAGCGCCGTACCGAAGCGCCGTGGTTCGTGCTGACCGGGGACACCCTGTTCGTCGGCAGCGCCGGCCGGCCCGACCTTGCCGGCAAGGAAGCCGAAATGGCGGCACAGATTTACGACACCCTGCACCAGCGCCTGATGACCCTGCCGGCCGAAGTCGAGCTTTATCCCGGCCACACTTCCGGCAGCGTTTGCGGCGCCGGCATGTCGGGCAAGCCCATGTCGACCATCGGTTTCGAGAAGCGCTGGAATCCGATGCTGGCCATGAGCCGCGACGAATTCGTCGCCAGTCTGACCGAGTCCATCCCGCCGCGCCCGGCGGAGATGGACCGCATGGTCGCCTACAACCTCGGGGCCTGATCAGTGTCTTTTACCCAAAACGTAGCGGAATACCGCTACGGTATTCGCCACAATTTCGCGCAGTTCTCGCACCAGCTGGTACAGGTGTTCTTCGTCGGCCTGACCATCGGCATGTTCCGCACCGTGGTGCCGGCGCTGGCGGAAACGGAATTTGGCGTGGCCAAGGGATCGTTCATGATGCTGATGGCCTTCGTCACCGCCTTCGGCTTCGTCAAGGGCACGCTCAATTTCGTTGCGGGCAGGATGTCCGAGCGCATGGGCCGCAAGAAAGTCTTGTTCATCGGCTGGCTGGCGGCCGTGCCGATTCCCTTCATGATCTTGTATGCACCTTCGTGGGGCTGGATCGTGGCGGCGACGGTGCTGCTGGGCGTGAACCAGGGCCTGACCTGGTCGATGACGCAGACTTCCAAGCTCGACCTCACCACTGCCGAGCAGCGGGGTTTCACCATCGGCCTCAATGAGTTCTCCGGCTATTTCGGCGTGGCAGTGGCCGGCATCGTCACTGGCTATCTCGCCACCGCTTACGGCCCGCGCGAAGGGCTGCTGCTGTTCGGCCTGGTCGTCGTCGGCCTGGCCGGTCTGCTGACCCTGTTGTGGGTCAAGGACACCCTGCCGTGGGCGCATGCCGAAGGAAAGAAGCACGCCGCCGGCCTGATGACCGGGCCGCAGCCGCGCTACCCGCAAAACATTGCCGACAAGCCCAGTACCTGGGAAGTGTTCACCCTCATGTCCTGGCGCGATGCGCGCATGGCCTCGATCAGCCAGGCCGGGCTTATGGAAAAATTCGTCGATGCCCTGGTGTGGGTGTTCTTCCCGGTCTATCTGTATCAGCAGGGACTGTCGCTTGCCGGCATCGGCTGGGTGGTCGGGGTGTACGGTTTCGTCTGGGGCATTTCGCAGTTCTTCACCGGCCACTGGTCCGACCGTGTCGGCCGCAAGAAGCCCATCGTGCTGGGCATGTGGCTGTGCGGCGCCGGCGTCGCCCTGGTGCTCTTGGGCGAGGGCGAGCTGTGGTGGTCGTTCGCCGCCTCAGTCATGGGCTTCGGCATGGCGCTGCTCTATCCCACGCTGTCTGCGGCCGTGTCCGACATCGCCCATCCCAACTGGCGCGGCTCGGCCATCGGCATCTATCGCTTCTGGCGCGACCTCGGCTACGGCATCGGCGCCTTGCTGCTGGGCGCGGTGGCCGCACTGTTCGGCGGGATCGAAGCAGGCTTCTGGTTTACCGCCCTCGCCATGTTCGTCTCCGGTGCGGTGGTTTGGCTGGCGTGCGAGGAAACCCATCCGCGCCTCAATCCCGCTGCGTAATTTTTGAAAAGGAAGCTGCATGAACAAAATCCTGACAACCCTGCTCGTGGGCCTGTCCCTGGCTGCCCCCGTGCACGCGGAAGAAAATCCCGTCGTGGTCGACGCCATCAGCGGCTACATGGATTTTTCCGAATACGGCAGCAGCCTGATCTGGCCCGAGCAGATTCCTAAGGAGGACTGGAAGAAGGTCTTCGTCGTCGATGCGCGCGATGCCGCACAGTACGCCAAGGAGCACATCCCCGGCGCAGTGAACATCGAGTGGCGGCAGGCGATTGCGCGCCGCAACGAACTGCCCAAGGACCGCATGGTGGTGGTGTATTGCAACTCCGGCTCGCTGTCTGCGCAAGCGGTGTTCGCCCTGCGCCTCCTGGGTCATGAAAACGTGAAAGTGCTGCAGGACGGCATCGAAGGCTGGAAGAAGAAGGGCGGCTTCGAGGCCCATGCCCGCGCCAGCGCCCCGGCCGGACACTGATTCCCCGCATTGAATACCGCCGACTACGACGCATGGTACGACAGCCCGCGCGGGCGCTGGATCGGTAGCCGAATTCGACCTGTCCCGGCCTCAGCTCGCGGCAGGAATAAAAGCCTGAAGCGCAGATGTTTCTACCAGATTGCCTGGTAGTTATGGATGCTTGCCGAGCCGATTTCAGGCAACAATACTGGCCATTCAGCCGGGCCACGCTTTACTTATAACCACTCCAAATCAATCATGCATCATCAAGCCCAAATTCTGGCCCTGCGCCAGGCGCTGTCCTCGGTCATCGTCGGCCAGCAGAAACTGCTCGATCGCCTCGTCATCGGCCTCTTGGCCGGCGGCCATGTGCTGGTCGAGGGTCTGCCAGGACTGGCCAAGACCACGGCGGTGAAGACGCTGGCGGCGGGCGTGCACGCGCGCTTTCGCCGCCTGCAGTTCACCCCCGACCTGCTGCCCGGCGATCTCACCGGCACCGACATCTTTGACCCGCGCGAGTCACGCTTCCAGTTCGTGCCGGGGCCGCTGTTCAACGAGATCATCCTCGCCGACGAGATCAACCGTGCGCCCGCCAAGGTGCAATCGGCGCTACTCGAAGCGATGCAGGAGCGCCAGATTACCGTCGGCGGCGAAACGCGCAGTCTGCCCGATCTGTTCATGGTCATGGCCACGCAGAACCCCATCGAGCAGGCCGGCACCTATCCGCTGCCCGAGGCCCAGCTCGACCGCTTCCTGCTGCACGTGATGCTGGATTACCCGAATGAGGCCGAGGAACTGGAAATCATGCGCCGCGACCGCAGCCTGCATCTTTCTGACGGCCGTGCGCATCTCGATACCGTGCTCGGCGTGGAAGCCGTGCTGGCCGCGCGCGAGGAAGTGGCCAAGGTGCATCTGGCCGAATCGGTCGAAGCCTACATCGTCGCCCTGGTGCGCGCTTCGCGCGTACCGGGAAAGCTGCGCCCCGAGTGGGCCGGCGCCGTGGAAGTGGGCGCGAGCCCGCGCGCCTCGCTGGCGCTGGCCCACGCTTCGGCGGCGCTCGCTTATCTGCATGGCCGCGACTTTGTCACGCCGGATGACGTGCGCGAGATTGCCCCGGACGTGCTGCGCCATCGCATTACCTTGAGTCTGGATGCGCGCCTCAAGAAACTCAGCCGCGATGAATTCATCGCTGGCCTGATCGCATCCGTTCCGGCGCCGTGATAGCCGCGTTCGAAAAAATCCGCAGCCAGGCAAGGCAGGCGGGGCGGCGGGTATTCCAGTCAGCCATGCGCCGCGTGCCTGCACACGACTCGCTCGTGGATGCGCCACTGCTTTCCAGCGAAGGTATCGCCGAACTGGCGGTGCAGGCGGCAGGCCTCGCGCGCGCGCCGGCACGGCGCGAAGTGCACGACCACCATGCCGGCGACTGGCCCTCGGCCTGGCTCGGGCGCGGGCTCGATTTCGAAGAGGCACGCCCCTACAACCCCGGCGACGACATTCGCGACATGGATTGGCGCACCACCGCCAGGCTTGGCCAGCCCTTCATCAAGACCTATCGCGAGGAGCGCCAGCCGGTGCTGCACGTGGTGGTGGATCGCGGGCCGTCGATGCGCTTCGGTACCCGTCGCCACCTCAAGGCGGCGCAAGCCGCGCGCATCGCAGCCCTCATTGCCTTTGCCGCCAGCGAGCGCAATGTCGCCGTGGGCGCCACCTTGTGGGACGTGCATGACCTCGATCTGCCGCCGCGCCATGGCAGGAGCGGCATCGTCGAACTGGTGCAGGCCGCCGCCGCGCCGTGTCCGCCGCTGCCGGCGGAAGCGGCCGAGGCCATGCACGAGGCCGATCGCCTGCATCGCCTCGCCGAGGAGCTGCCGCGCGGCGCCAAGCTGCTCTTGATCAGCGATTTTGCCTGGCTGGGCGCCGTGCATGAAATGCCCTTGGCACATCTTGCCGAACTCACCGATCTGCTGGCGGTGCGCATCAGCGATCCGGCCGAGCGCGAAATGCCCAATGTCGGCCTCGCCCGTTTCCAGGACATGAATACCGGCGAGATTCGCTGGCTGGATACGAGTTCAGCGGCTGCGCGCAATGTCCATGCCGCCGCCTTCGAAAAACGGCGCGCCGAGGTCGATGCCATTCTCGGTCGTGCCGGCGTGCACAGGCTGGACATGGGCAGCGAAGCGGACGACCTCGTTCAAGCCCTGCAAGGCCATGCCTGATCCAAGTTATAGCTGAGCGCGCCATGCCCGATCCACAGCGTGACATCGCCCCCATCATCGAGCCGGCCGCGCCGCCCCTGCCGCCGCCGGGGCCGGACATCACCCTTGCCATCGGCCTCGCTGCGTGCGGACTGCTGCTGGCCACCTGGCTCTATTGGCATTGGCGGAAGCGTGCGCCGCTGAGGGCCTTGCGCAAAATTGCGCATGCACCCGACACGTCAGCAGGCGCCGATGCGCTCGCCGCATTGATGAGCATGCATGGTGCTGAAATGCCGCAGATCTGGCAGGATGAACTCGACCGGCTGCGCTTTGGACCTCCGCTGGAAAATGCGGATGCCGTTCTGCTGCGACTGTGCCAGGGCGCGGAACTCATGCTGCGGCGGCGCTGATGGAATTCGCCCAGCCGTTCTTTTTTTTGCTGCTGCCGCTGCCGCTTTTCTGGGCCTATTTCGCATGGAAGCGCGGTGCGCAGGGCGAGGCTGGCGCCTGGCTCCTGCGCCACCCGCATCTGGCGGCCGGCAGCAGCGCTCCGCCCAGCCCGGTCTTGCCGCTGGGGCTGAACACGCTGGCTTTCCTGCTGCTGGTCACTGCGCTGGCGCAGCCTCGTGAAATCGGCAACTGGATCACGCCACCGCCGGAGGGTCGCGACATCGCGCTGGTCATCGACACCTCGCTCACCATGAGCATCGACGACTTCACCTTGCAGGACAAAAAAGCCAGCAGACTGGCGGTGTTGAAGGAAGTGCTGGGCCGCTTCATTGAACAGCGTAGCGCCGACCGCTTCGCCATTCTCGCCTTCGGTTCCGAAGCCGCGCTGCTCACGCCACCCACTTTCGACCGCGAGCATGTGCTGGCGCAACTGAACCGCATGCAGGTGGGCATGGCCGGCGACAACACCGCGCTCGGCGATGCGCTTGGCCTGGCCATCAAGCACTTGCAGCAGCAGAAGCTCAGGCCTGCCATCATTCTGGTGAGCGACGGTGAGCCGTCCAACACCGGCGACCTTACGCCTGCGGAAGCCGTGGCTGTCGCGCGCCAGTTGGGCATTGCCATTCACACCCTGCAGATCGGCAGCAATCTCTTCGCCGCCGGGCGCGAGGCCGTGGAAGAAAAAGACCCTCAGCCGGACCTGGCCGACATCGCGCGCATCACCGGCGGCCAGCACTGGTTCGTGCAGAGCACCGAGGATGCGGAAAAAGTGGTGCAGGACATCGATCGTCTGGAGAAAACCCTGGCGCGGCCTGCGCAGCACCGCGAAGTGCGCGAGTGGTATTGGTTGCCTTTAAGTTTGGCAGTCGTGTGCATGCTGCTCGCACGGGCGCTGCTCATCCGCAGGCAGGGGGCATGATGCTTGGGGCAAGATGCAAGATGCAAGATGCAAGAGCGGCGCTGCGCGCCTTCAAGAAAAAATCTTGTGTCTTGAATCTTGTGTCTTGAATCTGATCTTTTCCCGTGCGCCCCATGGTTCAACTTTTTTTGGAATGACAAGCTTCGAACAACTCGACTGGGCAACGCCGTGGGGCTCGCTGCTGTTGGCGGTGCCGTTCGTGCTTGCGCTGCTTGCGTATCGCCGCCGCGCCAGGCTTGCGGCCTGGGCAGAGCCACACCTGCAGCCCTGGGCCGTTGCGGCAAAAGGTTCAGGCGAACGCCGCAACGGACGAAGCCATCTTGCCTGGCTGGCCTGGGTGCTGCTGGCGCTGTCTGCGGGCGGCCCCCGCCTGCCGCTGGATGAGAGCGCGGATCGGGCCGCGGCACGTCATGCCATGAGCGTGCTGGTGGCGCTGGACGTGTCCGCCTCCATGGCGGCAAGTGACATCGCCCCGGACCGCCTCACGCGCGCGCGCCTGGAGTTGGCCGACCTGGCGAAGCGAATGGAGGGCGAGCGTCTCGGGCTCCTGCTGTATGCGGGCGAAGCCGGTCTGCTGCTGCCGCCCACCGACGATGCGAACCTGTTTGCCCGCGCCCTCGATCAGGCCGGACCGGACCTGATCGAAGCACAAGGCACCAATGTGGCGGTGGCACTGCAACTGGCGGCGCAGACGCTGGGCAAGGAAAGGACTGCGAGCCGCGCCGTGCTGCTGGTGAGCGATGGCGAGGCCGACAGCGTGTCAGGCCCCCTTGCCGAACATGCGCGCAAGGCCGCGCAATCGCTCAAGGCTGCAGGCATTCCGCTTTATGTGCTGGTCGTGTCGAGCGAAGCAGGCGCGGCAATTCCCTTGCCGGACGGCGGCTTTGCCGAGCGCGAGGGCGTGCAGGTGGCGAGTCGCCCTGCGCTGGACAGCTATGCCGAGTTCGCGCGCATGACCGGGGGCGAGCTGGCCGCAGCAGGGGACGGCGATGCCGATTGGCGGCGACTTTATGACGGCGGCATCGCCAGACTGCCGGGCGATGCGGCGGCAGCCGAGACGGTGCGTGCCTGGCGCATGCTGCATGCCTGGCCGCTGCTTGGCGCACTGCTATTTTTCATGCTCGCGTGGCTGCCGCGTGCCGCACCCTCCGCGGCCTTGCTGCTCGCGCTGCTGCTGCCGGCGGAGCACGATGCGGTCGCCGCTGAAGCGGAACGGCAGGCCTGGCATTCCTATCGTAGCGGCCAGTTCAACGAGGCGATCAGGCAGTATCAGAAAGTCGGCGGACACGCTGGCGAGATGGGCGCCGGTGCCGCGAGCTGGAAACTCAGGGACTATGCGGCGGCGGTGCGCCATTTCGGCGCTGCGCTGCTGCTGGCGCGCAATGACAGCGAGCGCGCCGATGCACTCTACAACCTGGGCAATGCGCACTTCGCGCTGGCGCGCTGGCAGACAGCCGCCGAGTCCTGGCGCGCGGTGCTGCAGATGCGTCCTGCCGACGCGCGCGCGCAGCGCAACCTGGCCGAGGCCGAGAGGCAACTGGCCAGGCACAGGCATGAACCGTTCAAGACCGATTTGCGCGGGCGGCGCGGCAGCATCGCCGAAGGCGAGGCCAGCAGCGACTGGGACACGGAACTTGCCATGCCCGAGTTCGAAGCGCCGGAAGACAGTGTGCTGGCGGAGCAGGGCGAGGCCGCCGGCGCGCGACTGCAGGGCGCACGGACGGCCGGCACCTCGGTGTCGCTCGACGCGCGGCGCCTGCAGTCCGGATTGCGCAAACTCGAGCGCCTGCAGGAGCACCCCCGCACCTTGCTCAAGGGCATGCTGAAACAGGACAGCAGCGGCGCTGCGCAGGAGATGGAGCTGGCGCCATGGTAAGGACCCTCGTCACCGTGCTGCTGCTGGCGGCAGCGCTGCCGACGCCGGCGGCAGCGCTTTATCGCGCCGAGCCGGACAGCGTTGCGCTGGGCGAGCCGATCACGCTGACGATAACGGCAAGGCCGGACAAGCTGCAAAACCTCGACCTCGCGCCGCTGATGAAGGATTTCGAAGTGCGCGACCAGAACCTGGGCGGTGACGGCAGGGAGGCAAGCCTGTCGCTTACGCTTTACCCGCTGCGCAGCGGACGCATCGCCCTGCCGGATTTCGGCCTGCGCCTGCGCACGCCGGTGGTGACCGTCTCGGAACAGTCGGAAACCGTGCCCAGAGTGCGTTTCCTGAGCGAGGTCGATCCGGCGCAATACCATGTGCGCGAGCCGTTGCGTTTGAGCTTGCAGGCCTGCGACGACGGCAGCCTGATCTGGCAGCGCCCGCGACTGGCAACGCAGGAAGGCCTGCTCGTGCGTCCGCTCGGCGAAGAGCAGTTCGAGGTCGAACGCGAGGGCGAACGCTGCACGGCGCATCGCTGGCACTGGGCGCTGCAATCCACGGCCGCCGGCGAAATCGTCCTGCCCCTGCCCATGCTGGAAGCGAGCAAGTTCGGCAGGCAGTTGCGCTTTCCGCCTCCGCAGCTGAGGCTGAATGCGCTGCCTGTGCCCGACTGGCTGCCGGCTGAAGCAGCCGTCGGCAAGCCGGAAATTTCCGCCGCGCCACTGCCACGGGAATGGCCGATCGAAAGTCCGCTGGCCGTGCGCCTGGAAGTGCGCGGAGGCTATGGCGCGGAAGCGTTGAAGCATCTGTTGCGACTGCAGCTCGCGCACTTGCCGCAATTTTCCGACTACCCGCCGCAGGTGGAGGAGCTGGCGAGCGATGACGGCGTGCCGCGCCATGCGGTCAGCCTGTACGCATTGTTCCGCGAGCGCGGCGCTGCGCAATGGCCCGATCTGCTGCTGCCCTGGTACGACCCGGCCGGCGGCCAGCTGCGGCAGACGCAGATCAAGGGCGCGAAGCTGGAAATCGTCGATCCTGCACGCCAGCGGCTGCTCGCGTGGCTGTCGGCTTCGGGCGGGCTGTTGGCAGCGATGCTGTCGGCATGTTTTCTGTGGCGCTGGCTGGGCTGGCGGGTGCGCCGCCGCCGGGCCCTGTCCGAATTGAAGCAGGTGACCGAACTGCCGGAACTGGTGCGCGGCTTGTGCGCTTTCAGCCTGCGCCGCAAGGCGCGGCCGGCTGCAACCCTTGGCGAATGGCGGCAGCGCATGCAACGGGAAACACTGACGCAAGGTCTGGAAGAACTGGTGGCGTCGGTGGAGGCCGCGCACTATGGCAGGCAGGAAACGGCGCTCGCCGGCCTGCTCGAAATTGCGCTTGCACGCCTGTCCACGGCAAGGCCGAAGTCATTCACTTTCTCGGCCTGAAGTCTTTCACCAACCGGGAAAATTCGTTCAGCCCCGAACCCGACGCCTGCGCGCCATAGCGCAATTGCACATACAGGCGCGCCACCGCGTCCGCAGTATGCGCGAGTTCGGGCCGTTGCCTCTGAACGCGGCGCGCAAAATCCAGCGGGCCTTCGGTCGGCAGTCTCGCCAGCCCGGCCTTTTCCAGTTTTCTGCAATAGCGCAGATACAGCGCCTGCACCTTGTCAGGCGCGGGCCTGCCGCCCGGCCACAGGGTGAATGCCGCGATCACCCCGAAAAGCAGCACCAGACCGATGCCCAAACCCCAGGCCAGCTCGCGCCAGGACACGATGCCGAAGCCGAGCCGGGCGAACAGCCCGATCTGCTGTTCCTGGTCGAAGCCCAGCACCCATTGCTCCCAGTGATGGTTGATTGCATCCCAGCTTTGGCGCAGTTGCCTGACCCACGCCAGGTCGGTGCGTACGAAGAAGGGCAGCGGCTCGCCCTCGGACAGGGCGGAAGCGATGCCGCTTTCGATGCGGCTCGCCGACACTGCGGCGGTGGGGTCGATGCGCACCCAGCCGCGCCCCTCAAGCCACACTTCGCTCCAGGCGTGGGCATCGGACTGGCGCACGATGAAGTAATTGCCGACGGGGTTGTATTCGCCGCCCTGGTAGCCGGCGACGACGCGCGCCGGCACGCCGGCGGCGCGCATGAGGAAAGTGAAGGCGCCGGCATAGTGTTCGCAGAAACCGCTGCGCGTCCGGAACAGGAATTCGTCGATGGCGTCCCGGCCCAGCAGGGGCGGGGTCAGGGTGTAACTGAAATCCTGCTGCCGGAACACGTCCAGGGTGCGTGCGACCACGTCGGCGTCGCCTGCGGCTTCGCGCCGGATGCGTTCGGCCAGTGCGCGCGCCTGCGGATTGAACGCATTCGGCAGGGACAGGGCCTGATCCCGTTGCGAAGCATCGAGCTCTTCGCCGAGCCGATACGCGGGGTAGGAAGACAGCCTGAAACGGGTCGTCCGCTGCAAGGGCTTTTTTGTCCGCAACAGCATGTTGCCGGTGAGAAAAGTGTCGGGCGGCAGCGCGCGGGGAGCGGGGGCTTCCAGCACGAATACCCAGGGCTTGTCGTGCGGCTCGATGGTGAGGCTGTAGGAAACCGCCGCGCCGCGGGTCTTGAGCGGCGGTGCCGGCATGAAGCCGCCGCGCGCCACGCTCCAGCTGCGGCCGTCGAAGTTTTCCATCACCAGGGCACGCCAGTACAGGCTGGAATAAGGGGGAGGCGCGCCGGCAAACTCGGCGCGGAAGGCGACGGCATCGGATTGCACCAGGTTGCTGATCGAGCCGGGCGCCATGGTTTCGGATAGCCCGGTGCGGGCGGAGAAGGCGTCCTTGGGCATGCCCCACAGCGGCCCGCCCGGGCGCGGAAACAGCACGAACAGCAGCAGCGTGACCGGCACCGCCTGGGCGAGCAGCAATGCGGCGAGTTTCAGCGGCCGCCGCCATTGCAGGGCCGAGGCCGGGTGGTTGAGCATGACCAGCGCGGCGGTGAGGATGAGCGCGACGACGGCGAGGTACACCGCGAGCGGGATGCTTTGGGTGTAGAAGAAATTGGTGATGGCCAGAAAGTAGCCGAGGAACGCCGCCAGCATGGCATCGCGATAGCTGCGCATTTCCAGCAGCTTGAGCGCGAGCAGGAGCGCGAGCATGGCCACGCCCGCATCGCGTCCGAACAGGGTGCGGTATTGCACGAGGATGCCGGCGGCCGAGCCGGCGAGCAGCAGCGGCAGAATCCATTTGCCCGGCAACGGCAGGCGCCCCGTCGCCGCGCCCAGGCGCCACAGCAGCATGGCGCAGGCGAGGGCACCAAGCCATGGCGGAAGGTGCACAAGATGCGGCGCGATGACGAGGGCGAGCCCGGCGAGCAGCCAGTATGCGGCCGGCGGCGGCGGAAACGGCGAGGGTCTAGCCATGCTCAGGCAACCCGAACAGGGCCAGGGCTTCCAGGCAGCGCTGGCGCTGCGGCGCGCCGTTGCCGGGCGCGATTTGCACGCCCGGCAGGCGCAGCCCATAGCGCAGACCGGCGGCTTCGGCATCCAGCACCATGCGCGCAAGCTGCGACAGCCGCGCCTCGGTGCCGCTCGCGGTAAGGCTGTCCCAGTCTAGCAGCACTTCACCGCCCTCGACATCGCTGAAGCGCTTGGTGGCCAGCACTTCGCTGCGCGCCACCGTCTTCCACGCCACCTGGCGCGGCGAATCGCCGGGCTGCCAGGCGCGCAGGCCGGCGAAATCCTCGCCGCCATCGCGCGTGCTTTCGCGCGCGGCCCTCCCCGCTTCGCCTCTGGCACCGAATTCCGCCCGCGTTCCGCTCGGTTTCGGATACACCACGACGCCGTGGCCGAATTCCACGTAGGACCAGGCGCGAAACAGGCCGAGCGGATAAACCGTGGACAGGGTGAAGCGGCCCGGCATCAGGCGGCCGCGCCGGCTGGTCGGCACATGCACGCCGATGCGCTGCGCCGTCTCGAGGTCGAACAGCGCCGGTGAAGCTTCGCGCCAGCGCAGGCTCAACGCGAAGCGCGGACCGGGCGCCTCAAACCCGAACTGGAATACGGCATCCTCGCCGGCGAAGGCCGGCAGCGCGCCGGCATCGGTGATGACGAGGCCGCGCAGATTCTTGTAGGTGTGCAGGATGCCGACCGCGGCCACGCCGCCGAGCATGAACGTGAGCGCGTAGCCCAGGCTCAGGCCGTAATTGATCGAACCGATCAGCATGGCCAGCAGGGACAGCGCGAAGATCAGGCCCTGGCGCGTGGGCAGGATGTAGATGCGGCGGCGGTCGAGCACGATGCTGCCGGTTTCGGGGCCGCGCCCGCGCAGCAGCCGGGAAAGCATGGGAAACAGTCGGGCAGCGAGCGTCGCCACGGCGCCGACCGCCGATCAGGGAATGGCGACGCTGGCCAACAGCGTTTGCGCCAGCGCATCGGCATCGGCTTCGCCGGCAGGACCGCGCAGGCGATGGCCGGCGACCGCGGGCAGCACGGCCTGCACGTCTTCCGGCACGACCTGCGCGCGCCCGGCAAGAAATGCCCAGGCGCGGCTGGCATGCACCAGGGCCAGGCCGGCGCGCGGCGACAGCCCGGTGCCGAACCGGCCGCTGCGCGAGCGTGCGATCAGTGCCTGCACGTAGTCGAGCAGCGCCTCCGCCACGAATACGCCGGCCGCTTTCTGCTGTGCGGCAATGAGGCTGGCCGGGTCGAGCAGCGGCTGCATGTGGGAAATCATTTCGCGGCGGTCTTCGCCAGCGAGCAACATGCGCTCGGCCTGGGCGTCCGGATAGCCGAGCGCGACGCGCATGAGGAAACGGTCCAGCTGCGATTCCGGCAGCGGAAAGGTGCCGACCTGCTGCATGGGGTTCTGCGTGGCGATGACGAAGAAGGGCGCGGGCAGGGGGCGGGTTTCGCCTTCCGTCGTTACCTGGTGTTCTTCCATCGCCTCCAGCAGGGCGCTCTGGGCTTTCGGCGTCGCGCGGTTCACCTCGTCGGCCAGGATCAGGTGCGCGAAGATGGGGCCGGGATGGAACACGAATTCGCTGCGTTCGCGGTCGAATACCGACACCCCGAGGATGTCCGCCGGCAACAGGTCGGCGGTGAACTGGATGCGGTGGAATTGCAGTCCCAAAGTCTGCGCCAGCGCGTGCGCCAGCGTGGTCTTGCCCATGCCCGGCAGGTCCTCGATCAGCAGATGGCCGCGCGCCAGCACGCAGGCCAGCGCCAGACGGATTTCGCGTTCCTTGCCGAGCACGATCTGGCCGATCTGGCGCACGGCGGTTTCGAGCACGACGGCGAGCGGGGTGTTGGTATCCATATTAGCGGTAGAACGGCAGAAAACAGTCTTGTCTTGACGCGACGTCGCGCGAATCGTTCCTCAAGAATCACCTTGTGTCAGGCCCAAAGCGGCGCGGGCCGTTGCGCGTGCTGGCGGGCAAGACGGGGCACCAGCAGGAAGCACAGCGCCAGCGAGCCGGCCGCAACCCAGAGCAGGGGCCCAAGTGATTGGTGGAACACCTGTTCGTACAAGCGCGAGCCGACCACCGAAGAAAACTGGTCGGCGGCATTGTAAAGCGACATCATGACCGCGAAGGTGAAGCCTTCGGCGCGCGGCGGGCAGGCGCGCGCCGCCACGGACAGGATCATGAGCATGCCGATCTGGTTCAGCATGCCCACGGATACATGCAGCGGCGCGGCAATGGCATGCATGTAGCCGCTGGGCCGGGCCAGCGCGAGATAGGCCAGTACCGCCAGGATCGCGGCGCCGATGGCGACATTGGCCTGCAGCGCGAACGAACGCCGTGCCAGCGCGTGGCCGAAAATCCAGGCGCCGATGACGCCGCCCACGGCGGTGAAAGCGGACAATTGGCCGATGAACTGCTGGTCGAAGTGCAGCACGTCGGTCATGTGGAAATACAGCGGCGTTCCGAATCCGGGGCTGAAGCACCACAACACCAGGAAGGCCGCCGCCAGTTGCAGTTTCGGCGAACGCACCGCGAGCCACATGCTTTGCGAGGTTTCCTTCATCGCCGCCAGTTCGATGCGGCTCGGTTTTTCCTGCACCAGGAAATAGCTGGCCGTGAGTACCGCGATCGGCGCCAGCATGGTGAGAGTGGCGGCGATGTGCAGCGCGGTGGCCGGGCTGAAACTGTTGGCGAGGAAGCCGCCGGCCAGCGCGGTGGCCACGGCCGCGAGCTTGAACCAGAACCACTGCGTGCCGAGAAAACGTGCGGTGAGCCCGGTTTCGGCGCCCTTTTCCACCATCAGCGCGTCGATGATGACGTCCGATGCGGCGGTGCCGAAGGCCGTCAGGGTCAGCGCCACGACGAGCGAGCCGGGATCGGCGAGCCCGGAAAGCCAGAGAAAGCCGCCGGCGCCAAAGAGGTTCACCAGCATGAGCCAGGATTTGCGCCTATAGCC
Organism: Pseudomonadota bacterium; assembly: GCA_040754425.1. Taxonomy (GTDB): domain Bacteria; phylum Pseudomonadota; class Gammaproteobacteria; order Burkholderiales; family Thiobacillaceae; genus UBA6918. Next base: position 6,336 of record JBFMCR010000034.1, on the reverse strand, counting down.
GAACAGCGGCAGGTAGTCGCTGACCAGACCATAAAGCGGCTTGATGACCCAGGGCATGGAGGCGATGGCCAGATATTCCGAGACCTCGCCTGGGGACAGTCCCATTTCCTGCTTGAGATAGAAATTGAGCGGCTGGCCGATGAGACCGCCCATCTGCGCGAAGCTCTGGGCGAAATAGGCCAGGCCGAACAGGAAGAACAGGCGCCGGGCGGTTCTGGGATCGGCGCTGCTGGCTGGGAGGAGACTCATCGGCTTGATCGGCTTGTTCCGGGCGTACGCCGCCATGATAACTGCTTGGTACGCACTTTCCCCGCCTGGTCGACAAGTACCGTTGCGCGGCAGCGGCAGAGGGCACAGAATCGAAGCCAAAATAGCAGAAATCCATGGAATAAGGCGGGCCATTGTCGCGTCTTACAATACATCGGAGGGGACAAAATGCTCTGGTTTTGCAAAAGCACCCAGCAGGAAATAATTCGCCACCGCACACGCCTGTTTCGCCTGGCCTACGCCTGGTGCGGCGATCGCGCCATGGCCGAAGACCTCGTGCAGGAGGCGCTGACGCGCGCGCTGGCCACGACTTCTCCGCTCAAGGAGCCGCGCGCCCTCGAAGGCTGGCTCATGGTCATCCTCAACAACTGCTGGCGCGACTGCCTGCGCAAGAAAATGGCGGGCATATTGGAAGACATCGACGACTGGGCGGAACGCCTGGAAGCCGAAGAGCTTTCGCCCGAGCAGAATCTGGCCGGCCGCCAGACCGCCATTACCGTGCGCAATGCCATCGCCCGCCTGCCGCTGGGCCAGCGCCAGGTACTGACCCTGGTGGACATGGAAGACCGCAGTTATGCCGAAGTGGCCGAAATCCTCGGCGTGCCCGCCGGCACCGTGATGAGCCGCCTGGCGCGTGCGCGCGCCGCACTCAAGGAAATGTTGACCGACGTAAGACCGGCCGCGCAGCCAGCCGGCCTCAGGAGAGTGAAATGAAAATGCAGATTACCGATGAAACCCTGAACGCCTTCGTCGACCAGCAGCTCACTCCCAGCGAAATGGGCGAGGTCTTCGAGGCGGTCAAGCAGGACCCCGAACTGGCGCGTCGCAGTTGCGAAATCCGCCAGCTCAAGTCCCTGGTCCGGCATGCCTATGACGGCGTCGAGCCGAGCCAGTCCGCACAATGGCGCAATAGCCGCGGCTGGGGCATGCAGGCCGTGGCGGCCGTGCTGCTGCTTGGGTTGGGCGGACTGCTCGGCTGGACCCTGCGCCCGATGGGCGGCAGCATCCTGCCCGCCGCCCTGGCGCAAAAAGGTGAGTTCATGCACGCCAGCCACCAGCAGACAACGGCCGGCAACCGCTTCATCCTGCACATTGATACCGACAAGCTCGACCGCATGACCGCGGTGCTGGACTACGCCGACCAGATACTGGACAACGCCAAGAGGGAGGGTGTGCCCGCCGAGCTGGAAATCGTCGCCAACAACTATGGCCTCAGCATGCTGCGCGAAGATCTCACACCCTATCGTGAGCGCATCGACGCGCTGGCAAAAAAGCATGCCAACCTCAAGTTCATCGCCTGCGGCCAGGCTGTCGCGCGCGTAGAGCGCGAAGGCAAGAAAGTCATGCTCATCGACGAGGCGCAGGTGGTGCCCTCGGTGATCGGCGAAGTGGTGAGCAAGATGAAGGAGGGGTGGACGTACATTCGCGTGTAAGCGCACTTCTAACGCCCTCCCCTGGCGGGAGAGGGAACAAAAAGCACAACAAAAGCATGGTCTAGTACTTGCGGGCGGAACAACGCGGCGCAGCATGTCCGGGCCACGCTTACTTCTTCAAAGCGGGGCGTGTGCAAAATCAATTGGCGTTTTGCATGTGTCGCCCGCCCACAAGTTTCAGTCGTTTCCCAATCGTTTCAGATACAGCCACAATTTTTTCCGACCGTTGCAGGCGGATTGGTTTTTGGCTGCTTGTCGCCTGTCCTAGCCCGGCAACTATTCTGACTGGGGGATCGTCAATAAGCGTTTAACTGTCCGCGGCGATCAATGCGCAGTCTGCGGCGCATCGTCCTTAGGTATAAAAAACGGGCAGGTCGAGGTGTTGCCCGGCCTGCGGATCAGCTCCTCGCTGAAATCCGCGTAGGTGCGGGTCAAGAGGTGCTTGCCGGCGTCGTCTTCAAAGCGCGCGCACTGTTCTGCCAGCGCGCAGTTGGAAGTCATGCAGTAGGTGTGGGTCATGGGGTGCCTCAGTCGAAATGCATCATGTGATCCGGCTCGTCGGCAAACCAGACGTTGGTGCCCCAGGCAGGAAAACCGGGATACCTGGTCAGATTTGAGCGATTCTGGAATACCGAGACGAATATCAGTTTGGTGCTGGCCGTGCTGAATTGATGGGCCAGCTTTTTCGCGTGCTCTTCATCGATCAAACCATTACCGCTTGCCGACTCCGCCACAAATAGCCAGTTGCGCTTGCGGCAGTACACCATGGCATCGGGCATGCTTTGATGCGAGTCCATGGAAAGACCCAAAGCTTTAATCAGGGCATTGTTGATTGTTGGGCTGCCGGCTTTGACGTAAACCACTTCGCCGCCCGGCACAAATTTCGGAACGAATTTCCCAATGAAAGATTCGGCCAGTTTGTCCCTGATGGATGTCCGCGGTTGCATTATTTATAGAGCGCCGTTTCTTGTTCCACGAGGCGAAGTTGCTGGGATTTTTCATCGACGCCGGCATTGCTCTGAGAGTGATTGGCGTATGTTGACCAGGTAGGTGAATATTCATCCGCCTGGTCGCCCCAGGTTGCCCAGCCCTTCCGGCTTCCGCGCGCAAACAGCTCAAGGTAAGGCCCGGGGCTGCACGATTCGACGATGTCGTAAAACTCGTCCGGTTTGCGGGAATGCTCGCGCTTTTGCGTGGCGAGGAAGTTGACTTGGCGACGGCCAGGCGCAAGCGTTCTGGCATTTTTGCCGCGTACGCCAAACAGCACCAGCTCGGTCACGTTGCGGAAGTAAAAACCCACGCCGCGCCCATCCGGTCCGCCGTCCTTGCGTACCTTGTGCCAGACGAGATTGCTCTTGTACTGGAAGCCCCACGCTTCCATCACACGCAGTCCTTCCGGCAGGAGCGCGTTCGGCACCCACAGATACAAGTGAGCGGTTTCGTCGGCAAGATCCACGACAGGCAGACGCAAAATGTCTTCGAGCTTCATCGTGCCATAGCGCGATAGGCGTTTGTGCTCCGGCGCCATTTTCCCGGTGCGGTTTTGGAATTGCCAGGGCGGGTCGGCAAGAATGGTTTTGAAGCACTTGCCGCCATGCCGCAGTAACAGATCCTGGGCGGCATCCACAGGTGAGGGATCAAAACGCTTATTCATGTCTCGCTCCAGTCGGTAATCAGTTTCGGCGTCATGCCGAACACCAGAATCGGGCACGCGCCGTGGCGGCCCGCATTCAAACGATACAGCAGCTTGCCCATCCAGGTCGTACTCGGGCCGTATTTTGCCTTGACGGGTTTGGGTTGCCCCGCTCGCGGCCCCTCCTTGATGAATTCAGGGTTGCCCAATTTATCCAGTTGCTGCACCACATCGAACACCGGATTCATGCTGGCGCTGCGCGTCACCACCACGCCCGCGCTGATGAGCCCGCATTCATGGAAAGCACGCATGGCGTACAGGTCACGGTCGAAGGTCTGGTCTTTCGAGTTCCATTCCAGATCGCAGGCCACGCGCCCTTTCACGTAATCGATCTTGTGACCGTCGATAAAATTCTCTATCAAGTACGGTTCGCCCTCGGGACGTTTCAGCTTGCGGGTCTTGCCGTTGGCCAGCAATTCCTCGTCAAATTCTTGCATGCGTACCAGCAGATCGCCCTGAATCCGCGTTTCCACCCAGCCATGCGGTCTCAACAAATGCGAGTACTTCTTCGGGATGTCAGATTCGTTGCCGCCCGGCATGCCGATGTCGCGGGTGGTCATATTGAAGGCAAGCAAAGCCTGCTCGATTTCTGCCAGTTCGTCGGGAAAAGAAGTCGCCAGAATCGCAGCCGCATGACGATAGCTGTAGACCTCGTAACGCGCCCTTACCTCGGCACTGATGTAACGCGCGACATCGGCAGCATCGTCGGCATTGGGGCCGGGGCGAAGCGCGACGTCGTCATTCGTTTCTTCTGGCGATGTTGCGTCGGGGTGGTCTTGGTCTGACATGAGAGCGGTTTAGGAGGTTCTTGTTTGGTGAGTGGTTTATCCAGTTGCGAGGGCTAAGTGAAATTCGAGTCTGACCCCTTTAGCCGCCTTTGTTTCTTGCGTTATTTACGCATCTTCGCAAATGCTGCCGCTCGCGCTGCAAGCGTTATGGCGAATTTATCAATACCAAGCTCGACGTTGGGCTCGGTGTATTTACCTTTCAGGCCATCCTTGGCACTTGATGTGAAGAAACAAGCGGCATCGTAGAGCCGCTCGCGCACTAAGCGCTGGCAGACTTCTTCATAGCGGCGGGCGTAGGAGAGTTTCTGGAAGGCTTCGTCCACAGGGTAGGGCGAGAGATTGATGCGTTTGGTTGGACGGATCGAGGCCGGGTTTTCTTCGAGCATGAAGAGATAGCCGAGCCAGGGCTTCGCCGATGGCTTGAATGCGCCTTTGGCATACGCCGCCCAGAAGTCGGTGGCATTGCCCAGCGCTTCCTCTACGCGGTTGTTGAAGTTGTTGCCGAAGCTGCCGACTTGCGATTTCACTTCCACGGCGGCGACCAGATCGTTTCCGGAGAGCACCACCACGTCCCATTCCTTGGTAGGGCGGTAGTAGCCGGGCAGGGTGCGGCTGGTCTTGGTGGCGGTGTGGATGGTGATGTCCGGCAGGCCGGCGTCGCGCACGATGTTCGCGATCAGGTTGACGAACTCGTCTGCATGCTTGCCGCCGGTGACGGCGCTGCGGTTGCCGGCGTCCTTCACGCCGGTCGTGCCGCCCTGGCGCTGCTTCTGGCCAGCGCGGGTTTTCCAGTAGTGTTTGACGGCCTTGGCGAGTTCCTTGTCGATGTCCAGCATGGGCTCAGTGGTGCAAGATGATTTCGCGGTGGGTGATCAGCTTGGGCGTGTCACGCTCGATGCGGCGCGCGGCCATGTCGAAGTATTCCGGGTCCACTTCCACGCCGATGCTGTTGCGGCCCCAGTTGGCGGCGGCGATATTGGTCGTGCCCGTGCCCATGAAGGGGTCGAGCACGGTATCGCCCACAAAGCTGAACATGCGGATCAGGCGCTCGGCCAGTTCCAGCGGATAGGGCGCGGGATGCTGGCGCGTAGAGGCGCCGGTCACGCCGGTCCAGATTTGCTGGAACCAGACGCGGTGGTTCTCGGCAGAGATTACAGACAGCAGGCGCGCTGGCAGCGTGGGGCTGCGATAGCCGCCGGGCTTGCGCTCCATCAGGATGAATTCGATGTCGTTCTTGATCACCCCGTTGGGCTCGTAGGGCTTGCCCAGGAAGCCGCCGCCGTTGCCCTCGGCCTCGTACACCGCGTTGGCGATCTTGTTCCAGATGATGGGCGCCAGGTTGGAAAAGCCCAGGGTGCGGCAATGCTCCTGGATCGAGGCATGCAGCGGCACCACCGTGTGCTCGCCCGCATTCTTGCGGCGCGACAGACACACATCGCCCACCACGCAAATCAGCCGCCCGCCCGGCACCAGCACCCGGTAGCAGTGCTGCCACACGCGGTCGAGCTCAATCAGGAAGGCTTCGTAATCCTCGATGTCGCCCATCTGCGCGGTGGAGGGGTTGTACTGTTTCAGCGTCCAGTACGGCGGCGAAGTCAGCACCAGATGCACGCTGTTGTCGGGGATGAAATCCAGCTCGCGCGCATCGCCGCGCCACAAATCATGCGCGGTCGGCAGTGCAGGCAGCACCGCCTCGATCTCCCGCATCAGTGCAGAATCCTTGGCAATGCGCGGAATCGCCTTCTGGTCGTCCGCGATCTCGCGCAGGCTGGTGGGCAGCCAGTGCGAGAAGTCGGGATGGGGGAGGCGTTCGGGTTTGTTCATTGATTAGAGGGTGAATTATTGGAGCCTGGCACTTTAGTCCCTTTAGTCACGATCCGTTGCTTCTAAAGATGGAATCAACCAATCGACTCCCGGCACCCACAAGCTTTGCGAGTACGCGAAGCTGCTCACGACACGACAGGTTGCTTGAAGGATTGGGGTAATTTAGTGTGTGATCTACTTCACCCCATATTTCTTCGAACAATGTGGCTCTTTTGAAAAATGAGTGGGTGCCAATGTCATCAAGAACACCCTTCCGCCCTGCCGGGTGGACTGCGGTCCCCACCCCTAGCCCCGCCCCAGGGCGGGGAAGTCCTCGCCGCCGGACGGGCTC
>JBFMCR010000033.1:12482-15839 GCA_040754425.1 Pseudomonadota bacterium | reverse complement strand
TGCCGGCCGGCACCGAGATGGTGATGCCCGGCGACAACGTCAGCATCACCGTTTCGCTGATTGCGCCGATCGCCATGGAAGAGGGCCTGCGTTTCGCGATTCGCGAAGGCGGCCGTACCGTCGGCGCTGGCGTGGTGGCGAAGATTATCGAATAAGGGCGTGAGGAGCGAAGAGTGAAGCGTGAGGAGCAAAGCTCCCCGGCAAACTCCTGTCTCCTCACTCCCCACAAATGATAGGCCAGTAGCTCAATTGGCAGAGCGTCGGTCTCCAAAACCGAAGGTTGGGGGTTCGAGACCCTCCTGGCCTGCCAGAACACAATGACGGGAATGCCGCCGCTTTGGGCGGCAGAGGTTTTGATGGTTGACAAGATCAAACTGCTGATTGCAGTGCTGCTGGTAATCGCCGGCGTGGCGGGGTTTTACTCCCTGCCTGACATGCCTGCGCTGGTGCGCGTGCTGATGGTGCTGGGCGGCCTGGCCGCGGGTGCGGTGATGATGTATTTCACCGTGCCCGGCAAGGCCTTCTTCGCATTTGCCGGCGAGGCGCGCGACGAGACGCGCAAGGTCGTGTGGCCTACGCGCAAGGAAACCGTTCAGACCGCCGGCATCGTGCTGGTATTTGTGTTTGTGATGGCGCTGTTTTTGTGGATTGTGGATTCGGCCCTGTTGTGGCTGGTCCGGCTGGCTTTGGGCGGGGGTAACTGATGAGCATGCGCTGGTACGTCGTTCACGCCTATTCCGGCTTTGAGAAGAGTGTTGCGCGCAATCTTGCCGAGCGCATCGAGCGCGCCGGCATGAAGGACAGGTTCGGCGAAATCCTTGTGCCGGTGGAAGAGGTCGTGGAAATGAAGGCGGGTCAGAAGAAGACCGCCGAACGCAAGTTCTTCCCGGGTTACGTGCTGGTGCAGATGGACATGAACGACGATACCTGGCATCTGGTGAAGAGCACGCCCAAGGTCACGGGTTTTGTCGGCGGTACCGCCACCAAGCCCACGCCCATCTCCGAAAAGGAGGTCGAGGCGATCATGAACCAGATGAAGGAGGGCGTGGAGAAACCCAAGCCCAAGATTCTGTTCGAGGTGGGCCAGTCGGTGCGCGTGATCGACGGCCCGTTCACCGATTTCAACGGCACCGTGGAAGAGGTGAATTACGACAAGAGCAAGCTGCGCGTGTCGGTGCTTATTTTCGGCCGTGCCACGCCGGTCGAGCTGGAATTCGGTCAGGTCGAGAAGGCCTGACGAACGGCCCGCCGAAAGGCGGGCCGAAGAGGAGCGCAAGTAGGTGGCGAGGCCGCCCAAAGCGCGTTATGACTCACTTTAATCAGGAAACATCATGGCTAAGAAAGTAGTCGGCTACATCAAGCTGCAAGTGCCGGCGGGCAAAGCGAATCCCTCGCCGCCCATCGGCCCGGCCCTGGGTCAAAAGGGCCTTAACATCATGGAGTTCTGCAAGGCCTTCAACGCCCAGACGCAGGGCATGGAACCGGGCCTGCCCATTCCGGTGGTGATCACCGCCTATGCGGACAAGAGCTTCACCTTCATCATGAAGACGCCGCCCGCGACGGTGCTGATCAAGAAGGCGATCAAGCTCGACAAGGGGTCTGCCAAGCCGCATACCGACAAGGTCGGCAAGATTTCCCGCGCCCAGCTCGAGGAAATCGCCAAGCTCAAACAGCCAGATCTCACCGCCGCCGATATGGACGCCGCGGTGCGCACGATTGCCGGCACTGCCCGTTCCATGGGCGTGGATGCGGAGGTTTGAACATGAGCAAGATTTCCAAGCGCCTACAGGCCATCAAGCAGAAGATCGACCGCAACAAGGCTTATCCCGTCATGGAAGCCCTGCAGCTGATCAAGGAAACCGCCACCGCCAAGTTCGACGAATCCGTCGACGTGGCCGTGAATCTCGGCATCGATGCGCGCAAATCCGACCAGATGGTGCGCGGCTCCGTCGTGCTGCCCAAAGGCACTGGCAAGACCGTGCGGGTGGCTGTGTTCGCGCAGGGCGCCAACGCCGAAGCCGCCAAGGCCGCCGGTGCCGACATCGTCGGCTTCGACGACCTGGCTGCCGACATCAAGGCCGGCAAGATGGATTTCGACGTGGTCATCGCCACCCCTGATGCCATGCGCGTTGTCGGTCAGCTGGGCCAGATCCTCGGCCCGCGCGGCCTGATGCCGAACCCCAAGGTCGGCACCGTGACGCCGAACGTGGCCGAGGCCGTGAAAAACGCCAAGGCCGGCCAGGTGCAGTACCGCACCGACAAGGGCGGCATCGTGCATTGCACCATCGGCCGCGCCTCGTTCTCGCCGGACGACCTGAAGGTGAATTTGCTGGCCTTGGTCGAGGCTTTGAACAAAGCCAAGCCGGCCGCGTCCAAGGGTGTGTACATGAAGAAGCTGTCCGTCTCCAGCACCATGGGGGTGGGCGTGCGCGTGGATCAGACCACTTTGAACGCATAAGTATTTGAACAAATAAGCAATTTTGGGCCCGGCCCCGCGGTGTTCGCATCGCGGGGCCGGGGTTATCCAAGACCGTAGGGGTGGCGGTCGGGGATCAGGATTCAGGGATCAGGATTCAGCAAACGATCCCCGGGACTGGAACCGGACTGCTGCTCAATTGAAGGGGCAAGGGCAAAGATAAGGGATTTTTTCTGATCCCTGAATCCTGATCCCTGAACCCTGAACCCTACGCAGATGGCGCACCCAAAACGGGAATTACTCCTGTCAAGGTCGCCAGCCGTGGGGCGGATCATCGCCCCGCTTTTAAAGGAGAAGACCTTGAGTCTGAATCTGGAAGAGAAAAAGGCCGTCGTAGCCGAAGTGTCCGCGCAGATTGCGGACGCCCAGGCCGTGGTGTTGGCCGAGTATCGCGGCACGGGTGTCGCGGACCTCACCAACCTGCGTGCCAACGCGCGCAAGAGCGGTGTTTATTTCCGCGTCATCAAGAACACCCTGGCGCGCCGCGCGGTTCAGGGAACGCCGTTCGAGAAGCTGTCCGACCAGATGGTCGGGCCGCTCGTCTACGGTATTTCCAAGGACCCCGTTGCGGCCGCCAAGGTCATGAACGACTTTGCCAAGGGCAAGGAAATGTTCGTGATCAAGGGTGGGGCCATGCCCAATTTCGTCATGTCGGCTGCCGACGTGGCGAACCTGGCCAACATGCCCAGCCGTGAAGAACTGCTCGCCAAGCTGCTTGGCACCATGCAGGCGCCGATCGCCCAGTTCGTCCGCACGCTCAACGAGGTTCCCACCAAGTTTGTGCGTGGCCTGGCCGCTGTCCGCGATCAAAAGCAGGCGGCGTAAGCCGCATGCTTTCAGTGAAGGCTAACCTTCAGGTTATGCCGGAACTAAAAGCAGGC
>JBFMCR010000033.1:0-12382 GCA_040754425.1 Pseudomonadota bacterium | reverse complement strand
AAAAGCAGGCGGCGTAAGCCGCATGCTTTCAGTGAAGGCTAACCTTCAGGTTATGCCGGAACTAAAAGCAGGCTGCCTGAACGACATTCATCATTCATCTATTCGTACATTTGACAGGAGTTAGAAATGGCTGCATCCAAAGCTGAAATCCTCGACGCCATCGCCGGCATGACCGTGCTGGAGCTGTCCGAGCTCATCAAGGAAATGGAAGAGAAGTTCGGCGTTTCCGCCGCTGCCGCTGCCGTGGCGGTGGCCGCCGCCCCCGCCGCCGGCGGTGGCGCCCCCGCCGCTGAAGAGAAAACCGAATTCACCGTCGTGCTGACTGCCGCCGGCGAGAAGAAGGTGGAAGTGATCAAGGTGGTGCGTGCTGCCACCGGCCTGGGCCTGAAGGAAGCCAAGGACCTGGTCGACGGCGCACCGAAGCCCGTGAAGGAAGGCATCAGCAAGGCAGACGCCGACGCGCTGAAAAAGCAGCTGGAAGACGCCGGCGCCACCGTCGAGGTCAAGTAAGACTGTGTCCCTTCGCGGGTCGCCGGCCCGCGAAGGCGGCACACGCAAACGGCATACCCGGAGCCATTTTTTGGTCTCCGGGTTGTGCTATTTGCGTGTACCGGAATTGAGCGCTTGACGACGGCCGCGTCGTTACCGGAATCGCTCCGCAACCAGCCATATCCAAGGAGACCCCATGGGCTACACCTTCACCGAAAAGAAACGCATCCGCAAGAGTTTCGGCAAACGTGTGAACGTGCTGCCGGTGCCCTATCTGTTGGCCACCCAGCTCGAGTCCTACCGCAACTTCCTGCAGACCGACGTGCCGCAAGCCGAGCGCAAGAACGAAGGCCTGCAGGCCGCTTTCACCTCGATCTTCCCCATCGTCAGCCATTCCGGCAATGCACGCCTCGAGTACGTGCACTATACCCTGGGCGAGCCTGCTTTCGACATCAAGGAATGCCAGCAGCGCGGCCTGACCTATTGCGCGCCGCTGCGCGCCAAGGTGCGCCTGGTGATCATGGACAGGGAAGCGTCCAAGCCCACGATCAAGGAAGTCAAGGAGCAGGAAGTGTACATGGGCGAGATACCGCTCATGACGCCTACCGGCTCCTTCGTGATCAACGGCACCGAGCGCGTCATCGTGTCCCAACTGCACCGCTCGCCCGGCGTCTTCTTCGAGCACGACCGCGGCAAGACCCATAGTTCCGGCAAGCTACTGTTCTCGGCGCGCATCATCCCCTACCGCGGCTCCTGGCTGGATTTCGAATTCGACCCCAAGGATTATCTGTACTTCCGCGTCGACCGTCGCCGCAAGATGCCCGGCACCATCCTGCTGAAGGCCCTGGGCTACACGCCCGAGCAGATTCTCGACCTGTTCTTCGACAAGGACACCTTCCACATCAACGCCCAGGGCGTGCAGTTCGAACTGGTGCCCGACCGCCTGCGCGGCGAAGTCGCGCGCTTCGACATCTACGGCAAGGATGGCAAGGTCATCGTGCCGAAAGACAAGCGCATCACTGCCAAGCACGTACGCGAACTCGATGCCGCCGGCGTCAAGATGTGGGCCATCCCCAACGAATTCGTGGTCGGCCGCGTGCTCGCGCACGACGTGCTGGACAAGGAAACCGGCGAGCTGATTGCGCGCGCCAACGACGAGATCACCGACGAGATGCTGGCCAAGTTCGCTGAAGCGGGCGTGTCCAGGTTCCAGACCATCTACGTGAACGATCTCGACCACGGCGCCTTTATTTCCCAGACCCTGCGCATAGACGAAACGCCGGACGAGTACGCCGCGCGCGTGGCCATCTACCGCATGATGCGTCCGGGCGAGCCGCCCACCGAAGACGCGGTGAAGACCCTGTTCGAAGGCCTGTTCTTCAGTGAGGAGCGCTACGACCTTTCGGCCGTGGGCCGCATGAAGTTCAACCGACGCGTCGGCCGCGATGAACTGACCGGCCCGGGTACCCTTTCCAACGACGACATCATCGCCGTGATGAAGATCCTGGTCGAATTGCGCAACGGCCGCGGCGAAATCGACGACATCGATCACCTGGGCAACCGCCGCGTGCGCTCGGTCGGCGAACTGGCCGAGAATCAGTTTCGTGCCGGCCTGGTGCGCGTCGAACGCGCGGTCAAGGAGCGTCTCTCCCAGGCCGAGTCCGAGAACCTGATGCCGCACGACCTCATCAACGCCAAGCCGGTGTCCGCGTCCATCAAGGAATTCTTTGGTTCGAGCCAGCTGTCGCAGTTCATGGACCAGACCAACCCGCTGTCGGAAATCACCCACAAGCGCCGCGTGTCGGCGCTGGGTCCGGGCGGTCTCACGCGCGAGCGTGCCGGCTTCGAGGTGCGCGACGTACACCCCACGCATTACGGTCGCGTGTGCCCGATCGAGACGCCGGAAGGCCCGAATATCGGTCTGATCAACTCGCTTGCCCTGTTCGCCCGCGTCAACAGCTACGGCTTCATCGAGACGCCGTATCGGAAAGTGGTCAACGGCAAGGTTACCGACGAGATCGAATACCTGTCGGCGATCGAGGAAAGCAAGTATGTGATCGCCCAGGCCAACGCCGAGCTCGACAACAAGGGCAAGTTCACCGATGATCTGGTTTCCTGCCGCCACAAGAACGAATTTACCCTGTCCACGCCGGATCGCATCGAGTACATGGACGTGGCGCCGGCGCAGGTGGTGTCGGTGGCTGCGTCGCTCATTCCCTTCCTCGAACACGATGACGCCAACCGCGCGCTGATGGGCTCCAACATGCAGCGCCAGGCCGTGCCCTGCCTGCGGCCTGAAAAACCCCTGGTCGGCACCGGCATCGAGCGCACCGCCGCCATTGACTCCGGCACCGTGGTCACCGCCCATCGCGGCGGCGTGGTCGACTACGTCGACGCCGGTCGTATCGTGGTGCGCGTGAACGACGACGAAGCCCGCGCCGGCGAGGTGGGCGTGGACATCTACTCGCTCATCAAGTACACGCGCTCCAACCAGAACACCAACATCAACCAGCGCCCGCTGGTCAAGGTGGGCGACGTCATCGCCCGCGGCGACGTGATCGCCGACGGCGCCTCCACCGACATGGGCGAACTGGCGCTTGGCCAGAACATGACCGTGGCCTTCATGCCCTGGAACGGCTACAACTTCGAAGACTCGATCCTGATCTCCGAGAAGGTGGTGGCGGAAGACCGCTACACCTCGATCCACATCGAGGAGCTGAACGTGGTCGCGCGCGACACCAAGCTCGGACCGGAAGAGATCACCCGCGACATTTCCAACCTGCCCGAGCGCCAGCTCGCGCGCCTGGACGAGTCCGGCATCATCTCGATCGGTGCCGAAGTCGAGGCCGGCGACGTGCTGGTCGGCAAGGTCACGCCCAAGGGCGAGACCCAGCTCACCCCGGAAGAGAAGCTCTTGCGCGCCATCTTCGGCGAAAAGGCTTCCGACGTGAAGGACACCTCGCTGCGCGTGCCTTCCGGCATGAGCGGCATCGTCATCGACGTGCAGGTGTTCACCCGCGAAGGCATCGAAAGGGACAAACGCGCGCAAAGCATCATCGACAGCCAGCTTGCCGAGTACAAGAAGGATCTCGCCGACCGCATGCGCATCGTCGAGATGGATGCCTATTCGCGCCTCGGCAGAATGCTGCTGGGCAAGACTGCCAATGGCGGCCCCAAGAAGCTGGCCAAGGGCTCCAAGATCACGCGCGAGTATTTGGAGTCGCTGCCGGGCCACGACTGGTTCGACATCCGCGTCGCCGACGACGAGATCAGCCGCCAGATGGAAGCCATCAAGGACGGTCTCGCCGCCAAGCGCGTCGAATTCGACGCCATGTTCGAGGAGAAGAAAAAGAAGCTCACCGCCGGCGACGAGCTGCCGCCCGGGGTGCAGAAGATGGTCAAGGTCTATCTGGCGGTGAAACGCCGACTGCAGCCCGGCGACAAGATGGCCGGCCGTCACGGCAACAAGGGCGTGGTGTCCAAGATCGTGCCAGTCGAGGACATGCCCTACATGGAAGACGGCAATCCCGTCGACATCGTGCTGAATCCGCTGGGCGTGCCCTCGCGCATGAACGTGGGCCAGATCCTGGAAACCCACCTCGGCTGGGCGGCCAAGGGCCTGGGCCAGAAGATCGACAACATGCTGCGCGCCCAGTCCAAGGCCAAGGACATGCGCACCTTCCTGAAAGAGGTATACAACAGCCGCGGCGCCCAGGAAAAACTCGACGACTTGAGCGATGAGGACATCCTCGAGTTGGCGGCCAACCTCACCAAGGGCGTGCCGTTCGCCACCCCGGTATTCGATGGTGCGGCTGAAGAGGAAATCCTGCACATGCTGAAGCTCGCGGGCATGTCCGAGACCGGCCAGGTCACGCTGTATGACGGACGTACCGGTGAGGCCTTCGAGCGTCCCGTGACCGTCGGCGTCATGCACGTGCTCAAGCTGCACCACCTTGTCGACGACAAGATGCACGCTCGCTCCACCGGCCCGTATTCGCTCGTCACCCAGCAGCCGCTGGGCGGCAAGGCGCAGTTCGGCGGCCAGCGCTTCGGCGAGATGGAAGTGTGGGCGCTGGAGGCCTACGGCGCCTCCTACGTGCTGCAGGAAATGCTGACCGTGAAGTCCGACGACGTGACCGGCCGTACCAAGGTCTACGAGAACATCGTCAAGGGCGACCACAAGATCGAGGCCGGCATGCCGGAATCCTTCAACGTGCTGGTGAAGGAAATCCGCAGCTTGGGCATCGACATCGATCTGGAACGTTATTGACGAATTTTAGTGAGGCGTGAGGAGAGAGGCCTGAAGAGTAAAAGACAGTCAAGCCCCGGCTCCTCACTCCTAACTCCTCACTCCTAACTGGAGAAAACGATGAAAGCACTGCTGGATCTGTTCAAGGAAGCCACCCAGGAAGAAGAGTTCGATGCCATCAGGATCGGCATTGCCTCCCCTGAAAAAATCCGCGCCTGGTCGTACGGCGAAGTGAAGAAGCCGGAGACCATCAACTACCGCACCTTCAAGCCGGAGCGCGACGGCCTATTCTGCGCCAAGATCTTCGGCCCGGTGAAGGACTACGAGTGCCTGTGCGGCAAGTACAAGCGGCTGAAGCATCGCGGCGTGATCTGCGAGAAGTGCGGCGTCGAGGTGACGCTGTCGAAGGTGCGCCGCGAGCGCATGGGCCACATCGACCTGGCCAGCCCGGTCGCGCACATCTGGTTCCTGAAGAGCCTGCCCTCGCGTCTGGGCATGGTGCTCGACATGACCCTGCGCGACATCGAACGCGTGCTGTACTTCGAGGGCTATGTCGTGACCGACCCCGGCATGACGCCGCTCAACAAGTGCCAACTGCTCACCGAGGACGACTATCTCGCCAAGGTCGAGGAGTACGGTGACGAGTTCAAGGCGTCCATGGGCGCCGAGGGCATCCGCGACCTGCTGCGTTCGATCGATCTCAACAGCGAAGTGGAGACCTTGCGCGCGGAGCTGTCCAAGACCACGTCCGACACCAAGCTGAAGAAGATTTCCAAGCGCCTCAAGGTGCTGGAGGCTTTCCAGCGTTCCGGCATCAAGCCCGAGTGGATGATCCTGGAAGTGCTGCCGGTGCTGCCGCCGGAACTGCGCCCGCTGGTGCCGCTGGACGGCGGCCGCTTCGCGACCTCCGACCTCAACGACCTCTATCGCCGCGTCATCAACCGCAACAACCGCTTGAAGCGCCTGCTGGAGCTGAAGGCGCCCGAAATCATCGTCAGAAATGAAAAGCGCATGCTGCAGGAAGCGGTGGACTCGCTGCTCGACAACGGCCGCCGCGGCAAGGCCATGACCGGCGCCAACAAGCGCCCCTTGAAGTCGCTGGCCGACATGATCAAGGGCAAGAGCGGCCGCTTCCGCCAGAACCTCCTGGGCAAGCGCGTCGACTACTCCGGCCGTTCGGTCATCGTGGTGGGCCCGCAGCTCAAGCTGCACCAGTGCGGCCTGCCCAAGAAAATGGCGCTGGAACTGTTCAAGCCCTTCATCTTCAACCGCCTGGAAGTCATGGGCCTGGCCACCACCATCAAGGCGGCCAAGAAAATGGTGGAAGACGAAGAGCCGATCGTTTGGGATATCCTCGAGGAGGTGATCCGCGAGCATCCCGTCATGCTGAACCGCGCACCCACGCTGCACCGTCTGGGCATCCAGGCTTTCGAGCCGGTGCTGATCGAGGGCAAGGCAATCCAGCTGCACCCGCTGGTTTGCGCGGCCTTCAACGCCGACTTCGACGGCGACCAGATGGCCGTGCACGTGCCGCTGTCGCTGGAAGCGCAGATGGAGGCGCGTACCTTGATGCTGGCCTCCAACAACGTGCTGTCGCCCGCCAACGGTGAGCCCATCATCGTACCGTCCCAGGACATCGTGCTGGGCCTGTACTACATGACGCGCGAGAAGATCAACGCCAAGGGCGAGGGCAGTTTCTACGCCGACGTGGCCGAAGCGCGCCGCGCCTATGACACCGGCGCGGTGGAACTGCATGCGCGCGTCACCGTCCGCATCAAGGAGGCCAACATCGTCGACGGCCAGCGCGTGGAAACCGTAAAGCGCGTCGAGACCACCGTGGGCCGCGCCATCCTGTCGGAAATCCTGCCGGCCGGCCTGCCCTTCAGCTACATCGACAAGGCACTGAAGAAGAAGGAAATCTCCAGGCTCATCAATGCCAGCTTCCGACGCTGCGGCCTGCGCGAAACCGTGATCTTTGCCGACAAGTTGATGTATACCGGATTCAGCTTCGCCACCCGCGCCGGCATGTCCATTGCCATCAGGGACATGCTGATTCCGAAGGAAAAGTCCTCCATCCTCGCGGCTGCCGAAGCCGAGGTGAAGGAAATCGAAATGCAGTACACCTCGGGCCTTGTGACCCAGGGCGAGCGTTACAACAAGGTGGTGGACATCTGGGGCCGCGCCGGTGATGCCGTGGCCAAGGCCATGATGGGTCAGCTTGGCGTGGAGAAGGTGAAGAACCGCAAGGGCGAAGAGGTTACCCAGGAATCCTTCAACGCCATCTACATGATGGCCGACTCCGGCGCGCGCGGCTCCGCCGCCCAGATCCGCCAGCTGGCCGGCATGCGCGGCCTGATGGCCAAGCCTGACGGCTCCATCATCGAAACCCCGATTACCGCGAATTTCCGCGAGGGGTTGAACATGCTGCAATACTTCATCTCCACGCACGGCGCGCGCAAGGGGCTGGCCGATACCGCGCTGAAGACCGCGAACTCCGGTTACCTCACCCGCCGCCTGGTCGACGTGACTCAGGATCTGGTGGTGGTCGAGGATGACTGCGGCACCAAGGAAGGCATGGCGTTGAAGGCCCTGGTCGAGGGTGGAGAAGTGGTCGAGCCGCTGCGCGAGCGCATCCTCGGCCGCGTGGCCGCCGTCGACATCGTCAATCCCGAGACCCAGGAGACCATGATCGAGGCTGGCACCCTGCTCTCCGAAGACCTGGTCGATGCCATCGATGCCGCCGGCATCGACGAGGTCAAGGTGCGCACGCCGCTCACCTGCAACACCCGCTACGGCCTGTGCGCCAAGTGCTACGGCCGCGATCTCGGCCGCGGGCATCTGGTCAACGTGGGCGAGGCGGTAGGCGTCATTGCCGCCCAGTCCATCGGCGAGCCCGGCACCCAGCTCACCATGCGCACCTTCCACATCGGCGGCGCGGCCTCCCGTGCTGCGGCTGCCAGCCAGTTGGAAGCAAAATCCAACGGCACCGTGCGCTATTCCAATACCATGCGCTATGTGACCAATGCCCGCAAAGAGCTGGTTGCGATCTCTCGTTCCGGCGAGATGATCGTGGTCGACGACGCCGGCCGCGAGCGCGAGCGCCACAAGGTGCCCTACGGCGCCACCCTGGCGGTGACCGACGGCACCAAGATCAAGGCCGGCACCGTGCTGGCCAACTGGGACCCGCATACCCGCCCGATCATTACCGAATACACCGGCCGCGTGCGTTTCGAGAACGTCGAGGAGGGGGTTACCGTCGCCAAGCAGATCGACGAGGTCACCGGTCTTTCGACCCTGGTGGTGATCGATCCCAAGACCCGCAAGGGCGCGGCGGCCAAGGGCGTGCGTCCGCAAGTCAAACTGCTGGACGAAGCGGGCAAGGAAGTGAAGATCGCCGGTACCGAAACTCCGGTCAACATCACCTTCCAGGTTGGTTCCATCATTACCGTGAAGGACGGTCAGGACGTGCACGTGGGTGACGTGCTGGCACGCATTCCGCAGGAAACCACCAAGACCCGCGACATTACCGGCGGTCTGCCGCGCGTGGCCGAGCTGTTCGAAGCGCGTTCGCCGAAAGATGCCGGCGTGCTGGCGGAAGTCACCGGCACCGTGTCGTTCGGCAAGGACACCAAGGGCAAGCAGCGTCTGGTCATCACCGATTTCGACGGTGTCGCCCACGAGTACCTGATCCCGAAGGACAAGCACGTGACCGCCCACGACGGCCAGGTGGTGCAGAAGGGCGAGATGATCGTCGACGGCCCGGTGGATCCGCAGGATATTCTGCGCCTGCAGGGTGTCGAGGCGCTCGCCCGCTACATCACCGACGAAGTGCAGGACGTTTATCGACTGCAGGGCGTGAAGATCAACGACAAGCACATCGAGGTGATCGTGCGCCAGATGCTGCGTCGGGTGATCGTGGTGGATCCGGGCGATACCGGCCTCATTCCAGGCGAGCAGGTTGAGCGTTCGGAGGTGCTGCAGCTGAACGACGAAATGGTGGCCGCAGGCAAACAGCCGGCCGCTTACGACCCCGTGCTGCTTGGTATTACCAAGGCCTCGCTGTCGACCGATTCCTTCATCTCGGCGGCCTCCTTCCAGGAAACCACCCGCGTGCTGACGGAAGCGGCGATCATGGGCAAACGCGACGAACTGCGCGGCCTCAAGGAGAACGTCATCGTCGGACGCCTGATTCCGGCGGGTACCGGGCTGGCCTACCACAATACCCGCCGTCGCCAGGCAGCGGGCGAGGACCTTGGCGCTGCACATTTCATGGAAGGAACCCCCGAGTCCTCCCAGGAAAACCAAGAGGTTGCTTGACAAGGGGGCAGTGCCTACATAGAATCATGCGTCTTTTTTCCGGCTTCTCCGGCCGGAATGCATGAATCCTACGCAACGGGACGGCGCAGGCCGTCCCGGTTGTTTTAATGGCTGTTTTGAGACATAGACTGAACGGAAGCTTAGATGCCAACGATTAACCAGCTGATCCGCAAGCCGCGCAAGGCTCCGGTGACCAAGAGCAAGGTGCCTGCCATGCAGGCCTGTCCGCAGAAGCGTGGTGTGTGCACTCGCGTGTACACCACCACTCCCAAGAAGCCGAACTCCGCGCTGCGGAAGGTCTGCAAGGTGCGCCTGACCAACGGCTTCGAGGTCATCAGCTACATCGGCGGCGAAGGTCACAACCTGCAGGAGCACTCCGTGGTGCTGATCCGCGGTGGTCGTGTCAAGGACTTGCCGGGTGTGCGTTACCACACCGTGCGCGGTTCGCTGGACACCGCGGGCGTGAAGGATCGCAAGCAGGCGCGTTCGAAGTACGGTGCCAAGCGGCCGAAGGCTGCTTGAGTCAGGACAACGCCAGAAAGCTGCCTGATCATCGGCTGAAGATTTTTAAAGGACTGAAGACATGCCTCGTCGTCGCGAAGTAGAAAAACGTGAAATCCTGCCGGATCCGAAATTCGGCAACGTTGAAGTATCCAAATTCATGAACGCCATCATGATCAGCGGCAAGAAATCCGTCGCTGAGCGCATCGTGTATGGCGCTTTCGAGCAGATTTCGAAGAAATCCGGCAAGGATCCGCTGGAGGTGTTCTCCACCGCCATGAACAACGTGCGCCCCATCGTCGAGGTGAAGAGCCGTCGCGTGGGTGGTGCCAACTACCAGGTGCCCGTCGAAGTGCGTCCTTCCCGTCGTACCGCGCTCGCCATGCGCTGGGTGCGCGATGCCGCCCGCAAGCGCGGCGAAAAATCCATGGACGCCCGTCTGGCCGGCGAGTTGCTGGACGCCGCCGAAGGCCGTGGCGCCGCCATGAAGAAGCGTGAAGAAGTCCACCGCATGGCAGAAGCCAACAAGGCTTTCTCGCATTTCCGTTTCTGATGGGGATTTGACTAGACATGGCACGTACCACCCCCATCGATCGCTATCGCAATATCGGCATTTCCGCGCATATCGACGCGGGCAAGACCACCACGACCGAGCGCATTCTGTTCTACACCGGCGTCTCCCACAAGATCGGCGAGGTGCATGACGGCGCCGCCACCATGGACTGGATGGAGCAGGAGCGCGAGCGCGGCATCACCATTACCTCTGCTGCGACCACCTGCTTCTGGAAGGGGATGGAGAACAACTATCCCGAACACCGCATCAACATCATCGACACGCCCGGACACGTGGACTTCACCATTGAAGTCGAGCGCTCCATGCGCGTGCTGGACGGCGCCTGCATGGTTTACTGTGCGGTGGGCGGCGTGCAACCCCAGTCCGAGACCGTCTGGCGCCAGGCCAACAAGTACAAGGTGCCGCGCCTGGCTTTCGTGAACAAGATGGACCGCACCGGCGCCAACTTCTTCAAGGTCTACGAGCAGATGAAGACCCGTTTGCGCGCCAATCCCGTACCCATCGTGGTGCCGATCGGTACCGAGGAGAACTTCAAGGGCGTGGTCGATCTCGTCAAGATGAAAGCCATCTTCTGGGACGAGACCTCCATGGGCATGAAGTTCTCCTACGAAGACATCCCGGCCGATCTGGTCGACACCTGCAAGAAGTGGCGCGAGAAGATGGTCGAGGCGGCCGCCGAGTCTTCCGAGGAACTGATGAACAAGTACCTGGAAGAAGGCGACCTTTCCGAGGCCGACATCAATGCCGGGCTGCGCGCCCGCACCATCGCCGGCGAAATCGTGCCCATGCTGTGCGGTACCGCGTTCAAGAACAAGGGCGTGCAGAAGATGCTGGATGCCGTGATCGAGTACCTGCCTTCGCCGGTCGATATTCCGCCGACCCCCTGCGAACTGGAAGACGGCACCCCGACCGTGCGCAAGGCCTCCGATGACGAGCCCTTCGCCGCGCTGGCGTTCAAGATCATGACCGATCCCTATGTCGGTCAGCTGACCTTTTTCCGCGTGTATTCCGGCGTGGTCAATTCCGGCGATACCATCTACAACTCGGTCAAGGGCAAGAAGGAGCGTCTGGGCCGCATCCTGCAGATGCATGCGAACCAGCGTGAAGAAATCAAGGAGGTGCGCGCCGGCGACATCGCCGCCGCCGTGGGTCTGAAAGACGCCATCACCGGCGACACCCTGTGCGCGCAGGACAAGCCCGTCATCCTCGAGCGCATGGAATTCCCCGAGCCGGTGATTCACGTCGCGGTTGAACCCAAGACCAAGGCCGACCAGGAAAAAATGGGCATTGCCTTGGGGCGTCTGGCGCAGGAAGACCCCTCCTTCCGCGTGCGCACCGACGAGGAATCCGGACAGACCATCATCTCCGGCATGGGCGAACTGCACCTGGAAATCCTGGTTGACCGCATGAAGCGCGAATTCGGCGTCGAGGCCAACGTGGGCGCCCCTCAGGTGGCCTACCGCGAGGCCATCCGCAAGGCCGTCGAAGTGGAAGGCAAGCACGTCAAACAGTCCGGCGGCAAGGGTCAGTACGGTCACGTCTGGATCAGGATGGAGCCGAACGAGGCCGGCAAGGGCTACGAGTTCGTCGACGCCATCAAGGGCGGCACCGTGCCGCGTGAATACATACCCGCGGTCGACAAGGGCCTGCAGGAATCGCTCAACAACGGCGTGCTCGCCGGTTTCCCGGTGGTGGACGTCAAGATCACGCTGTTCGACGGCTCCTACCACGAGGTGGACTCGTCCGAGCAGGCTTTCAAGACGGCGGCCAGCATCGCTTTCAAGGAAGGCATGCGCAAGGCCAACCCGGTGCTGCTGGAGCCCATGATGGCGGTCGAGGTGGAAACGCCGGAAGACTACATGGGTGACGTGATGGGCGACCTCAACCGTCGCCGCGGCATCATCCAGGGCATGGAAGACCTGCCCGGCGGCGGCAAGGCGATCCGGGCCGAGGTGCCGCTGGCCGAGATGTTCGGCTACTCCACCGACCTGCGTTCCATGAGCCAGGGCCGCGCCACCTACAGCATGGAATTCAAACACTACTCCGAGGCCCCCAAGAACGTGGCCGAGGCCGTGATGAGCAAAAAGTAATTCTGCACAAAGTTATCTAGGACGAGGATCAAGACATGTCTAAGGAAAAATTTGAACGTACGAAGCCGCACGTGAACGTTGGCACGATTGGTCACGTCGACCACGGCAAGACCACCCTGACGGCGGCGATCACCACCATTTTGTCGAAGAAGTTTGGCGGGC
>JBFMCR010000032.1:0-85014 GCA_040754425.1 Pseudomonadota bacterium | reverse complement strand
TTGCGGCGCCTGCTCCCGAGCCCGTCCGGCGGCGAGGACTTCCCCGCCCTGGGGCGGGGCTAGGGGTGGGGACCGCAGTCCACCCGGCAGGGCGGAAGGGTGTTCTTGATGACATTGGCACCCACTCGTTTTTCAAAAGAGCCTCCTAAAAACTCTCCGTCCTTATTCGATTGTCCGTCCCCCTGAGCAACGAATCATGGAATTCCTACTCTATTGGGTCGGCCTGGCGGCGGTGGCGGTGAATGCCCTGACCGGCGTGCTCGATGCCGGGCGCAAGCAGATGGACCTCGTCGGTGTGGTGATGGTGGGGACGGCCACGGCGCTCGGCGGCGGAACGGTGCGCGACATTCTGCTGCAGCGGCCGGTGTTCTGGCTGAGCGACCAGATCTATCTGATTGTTGCGGTGGCGACGACGCTGATCATCTTCTTCGCGGTGCGCGGCCTGCGCCTGCCGCAGCAGTTGTTTCTCATCCCCGATGCAATCGGCCTCGCGCTCTTCACCGTCGTCGGCACCCAGATTTCGCTGCAGGCCGACGCGCCCTGGCTGGCGGCGAGCCTGCTGGGGGTGATCACCGGCGTGGTCGGTGGGGTGGTGCGCGATGTGCTGTGCAACGAGGTGCCGCTCATTTTCGTGCGCGGCGAACTCTACGCCACCGCTGCCTGGATCGGGTCCATCTCGCTGATCGGGCTGCAAGCGCTTGGCGTGTCGGCCATCATCGCGGCGTGGGCGGGCATGGCGATCGTGCTGGCCGTGCGCCTGGCGGCCATGGCCTTCAAGATCACGCTGCCGACTTATTCTTCGCGCGAGTAGCGGTTTTCCGAAAGCTTGAGGGCTTGCCGGTTCAGGCCAGCCGCCCGCCATGCTGCAAATAACGCCGCAGCGCAGTCGACAAATTTCCCCACAACATCAGTGCAGACAGCGCGAGCACGATGCCGGCCGGCATGTGCAAGGCAGCCGGCCAGGCCACGGCGGCGACGAGCAGGGCGAGGGCGGCAAGATGCAGGCGGAACTGCAGGCGCAGGTTCTTCTCGTCGATCATCTGCTTCATGTTGGGGATGGTGCCGGCCTTGGCCTGCAGCTGCGCCTGCAGGTGGAACCAGGCAAGGAAGGGCACGATCTTGTAGAGCATGCCGGCCACCACGCTTACCGCGAACCCGACCAGGAACAGCACGCCCAGCAGCAGGGGGTAGGCGTTGCTGTCGGCCCACGCCGGCCACAACTGCGCGACCAGCCAGGCCAGCACGCAGGCGATGAGGCTGGCCATGCCGATGCGCCAGTAATCGAGGGTGATGTCGGGCAGTTTTCTGCGCCGGCGCGATTGCAGGTTAAGGGTGTGGAAGGCGAACAGCAGCACGCCGGTGGCGAGGCCGGCATCGAGCAGGATCACGGCGGGGTACGGGAATATTGGTGCAAGTGCGCGCAGCGCCAGCAGCGCGAACATCGCGCCGGCCAGCCAGCGGCTCAAGCGCGGCGGGTAGGGCGGGGTGATCTGGAACATGGGCACGACCTGGTAAGCCACGCCCACCACCAGCAGCAGCACCCAGCCGAGCAGGCCGAAGCCGACATGCGCGGCGCTGGCGCCTTCCAATGACTCATTCCACCAGCCCGCGCGCAACAGCGCGAGCGCTGCGCCGAGCGCGATGGTGAAGATGAGGCTCGCCACGGCGAAGCGCATGCCGTTGACGGTGACGTTGGCCGCGGCGCGCGCGAGGCTGATCGCGGCTGCGATGAAGACGGCAAACGCGGCGAGCAGCAGAATGACGCCGGCGGCGAAGGCCTTTGGCGTGGAAAGCAGAAAACCCGCCATCAGCGCAACGGTGCCGAGGATGAGTGCGACGTGGCTGGCGCGCGCGACGAAGCGCGTTGCTGGTACGGGCGAACCCGCCACCACCGGCAGCATCTGCAGCATGGCGCCCAGCATGACCATGGCGAGAAAGCCGAGAGTGAGCGCATGGGTGAGGGCAAGCGCCTGCGGCGTCCAGCGCGAGGTGAGGGCTTCGGGGTAGAGCGCGATGAGGAGGGCGGCCGCGATGAGGAACAGCGGGGCGGTAAGAAAGAAGCGCAGCGGCAGGGAGAAGGGCGGGGCTTGTTCGAAGGCGAGGCCGGGTTGGGTGTTCATTTCGCGGCAGTCTTTGTTGCTGGGCTGGATTTGACTGGATCGCCACGGCCCTTCGGGCCTCGCGATGACGGTTTCCCTCGTTCGTCATTGCGAGGGGGCGTAGCCGACGTGGCAATCCAGGGTTTTGCTGGGCCTTGTTTGACTGGATCGCCACCCGCCACGGCCTGTGGCCTCGTGGCTAAAGGCTGATACGCTCGCGATGACGGTGAGGGGGCGTTGTGAGGAGGTGAGGCTGACGCGGCGGTCTCGGGTTTTGCTGGGCTTGGCTTTACTGGATCGCCACGCTGCGCTCGCGATGACGGTTTCCTTCGTTCGTCATTGCGAGGAGGCGTAGCCGACGTGGCAATCCAGTTAATCAAGGGCATTTGTGCATCAATGATGGTTACGTGCCGGCTTGCCGGATCAGGATGATGTAGCTGCCGTCGGGCTGTGCGGTGGTGTCGTGGCCATAACCGCGCTCGTCGAGGATTGCATAGAGCGGGAAGGGCTCGCGGTGCAGCAAGAGGCGGATCGACTGGCCGGGTCTGAGCAGGTCCAGTGTCTGCATGACCTTCTCCAGCGGTTCGGGCGGCTCCAGCCCGCGCGCGTCGATGAGGATTTCGTTGGCGGGAGGCGTCATAGGGCTAAGGCAGTTTTTAAATTGGTCATCGCGAGGCGCGAAGCGCCGTGGCGATCCAGGGACTTGATGCTATTAAAACACTGGATCGCGGCCCGCCACGGCCTGCGGCCTCGCGGCTAAAGGCTGACGCGCTCGCGATGACGAAGGTTTGCATTCCCTGTTATTTGACGGCTTGCATGGAGTGGATCACCGCCTCGCCATCCGCGCCCAGTGCGCGGTCGGCCATGGGGTAGAGCATGTTCTCTTCCTTGATGTTGTGCTGCTGCATGAGCATGTTGAGGGTTTCCGAGGCGCCGAGGTAGGCCGACACGTTGCCGGCTTCGGCGGCGGCCGCCATGTCGGCGATCAGCGCGCGCATCTGTTCGTGTTCCATGCGCATGACCTGGGTGGGGCCGGCGCTCATGCCGGTGCGTTCCTCGAAGGCGGGGAACAGCACTTCTTCTTCCATGGTCAGGTGGTGCGCCATGGCGGCCTGGAATTTTCCGAACAAGTCGCGCGCGCTGCCCCAGTCCTTTTTGGCCGCGGCTTCCTCGGCCAAAGCGAACAAATCGTCGCAGGCGCGGTGGTCGGTACCCATGTATTCCAGAATCGTGCTCATGGCTTGGTCTCCATAACATGTGGAAAATACTCATGTTTAAGTATATCAGGACAATCTAACCTGAAATTCATCTTGACACCGCTACAAGATGTCGTATCTTGGCTATGTGCCAGACACAAAATGTTGATAGGGAGGTGACAAGCATGAATTCCGTAATAGCAGTTCTGCCCCGTGAAGTCATCAAGCGCGACGGCCGCCGCGTGGCCTTCGACGCCGGCAAGATCCGATCGGCCATCCTGCGCGCCGGTCAGGCCACCGGCGAATTCGGCGAGGCCGAGGCCGACCTGCTCACCGGGCAGGTGACCAAGGTGCTGATCCACAGCATGCATGGCGCGGCACCCGACATCGAGCGCATCCAGGACGTGGTGGAGCAGACGCTGATCGCCTCCAACCATTTCCAGACCGCGCGCGCCTACATCGCCTACCGCGAATCGCACAAGAAGCTGCGCGAGGACCGCAAGACCGTGGTCGACGTGGAAGCCTCGATCAACGAATATCTTTCCCGCCAGGACTGGCGCGTGAACGCCAACGCCAACCAGGGCTACTCGCTCGGCGGTCTCATCCTCAACGTCTCCGGCAAGGTGGTGGCCAATTACTGGCTGAACCACGTCTACCCGCCGGAACTGGGCGAGGCGCACCGCGACGGCTCCATCCACATCCACGATCTCGACATGCTCGCCGGCTACTGCGCCGGCTGGTCGCTGCGCACGCTCTTGCACGAAGGCCTCAACGGCGTGCCGGGCAAGGTGGAAGCGGGGCCGCCCAAGCACATGTCCTCCGCGGTCGGGCAGATCGTGAATTTTCTCGGCACGCTGCAGAACGAATGGGCCGGCGCGCAGGCCTTCTCCTCCTTCGATACCTACATGGCGCCCTTCATCCGCAAGGACAACATGAGCTTTGATGCGGTGAAGCAGTGCATCCAGGAACTGATCTACAACCTCAACGTGCCTTCGCGCTGGGGCACGCAGACGCCGTTCACCAACCTCACCTTCGACTGGACCTGCCCGGAGGATTTGCGCGAGCAGATCCCGGTGATCGCCGGCGAAGAGATGCCCTTCAGCTACGGCGAGCTGCAGGAAGAAATGGACATGATCAACCGCGCCTACATCGAGGTGATGACCACGGGCGACGCCAAGGGGCGCGTGTTCACCTTCCCCATCCCCACCTACAACATGACGCCGGACTTCCCCTGGGAGTCGGAAAACGCCGAGCGCCTGTTCGCCATGACCGCGCGCTACGGCCTGCCCTACTTCCAGAACTTCATCAATTCGGAGATGAAGCCGAATCATATTCGCTCGATGTGCTGCCGTTTGCAGCTCGATCTGCGCGAGTTGTTGAAGCGCGGCAACGGCCTGTTCGGCTCGGCCGAGCAGACGGGTTCGGTTGGCGTGGTGACGGTCAACTGCGCGCGCCTCGGCTTCGAGTACAAGGGCGACGAAGCCGCGCTGCTGCGACGGCTGGACGCGCTGCTCGACATGGCGCGGAACGGCCTGGAAATAAAGCGCAAGGTCATCCAGCGCTTGATGGACGACGGCCTGTTCCCCTACACCAAGCGCTACCTCGGCACGCTGCGCAATCACTTCTCGACCATCGGCGTGAACGGCATCAACGAGATGATCCGCAACTTCACCTCTGACTCCCACGACATCACCACGGAGTGGGGGCATGACTTCGCGCTGCGCCTCTTGGACCACATCCGCGGCCGCATCGCCAGCTTCCAGGAGGAAACCGGCCACCTCTACAACCTGGAGGCCACACCCGCCGAAGGCACGACCTATCGCTTCGCCAAGGAGGACGCCAGGCGCTATCCCGGCATACTGCAGGCGGGCAGCGAGGACGCGCCTTACTACACCAACTCGTCGCAGCTGCCGGTGGGCTTTACCGATGACGCCTTCGAGGCGCTGGAGCGGCAGGACGATCTGCAAAGGAAATACACCGGCGGCACGGTGCTGCATCTTTACATGTCCGAGCGCATCTCGTCGGCCGAGGCGTGCAGGAAGCTGGTGCGGCGGAGTCTGGAACGTTTCCGCCTGCCCTACATCACCATCACGCCGACGTTTTCCATCTGTCCCAAACACGGCTACCTCGCCGGCGAGCACGAGTTCTGTCCCAAGTGCGACGAGGAAGCCCTGTCGCGCAAACGCGCAATCACTGCCTGAATCACTGCCTGAAAGGAGACTGAAATGACCGACCTGTCCGTAATGAGCAAAGCCCTCGACGCCTCTGTGCTGAAAGAGGAGGAGCGCACCCGCTGCGAAGTGTGGACCCGCGTGATGGGCTACCACCGCCCCGTGGCCAGCTTCAACAAGGGCAAGAAGAGCGAGCACCGCGAGCGCCGCTTCTTCGAAGAGGGCGCTTGCCGGCTGGGTTGATTTCGTCATCGCGAGCGCGTCAGCCTTTAGCCGCGAGGCCGCAGGCCGTGGCGGGCCGCGATCCAGTCAAACAAGACCCAGCAAAACCCTGGATTGCCACGTCGGCTTCGCCTCCTCGCAATGACGCCAAATCCGTCATCGCGAGGCCCGCAGGGCCGTGGCGATCCAGGGTTTATAAGAAGCAAGTTTCAAGTTGCAAGGTTCAAGAGGTTTGCTGGGCTTTGTTTGACCGGATTGCCGCGTCGGCTGCGCCTCCTCGCAATGACGCCAAATCCGTCATCGCGAGGCCCGCAGGGCCGTGGCGATCCAGTTAGGCAAGGCCTAGCCAAGTTTGACCGGATTGCCGCGTCGGCTCCGCCTCCTCGCAATGACTGGATAAGAACATGAGTGCATCCCTCAGAGTCGGCGGCGTCACGCCGCTCTCCGCAACCGACTGGCCGGGGCAATTGTCCGCGGTGGTGTTCTGCCAGGGCTGCCCCTGGCGCTGCGGCTATTGCCACAACCCCGAGCTGATTCCGGCGCAATCGGAAAGCGAAATCGCCTGGGCCGACGTGTTGGCGTTTCTAAAGCGCCGCCAGGGCCTGCTCGACGCCGTGGTGTTCTCGGGCGGCGAGCCCACCCTGCAGGCGGCACTGCCCGAGGCCATGCGCGAAGTGCGCGCGCTTGGCTTCAAAATCGGCCTGCACACCGGCGGCATGTATCCGAAACGGCTGGCAGCCGTGCTGCCGCTCACCGACTGGGTGGGCATGGACGTGAAGGCGCCATTCGCCGATTACTCTCGCATCACCGGCGTGAAGGACAGCGGCACACCGGTGCAGGAAAGCCTGGCCTTGCTGCTGGCCTCAGGCGTGGAGCATGAAATCCGCACCACCGTGCATCCGGCCTTGCTGGCGCACTGGGAGGTGGTCGACATGGCACATGACCTGGCCGGGCGCGGCGTGAAGCATTACGCCCTGCAGCGTTTTCGCAGCCAGGGCTGCCGCGATGAACACCTGTGCCGCAGCGCAGTGAGCGACCGCTCCTTGAGCGAGACCCGCGAGCAGTTCGCGGAATTGTTCGAAGGCTTTTGCGTACGCGCATAAGTCAGGCGATGAGCAAGGGGCATGAATCTGCCGTTGCCCAAATTCCCCGCCAGCTTGAATGAGGGGCGAAGCCAGGAAATCGCTTTGGAAAGTAAAAGCCGGTATGGAGGGGCCCGGCCAGGAATCACCCTAACGGCAAGCTGCTTGGAAACCCATCTTAAGCCGTCAAATGATGATTGCTGCCGGATTGCGGTTCCTGGTGAGTGGATTGACGTTGGCAAGCGGAGCGGCCAGGTTGCGGAAACAGATACATGACGCCCAGGCCGCACAGCAAAAGGCCAGGCCGAACTTAAGCGCATTCTGTGGCACATGCTTTTGCGTGGCCGCGCCGAGGTACATGCCCGCCAGTCCGCCCAGGCCGAACAGGCTGCCAAGCAGCCAGTCGGGCGCGGCATAGCCACCGCCGGGCAGAGGTAGCACGGAATACACGATGGCGCCGCCGCCGATGCCGTAGGTGCCGCCGATGATGCCGACGATGAAACTCAGCGCCAGCACGGCCGGCACCGAGAAGCCGCAGGCGTGAGCGCCGAGCGTGAATTCCATGCGCTGCCAGTCGCTGCGCGCGAGCTGCAGGCTGTCAGCGGCGGCGAAGGCGGGCGCGGGCCTTCGCTTGGCCCAGGGCGCGAATGCGGACAGCAGGCGCCACGCCAGATACAGCATGACCGTGCCGACGAAAATCTTGAAGCGCGCAGCATCCGGCAGCACCAGGGTGCGCAGGTAGAAGCCGGCCACCACGCCGGGCAGGGTGCCGAGGATGGTGAGCCGCGCCAGCGGCCAGGCCATGCGGCCGTCGCGCATGTAGCGTCAGACGCCGCCGGGCGTGGCGTAGAGGTTGAACACGAGGTTGGTGGCCGAAGCCGACGGGCCGGCATAGCCCAGCACGCTCATCTGGAATGGCATCAGCAGGAAGGCGCCGGAAATGCCCACCATCGAGTGAAGAAGGAAACGATGAAGGCCGCCAGCGGCGGCAGCCACAGCCAGGTCTCGACGCCGGAAACCTGGAACAGCGTCATCAGCGGCTTTCCATCTCCAGGTAGACGCGGCTTGCGTTGCCGCCCTTCAGCAATTCGTAGTTGACGAGATGGGACCACTTCGACTGGTCGAGGCTGTCGATGGCTTCCTGCAGCCCAACCAGGTCGTCGACCGCCTTCTGCATGTGGTCGACCAGGTGGCGCAGGTAGTCGCGGCTTTCGCGCTGCGCCTTCTTCAGGTC
This sequence comes from Pseudomonadota bacterium, assembly GCA_040754425.1. GTDB lineage: Bacteria > Pseudomonadota > Gammaproteobacteria > Burkholderiales > Thiobacillaceae > UBA6918. The sequence continues at coordinate 77,010 of JBFMCR010000032.1, read as the reverse complement.
GCATACCGCGCCGTGGCCGGGAATTATGGTGCGCGGCTTGAGCTTTTCCATTTCGGCGAAGGAGGCGAGCCAGTCGCTGGCGTTGGAAAACGGCAGCACGCCCAGCAGGCGGTCGACGTAGACCATGTCGCCGGAGAACAGCAGCTTTTCCTTGGGCAGCCAGACCACGCTGTCGCCGGGGGTGTGGCCACCGCGGAAATGCTGCAGCTGGATTTCGCGCCCGCCCAGCTTCAAGACCTCCTTCTTGTCGAAGGTGCGTGTGGGCAGCACGACTTCGGTGCCGGCGACCTTGTCCTTCAATTCGCCGGCCAAGCCCTGCAGTTGCATGGCGCCGCGCGCGTTCATGTCGTCGATGGTGGCTTTCGCGGCGATGATCTCGGCGCCTTGCGCCTTGAAATAGCCGTTGCCCAGCCAGCGGTGGTCCTGCCCGCCGGTGTTGACGACGTACTTCACCGGCTGCTTCGTTACCTTGCGGATGGCGGCGTGGATCTGCTCGGCCACTTTCCAGGTGGAACCGCTGTCCACCACGACGACGCCGGCATTGGTGACGATGAAGCCCGAGTTGGCGTTCATGCCCTCGTTGTCGAAGGTGCGCATGCCGGTCTCGCCGATGTAGGCGTAGACGCCGGGCGCGACGGTGCGGAAGTGCATGTCGAGCGCGGCGGCGGCGTGGGAGAACAGCGCGAGCGCCGGCAGCAGGGGGAGGGCGAACAGTCGTTTCATGGTGTGTTCCGAATCGGAAAGTAAAAGGATTGTAGCGGGGGTTACTTCAGTTGGTAGCCTGCATGGCAGGCGACACAACTGGTCTGCACCTGCGACAGGGCGCGTAAAGCTGCAGCGCTATCGCCTGTAGCGCCAGCTTCCTGCGCCACCACTGCAAACTGGCTGGCGGACTGGTGCATGCCGTGGCCGATCTGTCGCATGCCTTCAGGCATGTATTTTGCCACCTCGTGGGCGCCATGGCGTTTGAGCGAACTCAAACCCAGGCGCGTTTCCGCGACTTCCGCGGCCGCATCGAACTGCTTTTCGGCAAGGTGGGCGGTGATTTCCTGGATGGCGTGCAAATGGTCGCGCATGTTGGCCAGGGTTTCCTCCTTCAGTGCTGGCGGGAAACTGACCGGCTGGCGTGTGTCGGGCGCTGCATGGTGCGTCATGCCGGCATGATGTTCATGCTGGTGATGGGCTGGCAGCGTGGCCTCGGCCAGGCTTGAAGTGGCTGCCAGGCCGAGTGTGAGGAATAGGGCTGTTTTCATGGCATTGTCTTGTTAAGGGGTGCGTGGAGTGTAGAGCGTGGCTCACGCAACCGGTATGATTTCGCTCATGTCACGACCTGATGCTCTGGCTTATATCGAAACCTGGCTTGCGCGCTTCGCCGAGTCGCGCCTGATCTCCAAGGGCGTGCGTATCTTTGCCAACGGCGAAAAGCCTGCCAGCCTGTTCTGGGTGGCGAGCGGCGAACTGCAACTGGTGCGCCACACCCCGCAGGGCGAGCGCGTGATCCTGCAGCGCTGCACGCGCGGTGTGCTGGCCGAGGCCTCGCTGTTTTCCGAGCGCTACCATTGCGACGGAGAAGCAGCGACGGACAGCATGGTTTGGATACTGCCGCTGGCGGATTTCCAAGCTGCATTGGGCCATGCGGATTTCAGTCGCGCTTATGCGAGGTGGCAGTCACAAGTCATCCGCGCCCTGCGTAGCCAGTGCGAGCGCCTGAGCCTGCCGGGGGCGGGAGATCGCGTGTTGCATTATCTGCGTGAACATGGTCGCTACGACCTGAACGAGGGCACGCTCAAAACCTGGGCCGGTGCGCTGGGCATGACGCATGAACACTTGTATCGCACGCTTGCGCAATTGCAGAGGCAGGGGTGCATCCGCCGCGCCGACCGCGAGATTGCCCTGCCCCAGGCTCAGTCAGACAGCCGGCCGACGCGCAGAAACAGCGGCCACTTCAATTGCAGCGCAGTCTCGGACTTGCCCCAAAGCGGCTGCAGTTCGGTCATGAGCGTGGGCAGGGGATCGACGCCCTTGTCTGATCGATAGCGCTTCACTGCCGACCAGGTCGAGAGGTAATCCAGCAGCCGCGGCAGGTTCCATTCCACTTCGATGAAGAAATCCGGCGCGGCGATTTCCGCAAAGGGAAAGTCCAGCGAACGATAACCGTCGTCGATCCATTTGCGCTCCGGCGGCCACCAAGGGCCAATGGTCTCGCCGTAGAAACGCTGGAAGATTTCGTCCATGCCGGCGGGCAGGTCGAGGCGGCCGTAGCCCCACAGCGCCAGCACGCCGGCGGGTTTCAGCACGCGCTGCGCTTCGGCGAAAAAGCGCGGCAGGTCGAACCAGTGCGCGGCCTGCGCCACGGTGACGAGGTCGATGCTGTTGTCCGCGAGTCCGCTGGCTTCTGCCGTGGCTACGCGAAAAACGACATTGCCAGGGCCGCTCGCATGAGCGACCTGTTCGGCGCTGGCGTCTGTGGCGATGATGCTGGTGAAGTGCGGCGCAAGGCCGGCTGCCGCCTGGCCGCTGCCGGTGGCGCAATCCCAGGCTGCTTCGTGTGCTTCGCACAGGCCGGCGAGCCAGGCAAAGAGTTCTGCGGGATAAGTCGGGCGGAACTCGGCGTAGCGCGCCGGGGTGTCGGAGAAGTGGTCCTTGAAATTTGCCAAGAAACTATACCTCAGGCCGTGTTTCGATCATTGATAAATTGCTGATAGCGCCCTCACCCCTCCCCTCCCTTGCAGGGCGCGAAGCATGCTCCGCGAAGCCCCCGTCTCGCCCCCGAGGGAGAGGGGTTTATATTCCCTTCTCCCTCGGGGAGAAGGTGGCGCGCAGCGCCGGATGAGGGCGCCTTGGGTGAATCAACTCAAGCCCTGCGCCAGGTCAGGCGCAGGTCGGCGCCCAGCATGCGCTGGTCGGCGAGTTTCCAGTTGAGGCGTTCCTGCATGGATGCGGGCTCATCGAGTTCGAACAGCGGCCGCGCGGCGGAACCCAGCACGCAGGGCGCGACATACTGCACCCATTCGTCGGCGAGTCCTGCGGCGATGAGTGCGCCGTTCAGTCTTGGCCCGGCTTCGGTCATCAGTTCGTTGACCCCTTTTTGCGCCAGGCGCGAGAGCAGCGCATTTAGATCGACCCTGCCGTCGGCGCCGGGCAGGCAGAGGATTTCCGCGCCGGCGGCTTCCAGCGCCGCGGCTTTTTTCGTGTCCGGCGCGGCGCAGGCGACGATGGTTTTCGCGCCTTGCAGAATCGCAGCGTCCGCCGGCGTGCGCAGGCTGGAATCGACGATCACCTTGATCGGCTGGCGCACGGTCTCGGTTGCATTTGATGGACGCGCTGCGTCGAGGCGCACGTTCATCTGCGGATTGTCCGCCAGCACGGTTTCGATGCCGGTGAGGATGGCGCAGGAACGCGCGCGCAGTTTGTGCACATCATGACGCGCCGCTTCGCCGGTGATCCATTTGGATTCGCCGGAGGACAGCGCAGTCCTGCCGTCGAGCGAGGAGGCGGTCTTGATGCGCACCAATGGGTGGCCGAGCACCATGCGCTTGAAGAAGCCTTCGTTGAGTTCGCGCGCCTCGCCTTCCATCAATCCGCACTCGACGGCGATGCCGGCCGCTTTCAGGCGTGCGAGTCCGTTGCCGGAAACATTCGGATTGGGGTCCTGCGCGGCGGCGACGACCCTGGCTACGCCGGCGCCGACCAGCGCATCGGCGCAGGGCGGGGTGCGGCCGTGGTGAGAGCAGGGTTCCAGGCTGACGTAGACGGTGGCGCCTTGCGCGGCCATGCCAGCTTCCATGAGCGCGTGGATTTCCGCATGCGGTTCGCCGGCCTTGCGGTGCCAGCCTTCGCCGATGATTTTTCCGTCCTTGACGATGACGCAGCCCACGCGCGGGTTGGGCGAGGTGGAATTGATGCCGCGCGCCGCAAGCTGCAGGGCACGCGCCATGTAGAGGTGGTCGTCGGCCGTGAAAGACATTTCCAAATTTTATATTGAACGCAGAGACGCGGAGACGCGGAGAAAGGCATTAACAGGGAGGCATGAGAGGTTAAGGGTGTAAACCTGTATTTCCCTCCCTTGCCTCCCTGAACCTCCCTGTAAATTTTTTTCGATCTTCTCAGCACCTCTGCGTTGAAAGGTTTTCCCGGTTTACTTGAACAGATCGTCCACGCCGGGCGCCGGGGTTTTCTCCAGGTCCTTCAGCGCATCGCGGAAGTCTTCCGCATCCTGGAAGCTCTTGTACACCGAGGCGAAGCGGATGTAGGCCACTTTGTCCAGGCGCTTGAGTTCCTGCATCACCAATTCGCCCAGCTGGCGCGAAGGGATTTCGCGCTCGCCCAGGCTCAGGAGCTTCTGGCGGATGCGCTGTATGGCCTCGTCCACCAGCTCGGTCGGCACGGGCCGCTTGTGCAGCGCGCGGCGGAAGCCTTCGGATAGCTTGGCCTCGGAAAACTCCTCGCGCGTGCCGTTGCTCTTGATGATCTGCGGCAGCCGGATGTCCGCCGTCTCGAAGGTGGTGAAGCGCTTCTCGCAGGCCAGGCAGCGGCGACGGCGGCGGATGGTGTCGCCGGCTTCGTTCACGCGCGAGTCGATGACCTGGGTGTCCAGATGCCCACAGAAAGGACATTTCATAGGTGAAGGGGGAAGGGTGAAGGGGGAAGGGTTTAGAGTTTACGGCGTATGGACGACGCAAGTCCCATTACCAGCCCACCTACATCATCGATCTTCCCGTTAAGCTCCTCCGTGTTTTCCAGATAGCCAAGTTGTCTGGAGAGGTCGATTAGAGTATCCAGTTCAGACAACGAACCGATTGCAATGCCAAGGAAGTGCAGAAATTCCTTGCTTCCATTTCGCGCAGCCCCTTCGGCGATATTGGCAGGCACTGACACCGCTGCACGCCGCAGTTGGCTGGTTAATCCATATTGTTCGTTCTGGGGAAATTTTGAAGTGGCCTGGTAAACGGCAACCACGAGTTCCATCGCCTGCTGCCAGGCATTGAGGGAACGGTGATTGCGCTTCAATACCCTTCCCCCTTCACCCTTCCCCCTTCACTGTCATTTTCCGTAGACAGGGAATTTTGAAGTCAGCTTCGCCACTTCGCCCTTCACGCGCTCGATCACGCTTTCGTCATTGGGCGCATCCAGCACGTCGGCGATGAGGTTGGCGAGCAGTTCGGCTTCGATTTCCTTGAAGCCGCGCGTGGTCATGGCCGGGGTGCCGATGCGGATGCCGCTGGTGACGAAGGGCTTTTGCGGGTCGTTGGGGATGGCGTTCTTGTTGACCGTGATGTGGGCGCGGCCGAGCGCGGCTTCGGCGTCCTTGCCGGTGATGTTCTTGGCGCGCAGGTCTACCAGGAACATGTGGCTTTCGGTGCGGCCGGAGACGATGCGCAGGCCGCGTTCCTGCAGCACCTTGCACATGACCAGGGCATTGTCGATGACCTGTTGCTGGTAGTGCTTGAATTCCTTGCCGGCCGCTTCCCTGAAGGCCACGGCCTTGCCGGCGATGACGTGTTCGAGCGGGCCGCCCTGAAGTCCCGGGAAGATGGCGGAGTTGATGGCCTTCTCGTGCTCGGCGCGCATCAATATGATGCCGCCGCGGGGCCCTCTCAGGGTCTTGTGCGTGGTGGAGGTGACCACGTCGGCGTGCGGCACCGGATTCGGATACACGCCCGCGGCAATCAGCCCGGCGTAGTGCGCCATGTCCACCATGAAGATGGCGCCGATTTCCCTGGCGATTCTGGCGAAGCGTTCGAAGTCGATGCGCAGGGCGTAGGCGGAGGCGCCGGCGATGATGAGTTTCGGCTTGTGCTCGCGCGCCTTGGCTTCCATGGCGTCGTAGTCGATTTCCTCCTTGTCGTTCAAGCCGTAGGCCACGACGTTGAACCACTTGCCGGACATGTTGAGCGCCATGCCGTGGGTGAGGTGGCCGCCTTCGGCCAGGCTCATGCCCATGATGGTGTCGCCGGGTTTCAGGAAGGCCATGAACACCGCCTGGTTGGCCTGCGAGCCGGAGTTGGGCTGGACGTTGGCGGCTTCCGCCCCGAACAGCGCCTTCACGCGGTCGATGGCCAGCTGCTCGACGATGTCCACGTTCTCGCAGCCGCCGTAGTAGCGGCGGCCGGGATAGCCCTCGGCGTACTTGTTGGTGAGCTGCGAACCCTGGGCTTCCATGACCGCCGGGCTGGTGTAGTTTTCCGACGCGATCAGCTCGATGTGCTCTTCCTGGCGCTTGTTTTCGTTCTGGATGGCGGCCCACAGCTCGGGGTCGGTGAGGGCGAGGGTTTGCTTGCGGGAAAACATGGGATAAAGACCTGACGGGTTTGCAGAAACGTGAATTCTACCAAGCCGGGAGCCGAAATTGACCCGGACAGTAACCCTGAGTGCAGGGCGGAAATAGTTGACTTTTTTGCTCAGGTATATATATTAGGCATTGCTGTAACGCTTATGAATAGATAAGCGTGTTTTATCTTCAATTTTCGACAGGAGAACCAACATGAGCGGACTGATTCCCGGCTTCAATGCCGACGGCGTAGTGACCATCAACCGTGTCATCCTCAAGCCCGAGTACACCGTGGACGACCTGCAGGAGCGCGTCGCCTACCTGTGCGAGAACGTCAAGACCTACCATTCCGACACCGGCTTCGTCGGCGGCTTCGTCGCGCTGAACTCCGGCGCCGTGTCCAACGAAGGCTCCACCGTCGGCCAGGCGGTGGAAAGCCCGCTCGCCGGCAGGGAAGCGCTGATCGTCACCTTCTGGCAGTCCTTCGAGCAGCACGAACAGTCGCACCGCTCCGAAACCTTCCAGCCCCTGTTCAAACAAGTGCTGGAACTGTGCGAAAACGGCAACGAGGAAATCGCCTACACAATGCTCTGGAGCGGCAAGGCCTACAGCCCGGAAGAAGCGGCACAAGCGCGCGCGGTGAAGGAGAAGTACGCCAAGGCGGCGTAAGTTGCCGTTTGGGGGAGGCTAACCTGGCCCAAGGCCAGGTTAAGCGCAGCGGCCGACACCAGAACGCTCTCTTTCGCCGCACCGGGCTGTGGAACAGCCCGGAAGAAGCGGCACAAGCGCGCGCGGTGAAGGAGAAGTACGCCAAGGCGGCGTAGGTGCCTGAATCGTCATCGCGAGGCCCGCAGGGCCGTGGCGATCCAGTTGAGTAAGGCCAAGCCGAGTTTGACTGGATTGCCGCGTCGGCTACGCCTCTTCGCAATGACGACTATTGAATAAATACGACCAACACGATCCCAAGGGCGGCGCAAGCCGCCCTTTTTGCTGCCGGCCTTATAATTCCCCGAACAGAAAAGGGGAGTGACGATGTCCAGAAGAGACTTCATCAAGGGCGCCACGGCAGGCCTGTTCGCGGGCGCACTGCCGGCGGCGGCCAAGGAACTGCCCGAGATCGGCTGGCGCCTTGTCTCCAGCTTTCCCAAAAGCCTCGACACCATTTACGGCGCGGCAGAAACCATGGCCAGGCGCGTGGCGCAGATCACCGGCGGCCGTTTCAGGATTCGCGTCTTCCCGTCCGGCGAACTGGTGCCGGGCCTGCAGGTGCTGGATGCGGTGCAGGCCGGCACGGTGGAAGCCGGGCATACCGCCGGCTACTACTATGTCGGCAAGAACATGGCTTTCGCCTTCGACACTGCCCTGCCGTTTGGATTGACGGCGCGGCAGCAGAATGCCTGGATGTATTCCGGCGGCGGACTCGAGCTGCTGCGCGATCTTTATGACGAATACAACATCGTGCAGTTCCCCGGCGGCAACACCGGCGCGCAGATGGGCGGCTGGTTCCGCCGCGAGATCAAGACGCTGGCCGACCTGCGCGGCTTGAAAATGCGCATCCCCGGCCTGGGCGGCAAGATCATCGCCAAACTGGGCGGCGTGCCGCAGACCCTGCCGGGCCCCGACATCTATCCTGCGCTGGAACGCGGCGCGCTCGACGCCGCCGAATGGGTGGGGCCCTACGACGACGAGAAGCTCGGCTTTCATCGCATCGCCAGGCATTACTACTATCCCGGCTGGTGGGAAGGCGGCCCGCAGCTCTCCTTCCTGTTCAACCGCCAGAAATGGAACGCGCTACCCGAGCCCTATCAGGCCGCGCTGCAGGCGGCTACCGCCGAAGCCAACCTGCGCATGCTGGCCGACTACGACGCCAAGAACCCGCCGGCGCTGATGCGCCTGGTGCGAGCCGGCGCCAAGCTGCATGCCTATCCCAAGGACGTCATGCTCGCCGCGCGCCGCACCGCCTTCGAAATCTACGCCGAGGAAGCCGGCAAGAACCCGGTGTTCAAGACCCTGTACGACAGCTGGAAGCCTTTCCGCGACCTGCAGAGCCAGTGGTTCAAGATCGCCGAGGCGCCGTACCAGAACTTCAACTACTATGTGAAATAGAAACCTGTTCGCGGCAAATCCTGTCCGCAGGCGTTTCCCCGAACCCTATCGCCATTCTCGCGGCAGGAAATAGTCGCCGTATTCGTCCGACTCCATGGGGATGTCGATCACGCCGCCGGACATGGCTTCGGCGTGATGGCCGACCAGTTCCGGGAAGGCGATCACCATGGCCACCATCACCAGCTGGATCATCAGGAAGGGAATCGCGCCCCAGTAGATGTCGGTGGTTTTGATCTCGGGCGGGGCCACGCTCTTGAGATAGAACAGGCTGAAGCCGAAGGGCGGGTGCAGGAACGCGGTCTGCATGTTGACTGCGAGCATGACGCCGAACCAGATGGGATCGATGCCGAGTTTGAGCGCGATCGGCATCAGCAGCGGCACCACGATGAAGGCGATTTCGAAGAAGTCGAGGAAGAAGGCGAGCAGGAAGACCAGGAGGTTCACCGCGATGAGGAAGCCGATGACGCCGCCGGGCAGGTGTTCGAACAGGCCTTCCACCCAGAGGTCACCGTTGAGGCCGCGGAAGGCGAGGGCAAACACGGTGGAGCCGATGAGGATGAAGATCACGAAGCTGGTGAGCCTGAGCGTGGAATCCATCGACTGCTTGAGCGTGTCGCTTTTCAGCCTGCCCTTGGCCAATGCCAGCAGCAGTGCGCCGGCCGCGCCCATGGCGCCGCCCTCGGTGGGGGTGGCGATGCCGAGGAAGATGGTGCCCAGCACCAGGAACATCAGCGTAAGCGGCGGGATCAGGGTGGTGAAGACGCGCAGCGTCAGCTGGGAATGCGACAGGGTACGCGCGGAGGCCGGCAGCGCCGGCATGGCGGCAGGCCTGAAAATGGAGACGACCAGCACCAGCAGCGCGAACATCAGCACCAGGCCGAGGCCGGGCAGCAGGGCGCCCTGGTACATGTCGCCCACCGAGGCGCCCATCTGGTCGGCGAGCACGATGAGCACGAGGCTGGGCGGAATGATCTGCGCCAGCGTGCCGGAGGCGACGATGACGCCGGAAGCGAGGCGCCTGTCGTAGCCGTAGCGCAGCATGATCGGAAGAGAGATCAGGCCCATGGCGATGACCGACGCCGCCACCACGCCGGTGGTCGCGGCGAGCAGGGCGCCGACGAAGATCACCGCATAGGCGAGACCGCCGCGCACGCGGCCGAACAGCTGGCCGAGGGTGTCGAGCAGTTCCTCGGCCATGCCCGAGCGTTCCAGCATCAGGCCCATGAAGGTGAAGAAGGGAATCGCCAGCAGGGTCTGGTTGGCGGCGACGCCGAACACACGCTCGGGCAGCGCCTGCAGGAGCGCGAAATCGAACAGCCCGGTTTTGACGCCGATGAAGGCGAACAAGAGGCCGTTTGCCGCCAATGAAAACGCCACCGGATAGCCCAGCAGCAGGAACGCCACCAGGCTTGCGAACATGAGCGGCGCGAGGAATTCGCTCATACTTCTTCCATCGGCTTTTCATCGACGGGCGGATAGACGCCGCGCAGCACGCCGATGCGCTTGATGGTTTCCGACACGCCCTGCAGGAACAAAAGGCCGAAACCGAGCGGCAACATGAGTTTGATTGGCCAGCGCGCGAGGCCGCCGGCATCCGGCGACATTTCGTTGATGCGCCAGGATTCCGCGAACAGCGGCCATGACAACCAGGCGAGCAGGCCGGCGAAAGGCAGCAGGAGCAAGAGGCCGCCGAAAAGATCGATCCAGGCCCGCGTTCTATCGGACAGGCGCTGGTGGATGACGTCGATGCGCACGTGGCCGTTGTGCTTGAGGGTGTAGCCGGCACCCAAGAGAAACAGCGCGCCGAACAGATACCACTGCGCCTCCAGCCAGGCGTTGGAGCCCTGTCCCAGGAAATGCTTGGCGAGTGCATTGCCGCTGGCGACCAGGGTGGCGACGAGCACGCCCCACATGACGAGGCGGCCGATGCGCTCGTTGAGGCTGTCGATCAGGCTGCTGATGGCCAGCAGCCGCTTCACTTGATGGCTCCGGCGTCTTTGAGCAGTTCCGCCAGGCGTTCCGCCACTACCTTGTAGCCTTCGGCATTGGCATGGATGGGGTCGGCCTTGAGCTTGGGCGATCTTAGCACTTCGTCGAGGATTTCGCCTTCATAGGGCAGGCCGAATTCGTCGGCGAGCCTTTCGTAGAAATCCGGCGGGCCGGACAACAGCGCGGGCTGGGGCACGCCGATCAGCACCACGCCGGCGCCGGAGGCCTTGATGGCCTGGACCATCTGGCGCAGGTTGGCTTCGGTGTTGTTGGTATTGCGGCGCAGCATGTCGTTGCCGCCCAGGCACAGCAGCACGATCCTAGGGCGTACTTCGTCCAGCACCTCGGGCAATCGCACCAGGCCCTCGGCGGTGGTTTCGCCCGGCACGCCGGCATTGACCACGGTATGGCCGATGAGCCGGCTCAATACTGCGGGATAGGCGCTGTCGCGCGAGGCGCCGGTGCCGTGGGTGAGACTGTCGCCGAAGGCGAGGATGACGTCGCCGTTATTGAGCCGCGGCAGTTGCGGCTCGCGGCCGCAGGCGGAAAGGAGGGCAAGGCATGTCAGCGCCAACAGGAGGAACAGGTCATTGCGAGTGAAACGAAGCAATCCAGTTTTAAAACGCTGGATCGCCACGGCCCGCCACGCTGCGCTCGCGGCTAAAGACTGAATACGCACATCGCGATGACGAATGTCATGGAGGCGGTTTTTACCCTTCCCCCTTCCCCCTTCCCCCTTCACTTCACTCCCCCGCCACCATCATGTTGCCGACCAGGATGGAGCCCGTCTGCTTGCTGCCGCGCACTTCCACGTCGCTGCCGATGGCCTGGATGTCGCGGAAGATGTCTTTGAGGTTGCCGGCCACGGTGATTTCTTCCACGGGATACTGTACCTCGCCGTTTTCCACCCAGAAGCCGGCGGCGCCGCGCGAGTAGTCGCCGGTGACCATATTTGTGCCGTGGCCCAAAAGTTCGGTGACCAAAAGGCCCGTGCCCATTTTTTTCAACAGTGCCGGCAGAAGAAGCTCGCCGCCGGGTTCGGTGCAGGACAGTATCAGGTTGTGGCTTCCGCCGGCGTTGCCGGTGCTTTGCATGCCGAGCTTGCGCGCGGAATAGCTGGAGAGGAAATAGCCCTGCACGACGCCGTTTTTCACTACGTCGCGCGCGGCGACTTTCACGCCTTCATTGTCGAAGGGGCAGGAGCCGAGGCCTTTTTTCAGGAAGGGGTCTTCGCGCAGGTTGACGATGGGCGAGAAGATTTGCTTGCCCAGGCTGTCGAGCAGGAAGGAGGACTTGCGGTACAGGCTGCCGCCGGATACCGCGCCGACGAAGCTGCTGATGAGGCCGGAGGCGATCGGCGCCTCGAAGATGACCGGGCAGTTTCGGGTGGAGAGTCGCCGGCCCCTGAGCCTGCGCACCGCACGCTCGCCGGCCATGCGGCCGACGTACTCGGGCGACTTCATGTCTGCGGCGTCGCGCGCGGTCGCATACCAATAATCGCGCTGCATGGCGCCGGACTCGCTGGCGATCACCGCGGCGGAAATGCCCTGGCGCGTGCTGGCGTAGCCCCCGGCAAAGCCCAGCGAGTTGGCATAGATGAAATGCGAGGCCTGGGTCGACACGCTCGCGCCCTCGGAATTGTCGATGCGGCGGTCTACTTGGAAGGCGGCGGCTTCGCAGGATTTGGCGAGTTCGGCGGCTTCTTCCACCGTCAGATTCCAGGGATGGAACAGGTCAAGATCGGGTTGTTCCGTGGACAGCCATTCGCGCTCGGGCAGGCCGGCGGCTTCGTCCTCCGCCGTGTGTCTGGCGATGGTGGCGGCTTTTTCCACCGTGGCCCTGAGCGCGTCATCGGACAGATCGGACGTGCTGGCGTGTCCCTTGCGCCGGCCGACGTAAACCGTTACGGAGACGCCCTTGTCCTTGTTGAACTCGACGGTCTCGATCTCGTTCTTGCGCACCGTCACGGTCTGGCCGAAGCCTTCGGACACTTCGGTGTCGGCGGCGGTGGCGCCGGCGGCCTTGGCGTAATCGAGTACCAGTTGGGCGATTTTCTTGAACTGGTCCTGAGAATAGGAAAAATGCGAGTTGCTCATGGAATGGGTTCTATAGCCACAGACGGCATAAAATAAGCGCCTATTCTACTGTCCCTGACCGACATGCGCGATTTTGAACCCGGCCCCGATAAGGGCGAGGAAGTCCGGCCGCTTTCCAAGACCAAGCGCAAAGAGGCCATGCTCGCCCTGCAGGACATCGGCGAGGAGCTGGTCAAGCTGCCGGCCAATAAGCTGGAGAAGCTGGACCTGCCGGAAGAGCTGCGCCGCGCGGTCGAGGATTGCCGGCGCTTCACCAGGCACGGCGCCATCCGCCGTCAGCTGCAGTATATCGGCCGATTGATGCGCGGCGTGGACGAGGCGCCGATCGCGCGCCAGCTTGCGGCCTGGCGCGGCGAGTCGGACGAGGAGAAGGCGCTCCAGCACCGCATCGAACGCTGGCGCGACCGACTCATCGAGAATGACGAAGCGCTGACCCTGTTCCTCAACGACTACCCGCAGGCGGATGCGACTCGGTTGCGCCAGCTCATCCGCAACGCCCGCCACGAGGCGGCGCACGACAAGCCGCCCAAGTCCAGCCGCGCGGTCTTCCGGCTGGTGCGCGAAGCGGTCCAAGCCGCGCGAGTGAACGGGCGCGACGGGGAAAGCGAACGCTGACAACCCTTCCCTGCCGGACGGCGCGCATGCGGGCCACAGGCTGCGTCGTGAGTCAGGTGCGGGCCCGGTGCGCGCCGAGCCTGCCCAGGCAGTAGTGGATGAAGGCCAGCCCGGTGAACACCGGCGCGAAGAAATTCAGCAGCGGCACGAATTGCACGAGACCCAGCAAAATGCCCAATGCCCACAGGCTGCCGCGGTTTTCCTCGATGACGGCTTTCAGTTCATCGGCATCGGCGTGGATGGCGAGTGCGTCGTAGCGGAACAGGCGCTGGTTCAGGTAGCCGGCGGTGACGAGGGGAATCACAGCGCCCACCGGCCCCAGCAGCCATAGCGGCAGGGTCACCACCCACAGGCCGACGTATACCACCACGGCGATGAAGGCGTTGGCCGCGCTGCCGATGACACTGCCGCCGCGGCGCTTTTCCAGTTGCGGGAAGAAGCCTTCGCTCACCGTTTTCACCATGGCGTCCATGCCGAAAATTGCGGTAAGCACCAGCGCGGTGAGCATGACCAGGGGCACGAACAGCATGAGATGCAGCAACACCTGCAGCGCCGCACCGATCCAGGCGGGCTCGATGCCGGTCATCCACTGTGCGATGCCGAAATATTCGTAAAGCCACATCCAGGCGCTCTGCAGCGGCGACCAGAACGCGAAGGCCAGCACCGCCCACATCACCACGGCCGCCAGCACCGGCCACACCATCAGCCACAGCATGCGCAGAGAGAACAGGCTGCGGAAGGCGCCGATCAAGGCATCGAGCATGGACGACATGGTGTGTCTCCTTTATTCGGATTTCCGGCGAATGGCCGATTTGGGTCGGAAGGCCTGGATTCTTTCAGGCCGCGTTTCCAGATAGGGCCCGCCGATGAGGTCGATGCAGTAGGGCACCGCGGCGAACACGCCGTCCAGGGTCTCGGCAATGGCTTTCGGCTGGCCGGGCAGGTTGAGGATGAGGCTTTTGCCGCGCGTAACACCGACCTGGCGCGAGAGGATGGCGGTGGGCACGTACTTCAGCGACACCGCGCGCATGGCTTCGCCGAAGCCGGGCATGACCTTGTCCGCCACCGCCAGCGTGGCTTCGGGCGTGACGTCGCGCGGCGCCGGGCCGGTGCCGCCGGTGGTGAGGATGAGGCAGCAGCCCTTGTCGTCCGCGAGTTCCGTAAGCGCGGCCTCGATGGCCGGCTGCTCGTCTGGAATGAGGCGCGCCTCGAATTCCAGCGGGTTATGCAGCGCAGCGGAAAGCCATTCGCGCAGCGCGGGCAGGCCCTTGTCCTCATACACGCCGCTGCTGGCGCGATCGGAAATTGAAACTATGCCGATGCGGGCGTTGTCGAACTGGCTCATGGCAGGAATATACTGTTTGAATTCGATGTAGAACTTACCACAATTGACACTATGAACATCCTGAACCTGCGCACCCCCCTCACGGCCTTTTTGCTTTGCATCGCTGCCGGCGCCTGGGCCGACCCGCCGCCTGACTACCCCTTCGTCAGCTACGACCAGGGCCTGAAAATGGCCAGGGAAACAGGCAAGCCCATCTTTCTCTACTTCGGACGCTACGGCTGCGCCTGGTGCGACCACACCAACAAGCAGAGCTTTTCCAATGCGGACTTGAAGAAGATGTATCCCGAGCATTTCGTGCTCGTCTATGTGGACGCCGAGAGCGGCAAGCGCCTCAGGCTGCCCTCCGGCGAGCGCATCACCGAAGCGGAACTGGGCGCGCGCTTCAAGGCATTCGCCACGCCGCTGTTCGTGTACCTCACTCCGCAGGGCGAAGAAATCTTCAAGGCGCCCGGCTTCAAGACCGTGCAGGACTTCAAGGACTTCGACCGCTATGTCATCGAAGGCCATTACAAGAAGCAGACTCTGCTCGAATTCCTGAGCAAGAAATGAAATCCGCCGCCGCAGTTCTGATGCTGCTGTCCCTGCCGGCGTTTGCGGGATGGCAGTTCTCGCCCGCGGTGGAGGTGGGCGCTGCCGAAGGCAAAAACGTTTTCCACCATCTGGAATCCGCCAACCGCAAGGGGCTGGCCTCTTCCGCCGGGCGCATCGCCCTGGCCTGGGAAGACGACCGCAGCGGCGAGCCGCGCTGCTGGCTGGCTGTGCGCGAAAAAAATGCTGAAAACTTCTCGGCGCCGCAGGCGCTGGGCAAGGGTGAATGCTACGAGCCCGTGGTGCAGGGCGTGGGCGACGGCCGCTTCGTGGCGGCATGGGAAGAGGCCGGCGCGGTCTGGGCCGGGCTGGCCGGCAAGGATACGGCGCTTCGGCTCAGCCAGGCTGAGGCCGGGCAAGTCACCCTGGCCAAGGCGGGCGGCCGCACGCTGTATGCTGCCTGGGCGGAACAGGCGGGCAAATTCCGGCGCATCATGCTTGCGCGGCTTGCGCTCGCGGCCGACGGTTTGAAGCTCGAATACAGCGTGCCCGTCGAGAATGCAGCGCCGACCGATGACCAGGCCTATCCCGCCCTGGCGGTCAACGCCGACGGCAGCCTGCTGGTCGCATGGGAGGATCGCCGCAACAAACACACCATGATGCTGGCGGCGCACAGTCCGGACGGAAAACTGTTCGCGCGCCCCTACCGCCTGATCGACATGCCGCAGGTGCGCACGGTCAACCTCGGTGCCGGCATGGGCAGCATGCGCCCGACCGTGGCATCCTGCGGGGCGAACTGCGTGGTTGCGGTATGGCTCGACAAGCGCGACTTTCTTTCCGGTTATGACGTCTATGCCGCGTTCAGTCTAAATGGCGGCGGCGCCTTCACCCGCAACCTCAAGGTGCAGGACAGCTTTGGCGACAACATCGCGCAATGGCATGCGTCCATCGCCGCCAGCCGCAGCGGCCGCGTCGTGGCGGTCTGGGACGACGAGCGCGACGGGAGTGCGGACGTCTGGCTGAGTGACTGGAATGGCAGCGAATTTTCCGACGACCTTGCCGTGCCCGGCGCTTCGGGACCGGGTGTGCAAAGCGAACCGGTGATCCATCTTGACGCTGACGACACGCTGCACCTGGCCTGGCTGGAAAGAACCGGGACCGGCGGCACGCGGCTCAGATACGCCCGCGCGGTGTGGAAGGAATGAGAAAAGCGTGAGGGGCGAGGCGTAAGTGGAAAACTCCTGTCACCCTTTTACCGCCCTTTCAAATCCAGCCGCGTTTCCTCAAGCGCATATAGAGCCAGACCATGATGGCGGCACTGGCGGACAGCACGGCCGGATAGCCCCACTTCTGGTGTAGTTCGGGCATCCAGTCGAAGTTCATGCCGTAAAGCGAAAAGATCACCGTGGGTACGGCCAGTATCGCGCCCCAGCCGGCCAGTTTCTGCACCGATTCGTTCTGCCGGATGGTCAGCGAGGCGTGGTGGAACTGCATGGCGTCCGAGGCATTGGTGCGCAAGGTGTCGATGGCGTCGGTCACGTGAATCGAATGATCGTGCACATCGCGGTAATAGGCCTTCAACTCCCGCGTCACGAATTCCGGATGCAGGCGGATCAGGTCCAGCACGATGTCCTGCATGGGCTCTGCCGCATCGCGCAAGGAATTGAGTTCGCGCTTGATGTTGTAGAGCTTTTCCAGGTCGGCGCGCTCGAGTGCGTCCGTCAGCAGCAAGCTTTCCAGGGACAAAAAGCGCTCGTGGATGCTTTCCAGAACCGGGCGATAATGGTCGACGATGAGGTCCAGCGCAAGGTACAAGGCGTAGGGGCTGCCCGGCCGGATGCCGTTTCTTGCGGCCGAGAGGCGCTCGCTTACGCGCGCGAAATCCAGGCGGGGTCCGTGGTGCACCGCCACGACGAAATTGGCGCCGACGAAGAAATGGATCTCGTCGAAAAGCATGTGCTCGTCCTGCAGTTGCGCGGTCTTTGCGACGATGAACAGATGTCCGCCGTATTCCTCGAGCTTGGGGCGCTGATGCATGGTGAGGGCATCTTCAATCGCCAGTTCGTGCAGCCCCAGTTCTTCTCCCAGCCTGGTCAGCATGGGCTGGCGTGCATCGGAAATGTCGATCCAGAGAAAGCTGTCCGTGTCGCGAACATGTTCGCTGATCTCATCGAGCCGGATTTCCGCAGGCTTTTGCGCAGGACGATAGAGCAGGCATTTCAGTTCGAGGCCCATCAGGACAAGTTCTCCTCATGCTGTGTGGGGCCATTATAGCGGCCGTTGCCGGCGGCAGGCGCGCCGGCTGAATGGAAGGCACGTGCGCTTGTCTTGCCTGCCGGTATGAATTTTCCATCTTTCCCGCAAACCCTGCGGGCAGGCCCTGTCGGTATGATGCCGGCCGGATTTTTTTTCGGGCAGCAGGGCCGGATGGCCGAAAGGAAGTGGCAGCGGAATCAACTTTTTGCTGAAATGGCCGCTGTATATTGCCTACGCCGGGGCCGAGATCCCAGGGATACTCCAATGAAAACAAGCACCAGCCGATCATCGTTGCGGAACGCGGCCTGTCGTGGCGATATTCATGTCAGGTAGCAACCCATTTGCCTCCATCCGCACCTTGCGGAGGTCATACCTCAGCCCCGCCTGGAGCATTGCGCTGCTTGCCGGATTCGTCGTGCAGCTGCTGCTCATCGTGTTCGTAACCGGCATCGGCCTGGATCAGCTGCGCGCAACGGAGGCCAACCTCAAGACCGTCGTCGATGTGCACATGCGCAAGCAGGAACTGACCAAGGCCATGGTGGTTTCCGCGCGCGAGCGCACGCTCAACCTGTTCAGGATGGTCGAAACCGACGACCCTTTCGAGCGTGATGAGCTTTTCCTGCATTACGGCCGCAACGCCGGCGATTTCATTCGGGCCAGGACAGAGCTGCTGGCACTGCCGCTTAGCGACAGCGAGCGCGAGCTGATTGCGCAACAAGGCCGGCTGACGACCATTGCGGTGCCCATCCAGGATCGGGTGATCGAACTGATCAATGCCGATGACTACCCGGCCAGCGAAGCGGTGCTCATGAGGGAGGCCGTGCCGGCACAGAACAGAGTGCTCGAAGTTTTGTCCCGGCTTGACGCGGAAACGCAGAAGCTGGCGGCTGAGGCCAGTCTCAAGGCGACACGGGCGCATGAGGTCGCACGCTTCTGGATATACACGCTTTCGGGGTTTGCCGTGCTGCTGGGGGCGGCCGTGGCATTCGCCTCGATCTACTACACCGCCCGTGCCGGCCGCGAGCGCGAACACATGGCCACGCACGATGCGCTGACCGGCCTGCCCAATCGCGTGCTGTTCATGGACCGCCTGGAACAGACGCTGGTGCGCACGCATCGAAGCGGTCTGATGGTGGGCGTGCTGTTTATCGATATCGACCGTTTCAAGCTGGTCAATGACACGCTCGGCCACGCCGGCGGCGACCGCCTGATCTGCGAAGTTGCGGTGCGGTTGAGAAAGACCGTGCGTGAAGGAGACATCGTGGCGCGACTGGGCGGCGACGAGTTCGTGGTGATCATTGCCGATGCCGGCAAAATCAATGACGTCCTGCGTGCGGTGGAAAAGATCATCGCCGGGGTGTCGGAGCCCTACCGCATAGACGAGCGCGAAATTTTCAGCACCTGCAGTATCGGCGTAAGCCTGTACCCGCACGATGGCGGCAATTCGGAGGAACTCATCAAGAATGCCGACACGGCCATGTATCATGCCAAGCGAAACGGCCGCAACCGCTTCCAGCTATATGACAAGGCGATGAACGCCATGGCCGAGGAACGGCTGCAGATGGAAACGGATCTGCATTACGCGCTGGAGCGGGGCGAGTTCGTGTTCCATTACCAGCCGCAGCTTGACCTGGAAAGCGGGCGCATCCAGGCAGTGGAGGCGCTGTTGCGATGGGAGCATCCTCGCAGGGGCCTGCTCAAGCCGGCGGATTTCCTGGAACTGCTGGATGAAACCGGGCAGATTCTGGATGTAGGCAGAAAGCTGCTGGTCGACGCCTGCCGCCAGGCGTCAAGCTGGCATGCAGAAGGCCATTCGAATCTGGGCGTGGCCGTGAACGTTTCAGGCAGGGAATTCTGGCATGAGGCACTGGTTTCCAATGTGCGTGCCGCCCTGGAAACATCGGGATTGCCGCCGCAATTCCTGCAACTGGAACTGACCGAAGGCATCTTCATGCAGGACATGGACAAGGCGGTCGGCCGCATCCTGTCGCTCAAGGCTCTGGGCGTCAGCATCGCAGTCGATGATTTCGGCACCGGCTACTCCTCGCTTGCGCACCTGAAGCGTTTCCCGCTCGACTGTCTGAAAATCGACCGCTATTTCGTCAAGGACCTGCAGGAGGCGCGCATCAACGAGGCCTTCATCGATTCCATCCTGGCGCTGTGCAAAGGCCTGCATCTCGATTCCGTGGCGGAAGGCGTGGAAAACTTGCAGCAGCTCGAGCAGCTTCGCGGGCTGGGTTGCCAGGCGGTGCAGGGCGATTTCGTCAGCCGACCGGTGCCGGCCGCGCAGATCGCCGGCCTGCTGGGACGCAACTGGCAGGAAGAATTGCGCCGTGAGGAGCGGGCCAGCGCCTGACGGTCGACCTTTGACCGGCCGTCAGAAAGGCAGGTCGAGGCCGGGCGCCTGTTCCCGGATCACGCGGCGGAAGTCCGCCTGGATGCGCTCGAGCGCCGCCTCGTTGTCGGCCTCGAAGCGCAGCACGATCACCGGCGTGGTGTTGGAGGGGCGCGCAAGGCCGAAGCCGTCGGCGTATTCCACGCGCAGGCCGTCGATGGTGATGACTTCCTTCGCGTCCGGGAACTTCGCCGTTTTCTGCAGTTTTTCCATCAGCGCGTAGTGCTCGCCCTCCTTCATTTTGATTTGCAGCTCGGGGGTGTTGACCGTGTCGGGCAGGCTTTTCAGCGTGGCGTTGGGGTCGGCCTGTCTGGACAGGTATTCCAGCATGCGCGCGCCGGCGTAGAGGCCGTCGTCGAAACCGTACCAGCGCTCCTTGAAGAAGATGTGGCCGGACATCTCGCCTGCCAGCAGCGCGCCCGATTCCTTCATCTTGGCCTTGATGAAACTGTGTCCGGTCTTCCACAGCGTGGGCCTGCCGCCGCGTGCGCGTATCCAGTCGAACAGCTTGCGCGTGGATTTCACGTCGAAAATGATTTCCGCACCGGGGTTGCGCGAGAGCACGTCGTCGGCGAACAGCATGAGCTGGCGGTCGGGGAAGATGATGCTGCCGTCCCGGGTGACCACACCCAGGCGGTCGCCGTCGCCGTCGAAGGCGAAGCCCAGTTCGGCGTCCGAGGTTTTCAGCCGCGCGATGAGGTCTTCCAGGTTTTTTGGCACCGAGGGGTCGGGGTGATGGTTGGGGAAGGTGCCGTCCACTTCGCAGTACATTTCCTCCACCGTGCAGCCCAGGCGTCGGTAGAGTTCGGGCGCGAAGGCGCCGGGCACGCCGTTGCCGCAGTCGACGATGATCTTCATCGGGCGCGCGAGCTTGATGTCGCCGGTGATGCGGGAGAGATAGGCTTCGGTGATGTCGTGCGTTTTGTAGTCGCCCAGCCCGCTGGTGAGGTTCTTCTCCTCGAGGCGAATGCGCAACTGCTGGATGGTCTCGCCGGACAGCGTCTCGCCGCCCAGCACCATTTTCAGGCCGTTGTAGTCGGGCGGGTTGTGGCTGCCGGTCACCATCACGCAGGAATCGGTCTTCAGCTCATAGGCGGCAAAGTAGGTCATGGGGGTGGCCACCATGCCGAGGTCGATGACGTCGATGCCTGCTTTCCGGATGCCGCGCGCCAGCGCCTCGGAAAGCTCCGGGCCGGACAGTCGTCCGTCGCGGCCGATGCAGATGGCCGTTTGATTGCGCGCGAAGGCTTCCGAGCCGATGGCCTGGCCGATGGCCTCGACGATTTCGGGAGTGAGGGTTTTGCCGACGATGCCGCGGATGTCGTAGGCCTTGAAGATTTCCTTGGGGATGTGCATATGCGTCAGAACCAGTCGATCAAATTTTCATTATAAATGGCCTTTGTTTCAGGGCCGGTTCAGGAATGCGAAGACGCATTGTGGCATCCAGCCGGCATGGCCGGGAAAGGCGCCGGCGGGAAAACCGACGTGTCCGCCGCCTGCCGGCTGCAGCAGACTCACGCTGCCTGATACCTCGCACGCGCACGGCAAGGCGGAGGCGGGCAGGAAAGGGTCGTTTCGCGCATTGAGCACCAGGGTCGGCACGGCGATGTGTCTTAGCAGCGGCCTGCTGGAGGACTGTGTCCAGTAGTCTTCGGCGTCGCGAAAACCGTGCAGTTTCGCCGTCACCAGGGTGTCGAATTCGCGGAAAGTGGTGGCGCGGCGAATGGCGTCGGCATCGAGCAGGCCGGGGAAACGCCGCGCCTTGTCCAGCGATTTTTTCTTCAGGGTGGCGAGAAAGTGCGCGGTGTAGACGCGGCGGTTGAAGCCTTGGTCGAGGGCATTGCCGGCGGCGTTCATGTCCAGCGGCGCGCAGACGGCGGCGGCGCGGGCGACGAATTTTCGCGCCTCGCTGCCGGCTTCGCCCAGCCATTTCAGCAGTGCGTTGCCGCCCAGCGATATGCCCACGGCGTGCAGCGAAATGGCGGGAAAACGCCGGCGCAGGCGCGCGAACACGCCGCCGATCTCCGCGCTGTCGCCGGCGAAATAGGCGCGCGGCAGGCGGTTGGGTTCGCCCGAGCAGCCGCGGAAGTGAACCACCACGCTGCGCCAGTCAAGACGCCTTGCGGCCTGCATCAGATTGCGCGCATAAGGCCGGGCGGAATTGCCTTCCAGACCGTGAAACAGCACCAGCAGCGGCGCCGTGTCCGGGCCGTCCAGCCAGTCGGCATCGAGGAAGTCGCCGTCGTCGAGTTCCCAGCGCTCGCGCCGATAGTCGATCCTGGGGCCGCGCAAAAGCAGGGCCGGATACAGGGTCTGCAAGTGTCCGCCCGGCAGCCAGAACGGGGCGGCGTAAGGGCCGGTTTCCATGGTCATTGCTCCTGCGTGGTTTCCCATCATGCATGGCAGATCGGCTGTCCGGTATGGAACTGGACAAACATTCGATGTACCAATAGGATTCAGACATCTGAATTGAGCAGACTGCCATGCATCCCGATATCGCCCTGCTGACCAAGTATAGCCAGCCGGGCCCGCGCTATACCTCCTATCCGCCCGCGCCGCATTTTTCCGAAGATTTCGGCATCGAACAGTGGCGTCAGGAAATCATCGAAAGCCAGGAGGGCGCCAGGCCGCTGTCGCTGTACGTGCACATCCCCTTCTGCGACACGCTGTGCTATTACTGCGGCTGCAACATGGTGGCCACGCAGAAGTACGGCAAGGCCAGCGCATACCTCGACTATCTCAAGCGCGAAATCGACACCGTCGCCGCGCTCACCGATCCGGCGCGGCCGGTGGTGCAGTTGCACTGGGGCGGCGGCACGCCCACCTTCCTCAGGGCCGAGGACATCCGCGCGCTTGGCGACCACATCCGCAGCCGCTTCAATTTTGCGGCCGATGCCGAAGTGTCGGTGGAAGTCGACCCGCGCGGCTTGTTGCGCGAGCAGGTGCAGGCGCTTAAGGCATGCGGTTTCAACCGCGCCAGCCTCGGCGTGCAGGACATCGACGAGAAGGTGCAGAAGGCGGTCAACCGCATCCAGCCGCTGTCGCTGATCGAGGAGGTGTACGGCTGGTTCCGCGCCGAAGGCTTTTCCAGCATCAACCTCGACCTCATGACCGGCCTGCCGCACCAGACCCTGGAGGGCTACCGCAAGACCCTGGCCGAGATCGTGCGCATCAATCCCGACCGCCTGGCGGTGTTCGGCTACGCCCACGTGCCCTGGCTGAAGAAGCACCAGAAGCTGATCGTTCAATCCGACCTCCCGGACTTCGCCACGCGCATGGCCATGCAGGAGCTGATACTCGACACCCTCGAGGGTGCGGGCTACGTGCACATCGGCATGGACCATTTCGCCAAGCCGACGGACGAACTGGTCAAGGCCCAGCGCGAGAAGACCCTGTGGCGCAACTTCCAGGGCTACACCACACGCCGCAATGCGGACATCTACGCTTTCGGGGCATCGTCGATCAGCCAGACCGGGGAGGTCTATGCACAGAACGAGAAGCGCCCGGATGCCTATCAGAAAATGATCGGCGAGCATGGTCTTGCCACGGTCAAGGGCTACCGCACCACCGCCGACGACAGGATCCGCCGCGACGTCATCACCGAACTGATGTGCGACCTGTCGCTTTCCAAGGCTGCCATCGAAGCGCGCTGGCACATCCGGTTTGACGACTATTTCGCCGACAGCCTGCGCCGGCTCGAGCCGCTCAAGGCGGATGGCCTTGTGGAGACGGACGCAAAGGAAATCCGCGTCACCCCACTGGGGCGCCTGTTCCTGCGCAACATCGCCATGAGCTTCGATGCCTATCTGAATGCGCCGAAGCAGGAAGCGCCGCGCTATTCCATGACCGCCTGAGCGGCTGTCACGGAAAAAATTCAGTGCAGCAGCCTTTCCGCTTTGGGCTTGTCGCCTTTCACGGGAAGCGGGCTGGCATGGTGCACCAGCAATTTCCAGCCGTTTTCCGGTTCGTGCGCATACACGTGCGTGGCATGCATGCGCGCCTCCACGCCCTGCGGCAGCATGAGGCGTTCCTCGATGCCGTGGATGGCCAGCCTGCCCTCCTGGCGGCGATACAGGATCTGATGGGAAATCCTGCCGCCGCCTTTTTCAAGGATGGCGGTCCAGCTTTCGACGATCGCGGCATGGCCATACAGCGGCGCGGACATGGGGTGGATGCAGACCGTCAGCGCGGAGTCCGACCATACCCGCTTCATGGCTTCGATATCGGCGGATGAGAAAGCCGCGTAGAACGCGGCTTCCGCTTCGTCGGCAGTGTCGAACATGCTCAATTCAAGACGAGGCGCCCGTCAGTGGCCGGCGCGCGCGCCGCCACGCAGCCTGTAAAGGGTGCCGCAGTAGGGGCAGAGCGCCTCGCCGGTTTTTTCGATGGGCAGAAACACCCGCGGGTGCGCGTTCCACGCCGTGTGTTCCGGCAGCGGGCAGTGCAGCGGCAGTTGCGAAGGACTCACTTCGATGATGCGGCGGGTATTTTCTGATTGTTCTGCCATGACGGATTCCTGAAAAATCTTTAACAAGGAGGACAAGAGGACAGGAGGAAGCCCTCTGTTGCCTTGTCTCTTGTCCTCATGTCCTCTTTGTTCGCCTCTTCGGGGTTAAACGTAAGTCAGCCAGGCTTCGTGCCGGGGCGAGCGACCCTGCACGCAGTCGAAATAGAGCGCCTGCAGCTTTTGCGTGATCGGGCCGCGCGTGCCTTCGCCGATGGTGCGGTTGTCGAGCTCGCGGATGGGGGTGACTTCGGCGGCGGTGCCGGTGAAGAAGGCCTCGTCGGCGATGTATACCTCGTCGCGGGTGATGCGCTTTTCGACCACCTCGATGCCGTTTTCCTGCGCCAGCTGGATGACGGTGTCGCGCGTGAGCCCGACCAGGGCGGAGCTGGGGTCGGGCGTGTAGAGCCTGCCGTTACGCACGATGAAGATGTTCTCGCCCGAGCCTTCGGAAACGAAGCCGTCGGTGTCGAGCAGCAGGGCCTCGTCATAGCCGTCCGTCTCGGCTTCCTTGTGCGCGAGGATGGAGTTCATGTAGTTGCCGTTGGCCTTGGCCTTGCACATGGTAACGTTGACGTGGTGGCGGGAGAAGGAAGAGGTCTTGACCCGAATGCCGCGCTCCAGCGCTTCCTTGCCGAGATAGGTGCCCCACGGCCAGGCCGCGACGATGACGTGCACCGACAGGTTCTTCGCCGAGATGCCCATGGCTTCGGCGCCGTAAAAAGCCATCGGCCGGATGTAGGCCGATTCCAGCTCGTTCTCGCGCACCGCCAGCCTCTGCGCCTCGTTGATCACGTCTTTCGAATAGGGCATTTTCATGCCCAGGATGTGGGCGGAGCGGAACAGGCGGTCGGTGTGTTCCTGCAGGCGGAAAATCGCTGCGCCCTTGTCGGTCTGGTAGGCGCGCACGCCTTCGAATACGCCCATGCCGTAGTGCAGGGTGTGGGTCAGCACATGGGTGGTGGCATCACGCCAGTTCACCAGTTTGCCGTCATACCAGATGACGCCGTCGCGGTCGGCCATCGACATAATGAAACTCCGGAGCTTCGTATTGATCGGAAAAGGAAAATTGTATCAAAGGCTTGGCCGGCCTGCTCAGGCAAAAACCGTTTGCCACAGGCGCGTGACGGCGGCCTGTTCGGGAGCGAGCGCAGTTTTTTCGAGCCGTGCATGCTCCACCCCCGCCAGTTTTACCGCATGCTGGGCGCGCCGCAGTTCGCGGTAGGCGTTTGCAGCGGGTTCGGCAATATCGGCAGGCAGCAGGCCCAGCTCGCCGCAGCGCTTCAGGAGGGCGATGTTGCCGACGTTGTCGAGCAGGGCAGGATAGTCCTTGCCATGCAGCAGGATCATGTACTGCACGGCGAACTCGACGTCGACGATGCCGCCGGCATCGTGCTTGAGGTCGAACAGCTCCGTGGGGTTGGGATGGCCGTCGCGCATTTTCCGGCGCATGGCCAGCACGTCTTCCTTCAGTTTTTCCGGATCGCGCGGCAGCGTGAGGATGGCGCGGCGGACGGCCTCGAATTTTTCGCCCACGCCGGCGTCGCCGCAGACGAAGCGCGCGCGTGTCAAAGCCTGATGCTCCCAGGTCCAGGCGTGGTTGCGCTGATAGTCCGCGAAGGCCTCGATGGAACTCACCAGAAGGCCCGAGGCGCCGTCCGGGCGCAGGCGCAGGTCGATGTCATAGAGCACGCCGGCGCCGGTGGCGGTGGTGAGCCAGGTGCTGAGCTTTTGCGCCAGCCGCGCATAAATCGTTCCGGCGTCGGGCGTGTCGTCGTCGTAGAGAAACACGAGGTCGAGGTCGGAGGCGTAGCCCAGTTCCTTGCCGCCCAGCTTGCCGTAGCCGATGATGGCAAAGCGCGGCGCTTCCAGATGTCGTCTGGGCAGCGTGGCCCAGGCGCGTCTCAAAGTCTCGGCGAGCAGGATGTCGGCGAGATCGGCGAGATGGTCGGACAGGGTTTCCAGTTTCAACCGCCCGGCCACGTCCTGCGCCAGGAGGTGCAGGGTCTGCACCTGCTTGAAGCGGCGCAGGCGGTCCATCTGCGCTTCCGTGTCGCCGGTTTCCTCGTCCAGCGTCTGCGCAAGCCGTTTAGCCAGCGCATCCCAGTCGGGTGGGGTGAAGAGCTGGCGCGGGTCGATGAGTTCGTCCAGCAGTTGCGGCTGCCGCGTCACCAGTTGCGCAGCCCAGGGGCTGGCCGAGAACAGCCGTGCCAGCTGGTTCAACGCGGCGGGGTATTCGGCAAGCAGGGCGAGATAGGTCTGGCGCCGGGCGACGGCTTCGATGAGGTCGGCGAGCCTGCCCAGGGTTTCGTCCGGATGCGCCTGTTGCGCCGCCAGTTCGATGATGGGCGGCATCAGGCTGTCCACGCGGATGCGCGCGGATTCGGTGAACCTGTGCTGCGACAGCTCACGCAGATGCGCAAGGCGCCGGGCGCTGTCTTCGGCACGCCGGTAGCCCAGTTCGGCCAGCCGCTCTGCCTGCCCGGCAGGGTCGAGCCAAACCGCCTGCAAGGGGTGGGCGGACTGGTCGGTCTGCGGCGCGGCGAACACTTGGTCGAAATGCTGTTCGACCTTGCCGCGGTGGCGGTCGAGTTCCGCAAGCAGTCCGTTCCAGTCCTCGAAGTTCATGGCCTGCGCGATTCTGGCCTGGCTTTGCGCATCATTCGGCAGGGTCTGGGTTTGCGCGTCGTCCAGGTATTGCAGGCGGTGTTCGAGCTTGCGCAGGAAACGGTAGGCCGAAAGCAGGGTGCCCACGGCGTCCTCGGGCAGCAGTCGCTCGGCGGCCAGGGTTTTCAGGACCTCCTGGGTGGGCCGCACGCGCAGGGCCGGCACGCGGCCGCCGCGGATCAGCTGGAACACCTGGGCGATGAACTCGATTTCGCGGATGCCGCCGGGGCCGAGCTTGATGTCGTTGTGGCGATCCTTTCTTGCCACCTCGGCGCGGATTTGCGCGTGCAGGTCGCGCAGTGACTGGTAGGCGCCGAAGTCGAGGTATTTGCGGAACACGAAGGGGCGCACGATGGCATCGAGTTCGCCGTTACCCGCGCCGGTGAGCGCGCGGCCCTTGATCCAGGCATAGCGCTCCCAGGGGCGGCCGTGCAGGCTGAGGTAGTCCTCCAGCATGGCGTAGCTCATGGCCAGCGGCCCCGAATCGCCCCAGGGCCGCAGGCGCAGATCGACCCGAAATACATAGCCGTCGGCGGTGTTTTCCGAAATGGCGGCGCTGAGTTTCCGACCCAGGCGCACGAAAAATTCATGGTGCGAAATGGGCGAGGGGCCTGCGGTTTCGCCTTCTTCGGGATAAAGATAAATGAGGTCGATGTCGGAGGAGACGTTGAGCTCGCGCCCGCCCAGCTTGCCCATGCCCACGACTACCAGCTGCATGGGGCTGCCGTCTTCGTTCGCCGGCTGGCCGTGTTTTGCGGCGAGTTCGCGCGTGTGGAAATCCTGCGCGGTGCGGATGGAGAGTTCGGCCAGGTCGGAAAACGCGCCGGTGACCTCCTCCAGCGGGGCGAGACCGGCGATGTCGCGCGCGGCGGTGCGCAGCCACACGCGGTGTTTCATCTGGCGCAGTACGCTTTTGAGGATGCCCTCATCCTGTCCGGCTTCCGCGGCGGGCAGTCGCGTGGCCAGAAACGCCTCCATTTCGCTGCGGCTGAACGGACTATCGAGGGCGGCAAGCGTTTCGGCCTCGAGGCCGGGCCGGCTGTCGAGCAGTCGGCAGGCATGGCGCGAGACGGCGCGCAGCGGTGCGAGGGAAGGGGCAGACATGAGCAAGTCGGGTTTGGTATGCTTGTTTCTTATCAATATAACCCCAATCGAGCCTCGGCCAATCCAGGAGATCGACAATGACCGACATTACCTCCGTGCTGCATGAAACCCGCGTGTTCCCGCCGTCCGCCGACTTCGTTGCGCAGGCCAACGTATCGGGCATGGCCGCTTACGAGGCGCTGATGAACGAGGCCAAATCGGACTACGCCGGCTTCTGGGGCAGGCTGGCGAAGGAAAGCATCACCTGGCACAAGCCCTTTACCCAGGTGCTGGACGAATCCCGGGCGCCCTTTTACAAGTGGTTTTACGACGGCGAACTCAACGTGTCCTACAACTGTCTCGAGCGCCACATCCAGGCCGGCAAGGGTGGGAAGACCGCGCTCATCTTCGAGGCCGATGACGGCAAGGTCACGACCTCGACCTACAACGATCTTCTGAAGCGCGTCTCCAAGTTCGCCAATGCGCTGAAATCGCTGGGTGTCGCCATGGGCGACCGCGTCATCATCTACATGCCCATGAGCATCGAGGCGGTGGTGGCGATGCAGGCCTGTGCCCGCATCGGCGCCATCCATTCCGTCGTGTTCGGCGGCTTCTCCGCCAAGAGTCTGTTCGAACGCATCGAGGACGCCAAGGCGAACGTGATCGTGACTGCCGACGAAAGCCTGCGCGGCGGCAAGGGCGTGCCGCTGAAAGCCGCGGTGGACGAGGCACTGGCCATGGGCGATACCTCGCACGTCAAGAATGTGGTGGTTTACAAGCGTTCCGGCGCAGCAATCAACATGGCGGCTGGCCGCGACCTGTGGTGGCATGAGGTTGCCGACAAGCAGTCCGACGTGTGCGAGCCGACCTGGGTCAACGCCGAGCATCCCCTCTTCATCCTCTACACCTCCGGCTCCACCGGCAAGCCCAAGGGCGTGCAGCATTCCACCGGCGGCTACCTGCTGGGTGCGATCCTGTCCATGCAGTGGGTGTTCGACGCCAAACCCGACACCGACGTGTACTGGTGCACGGCCGACGTGGGCTGGATCACCGGCCACACCTACGTAGCCTATGGCCCGCTGGCGTTGGGCATGACCGAGGTGATCTTCGAGGGCATCCCCACCTATCCCCATGCCGGGCGTTTCTGGGAAATGATCCAGAAGCACAAGGTCACCACCTTCTACACCGCGCCGACGGCGATCCGTTCTCTGATCAAGCTGGGGTCCGACCTGCCGGCACAATTCGACCTCACATCGCTGCGACTGCTGGGCACGGTGGGCGAGCCCATCAACCCCGAGGCCTGGATGTGGTATCACGAACACGTCGGCGGCGGACATTGCCCCATCGTCGATACCTGGTGGCAGACCGAGACCGGCGCCAACATGATCGCCCCGCTGCCCGGCGCCGTGCCGACCAAGCCCGGTTCCTGCACCCTGCCGCTGCCCGGCATCATGGCGGGCGTGGTGGACGAGGCCGGACACGAAGTGGAAAAGGGCAAGGGCGGCTTCCTCGTCATCAAGCGCCCCTTCCCCTCGCAATTGAGAACCCTGTGGGGCGACCCCGAACGTTTCAGGAAGACCTATTTCCCCGAGGAACTCGGCGGCAAGATGTATCTCGCGGGCGATTCCGCGCACCAGGACGAGGACGGCTACTTCTGGATCATGGGGCGCATCGACGACGTGCTGAACGTGTCCGGCCACCGCCTCGGCACCATGGAAATCGAATCCGCGCTGGTGGCGCATCCGCGCGTGGCCGAAGCCGCCGTGGTCGGCAAGCCGCACGATGTAAAGGGCGAGGCGGTGGTGGCCTTCGTCGTGTGCAAGGGCGCGCGCCCGGAGGGCGAGGAAGCCAAAAAACTGGTGGCCGAGCTGCGCGACTGGGTGGGCAAGGAAATCGGCCCCATCGCCAAGCCCGACGACATCCGCTTCGGCGACAACCTGCCCAAGACCCGCTCCGGCAAGATCATGCGAAGGCTTTTGCGCGCGCTCGCCCGCGGCGAGGAAATCACCCAGGATGTTTCCACCCTTGAGAACCCGGCCATCCTGGAACAGCTGAAAAAGGCCGTGCAGTAAATCTGCGCGGGCTCAGCCCCAGCGCCGGATCGCGTCAGCCAGGGCCTTGCCGGTATCGGCGAGGCCTTTCAGTCTGGGCGAGGCCGGGTCGGCCAGTTCCCTGTCGGCCTGTGCCAGCCCCATCTGTTTCGGGATCACCAGCACCTGCAGGGTGGTGAGGATCTCGCGCACATGCCTCAAGCCCCGCAATCCGCCGAGACTGCCGGCCGAGGCGGCCACCAGCGCCGCGAGCTTGCCCTCGTAGGGCACGAGGCCGGATTCGCCGTCGTGCTCGCGCGACACCCAGTCCAGCGTGTTTTTCAAGAGCGGCGTGATCGAACCGTTGTATTCCGGGCAGGCCAGCAGCAGGCCGTGATGCGACTTGAACAGCGCCTTCAGCCGCACAGCCGCTTCCGGCAGGCCGTGGCTGAGTTCGAGATCGCCGTTGTAAAGCGGCAGGCTGAAGTCTCTCAAGTCGATGAGTGTGAGCTCGGCGCCGGCATCGCGTGCGCCGGCCACGGCGTGGTCCAGGGCCTGGCGATTGAGGGAACCGCGGCGCGTGCTGCCAGCAAAGGCGAGGATCTTGGGGGTCATGGTTTCTCCCGGTATCGTTTCGTGAACTTGCCAAGCCGGCATTGTCACAGAAAAGAGTTGTCGGCCATCAGCCTTCGGTTTTCGCATGACGTATGCTTTGGCTGACGCTGACGACCGAAGACTGATTTTTGTATGCGCATGGACAAGTGGCTGTGGGCCGCAAGATTCTTCAAGACCCGTTCGCTTGCGGCACAGGCCGTGGACAGCGGCAAGGTGCATCTGAACGGCGAGCGCTGCAAGCCGGCCAGGGAAATCCGCGTGGGCGACAGCCTGCGCGTGCGTGCGGGCGAATTCGAATGGGAAGTGACCGTGCTTGGCCTCACCGACAGGCGCGGCACGGCCGTCGTGGCGCAAAGCCTTTACGAGGAAACGCCCGCGAGCCGCGTCCGGCGCGAGGAGCAGGCGGCCATGCGCAGGCTGAGGCAGGAACCCGCGCGCGGGATCAAAGGCCGGCCGACCAAGCGCGACCGCCGGCAACTCGCGGCCTTAAAGCCGGGTGAATAAAAAAATGCCGTGTGACAGGCTGCCGGTCCGGGGGCGCCGGTTCAACAGGCAATAGAATGGGCGGTATGGTCAATTTCAACTTTACTTCCGTGCTGCGCTCCCGCTGGCTGTGGACGCTGGGCGGGATCGCGGCCGCCGTTCCCGCAGTGGTACTGGCCTGGCTGTACTGGGTAATGTTCCCGAACCTGCCGCGCTACAAGGACGATGTGGAGAGGCTCCTTTCCGCAGCCACCGGCTACACCGTGACCTTCGACAAATTGTCTGGCGAGTGGGGCGGGGCGCGGCCGCGCTTTGCCATGGATGGGGTGCGCATTTCCGAGGGCGCGCGTCCCCTGCTTTATTTCAGCCGGATGGAAGGCAGCTTCGGCTGGCGCACGCTGCTCGCCCTGGAACCGAGGTTCCACGAGCTTTTCGTTACCGCTCCCGGCCTGATCGTGCGCCGGGCGCCGGACGGCATCATCCATTTCGGCGGCTTTACGGTCGATCCCGGCAGTCCGGATACCGCCTTCAGCGACTGGCTGCTCCGTCAGGGCAAGCTGCGCATGCAGGGCGCGACGGTGGCCTGGGTGGATGACACGCGCGGCGGCCGGCCGCTGGTACTGAGCAATGTGTCCCTGAGCATGCAGAACCTGTTTACCCGCCATGCCTTCCAGGCCAGCATGACGCCGCCTGCCCGTGTCGCCACCGCGCTGGCGCTGGAAGGGGTGATGTACGGCAGCAGCCTCGCCCGGCCTGAGGACTGGCATGGCAAGGCCTCGTTCAGGATCGGAGCGCTGGAGCTGGCGTCGTGGCGGCCGTGGCTGCCGCCCGAATATGCGCAGGCGCGCGGCCACGGCAGCGTCGAAGCCAGCCTGGAACTGGACGAAGGCCGCCTGTCGGCGAGCCGGCTCAAGCTGCATCTGGCCGATGTGTATGTCGAAACCCCGCAGCTTGCAGCCCCCGTGGACCTGGCGAAACTGCACGGGGAAGCCGGCTGGGCCCGCAAGACGGCCAAGTCCGGCAGTTCGCAGACGCTTTATGTGCGTGGACTGTCGCTTGCCGACAGGAAGGGCGCGGCGGCCGATCCGTTCGATTTTTCCTTCACCTGGGGCGATGGCGAGCAAAGGCTCACGGCGGCACGGGCTTCGCTGACCCAGCTGGCAGCGCTGGCGCCCACGCTGCCGCTGGAGGCATCGTGGAAAGCGCGCATCGCCGAGTTCGCGCCGCGGGGGCGCATAGACAGCCTGGATGCGCGCTGGCAGGGTGCGTGGCCGACGCCGAAAAAATTCAGCATCGATGTGCGCTTTGCCGGCCTGGGCTGGGCCGCGGGTGAGTCGCGTCCGGGGGCGAGCAATCTCAGCGGCATGCTGGCCGGCAACGAGGAAAAAGGCCGTTATGACATTGCGGCCAGGCAAGGCGGTTTCGACCTGCCGGAACATTTTGCCGAACCGCAGTTCCGCTTCGACATCCTGAACGTGCGCGGTGGCTGGAAACGCCAGAAGGACAAGCGTTACAACCTCGAGATTGCCGAGGCGGTGCTTTCCAACACGGATTTCGCCGCCACGATGTATGGGCGCTACCAGTTGGGCGGGCAAGGTCCGGGCGTGGCCGACCTCACGGGACGGCTGGATCGGGCGCGGG
This sequence comes from Pseudomonadota bacterium, assembly GCA_040754425.1. Taxonomy (GTDB): domain Bacteria; phylum Pseudomonadota; class Gammaproteobacteria; order Burkholderiales; family Thiobacillaceae; genus UBA6918. The sequence goes on along the minus strand of JBFMCR010000032.1, from coordinate 44,386 downwards.
GTCCCAGAATACAGCGCTACCTTCCCTTCAGCGTGAACGAGGATACCCAGGCGTGGCTGAGAAACGGCATCCTCGGCGGCGAAGTGAAGGAAGGCAGCTTCAGGCTGCAGGGCGACCTCGCGAAGTTCCCCTTCCGCACGCCGCATGACGGCACGTTCAAAGTGACCGGCAAGTTGCATGGCGGCAAGGTGCGGTTCGCGCACGACTATCCGCAAATAGAGGACATCGAAGGGGAACTCTTGTTCGACGGTGTGCGCATGGAAGTCCGTGCCGACAAGGCAAGGATCTTTGGCGCCCGTCTCGGCAAGGTCGAGGCGGTGATTCCGGATCTGGATGCGCCGGAAACGATTCTGCAAGTCGAGGGGGAGGCTGCCGGTCCGGCGCAGGAGCTCATCCGTTTCGTGAATTTCAGTCCCGTGAGCGAAAAGATCGACGGCCTGACGGAGGAAATGAGCGCCACCGGCGACTTGCGCCTCGACATGAACATCACGGTTCCCCTGCGACACAGCGAGGACACGAGCCTGGCAGGCAGGTTGAGTTTTGCCGGCAACACCGTTTTCCCCGGCCCCGACTTGCCGCGCCTCGAACAGGTCAGCGGCGATCTGGATTTCACCGGCGACACGGTCAGGGCGCAAAAAATCACGGCGTACATTCTGGGCGGTCCGGCCGAGTTGAAGGTCGCCACCGAGAACGGTCGCGTACAGGTGCAGGGGCAGGGCAGTTTCACCGCCCCTGCGCTCGCCACCTGGTTTGGCCAGGGCATCGCCGACCGCTTGTCCGGAAAATCCGGCTGGAAGGGCGAGCTCAACCTGGAACGCGGCAGACCCGCTTTCCGCCTGGAATCGAACCTGCTCGGCCTGGAGGCGCGCCTGCCTGCGCCTTTGCAAAAACCCGCGAACAAGCCGGCGCGATTCCTTTTCCAGCAGCAAAGCCTGGACAACGGAAACAAAAAATCTTCGCTTCAGTACGGCGATGTCGCCACCGCAGTGTGGACTTCGGTGCCCACCCCGGCGGGTTTCCGGTTCGAACGCGGCGAACTGAATTTCGGCGGCAGGGCAGTCTTGCCGGCCGAGCCGGGCATGAAAATCACCGGCAAGGTGAACGAGTTCAACCTCGGCGGCTGGGCGGACATCCTGCCGCCGGGACACGGCGGCAATGCCATGGTGTCGAGCATCAACCTCGGCCTTGGCAGTCTCGAATTCCTCGGCCGCCGGTTCAACGACATCAACATCAGCGGCGCACTCAAGGGCAAGCTGTTGCGCGTGTCGGTGACGGGCCGTGAGATGTCGGGCAATGTGGCCTACCGCCGTGCCGAGGGCGAAAACCCGGAGCGCATTTCCGCCCGCTTCGAGCGTTTCGTGCTGCCTGACCCGATTCCCTATGCGGACAATGCCGGCGCAGCGGCGATGCGCCTGCAGGCGGCCGATTTCCCGGCCTTCGACCTGGAAGTCGATGAACTCAGGTTTGGCAGCCGACCCATGGGAAAACTCGAAGTCGTGGCGCATGGCATGCCGACCGGCATGGCCATCGAGCAGCTCAACCTGACCCATGCCGACAGCGTGATCAGCATGGAGGGCGTCTGGAAGGACAGCGGGCTGGGCGAAACGCGCATGAAAGTCGATGCCCAGATACTCGATGCCGGCAAATTGCTCGAACGTTTCGGCTATGCCAACGCCCTCAGCAAAGGCACGGCGACGGTCAAGGGAGAGGTCACCTGGCCACGCTCGCCGGCGGATTTCAGTTTCGAAACGCTGGACGGCACGCTCAGGCTGGAAGCGAAAAATGGCCAGTTCCTGCAGGTCGAGCCGGGTGCCGGCAAGCTTCTCGGCATCGCCAGCCTGCAGTCGCTGCCGCGCCGCATCACCCTGGACTTTCGCGATGTCTTTTCCGAAGGGTTCGCTTTCGATACGATTTCCTCTACCATGCAAGTGGCAAACGGTACGGTCTATACCAGCGACTTTCTGATGAGCGGGCCTTCCGCCAACGTCAGAATGTCCGGCCAGGCCCAGCTCAGAGACGAGTCGGTCAAGCTGCGCGTAAAGGTCTCCCCGAAAATATCCGAAGGTGTAGCCATGGCGGGCGCCTTGCTCGGCGGCCCGGTTGCCGGCGTTGGCGCGCTGGTGGTGCAGAAGGTCCTGCAAAACCCCTTTGACGAGGCTGCATCCTTCGAATACCTGGTGGAGGGCTCATGGGACAACCCGACCGTCACCAAGCTGGGAAAGCCGAAAACCCAACAGGAAAAAGAATCACAACCATGACAGTCAGGAAAACATCTTCAGTCGCATCCACCAAGGGTTCCCGCGGCAGGCAGCCGGCAGCGAAAAAGCCCGCCCCGGCTGCGGGCGCGATCCGGGTCGCCGCCATCCAGATGGCTTCGGGTCCGAATGTCGCAGCCAACCTGTCCGAGGCCGAGCGCCTGATCGAACAGGCGGTGAAGATGGGCGCGAAACTGGTGGCCTTGCCGGAATACTTTGCCATCATGGGCATGAAGGACACCGACAAGGTCGCTGTGCGCGAGATCGAGGGCAAGGGCCCGATCCAGAGTTTTCTTTCGCGCATGGCCAAGCGCCACGGCATCTGGCTGGTGGGCGGTTCGGTGCCGCTCGAAGCCTCCGCTGCCGACAAGGTGAGGAACAGCTGCCTCGTTTACGACGACAAGGGCAAGCTGGCCGCACGCTACGACAAGATCCACCTGTTCGGCCTGGACCTCGGCACTGAACACTATCGCGAAGAAAAAACCATCGAGCCCGGGACCCGCATCGTGGTGCTGGATACGCCGCTCGGACGCATGGGTCTGTCGATCTGTTACGACCTGCGCTTTCCCGAACTGTACCGGGCCATGAAGGACGTGGACATGATCGTGGTACCGTCCGCATTCACCGCCACCACCGGCAAGGCCCATTTCGAAACCCTGGTGCGCGCGCGCGCCATCGAAAATCTGGCCTATGTCATAGCGCCGGCGCAGGGCGGCTATCATCTGTCGGGACGCGAGACCCACGGCGACACCATGATCGTCGATCCCTGGGGGGTGGTGCTGGACCGCCTGCCGCGCGGTTCCGGCGTGGTCGTGGCCAACATCAACCCGGCCTACCAGGCCGGCCTCAGGAAGAGCCTGCCTGCGCTCAAGCATCGCATGATCAATTGCGACAAGCTGAAGGTCGATCTGGTCGAACATTGCCTGCCCGCGAAGAAGAAGTCAAAACCATGAAACCGACCGATGCCGCCACGCCCATCCAAAACAGTGAACAGTTGTTCCGCGTCGCGCAGGACACCCTGCTTGCGCCCAACGATCTCGACGGCAGCCGGCTTGCGCCCGTGTTCGGCAAGCTGCTCACCCACGACCTCGACTACGCCGATCTCTATTTTCAGTACAGCCGCTCGGAGGCGTGGACCCTGGAAGAGAGCCAGGTCAAGTCCGGCAGCTTCAACATCGACCAGGGCGTGGGCGTGCGTGCGGTGTCGGGCGAAAAGACGGCCTTCGCCTATTCCGACGAAATCAGCCTCGACGCGCTGTCGCAGGCGGCCGATGTCACCCGCGCCATTGCCAAAAGCGGCGGCGGCAAGGCTTACGCATTGAGCACGAAGGGCGACGCGCGCGCGCTGTACCGGCCCATCGACCCGCTGGCGAGCATGGAAGATGCGAAGAAGATCGTTCTGCTGGAAAGACTGGAATCGATCGCGCGCAAGCTCGATCCGCGCGTGATCCAGGTCATCGCCAGCCTGGCTTCGGAATATGATGTCATCTACGTGGCGCGTTCCGACGGCCACACCGCCGCCGACGTGCGCCCGCTGGTGCGGCTGTCCCTTCAGGTCATCGCGGAAGAAAACGGCCGCCGCGAGCAGGGTTCGGGCGGCGGCGGCGGACGCTTCGGCTACGAATATTTCACTGACGAGAAACTGGAAGAGTACGCGCGCCAGGCCGTGCACCAGGCCGTCACCAATCTGGCCGCGCGGCCCGCGCCGGCCGGCGTCATGCCGGTGGTACTGGGTCCGGGCTGGCCCGGCATCCTGCTGCACGAGGCGGTGGGCCACGGGCTTGAAGGCGACTTCAACCGCAAGGGCAGTTCCGCCTTCTCCGGACGCATCGGCGAGCGCGTGGCCTCGCCCGGCGTGACGGTTATCGACGACGGCACCATCCCCCTGCGCCGCGGCTCGCTCAACGTCGACGACGAAGGCAATCCCACCCAGCGCACCGTGCTGATCGAGGACGGCATCCTCGTGGGCTACATGCAGGACAGCCTCAACGCGCGACTCATGGGCGTGCCGGTCACCGGCAACGGGCGGCGCGAGTCCTTCGCCCACCTGCCCATGCCGCGCATGACCAACACCTACATGCTCACCGGCGACAGGGATCCGCAGGAAATCATCGCTTCCGTCAAGCGCGGCCTGTATGCCGTCAACTTCGGCGGCGGCCAGGTCGACATCACCAGCGGCAAATTCGTGTTCTCCACCGCCGAGGCCTACATGATCGAAGACGGCAAGGTCACTTATCCCGTCAAGGGCGCCACCTTGATTGGCAACGGTCCCGACGCGCTCACCCGCGTCATGATGATCGGCAACGACATGCAGCTCGACTCCGGCGTCGGCACCTGCGGCAAGGAAGGCCAGAGCGTGCCGGTCGGCGTGGGCCAGCCCACCCTGCGCATCGATGGCCTGACCGTAGGCGGGACGGCCTAGGGGCCAGGATTCAGGGGCCAGGATTCAGGGAATGAGCTTTGCGCATTGTAAAAATGAGCGCGGCCTGCAGCCGCACAATCCCTAGCCCCCTAGCCCCTAGCCCCTAGCCCCTAGCCCCTGAATCCCTTGACTGCAAAACGCTCCAGTTCGCTCAATCCGGGAGTGAAAAAGCGCGAGGTGTGGGCGTGGGCGCTGTATGACTTCGCCAACTCCGGCTACACCACGGTCGTCATCACCGCGGTCTACAATGCCTTCTTCGTCGCGGTGATCGCGGACAATGCGCCGTGGGCGAGCTTTGCCTGGAGCACCGCCTTGGCGGTCTCATACGCAGCCATCATGCTCACAGGCCCTTTGCTCGGCGCGTATGCCGACCTCGCCGGCGCCAAGAAAAAACTTCTGCTCATTTCTACCATCGGCTGCGTGGCAGGCACCGCGCTGCTGTCTTTGCCTGAACCCGGTCAGGTCGCTTTCGCCATGCTGCTGGTGGCGTTTTCAAACTTTTTCTTCGGCACCGGCGAAAACCTGATTGCCGCCTTTCTGCCGGAGCTTGCGCGCGGGCGCATGCTGGGCAGGGTGTCCGGCTGGGGCTGGAGCTTGGGCTACATCGGCGGCCTCCTGGTGCTGGCGGTTTGCCTGGCTTATGTCGAGCATGTGCAGTCGCTTGGCGGCGGCGCCGCCGATTTCGTTCCCGGCGTGCTGTTCATTACCGCGACGCTGTTTGCACTGGCGGCATTGCCGACCTTTCTCGTCCTGAAAGAACGTGCCCGGCCCAAGCCGGCGACTGCGGGGTTCGCGCGCGATGCCTTTCGTCGTGTGGGGAAAAGCCTCGCGCATGCGCGCCAGTACCGCGACCTTTTCCGCTTTCTCATCTGCATCGTGTTCTACCAGGCCGGCATCCAGGCGGTGATCGCGCTTGCCGCCATCTATGCGCAGCAGGCCATGGGCTTCGACACGCGCCAGACCATATGGCTGATCTTGGTCGTGAATGTCACCGCGGCCGCAGGCGCTTTCGGTTTCGGCTATGTGCAGGACCGCATCGGGCACAAGCGCGCGGTGGCTGCGACCCTGATCGGCTGGCTCGCCATGGTGGTGCTGGCCTATCGTGCAGTGGATGCGGAAGCCTTCTGGCTGGCGGCCAATGTGGCAGGCCTGTGCCTGGGCGCCTCGCAATCCGCGGGGCGTGCCTTCATCGGCTATCTCAGCCCGCATGCCCATCGCGCCGAGTTTTTCGGCCTGTGGGGGCTGGCGGTGAAGCTGTCTTCCATCCTCGGCCCCGTGACCTACGGTGCCGCGGCCTGGGCCAGCGGCGGCAATCATCGGCTGGCCATGCTGTTTACCGGCGCCTACTTTTTGATCGGCCTGGCCGTACTGATCGGGATCGATGTGCGGCGCGGCAGACGCGCGGCGCTGCGGAGCCGTTGATGCGGGGCGGTGTCGATGAGGCTTGCCTGTACGCTTATACCCGACTAAAATTCTCGGGTAATTCGGGCGCCGTGCCCGCAAGGAGAGTTCAATGAGCCAACAACTGATCGAAGCCGTGAATGCCAAAGACGTCGAGCGCGTGCGCGAGCTGCTCGCCAACGGCGCGGATGCCAACGCGCGCGATGCCTATGGCGCCACCGCGCTGATGAACGCCGCGCACGGCGGCAGCCTGGAAATGGTGGAAGCCCTGCTCGCCGCCGGCGCCGAGGTCGATGCCAGGGACGAACTGGGCTGGACCGCGCTGATGAAAGCCTGTTACAACGCGGAGCTGGATCGCGGCTTCCCCGAGATCGTCAGCCGTCTGATCGAAGCCGGCGCCGACCCCAACGTCAGGATCACCTACGGCATCCGCCCCTTGATGCTGGCCGCAGGCTACGGCGAGGCCGATGTCTGCCAGGCCCTGCTCGCCGGCGGCGCCGACGTGCTGGCCAGGAACGACGGCGGCCTCACCGCGCTGATGATGGTGAAGGACAAGTTCTACGTCGAAGTCATCAACATCCTAAACGAGGCCGAGCGCGATGCCGGCGTGGGCGAGGGCAGCTGCTCGACCAAGAACGCCCCCGGCTCGAACGTCGTCACGTTTCTGAAGCCGCAGGTGCGCAACCCCGACCATTAACAGGAGACAGCATGGAAGATCCCGTCATCGCGCAAAAAGCCCCCTACGAACTGGAGCTCAAGCCCGGCACCTACTACTGGTGCGCCTGCGGCCGTTCCAAGAGCCAGCCTTTCTGCGACGGCTCGCACGAGGGCACCGGTTTCGAGCCCAAGGAGTTTGTCATTGCGCAAAAAGAGACCGTGTCGCTGTGCGGCTGCAAGTGGACCGCGGATCCGCCCTTCTGCGACGGCGCCCACGAAAGTCTTTGACTATCAATTCGATAGGTTGTTTGTAATGGTTTCGTCTGATAGCATTCAAGCCATGTACAGACTGTTTGCCGGCTTTTTTTATTTCTTTCATCCCACGCCACAGGCGGTCGGGAGGGAATGACCCAAGCATCGCAAACATCCCCGAAAGACCGCCAGCGCCCCTGGCGGTTTTTTGTTATGGGGCGACAAAGGACACTGATATGACGCATTACAGAACCGACGACACCCGCATCGAACAGGTAGGCGAGCTGATCACGCCCGAGCAGCTCATGGACGACCTGCCGGCCAGCGACAGGGTGACGGAAACCGTGTACCGCGCGCGCAACCAGATCCACGACGTGCTGCGCGGCGCCGACGACCGCCTGGTGGTCGTCGTCGGCCCCTGCTCCATACATGACCCCAAGGCCGCGCTGGAATATGCGGCCCGGCTGAAGAACATCGCCGACGAACTCACGCACGAACTCATCATCGTCATGCGCGTGTATTTCGAGAAGCCGCGCACCACGGTGGGCTGGAAGGGGCTGATCAACGACCCGCATCTGAACGAGAGCTTCGACATCAACGAAGGCCTGCATCTGGCGCGCAAGATACTGCTCGACATCAACGAACTGGGACTGCCGGCGGCGACCGAGTTCCTCGATCTGGTGTCGCCGCAGTACATCGCCGATCTCGTGGCCTGGGGCGCGATCGGCGCGCGCACCACGGAATCGCAGTCGCACCGGCAGCTGGCGTCAGGCACCTCGTGCCCGATCGGCTTCAAAAACGGCACCGACGGCAACATCCGCATCGCGGTCGATGCCATCAAGGCCGCGGCGGCGCGCCATCATTTCATTTCCGTCACCAAGTCCGGCCACGTCGCCGTGTTCAGGACCGCCGGCAACGAGGACTGCCACGTCATCCTGCGCGGCGGCAGGCAGCCCAACTACGACGCAGCCAGCGTGGAAGCGGCGTGCAAGGAGCTTGCCGCCGCCGGCCTGCGCCAGGAAGTGATGATCGATCTCTCGCACGCCAACTCCGGCAAGCAGTACGAAAGACAGCTCGAAGTCGGGCGCAATGTCGCAGAACAGATCGCCAACGGCGAGCATCGCATCATGGGCGTCATGATCGAGTCCCACCTCAAGCCGGGGCGCCAGGACCAGTGCGTGGGCAAGCCGCTGGAATACGGGGTGTCCGTCACCGACGCCTGCATCGGCTGGGACGACACCGTGCCGCTCTTGCGCGAACTTGCGGGCGCGGTGCGAAGCCGCCGCCTGAAAGAGCCGCTCGACGATCAGTAAAGCGGTAAAAATCGTTCAGCGCATAGACGCAAAGAAACCCCAAAGCACTGACAGGGAGGCATGGGAGGATAAGGGAGGGAGCAAGGAATTACTCCTCGCCTCACATTACCTTTATTATTGTTTTTTCTCTGCGTCTCTGCGTTCAAAGCTTTTGAATTTGCTTTGCAGGGGCGAATACGTTTTCAGGATAAAGCGGTAAAATACAAGCGGCGGGCCTCCCCGCATGGCAGCCCCGTGAACCTGGTCAGGTCCGGAAGGAAGCAGCCATAGCGGATCGTTACCAGTGCCGGGGTCAAGGCTCGCCACTTTATTTTGGATTCGGGGATCAGGATTCAGGGATCAGGGAATGTGCTACGCGTCTTGTAAAGTAAAGCGCAGCCTACGGCTGCAACTACCCCTGAATCCGGAATCCTGATCCCTGACCCCTATGTCTGATCTTTTCGGCGACTCCTCGCAACCCGCCAAGAATCAAGCCTCGGTGGCCCTGGCGCGCAAGTGGCGCCCCAGACGCTTTGCCGACCTCACCGGGCAGGAGCACGTGGTGCAGGCGCTGTCGAATGCGCTCACCCAGGGGCGGCTGCATCACGCCTATCTTTTCACCGGCACGCGCGGGGTAGGCAAGACCACGCTGGCGCGCATCCTCGCCAAATGCCTCAACTGCGAAACCGGCGTCACGCCCGAGCCCTGCGGCGAGTGCAGCGCCTGCAGGCAGATCGACGCCGGCCGCTTCGTCGACCTCCTGGAACTGGACGCGGCATCCAACACCGGCGTCGACAACATGCGCGAGGTGCTGGACAACGCGCAGTACGCGCCCACCGTCGGCCGCTACAAGGTCTACATCATCGACGAAGTGCACATGCTGTCGAAGCCGGCCTTCAACTCCATGCTGAAGACGCTGGAAGAGCCGCCCGAGCACGTGAAGTTCATCCTTGCCACCACCGACCCGCAGAAAATTCCGGTGACCGTGCTCTCGCGCTGCCTGCAGTTCAACCTCAAGCCCATGACCCCGGCGCAGGTCACGCAGCGCCTTGCCTACGTGCTGGGCGAGGAGGGCATCGCCGCCGAAGCGTCCGCGCTGAACCTGCTTGCGCGCGCCGCCAACGGCAGCATGCGCGATGCGCTCTCGCTCACCGACCAGGCCATCGCCCACGGCAGCGGCAGGCTCGAAGCCGCCGCGGTGGAAGCCATGCTCGGTACCGTGGGCCAGGAATACCTGTTCGACATCCTCGATGCGCTTTCGCGCCAGGATGCCGATCTGCTGCTGGCGCAGCCGCGCCTGCTGTCGGAAAGAGGCCTGTCGCTGAGCGCCGCCCTGCAGGACCTGGGGGCTTTGCTGACCCGCATCGCCCTGGTGCAGGCAGCACCCGCTGCACTCGCTGACGAACAGGATGCCGCACGCGTGCAGGAATATGCGCAAAAGCTCGACGCCGAGACCGTGCAGCTTTATTACCAGATTGCCTTAAACGGCCGCCGCGACCTGCCCTTCGCGCCGGACGAACTGTCCGGCTTCAGCATGACGCTCTTGCGCATGCTGGCCTTCACGACGGCGGCCGAAACCGGCAAACCGCTTGCGGTCGCCGGCATAAGGCGTACTGTGTCCGTTGCCGCGCCGCCGCCTGTGCGGGACGCGGCGCCACAGGCGGTTTCCGAAAAACTGCCCGACATGCCGCCGTCAGCGCAAGCCCCGGTCAGGACGCAGCCCGTAGCGCAGATGCAGTCCAGCCAGGACTGGCCTGCCATCGTCGCCGATCTCAAACTCGGCGGTATGGCGCGCATGCTGGCCGACCAGTGCGAACTCAAATCCTTCGACGGCGGCACGATGCAGCTTGGCCTGCCCGAGGCGCACAAGCACCTCCTCGACAAGATCTACCAGGAAAAGCTGGAAGCCGCGCTCAGGCAGAAATTCGGCGCCGGACTCAAGGTGGGCATCGAAGTCGGCGCTTCAGGCGAGCAGAGTCCGGTCGAAGTCAGGGCCCGCGCCAGGGCCGAGAAACAGGCGGAAGCCGTGGCGGCGATCGAGACCGATCCCTTCATCCGGGATCTGGTGGAACAATTCGATGCGCGGGTCGATCCGGCATCCATACAACCTCTGGGAGAATCGCAATGATGAAAGGCGGAATCGGCAACATGATGAAGCAGGTTCAGCTGATGCAGCAGAACATGCAGAAAGTCCAGGAACAGCTGGCGGAGACGGAAGTGGAGGGCGTGTCCGGCGCCGGCATGGTCAAGGTCGTCATGACCTGTCGCAACGACGTGCGCCGCGTGCAGATCGCCCCCGGCGTGATGGACGACAAGGAAATGCTCGAAGACCTCATTGCCGCCGCCTTCAACGATGCCGTGCGCAAGGCCGAGGCCGCCACGCAGGAAAAAATGGGCGCGGTCACCCAGGGCATGCCGCTGCCTCCCGGCATGAAGCTGCCGTTCTGACATGGCGCCGGAAAAAATCCGCTTCTGGGCCGGCAATGCCGTGCTGGTCGTGGCGCTCGTGGTGCTGTTCAACATGGGCGCGCTGTCCGGGCGTTTCGGCATGGGCGCCGTGGTACTGTGGATGGCGCTGGTCGCGCTCGGCTTCTACCTCATCCTGTCGGGCAAGGAGCCGCCGGGCTCGATGCCGGAATAGACTTGAAAAAAGCAGTCGGTCTCAGAGAACACTGAGTCCTTTTACAAAGAGGACATGAGGACAAGAGGAAAAACAGGGTTTACTCCTCTCCTCTTGTCCTCCTTGTTCGGGTTTTTTGCATTCCGTGGCTTGAGGCGGTTCCAGGGACAAGTAAATGAGTGACAAGCAGCCCGGCGCGCTGGCCGCCCTGATCGACGCCTTGCGCGCCCTGCCCGGCGTGGGCCCCAAGTCGGCGGCGCGCATGGCCTACCATCTTTTGCAGCGCGACCGCGCCGGCGCGGAGAAACTCGCTGCCGCCCTCGACCATGCGTTGGCCAGCCTGCGGCATTGCCGCCTGTGCAACAATTTTTCCGAGACGGAAATCTGCCCTACCTGCGCCGATCCGCGTCGCGACAGGCGTCTGCTGGCGGTGGTGGAAATGCCCGCCGACCTCAACACCCTGGAGTCCACGCAAAGCTACAACGGCCTGTATTTCGTGCTGATGGGCAGGTTGAGCCCCCTGGACGGCATCGGCCCGCGCGAAATCAGCCTGGACAAGCTCCTCGACCGCGCGCTCGACGGTACCGTCGAGGAAGTCGTGCTGGCCACCAATTTCACCCCCGAAGGCGAGGCCACCGCGCACATGCTGGGCGAGCGCCTGCGCGAGAAGGGCCTCAAGGTGTCGCGCCTGGCGCGCGGCGTGCCGCTGGGCGGCGAACTGGAGTATGTCGACCTCGGCACCGTCGCCCAGGCGTTCCGCGAGCGCCGTCCCGTCTAGGAAAGGTCTGCAAAGGTGGCTGCGGCGGCGCATTGCAGCGTTGCGCAGTGCTCGCTTCCTCGCCTACCTAATAAGGTATGTCTCGGTCGCTGCGCGCTGTGCGCCTTGCACTGCATCCGCCTTGCTCAGCTTTTCAGGCCTTTCCTGGCCGCTCCATCCAAGTACGGCATCTCCGGTAAAATAGCGGCTTTCGCCATTCCCCCGAGAACCGTATGGAACTCTCCGCACTCACCGCGCTTTCCCCCCTCGACGGCCGTTATGGCGGCAAGATTGCCGCACTGCGCCGCTATTTCAGCGAATTCGGCCTGATCAAGCACCGCGTCTGGGTGGAGGTCGAGTGGCTCAAGGCGCTGGCGGCCAATCCCGGCATTTCCGAAGTGCCGCAGCTTTCCGAAGCGGGCGTCGCCTTTCTCGACGGCATCGTCGAGAACTTCTCGGAAAGCGATGCGGAACGCATCAAGGTAATCGAGTCCACCACCAACCATGACGTCAAGGCGGTGGAATACTTCCTCAAGGAACGCTGCCGGCAAAACGACGAAATCCATCGCGTGGCCGAGTTCTTCCATTTCGCCTGCACCTCGGAAGACATCAACAACCTGTCGCATGCGCTGATGCTGAAGGGCGCGCAGGAAAACATCCTGGCCACGCTGCTGACCTACATCATCTATCAGCTGCACGACATGGCGCATGACCTTGCCGCCCAGCCCATGCTTTCGCGCACACACGGCCAGCCCGCCAGCCCCACCACCCTGGGCAAGGAAATGGCCAATGTGGCCCATCGCCTGCGCCTGGCGCGCATGCGCATGGCCGATATCGAATATCTGGGCAAGATCAACGGCGCGGTGGGCAACTACAACGCGCATCTGGCCGCCTATCCCAACGTGGACTGGGAAGATTTTGCGGAGAAATTCGTCACCGGCCTGGGGCTGGGCTTCAATCCCTACACCACCCAGATCGAGCCGCACGACTACATGGCCGAACTGTTCAACGCCCACGTGCGCATCAATACCATCCTCATCGACCTGTGCCGCGACATGTGGGGCTACATCTCGCTGGGCTATTTCAGGCAGAAGGTGAAGGAAGGCGAGGTCGGCTCTTCCACCATGCCGCACAAGGTCAATCCCATCGATTTTGAAAATGCCGAGGGCAACTTCGGCATGGCCAATGCCGTGCTCACCCACATGGCGCAGAAACTGCCGATTTCGCGCTGGCAGCGCGACCTCACCGATTCCACGGTGCTGCGCAACATGGGCGTGGGGCTGGGCTACACACTGCTGGGTTACGAATCCTGCCTGCGCGGCCTCAACAAGCTAAAGGTCAATCCCGCTCAGCTTGCCGCCGACCTCGACGCCAACTGGGAAGTGCTGGCCGAGCCGATCCAGACCGTGATGCGGCGCTACGGCCTGCCCAATCCCTACGAACAGTTGAAGGAACTCACGCGCGGCAAGGGCGGCATCAACCGCGAGACCCTGCATGCCTTCATCGACGGCCTGAAATTGCCCGATGCGGAAAAGGCGCGCCTCAAAGAAATGACGCCCGCGAGCTACACCGGCAAGGCCGAGGAACTGGCGAAGCGGATTTGAATTGACACGGACTCGTAGTGAAATTCGATGACAGTCAACAGGGAGGAAAGGGAGTAAGGCAAAAAACATATTGCCTTGGGGTTTTCTCCCCCTCCTCCCTTACCTCCCCGTGAAACGATTTTGTTTTGTATTTGCGTGAAGGATTGAGTCATGTCCGCATTCGATAAAGACGTCGGCCTTGCCGACTTTGAACAGGAAGTCATCCAGGCCTCTTTCCGGCAGCCGGTGGTGGTGGATTTCTGGGCGCCGTGGTGCGGCCCCTGCAAGATGCTGAAACCCATCCTGGAAAAGCTCGCCGCCGAATACGGCGGCAAGTTCGTGCTGGCCAAGGTCAATGCCGACGAAAACCAGGAACTGTCGGCGCAGTTCGGCGTGCGCGGCATTCCCGCCGTGAAGGCCGTGGTCAATGGCAGGATCGTCGACGAGTTTTCCGGCGCCCTGCCCGAGAGCGCGGTGCGCGAATGGCTGGCAAAGATCATCCCCAGTCCGGCCGAGGAACTGCGCCGGCAGGCGCAGGCAAAGCGCGGCGCGGGCGACGATGCCGGTGCGCTGCAATTGCTGGCCCAGGCCTCCCAGCTCGATCCCGACAACGAGTGGGTGAGGGTGGACGCCGCCGAAATCATGTTCGTGCAGGGCGAAATCGAGGAGGCGCGCCGGCTTTTGTCCAGCATACGCAACGACGAAGTAGCGAAGGATGCGCGCACCATGCAGCTCACGGCTCAGATCAAGCTCGCGGAAATGAATGCCGGCGGCGAGAACGAAGGGACTCTGTCTGCTGCGATCGAGGCCGATGCCAACAATCTCGATGCGCGCCTCAAGCTCGCCAACCTGATGATCGCCTCCGGCCGCTACGAGGAAGGCATGGACCAGCTGCTGGAAATCGTGCGCCGCGACCGCGGCTTCCAGGATGACATCGGCCGCAAAACCCTGCTCGATGTGTTCAACCTGCTGGGCGGGCAGGGCGAACTGGTGTCGCGCTACCGCCGCCTGCTGGCCAGTGCATTGAACTAGCCGGGCTAGCCCGGCGCCTGGCAGGTTCGGGCGACGGCTGCGGGCGGCTATAGCGGCGTCGAGAGGCGGGTGACGCCGGCGGTCAGCACGTAGCGCATGGCTTCCTCCATGCTCATGTTGAGGGGCTGCACCGACGCACGCGGCACCAGCACGGCATAGCCTCCGATCATGTAGCTCATGGGCAGGTAGACCATGACGTAATCGCGCTGAAAGTCCTCCGGCAACTGATCGTCGGCCTGGGTGACGAAGCCGATGAGGCGCATGCCGGTGTCCCCGAACGTTACCGTGACGACCTGTTCGAAATCCTTTTTCCTTCCCGGCGAAAAATAATCCATGAAATCGCGAAAAGCGGCATAGATCGATTTCACCAGCGGCAGCCGGTAGAAGATGCGCTCGCCGCGCAGAAAAAGCTGCCTGATCGGCCGAGTGTGCATGAGCATGCCGACGACGAGCATCGCCAGCAGCGCTGCGGCGACGCCCATGCCGGGAAAATAGATCTCCTGCGGGATCAGTTCGCCCAGCAGGGTTTCGGCGGATATCGCCAGCCAGTAGAGCAGATACAGCGTGAGGATCACCGGCAGCATGGTGACGAGGCCGGTAAGGATGTATTTGCCGATGTTCTTCATCATATGCTGTCCCTTTGCATTGTCGGTGTCCGACCAGTTTCCCGCAAGGTTATTACCGGAAGTCGAAAGCGGGCAAGCACGAGCGGCCATGCGGGATCCGCCCGTCCCCGATCGGCGCAAATGCCGAACCACCGCGCGCTGCCCTCTGCGCGCCGCCCCGCCGCGGGCAGGGGGACCGGAGGCAGGGCCCGGAGGGTGAGAGGCAAAGCCGGACGCGCACGGGGTTTGTTACCATGTAAAACAAGAAGCCGGCGGTACATCTCCATGCCCGGCCTGAACCGAAACCCCCGAACCCCGTCATGCGTATGGCATCGCAAAACCACCGCTACCCATCCCGGCCCGGTCGCCTGCGGCTCGCGGGCGGGTGCTGCCGCGGCTGCTCGCCCTTCGGCCGCTTCTGCGCCGACGACATCGCCTCCTGCGACCTGCCGGTACGCTAGCCCATGGACGACGCCCTGCTCATCCTCAACGCCGGCTCCTCCAGCCTCAAGTTCGCCGTCTACCGTGTCGGCGCGGAGGAGCGCCTTGCGGCCGTCTACCGCGGCATCGTCGAGGAGATCGGCGCCGCCGCCCGCATGCGCATCGGGCTTGCGCCCCATGCCGCCGAGCGGATCGACGCGCCGGTGGCGGCCGCCGACCATGCCGCGGCGATGCGGGTGCTGCTCGATTGGCTAAAGCCGCGGCTGGACGGCCAGAGGCTGCGCGCCGCAGGCCACCGCGTGGTGCACGGCGGCGCCGACTACGCCGCGCCGGTGCGCATCGATGCGCAGGTTCTGGCCAGGCTGGAGCGCCTGGTGCCGATCGACCCCCTGCACCAGCCGCACGGACTGGCCGGCATCCGCGCGCTGATCGAGGCGCGTCCCGATCTGCCGCAAATCGCGTGTTTCGACACCGCCTTTCACCGTACCCTGCCCGACCTGGCTCAGCGCTTCGCCCTGCCGCGCGAACTGCACGATGCCGGGGTGCGCCGCTATGGTTTTCATGGCCTGTCCTACGAATACATCGCCTCGGCGCTGCCCAGGCATCTCGGGGAACTGGCCGAGGGCCGGGTGATCGTCGCCCACCTGGGCAATGGCGCCAGCCTGTGCGCCATGCGCAACCGGCGCAGCGTCGAGACCACCATGAGCTTCACCCCGCTCGACGGCCTGCCCATGGGCACGCGCTGCGGCGCCATCGATCCGGCGGTTCCGCTCTATCTCATGCGCGAGCGCGGAATGGATCTTGGCGCGGTGTCCGAGTTGCTGCACAAGCGCTCCGGCCTGCTCGGCCTGTCCGGCGAAAGCTCCGACATGCGCCGGCTGCTCGAAAGCGGCACGCCTGCGGCGCAGGCCGCCGTGGCGCACTTCGCCTATCACGCGGCCAGGGCCGTCGGCTCGCTGGCGACGGCCCTCGGCGGCCTGGACGCTTTGGTCTTCACCGCCGGCATCGGCGAGCACGCCGCGCCGGTGCGCGCGCGCATCTGCGGGCATCTCGCCTGGCTCGGCCTGGCGCTCGACGCCGAGGCCAACATGGCGCACGGGCCGCGCATCAGCCGCGCGCACAGCGCGGTCTCCGCCTGGGTGATCCCCACCGACGAAGAACGCGTCATCGCGCGCCACACCCATGCGCTGGGCGCCGCTTCACCCCGCTGAAATATCCGCCTGCCTATACTCTAATTACTGCAAGCTTGCGGCCAGCACGGCCGCCCAACCTTTGTCCCGGGACGCGCATGGACACCATGAACGAAAGCAGTACCCCGCTGCAAAACGAGGAACTGGAGCGCCTGCATGCCTTCTGGCGCGCCTGCAATTACCTTGCCGCGGGCATGATCTATCTGCAGGACAACCCGCTGTTGCGCGAGCCGCTAAGGCCCGAGCATATCAAGGAGCGGCTCCTGGGCCACTGGGGTGCGAGCCCGGCGCTCGCCTTCGCCTACGTCCATCTCAACCGGCTGATCGTCAAACACGACCTCGACGCCATCTTCCTGGCCGGACCCGGCCACGGCGCGCCAGGGGTCCTCGCCCCGGCCTGGCTGGAGGGCACCTATTCGGAGGTCTATCCGGAAAAGGGCGAGGACGAGGCCGGCCTGCGGCGTTTCTTGAAGGAGTTCTCCTTCCCCGGCGGCATCGGCAGCCACTGCACGCCGGAGACCCCGGGCTCCATCCACGAGGGCGGCGAGCTGGGCTATTCGCTCGCGCACGCCTTCGGCGCCGCCTTCGACAACCCGGACCTGCTGGTCGCGGTGATGGTGGGCGACGGCGAGGCGGAGACCGGGCCGCTCGCCACCGCCTGGCATTCCAACAAGTTCCTCAATCCGGTGCGCGATGGCGCGGTGCTGCCCATCCTCAGTCTCAACGGCTACAAGATCGCCAACCCCACGGTGCTCGCCCGCATCCCCCGCGACGAGCTGGAAGCCCTGCTCCGCGGCTACGGCTGGGCACCCCATTTCGTCGAGGGCGAGGAGCCCATGGCCATGCATCGGGCGATGGCCGCCGCTCTCGATGACAGCTACGCGGCGATCCGCGCGATCCAGGCGCAGGCGCGCGCGTCGGGCGAGACCGCCCGGCCGCGCTGGCCCATGATCGTGCTCAGGGCCCCCAAGGGCTGGACCGGCCCGAAGACGGTCGACGGCCACCGCGTCGAAGGCACCTGGCGCGCCCACCAGGTGCCGCTTGCCGGGGTGCGGGAGGATGCCGGGCGCCTCGCGCAGCTCGATGCCTGGCTCAAAAGCTACCGGCCGGAAGATCTTTTCGACGCGGCCGGGCGATTGCGCCTCGAACTCAAGGCCCTCGCGCCCAAGGGCAGCCGGCGCATGAGCGCCAACCCCCATGCCAACGGCGGGCTCTTGCGCCGGGCGCTGCACCTGCCCGACTTCCGTGCCTACGCGGTGGCGGTGGAAGCTCCGGGCGCGGCCCGCGTCGGCAACACCCGGCCCCTGGGGGCGTTCCTGCGCGACATTCTGCGCCAGAATCCGGACAACTTCCGCGTCTTCGGCCCGGACGAGACCGCCTCCAACCGCCTCGACGCCGTGTATGAGGCGAGCAGGAAGACCTGGCTTGCCCAGATGCGCCCGGAGGACGCCGACGGCGGCGAGCTCGCCCCGGACGGCCGGGTCATGGAGCTGCTCTCCGAGCACACCCTGGAGGGCTGGCTGGAAGGCTATCTGCTTACCGGCCGGCACGGCTTCTTCTCCACCTACGAAGCCTTCGTCCATATCATCGACTCCATGTTCAACCAGCATGCCAAGTGGCTCACCATGTCCAGGGAAGTGGCATGGCGGGCGCCGGTGTCCAGCCTCAACCTGCTCATCACCTCCACCGTCTGGCGCCAGGACCACAACGGTTTCACCCACCAGGACCCCGGCTTCCTGGACGTGGTGGTGAACAAGAACCCCGAGGTTACCCGCATCTACCTGCCGCCCGACGCCAACTGCCTGCTCGCCGTGGCCGACCACTGTCTGAGGAGCACCGACAACGTCAACATCATCGTCTGCGACAAGCAGGAGCACCTGCAGTACCTGGATCGCGAGGCGGCCATCCGCCACTGCGCCCAGGGCATCGGCATCTGGGACTGGGCGAGCAACGACGAGGGCACGGAACCCGACGTGGTGCTGGCCGCCTGCGGCGATGTGCCGACCCAGGAGGCCCTGGCCGCGGTGTGCATGCTGCGCGAAGCCTTCCCGGCGCTCAGGATCCGCTTCGTCAACGTCGTCGACCTCTACCGCATGACGCCGGAGAGCGAGCACCCGCATGGCCTCTCGGACCGAGACTTCGACAGCCTCTTCACCGTGGACCGGCCCGTCATCTTCAACTTCCACGGCTACCCCTGGCTGATCCATCGCCTGGCCTACCGGCGCACCAACCACCGCAACCTGCACGTGCGCGGCTACAAGGAGAAGGGACACATCAACACGCCGCTGGAGCTTGCCATTCGCAACGAGATCGACCGCTTCAGCCTGGCCATCGATGTCATCAACCGTGTGCCCGGGCTGCTGGTGGCCGGGGCCCACGTCAAACAGCGGCTGCGGAACGAGCAGGCCGACTGCCTCGAATACGCCTACGCGCACGGCGTGGACCGGCCCGACATCGCCGCCTGGACCTGGCCGAAGACCGGAGGCTAGCAGCCTGTCGGGGACTTGAGGCCGACTGCCGCGCCGGGGGAGCGGAGCGTTTTCTCCCGCTTTCTCGCGGCACAAGTCCACCATGCGCCCCGAAATCGTGTAAAACTGTCCTCATTCTCCCGCCCGGCCAGCAATGACCGCTCATGGCGGCAGGCTGCAGTCCCGTTTGTTTCGGATCAACAGGAAAATGCCGTACGAGTGCTTCTTCACCAGGGCGACACGATGCTGACCTTCATCGCCATGTTCCTGCTGGTCT
The DNA here is from genome assembly GCA_040754425.1 of Pseudomonadota bacterium. Taxonomy (GTDB): domain Bacteria; phylum Pseudomonadota; class Gammaproteobacteria; order Burkholderiales; family Thiobacillaceae; genus UBA6918. The sequence continues at coordinate 25,134 of JBFMCR010000032.1, read as the reverse complement.
ACGCGGCCATGCATTTTTATCTCGCCGGCAAGATATGGTTCGCCTGCCCGCACTCGTGGGGGCTTTCCGCCACCCTCATCGCCGCGGGCGTCATCCTGAGCTTTGCGCCGCTCCTGGTCTGGTTCATGGAAAGGCAGGGCTGGCACCGCGCCGCCGCCATCGCTGCCTGGACGAGCTATGGGTGGATGGCCTATGTGTTCCTGTTCGTCTGCGTGGGTCTCCTGTTCGACCTGGGCTTCATTCTTGCCAGCCCGCTGAAGGGGGCCTGGCCGCTGACACCGCAATGGACGCTGCGCATCGTGGCCATGCTGTCTCTCATGCTGCTGGTCTACGGTTTCTTCGAGGCGCGCCATATCCGCATCGAAAAAATCGACATCGTCACGCCCAGGCTGGCGAATGGCCGCGTCAGCATCGCGCAGATTTCCGACCTCCACCTCGGCATCATGCAGGGCAGGCGGCTGCTGGACCGCATCCTGCCGAAACTGGCCGAATTGCAGCCCGACATCGTCGTGGCGACCGGCGACATCGTCGACGGCCAGGGCGATGATTTCCCCGCGTTGGCGCGTCGTCTGCGCGCCTACAAGCCGCCGCTCGGCGCCTACGCCGTCACCGGCAACCACGAATACTATGTCGGTCTCGACACCTCGCTGCGCTTTCTGCGCGAGGCGGGCTTCACCGTGCTGCGCGGCGAGGCGGTGCGTGCGGGCGGCATCGTGCTGGCGGGGGTGGACGATCCGGCGGTGACCGGGTCCTTGCAGCAAACCAGGGCGCAGGAAGCCCAAGCGCTTGCCCCGGCCGGCGCAGACGATTTCGTCGTCCTGCTCAAGCATCAGCCGCTGGTGGACGACGACAGCCGCTTCGACCTGCAGCTCTCGGGCCATGTCCATGGCGGGCAGATCTATCCTTTCGTCTATCTCACGCGCCTGGCCTACAAGTTCCGCACCGGCCTCACCGAACTGGCCGATGGCCGCAAGCTCTATGTCAGCCGCGGCGCCGGCACCTGGGGGCCGCCCATCCGCCTGTTCGCGCCGCCGGAGATCGCGCTGATCACCATAAGAAGCGCAAACAAATGACGTGCCATCGGGTTCTTGGTTCGCCGCATGGTGTGCGTGCCATAGACCGTCGAATCGAGTCCGATGGCTGCAACCCACTGATGCACGATGCGGGCGTACTGACGGTTAGAAACATGAGGCGATTTAGCCCGGATATTTCACCAGACCGGCCCCGAATAGGACGGAAAAGCGCATGAGAAGCTTTGCGCGCAATCAGTCCGAAATCCGATTTGTACCGCCGGCCTTCGCGGGGCAGCGCCGTAGCGTAGCCCCTCGGCACGTGGGCAGCGCAGGCGAACACGGGCTCGCGCACACGCCCGCTGCGCTGCCCTATGGCTCGCTTCACTGCGCACGTACCGAGGCGACGTTACGCGAGCCTCGGCGGCCAATTTGCGGCAGCTTCGCACCCCCGCTTCGCCCCAAAACGAGCCCGCGCAAGCGGCGCCTTGGGGCGAGTTTCGAGCGCAGCGGCCATAGGGCCGCCCTAAAGCGTAGCCCGAGGGACCCCACGAAAGCGGGGATCGGGTAGCGGGGATGCCGAGCGACCGCGCCACGGGCGCCTGCATCCCGCTACGGGGTCGCACCTTGCTGCGCAAGGTGCTGCTCCGCCCTTCGCGGTCGCGCTATTGGCTTGGCGCGGGATGCGCAAATCTGCTCGCAGTGACTCGCCACCATCCCGCGATCTGATGAAATATCCGGGCTAGCCCCGGCACTCTCCCCGTGGGAGAGGGGGCGAGAAAACGCTTCGCGCTGTTTTACGTTAAGGGCTATTCCCCGCCGCCCAGGGCTCTGAACAGCGCGACCTGGCTGGCGAGCGCCTGGCGCCGGGTTGTCGCCAGTGTCTGCTCGGCGGCGAAGGCCTCGCGGCTGGCGTCGAGCACTTCCAGATAGCTGGCGATGCCGGTCTCGGCGCGCGCCTTCACGCGTTCGAGCCGCGCCTGCTGCGCCTGCAGGTTGGCCTGCTGCGCCGAGAGCTGTTCGCCGTAAGTCGAGAGCGCGGCAAGCGCGTCGGCCACTTCGCGGAAGGCCTGCTGGATGGTTTTTTCATAGTCGGCCACGGCCATGGTCTTGCGTGCCTCGGCGAGGTCGAGGTTGGCCTGATTGCGGCCGGCGTCGAACAGCGGCAGTTTCACCACGGGGTTGAACAGCCAGGCGCCGCTGCCTGAATCGAACAGACCGGACAGGTCGCTGCTCGCGGTGCCGAAACTGCCGGTCAGCGAAATGCGCGGAAAGAAGGCGGCGCGCGCAGCGCCGATGCTGGCGTTGGCGGCGACGAGGCGCTGTTCGGCGGCGCGCACGTCCGGGCGTTTCAATAGCACTTCCGAGGGCAGGCCGGGGGCGATGGCCGCCAGCTTCGGCTGGTTCACGAGCGCCGTCGTCGCAGGCAGCGGCGCCGCCATGCCGGTGAGCAGCCTGAGCGCGTTTTCCGTCTGCATGCGCTGTCGCTTCAGTTCCGCCCATTGGCCGCGTACCGATTCGGCCAGGCTTTCCGCGGCCAGCACCTCGAGCTCGGTGGCCAGCCCCGCGTCGCGCCGCTTGCGGATGAGTTCCAGGCTTTCCCTGCGGCTGTTCAGGGTATCGTTCGCCAGGCGCTCGCGCTCGGCCAGTTCGGTCAGCTGGTACCAGGTGTCGGCGACATCGCCGATCAGGCTCACGCGGAAGCTTTTCGCCGCTTCCCCGCTGGCGAGGTACTGGGCGAGCGCGGCTTCGTTCAGCGCCGCCACGCGGCCCCAGAAATCGAGCTCGAAGGAAGTGACGCCCAGGCCCAGGTCGTAGCGGCTGCCGGTGCGTGCGCGCCCGGTGGCGGAAAGATCCGCCGGCGTGCGGCTCCGGTTCGCCGAGGCTTGTGCGTCCAGAGTGGGGAAGCGGTCGGCGCGGGCGATGCCGGCCAGCGCGCGCGCTTCCTCGACCCGCGCCAGTGCGATCCGCATGTCGCGGTTGTGTTCGAGTGCGGCCTCGATCAGCGCATGCAGCGCGGGATCGGCATAGTATTCGCGCCACGACGGCGGCGCGATGCCGCTGTCGGGAACATTGGCAAACTGCTGAGGTACCGGTGCCGCCGGCAGCTTGAGCTCGGGGATCATCGAGCAGCCGGCCAGCATCGCCGCGGCGGCGAAGGATGCGCCGAGGCGGATGGCAGAGGCGCGTGAAGCGGGAAAACGGTTTTTACTCATGGTTCATTTCCTCACGCGGAGGTTTGGCGGGGAACAGCCTGCGCACCACCACGAAGAACACCGGCACGAAGAAAATCGCGAGCACGGTTGCGGTGAACATGCCGCCGACCACGCCGGTGCCGACCGCATGTCGGCTGGCGGCGCCGGCGCCGCTGGAGATGGCGAGCGGCATCACGCCCAGCATGAAGGCGAAGCTGGTCATGAGGATGGGGCGCAGGCGCATGCGGCAGGCTTCCAATGTGGCGGCGACGAGCTCCTTGCCTTCCCGCATCTGCTGAAGTGCGAACTCGATGATGAGGATGGCGTTCTTCGCCGACAGACCGATGATCGCGATCAATCCCACTTTAAAGAACACGTCATTGGGCAGGTCGCGCAGCATGACGGCCAGCACCGCGCCGAGGATGCCGAGCGGCACGGCCATGACGACGGCCACCGGAATCGTCCAGCTTTCGTACAGTGCGGCCAGCGCCAGGAACACCACCAGCAGCGATAGCGCGAACAGCATGGGCGCCTGCGCACCCGCAAGGCGCTCCTCGTAGGATGTGCTCGACCATTCGAAGCCGAAGCCCGGCGGCAGCTTGGCGGCGATTTCTTCCATGGCCAGCATGGCGTCGCCGGTGGAATTGCCGGGCGCCGGCCCGCCTGCGATTTTCACCGAAGGGTTGCCGTTGTAGCGGTCGAGCTTGGGCAGACCCACGGTCCATTTTGGCGTGGCGATCTCGGAGAGCAGCACGATCCTGCCGGCACGGTTCCTGACCGGCAGCTTCATCAGGTCTTCCGGCGACTTGCGCAAATCGGCATCGGCCTGCATCTGCACCTTGAGAATGCGCCCCTGCCGCACGAAGTCGTTGACGTAGGAAACGCCGACGGCGGAAGACAGCGTATCGTTGAGATCGGCCATGTCGATCTGCAGCGCCTGGGCCTTTTCGCGGTCGATATCGAGGTAGACCTGCGGCCCCGGCTCCTGGCCCTCCGGCCGCACGCCGGCGAGGCGCCTGTCCTGGCTTGCCATGCCCAGCACCATGTTGCGCACGTCCATCAGCGTTTCGCGTCCCTGACCGGATCGATCGAGCAGGCGGAAGTCGAAGCCGCCCACGGCACCCAGCTCCGGGATCGGCGGCGGGTTCACCGCAAACACCATGGCTTCCTTGATGCGCATGAAGGTGCCCATGGCGCGGCCGATGACGCCCTGCGCGGAATTTTCCGCTTTCTTGCGTTCGTCCCAGTCCTTGAGCCGCGTGAAGACGATGGCGGCGTTCTGGCCGCGGCCGAAGAATGAAAACCCCACCACGCTAATGACACGCTCGACCTCGGGCTGCTGCATGTAGAACTTCTCTACCTGCGACAGCACTTTCACCGTGCGTTCCTGGGTGGCGCCGCCGGGCAGTTGCACCAGAGAAATGAAATAGCCCTGGTCCTCGTCCGGCAGGAAACTGCCGGGCAGCTTGCTGAACATCCAGCCTGCGGCGGCGACGATGGCAAGATAGATCACGAACCAGCGGCCGCTCCTGGCGAGGATGCGCGCGGTGAGGCCGCGGTAGTTGTCGGTCACCTTGCGGAAGAAGCGGTTGAACCAGCGCTTCTCGTCCTGCTCCTCGTGGCCGGGCTTGAGCAGCGTGGCGCACATCGCCGGGGTGAGCGACAGCGCCATCAGCACCGAGAAGCCCATGGTCAGGATCAGCGTGGCGGCGAACTGGCGGTAGATCGCGCCCACCGAGCCGCCGAAGAACAGCATGGGCATGAATACGGCCGACAGCACCACCGAGATGCCGAGGATGGCGCCGATGATCTGGTCCATGGCCTTGATGGTGGCCTGCAATGCGGGCAGACGTTCCTCGCGCATGATGCGCTCGACGTTTTCCACCACCACGATGGCGTCGTCCACCAGGATGCCGATGGCGAGCACCATGGCGAACAGGGTGAGCACGTTGATGGAAAAGCCGAAGGCATAGAGGCCCGCAGTGGCGCCGGACAGAGCGACCGGCACCACCACCGCCGGGATCAGCGTGGTGCGCCAGTGGCCGAGGAACACATACATCACCACGAACACCAGCAGCATGGCTTCGCCCAGGGTCTTCACCACCTCGAAGATGGAAATCTCGACGAAGCGCGAAGTGTCGTAAGGCACGGCCCAGTCGACGCCCTTGGGGAAGAAGCGGGCGAGATCGGTCATGCGTTCCTTCACCGCATTCGCCACGTCCAGCGCATTGGCGCCGGGGGCGACGCGCACGGCAATGGCCGCGATGGGCTGGCCGTTCATGCGCGCGTAGCGTTCGTAGGTGTCGCCGCCCAGTTCCACGCGCGCCACGTCTTTCACCTTGACCGTGGCGCCGTTGGGCAGCGCGCGCACCACCACGTCGCCGAATTCCTCCGGCGTGGAGAGCCGCCCGCGCGTCACGATCACGGCGTTGACCTGCGCGCCGGCAGCACCTGGCGCCTGGTTGAGTTCGCCGGTGGCGAGCTGCACGTTCTGCGCCTGCAGGGCGCGCTTCACGTCGGCGGGGGTGAGGCCGTAGCTGACCAGCTGCTCGGGCCTGAGCCAGATGCGCATGGAATATTCCGTGCCGAACAGGATGGCTTCGCCCACGCCGGGCACGCGGCGCAACGGGTCGAGCACGTTGGCGGCGGCATAGCTGCCAAGATCGATGGCATTGCGTTTGCCGTCCTTGGAGTGCAGGGCGACGATCATCAGATAGTTGCGCTGCGGCTTGGTCACCGGCACGCCGATGCGTCGCACGTCTTCGGGTATGCGCGACTCCACGCGCTTGTAGCGGTTCTGCGCCTCCACCGAGGCGATGTCGACATTGGTGCCGGGCTCGAAGGTCAGCGTGAGCGTGCCCGCGCCCAGTTCGGAAGACGCTTCCATGTAGAGCAGGTGCTCGATGCCGTTCATCTCCTGCTCGATGAGCTTGATGACCGTGTCCTCGACCACCTGGGCGGAAGCGCCCGGGTAGGTCGCGTTGAAGGCGATCTGCGGCGGCGCCACCTGCGGGTACTGCGCCACCGGCAGGTTCTTCAGCGCGATCACCCCGACCAGCATGATCAGGATGGCGATGACCCACGCGAAAATGGGCCGGTGAATGAAGAAGCGTGCCATGTCAGTTCGCCTGCTTCGCGGGCACGGGTTTCACTACGGTGCCCGGGCGTACCTTCTGCACGCCGGCGACGATCAGGGTTTCGCCGCCGGCAAGTCCGTCCTCGACCACGAAGTTGCTGCCGGCCATGGCGCCGAGCCTGACAGGTCTGGGCATCACCTTGTTCTCCGGGCCGACCAGCATGACGAACTGCCCTTGCGGACCGGACAGCACCGCACGTTGCGGCACGGTGATCACGTCCTCGGCCACGGCCTGCGCCATGCGCACACGCACGAAGGTGCCGGGCAGCAGCAGGCGCTGCGGATTCGGGAATTCCGCCTTCAATGTGATGGCGCCGGTCGTGGGGTCCACGCTCATGTCGCTGAAAAACAGCTTGCCCTTGTGCGCATAGGGCTGGCCGTTCTCCAGGATCAGCTCCACGCTGCCGCTGTCGGAGGCTTTCAGCTTGCCGGCGGCCATTGCGGTTTTCAGGCGCAGCACGTCGGCGTTGGGCTGGGTGAACAGCACGTTTACCGGCTCCAGCTGCTCGATGGTGGCGAGCAGGGTGGCTTCATTGCGTCCGACCAGCGCGCCCTCGGTGACCAGCGCGCGGCCGATGCGGCCGGAAATCGGCGCGGGCACGGTGGTGTTCTCTAGGTCCAGTTCGGCGCGCGCGAGCTGGGCCTCGGCCTGTTTCAGTTCCGCGCGCGCGATGTCGACCTCCTGCTGGCTCACCGCCTTGATGGGCAGCAGCGATTCCACGCGCGACAGGTTCAGGCGCTTGACGAACACCTCGGCCTCCGCCGCCTTTGCTGCAGTGCGGTAGGTGCGGTCGTCGAGCCGGAACAGCGCCTGGCCCGCGCGCACGTCGCTGCCTTCGGTGAACAGGCGCTTTTCCACGATGCCTTCGACGCGCGCGCGCACTTCGGCGCTGCGCACCGCCTCCACGCGGCCGGGCAGCTCCGGCGTGAGCGTGGCGGAGCTGCGGCCGACCCGGACGACTTCCACTTCCGGCGGCGGCATGCCGCCCGCCGGGCCGCCGGGCCCGCCTTGCGCGTTCTTGTCATTGGGGCTGCAGGCTGCGAAGAGGGGCAGGGCGAGCAGCAGGGCGTAGCGTTTCATTGCATGTCCTTTCCGGGAGCGAAAGCGCGCAGGAAGCAGTCGACTACCTGCGCCGTCTTGGCGGGTTTGAGCAAATCGGTTTGGTGATTGAGCAGGCCGCGCAGGCGGTCTGTGTCCGCCAGCATGGCCGTCAGCATCTCGGCGGCGAAATCGGGGTCGTCGCGGCGCAAGGCGCCTCGCTCCATGGCACGCGCAAGATAGGCGGCGAGGCGCTTGCGCGCCGCGAGCGGACCCTGTTGGAAGAACTGCCTCGCCAGATCGGGAAAGCGCGGCGCTTCAGCCGCCATGGTGCGGAACAGCGCCAGCCCCTGCGGACTCAGCAGCTTTTCGCGATAGGCATTGCCGAAGGCGAGCAGGGTTGCGCGCACGTCGCTGTCGCCGTCGAGCGTGACCAGCACCGACTGGATGCCTTGGTGCACCACTTCCGCGAACAAGGCCTCCTTGCTGGGAAAATGGTTGTACAGCGTCTGCCGCGCCACCTGCGCGCGCTGCGCGATGCGGTCGATGCTGACCTGATAGCCTTCGTTCCTGAAGACTTCGCAGGCCGCCTCCAGCAGGCGCTGGCGGGCGTCATGGTGGGTTTCCGATATAGTGGACATGGTGTGCACAGACAGAGAGTAGACTGGATAGTCTACTTTCCGCGGCGGGAGTATGCAAGTGCAGGGGCTTGTCTTGGCATAATGCACGGGCGCTTGCGCCGCGGGCCTTGCACGGGCAGCCAGCCGGCCTGCACTTGAATAACGAAGGGAAGCTTGATGTCTGTCGCCTTGTTCGTCATCGCTGCGGCCGCCCTGTTTTTTGCGGCGGAACGCATGTTCCCGGGCCGCGCCCTTCCTAATTCGAAAGGCTGGTACGCGCGGGCAATCTTGCTGAACCTTTGCCAGTTTGGCGTCGTCATGCTCGCCGGAATGACTTGGGAGGCCTGGCTGCAGGGATTGTCTGTCCTCGACATATCGCGAAGCCTGCCAGCACCGGCACAGGGCCTGCTGGCATGGTTCCTCGGCACCTTCGTGTTTTACTGGTGGCATCGTGCACGGCACGAGTCGAATCTCCTGTGGCAAAGCCTGCATCAGATACACCACAGCGCATCGCGTATCGAAATTCTGACGGCGTTCTACAAGCATCCAGTCGAGATGATGTCGAACTCGATCATCATCAGCCTCGTGCTGTTCTCTTTTCTTGGCGCATCGCTAGAGGCTGCCGCATGGTTCAATCTGTTCGCGGCCATGGGCGAGCTGTTCTACCACTCCAACCTGAAAACTCCGCACTGGGTGGGTTATGTCATGCAGCGTCCGGAGCATCACTCGATCCATCACGAATTCGATGTACACAGGTACAACTTTGGCGACATTACCTGGTGGGACAGGCTCTTTGGCACCTTCAAGGACACCGACGCCTTTTCGGCGCGTTGCGGCTTTGAAGAAGGGCGGGAGCAGAAAATCGGCGAGATGCTGCTGTTCAAGAACGTAAACTGACGTCTCGGCAATAAATTGCCAGGCGATACAATGAAAGACGCGAAGTGAAGACTGGTCTGCAAGCGGTCCTGTTTTTTCTCGTCGGATTTTCCGGCGCCTGTGGGTCAGACGATACGGCGATAACGGCCAAGTTCCTGGCCAAATCTGCAACGAGCTGGGACGGCAGCGGCCTGCCGGCTTATCCTGCCGGCCAGGCCGAGATCAGCATACTCAGGATCACTATTTCCCACGGCGCGCAGTTGCCCATGCACTAGCATCCGGTCATCAATGCCGGTGTGCTGCTGAGCGGCGAGCTCGCCGTCATCACCGAGAAAAATGAAATCCTGCATCCGAAGGCGGGCGATCCCATCGTGGAGGTCGTCGGAAAATGGCACTATGGCCGCAACGACGGCGCCATACCGGCGGAGATTGTCGTGTTCTATGCCGGCACGCCAGGGACGCCCTTGAGCATCCATCAGGATGCCCCCTGACGCGCTGGCTGGCAGGCTATTTTTTCTTGGCTTTGACCTTGCCCTTGGCTTTTTCACCATTGGCTTTTTTCGCCGCCTTGCGCTTTTCGTCGAGAAAGGCCTCGATGCGGTCGCATAGCGTGCTCAACACCTTGATGCGGGCATAGTGCTTGTCGTTGGACTCGACCAGGGTCCACGGCGCGTAATCGGTGCTGGTGCGTTCCACCATGTCGCACACGGCGCGTTCGTACTGGTCCCACTTCTTGCGGTTGCGCCAGTCTTCCTCGGTGATCTTGTAGCGCTTGAAGCCGGTCTTCTCGCGCTCCTTGAAGCGGCGCATCTGCTCGTCCTTGCTGGTGGCGAGCCAGAACTTGACCACCACGGTGTCGTGGCGCGTGAGCTGGTCCTCGAAGTCGTTGATCTCGCCGTAGGCGCGCATCCAGTCGGCTTCCGGGCAGAAGCCCTCGACACGCTCGACCAGCACGCGGCCATACCAGGAACGGTCGAACAGGGTGATGCGTCCGCGCCGCGACAGGTGGCGCCAGAAGCGCCACAGGTAGGGGTGGGCGCGCTCCTCTTCGGTGGGCGCGGCAATGGGGATGACCTGGTACTGGCGGGCGTCGAGCGCGCCGGTGATGCGGCGGATGCTGCCGCCCTTGCCGGCGGCGTCGTTGCCTTCGAATACCACGACCACGGAGATTTCGTTGAACAGCGGGTCACGCGTGAGCAATGCCAGACGCGCCTGCTGTACTTCCAGCGCGCGCTCGTAGTCCTTCTTGTCGAGGCGCTGGCCGAGGTCGAGTGCTTTCAGCACGTTCAGATTGTCGATGGAAGGCAGCAGGGGCGGGGCGCTGCCGGTTTTGGGTGCTTCTTCCTTCTGGTACAGACGTCGGCGCAGGGCCTCGAGCAGGATCTTGCCCACGGTCAGCTCGCGGTAGCGCGGATCGGCGCCTTCGATGACATACCAGGGCGCTTCGGCGGTGCTGGTCATGCGCAGCGCATCCTCGTCGGCATCGCGGAACTTCTGGTACATGTCGAGCCGCGTGTGGTCGCGCTTGGTGACGCGCCAGCGTGTGCGCGGGTCCTTTTCCAGCGCCTTCAGGCGCTTGCGCTGGGCTTCCGGCGAGAGGTGCACCCAGAACTTGATGACCAGGGCGCCTTCGTCTACCAGCATTTTCTCGAAGCGCACGATGCGGTCGATCTTGTCGTGGAACGCGGCCTGGTCGATCCTGCCATAGACGTAGTCGAGGATAGGCCAGGTGTACCAGGAACCCATGAATATGCCGATGCGTCCCTTGGGCGGCAGCACGCGCCAGAAGCGCCACATCGGCGGGCGTTCGCGTTCCTCGTCGGAGGGGTCGCCCATGCCGTGCACTTCGATATGGCGCGGATCCATCCATTCGTTGAGCAGGTTGACCGTCTCGCTGCGGCCGGCGCCGTCGACGCCGCCGACCAGGATGATGACCTCGAATTTCTTTTCGGCGACAAGATCGAACTGCGCGTCCAGCAGCGCCTCGCGCAGCCTGGGCACTTCCTTTTCGTAAGTTGTCTTGTCGATCTTGTGGCCGAGCTCTGCCGATTCGAACATCTTTATTCCTTTGCCGCCGCATTGCTTTTCATTGTAGTGTGCAGCGGGAAAAGCTTGCGGGGAAAAATGCGGATTGCGGGTGCGTGCGGGGCTATGAAGCGGGGGTCAAGGGACTGCCCGCATCGAGCAGGCGGGTGATCTCGTCGGCCGGCCTGGGTTTGCTGAACAGGTAGCCCTGGGCGTAGTCGCAGCCGAGCTGCTGCAGCATGGCGAGCTGTTCGGCGGTTTCCACGCCTTCGGCGATGGTTTTGAGCTTGAGGCTTTTTGCCAGGGCGTTGATGGTGCGTACGATTTCGGCGCTGCTTTCGGATTGGCCCAGTGTGCCGACGAAGCTGCGGTCGATCTTGAGGATGTCGACTGGCAGCCGCTGCAGCTGGCTCAGCGACGAATAGCCGGTGCCGAAGTCGTCGATGTAGATGGCGAGATCGTGCTGCTTTAGCAATTCGATCTGCCGAACGGTCATTTCGATATTGTCCATCAGCTCGGTTTCGGTCAGCTCGATGGCGAGCTGGCTGGTGGCAGGATTCGATGCGGCCTTGCTGAACAGGCGTTCCAAAAAATCCGAGCGATTCATCTGCTGGAACGACACATTGACGGCGACGCGGAACGCATCCAGCCCAAGGCGCCGCCATGCCATGATCTGACGGCAGGCGGCATCGAGCACCCAGTTGCCGAGCGGAATGATCAGGCCGGTCTCCTCGGCAACCGGAATGAAGCGTGAGGGCGTCACGCTGCCCAATTCTGCGCTGTTCCAGCGCAACAGCGCTTCCAGGCTGATAATCCGGTATGAAGCGATGTCCACCACCGGCTGGTAATGCAGCTCAAAGCCTTCGTCCGCATTGATGGCATGGCGCAGCGCCTGCTCGAATTTTTCGCGGTCACTGGCCAACTGCTGGATTTCGGCTGAATAGAAGTTGAGCCTGTGGCCCTGGTTTCCCTTTCCGCTGTTGCAGGCAAGCGTCGCGCAGCCGAGCAGGCCGGCGGCAGTGCTGCCATCGTTGGGATAAATCGCCGCGCCGGTGCGGATGGCGAGGTGGATTTCGCGCTCGCCGCTGCGCACAAGGCCCGGAAGCGACTGCACTAGATTCTGGGCGAGATGAATGACGTCATCCCTGGAGGCTGCGTCTACGAGGAGGACGGCGAACTCATCGCCTTCCAGCCGCGCGACCGTGTCGCCATCGCGTACCTGTGCCAGCAGATGCCTGGCAATCAAGTTCAAGAGTTCGTCTGCAACATGATGGCCATATACCCCGACGACCCGGTGGAAGTCCGTGATGTTGAGCACGAGCACGCCGATGTAACGATCGTGGTGACGCATGCGGGCAATGGCCTGCTGCAGCCGGTCTTCGCACAGCCGCCGATTGGGTAGCCCGGTGAGGACGTCGTGGTAAAGCATGTGCGCGATGCGCTGGTCCTTGTCGATGTATTCGAGGCCGAGCGAAATGTCCGCCGCCAGTTCCAGGAACAGATCGGTTTCGGGCGCATCGAAAAAGCGGGCCTCGTCCGAATAAAGGCCGATGACCCCGATGGCCCTGCCACCGCCGTGCAAAGGAAACGCCGCGAGGGAGCGGAAGCCCTGCGCAAGGGCTGCGCCGATCCATTCCGGTGCCTGATCGCCACTGCCGATATCGTTGTGGACGACGGCGCGGTTCTGAGAAAGTGCCGCGTGGCAGGGATAGCTCTCCTTGCCGGCTGAAGCCTCCGGGCCCAGACAGTGCTTGAGCAGGTATTGCTTGCCCTCGCCATGGGCGGCGATTTTCTGCAGCCTGCCGTCCTCGTCCGCGAGCCCGATCCAGGCGAATCTCAAGCCTCCGCGCTCGACCGCGATGCGGCAGGCTTCGGCTGCCAGCTCCTTGCGCTCGCGGACCCTCAGGATGGCGCCGTTGATGCCGCTCAGCACTTCATGGATGCGGTTGAGCCGCCGGATCTGCAGGTTTTCCCGTTCCAGCTTATCGCCCGTGCGGTTGAATGCGTCCGCCAGCTGCGCAATCTCGTCGCGGCCGCTGACGCTGGCGCGCGCGCCCAGGTCGCCGCTGCCCAGGCGCTGTGCGGCCTGCGTCAGTAGGCGTGTGCGTTTCAGCACCAGGATGTCGCTGCCGAACCACGCAAGCAGCAGGATGGCGGGAAAGACGATGCCGATGAATGCCAGGTGCGGCAGCAGGTGGGATTTGATCGTGTCATGGAGTGCCTGCGCCGGCGTGCCGATCATGATGTAGCCGTAGCGGTCGCTGTCGCCATTCAGCCTGGCGATGGCGTAAATGCGCTCCACCCCGTCCACGTCCAGGCTGGTCTTGATCCAGCTGTTTTCGCTGGCGAGGGTGAATCCCTCCGCGAAGCGGGCTGCTTTATCGAGCCTGGTTCCCGTCCAGCGGTTTTGCGGGTCGGGCGCGCGCGCGAGGATGACGCCGTGGCGGTCGACCACCAGCACGGCGGAGCCCGGCGGCAGTTCGGACAGCGGGGTGAAACGCGTCAGCCCGTCCAGATTGAGCGCGGCATAGACGACGGCCTTCACTTGCTGGCGCTCGTCCAGGAGGGGCATCGCCACCACCTGCACCGGCTTGTTCGTCAGCCGGCCGATCTGGTAGTCGCCTATGCTCGGACGTTTGCTGCGCAAGACCGCCTGGAAATAGCCGCGGTCGCCCAGGTAGAAAGACTTGTTCACGGGAACGCCGCTGCAGATGGACCAGCCGTCCGGAGCGATGACGCCGAGGTTGGTGAGGTGCGGGTCGCCTTGCAGTACCTCGTGCAGCAGCCTGCTGCAGGCACGGGGGTCGAGTTCCCGCACTGCCGGCATGTCCGCCACGTAGCTGAGCATATGCCGGGTTTCTTCTATCAGCGAGTCGTGATAGCTGACGGCAATGCGCGCCAGCTTCAGAGAAGTCTGTTCGGCGTCGTCCTTGAGGTGGCGGTACTGGTCGATGGTCGAATCGACGATCAGCACCAGTGCCGGCAGCATGGCAAGGAGCACGAGCAGCATCAGGCGCATGCGCAAGGTCATGGCCCATTTGTCCTCGTGATCCCTCATCCCGGCGCCGGCACCGGACTGGCGCTCAGGCATTATCTTGCTTGCCCATTGGTTTCAGCCCTTTATTGTTCACAACTTGTTATGGTTTTTATAGATGCTTTCGCATGAGCTCCGCAACCCGCCAAACGGCATGGCTGGCAGCGAACTTGAGAAAAGCCTGCCATGCGCGCATTGCCCTGGCCGCAGGATTTGATATATTAGCGATCACTGATTAATAACGCGAAAGCAGCCATGTCCCGGAAACACCTGTTCAGCGCCGAGGTCGTCGCGGCACTCGACGAAAAACTCAACAACCACCCGCTGTATGCCGCGGTGCAGACGCTGGACCAGTTGCGCCTGTTCATGGCGCACCATGTTTATTCCGTGTGGGACTTCATGTCGCTGCTGAAATACCTGCAGTCGCGCCTGGCGCCTGCTGCCGTGCCGTGGAAGCCGCATGCCAGCGCCGCCACGCGCTTTTTCGTCAACCAGATCGTGCTGGGCGAGGAATCCGACGAGGGCCTGCCCGCTGCGGACGGCAGTCCGACCTACGTCAGCCATTTCGAGTTGTATTGCGATGCCATGCGCGAAATCGGCGCCGACCCGGCCGATGCCATCCGCTTTTCCGAACTGGCCGCCGTGCGCGGCATCGACAGCGCCTTTGCGCTGGGGGTGGCGCCGCAGCCGTCGCGCGAGTTCATGCAGGCCACTTTCGGCTTCATTGCCGGCGACAAGCCGCATGTCGTGGGCGCGGCCTTCGCGCTCGGGCGCGAGCACATCATTCCGGAAATGTTCCGTTCGCTCCTGGCGCGCATGAACATCACGGAAGAACAGGCGCCCGCCTTCCACTATTACCTCAAGCGCCACATCCATCTGGACGAGGAGCTGCACGCGCCGCTGGCCTTGCAGATGGTGAACGAACTGGTGGGCGGCGATGCCGTGAGGCTGCGCGAAGCGGAAGAGGCCGCCCGCGCGGCCGTCGAGGCGCGCATCAGGCTGTGGGACGGCGTGCTGGCTGCCATGAACGCAGCCGCGATCAAGGGGCAGTCAGAGCAGTTGGCGGCGTAAGGCTAGCAGTCGCCGGCGCGGCAAATCTCCATCATCGCGCGCACGCTTTCCAGGGCCGCGCGGTAGTCGAAGCCGTCTATCCGCCGGCCCAGTTCGGCCGCCGCCTCGCCGAAGGACCGTTCCAGCAGCGCGCGCTTTTCCTCGAACAGGTCGTTGACGGCGGTGTCGTCGATTTCCAGCAGCTTCTCGAAGCTTGTCAGCAAGGCGAGCATGCCGCCGGGATCGCTCAGTACCGGGGTGAAATCGAAACCCTGCATTTTGCGCATGCCCGCCAGGGTGTCTTCCAGCAAATCGGTCTCGCGCTTTAGTTCGGCCAGCAGCTGCTCGAGCGTTGCGGTACCGCCCTCATCCTTTTTGAATGCGTCTTCCAGCCCGGCTGCGGCCAGGCGCAGGCGTGACAGGCCGAGGCTGGCGGCCGCGCCCTTGAGGCTGTGGGCGATGAGGCGCGCTTCCTGGAACTGGCGTTTTTCGATCAGCGTCTTGAGGGTTTCGGCATCGTTGCGGTGGCGTTCGGCAAAATCGCCCAGCAGTCCGGCAAAACGCTCGGCGTCGCCGCCCAGGTTGCTTATGGCGTGTTCCAGTTCCGGGTTGTCGAAGCCTGCCAGCTGGATGCGCAGCCGATTTGCGGCGGCGGCATCGGGTTTGGCCGTGGGTGCTTGGCCTGCTTCGGCGGCGGGCGCGCGCGGCGGCAGCCAGCGCAGCAGGGTGCCGAAAAGCTGCGCGGGCTCCACCGGCTTGGCGATGAAGTCGTTCATGCCGGCTTCCAGGCAGCGCTCGCGGTCCTCGGAAAAGGCGTTGGCGGTCATGGCCAGGATAGGTATCTGGCTGCCGTGCGGCAGGCGCCGGATCATGCGCGTGGCCTCGAGACCGTCCATCACCGGCATCTGCACGTCCATCAGCACCAGATCGAAGTGCTCGCCGGCAGTGAGCCTTTGCAGCGCTTCCATGCCATTGGCGGAAATTTCCACTCCCAGCCCGACACTCTCCAGCACGCCTTTTACCACCTCCTGATTGGTAGGATCGTCTTCCACCGCCAGCACGCGCGCGCCGCGATGCTCGCGCAACAGGCGCTGTTCGGCGCGGGCGGCGGTGAGGACAGGCGCAGCGACGGCTTCGGCATTGGCGCTGCCGGGGAAGGCGAGGCGCGCGCTGAACCAGAAGCGGCTTCCCACGCCTTCGGTACTTTCCGCGCCGGCCTCGCCGCCCATCAGCTCGGCCAGATGGCGGGTGATCGCCAGTCCCAGGCCGGTGCCGCCGAAGTTCCGGGCGGTGGAGGTGTCGGCCTGCTCGAAGGCATGGAACAGCCGCTTTTGCGCCTCGGCGGGAATGCCGATGCCGGTGTCCTCGACCTCGAAGCGGACCAGCGCGCTGCCCTCGTCGCGCGAGACCACGCCGGCGCGCAGGATGACATGGCCCTTCTGCGTGAACTTGACGGCGTTGTTGGCGAGGTTGAGCAGCGCCTGTGTGATGCGTGTGGGGTCGCCGAGCAGGGTGGCGGGCAGGCGCTCGGCCTCGATGCGGATGTCGATGCCCTTGGCGCGCGCCTGCTCGCCCAGCATGGAGGCGATGTTGGCGAGGATGCCGGGCAATGAAACCGGCACGGCCTCGATCTTGAGTTGCCCGGCCTCGACCTTGGACAGATCGAGGATGTCGTTGATCAGGTTGAGCAGGTGGCGGCCGGAGGCTTCCACGCGCGCGAGCTGCTCCTGCTGTTTCGGCGTCAGCGGGCTGTTGCGCAAGAGATGGGTCATGCCCAGGATGGCGTTCATCGGCGTGCGGATTTCGTGGCTCATGTTGGCGAGGAAGGCGGCCTTGGCACGGCTGGCCGATTCGGCCTTTTCGAGCGCGACCGCCAGTTGCTCGGTGCGTTCCTTGACCAACTGTTCCAGCTGGTGGCGGTGGCGGTCGAGTTCCTGGCCGATGCGCTTTTTCTCGGTGATGTCCTCCTTGACGGCGACGTAATGTGTGATTTCCCCGTCCGGCTGGCGCATGGGCGCGATGAGCGCGAACTCGTAGTATTCGCTGCCGTCCTTGCGCCTGTTGATGAACTCGCCTTTCCAGGGTTTTCCGTGCGTGAGCGCGGACCACAGTGCATCGTATGTGGCCCTGGGCGTCTTGCCGGACTGCAGGATGCGCGGATTCCGGCCGATCACTTCTTCGCGGCTGTAGCCGGTGGTGTGCAAAAAGGCCTCGTTGACGTATTCGATCTCGGCGTCGAGATTGGTGATGACGATGCTTTCCGGGCTTTGCTCGACGGCAAGCGACAGTTTGCCCAATTGCTCCTGGGCGCGTTTGCGCTCGGTGATGTCGCGTACCGTCGCCAGTATCCTTTCCTGCCCGCCGATTGGCGCAAGGCGCAGGCTGGCCTCGACCCAGAAGCATTCGCCGTCGCGCCGGCATGCCCGCCATTCGAAAGTCTGCGGCCCTTCGCTGCGCGCCTTTTCCACGAGCTTTCGCGCCTCGGCAAGGCTGTACGGCCCGATCTGCGAACTGAAGCTGCCGATGTCCAGCTCGAGCGCCTCCTCGCGCGTATAGCCGTACATTTCGCACATGCGCTGGTTGACGTCGAGCACGTGCCCGCTCTCCGCGTCATGGATGAAAATGGCATCACTCACGCTGTCGAAGATCTGGCGGAAGCGGCTTTCACTTTCGCGCAGCGACTCCTCGGCCGCCTTGCGTTCGGTGATGTCGGAACCGGAACTGAGCATGCCGGTGACGCTGTCGTCGTCGGTCAGCAGGGCGTTGTGCCAGGCGATGATGCGCTGACGGCCGTCTTTGCAGCGGATGGCGTTCTCGTGGTATTCCTCGCCTTCGAGTTCGCCGCCCATGATGCGGCGGAAGATCGGGTAAACCGATTCCATGCCTTCCGGCTGCGGCAGGCAGCATTCGAACCAGTTGCGGCCGAGCAATTCTTCTTCCGCATAGCCCAGAAGTTGGCAGCCGAAGCGGTTGATCATGGTGATGCGGCCTTCCCTGTCCAGCGCCACCATGACGGTCTGCACCGTGTCGAGATAGCGCCGGGTGGTGTCCCGCTCCTTGCGCAATGCGGCTTCAGCCAGGGTCTGCGCGGTGATGTCCTTGTCCACGCCGCGGTAGCCGAGCAGTTCTCCCGTCGGGGACAGGATGGGTACGCCGCTGCTGAGCACGTGGCGAATGCTGCCGTCCTTGTGCAGGTTGACGTTGTGAAGGTCGCGAAAGGGTTTCCCGCCGTTGAAGGCCTCGTTGACCCTTGCGGCTAACTCCGGGATTTCCCCGGGCGGCAGCAGGTCGTAGACCGTTTTGCCGATGAGTTCTTCCGGTTCGTAGCCGAGCAGGTCCTTGACCCGGCCCGAAACAAAAATGAAGCGCGCGTCGGCATCGACTTCCCAGACCCAGTCGGCAGAGGCTTCGGCAATGTCATGGAAGCGCTTTTCGCTTTCGCGCAGCGCCGCGCTGGACTCTTCCGCGCGCTTGCGCGCGGCGATGGCGTCTTCCATCAGGTTCAGCGCCGCCAGCCGCGCTTCTTCCTGCTGGCGCAGGGCCTGCTCGTGCTCTTCCTGGCGCAGCCGCTCCAGCGAGCGCAGCGCCGCCTTGCGCTCGGTGATGTCATGCACGATGACGAAAAGAAAGTGTCGGCGGCCGATATCCAGATGGCTGCTGAAGGTTTCGACGTCGCGCAGCCTGCCGTCTATGCGGCGATGGCTGAGTTCGGCGTAATGGCTTTTTTCCCGGCGCGCGCGCGCCAGTTCGGCATTGAAGGCATCCGGCGCAAGGTCGACCAGTTCGCCGATGTTCATGCTCTTGAGGGTTTCGCGTGGCCAGCCGTAGAAGTGCTCGGCCGCGGGATTGGCGTCGACGATGGCGCCGCTGTCCGGGTCGAGCAGGAACATGACGGTGTGGTTGTTCTCGAACAGGCTCAGGTAGCGTTCTTCGCGCCGGCGCAGTTCGGTCAGATCGAGCTGGCGTTGCATGCGCTCGGCCAGCAGCAGGCCCAGCGCCACGGTGATGAAGGGGTAGAACAGCATCACCGGCAGGCTGATGCTGGATAGCACCTTCATCGCCATCTCGCGGGGCATCAGCAGCATCAGCCCCAGCATCACGATGTGTACGGCAAAACCCATGAGATAGAGCTGGCGCCAGCCGATTTGCGCGAGCGGGCGTTTCAGCCACATCCGCCAAAGCAGGCCGATGAGCCCCGAGGAAAGAATGACACAGACGCCCGTGACGGCGGCGGGGCCGCCGAGATGCCAGCGGTAGGCGGCGGCCATGGCCATGGCAATGAGCGTGGGCAGGGGGCCCAGGAACAGGCCGCTGATGGAAAGCAGCACGGAACGGGTGTCGAAAATCACCCCCGGCAGCAGGGTGGCGCTGGCTTTCATCAGCAGCAGGGCGAGCAGGCCCACGAACAGGCCCAATGCCCAGTTCGGTTTGGTCAGCCAGTTAAGCCCCCTGCGCGCCAGAAACACATCGACGACCTGGGTCAGCCCCACCAGCAGGGCGGCATTGAAGAGCAGGGAAAAAGACAGTTCGATCAGCGTCATGGCCGGCTGTCCTCTTCCCGGCCCGGCGCGGCCGAAATGCCGTCGATGGCGGAGAGGTCGTAGGGCGGCGGCTGGTTCAGCGCGGCGGCCAGCCGGTTGACCTCGCGCTTTAAGCGGATCATTTCCAGCTCGCGCCCGATCATGGCGCGGTTGAAGCGCTGCAGTTCCTCGTTGTGCCGGCGCATCTCGTCTTCGTCTGCCTTGCGCTCGGTGATGTCGCGGGAGATGCCGTACACGCCGACCACGCGGCCGTCATCGTCGCGCAGCGGCCCCCTGATGGCGAGGAAGGTGCGCGTGCCGGCGGGCGTGTCGAGTGCTTCCTCGGAAGTAATGACGCGGTTTTCGTCGATTACCCGCCTGTCGTTGGCTTGCACGAGTGCGGCCTGCCCGGGCGGGAACAGCGCCGTGTCGTCCCGGCCGATGACCTCGTCTTCCGTTTTGCCGGTAAAGTCGCAGGCGGCGCGGTTGAACATGAGGTAGCGGCCCTGTCGGTCCTTGGCGAAAATTGCGTCCGCCGAGCTTTGGGCGATGTCGGAAAGCAGCTTCAGGGCATTCAGTTGCCTGGCCTGTTCGTAACGCTGTTGCTGCGCATGGCGCAATTCCCGGCGCTGCAGCAGCAGGACGACCAGCGTGGCGGACACCATCCAGGTGAGCAGGCTGGCAAAACCGATCCACAGCGCATCGCGGTGTGCGGTACTGTAGATTTCATTCTTGTCTATCTTGGCCAGCATCCACCATAAGGTGCCGGCAACGGGCTGGGCCGCGCCGATGACGGGCACCCCGCGATAGTCCGTACCTTCGAGCAGTTCGCCCGGAAGATAGTCCGCAGCCAGCGCCTGGCTGGCCAGCAGGCGCTTGTCCGCCAGGGGGAAACGCTTGTCGAACGCCAACTCGGGCACGTGCCGCAGCCTGTTCAGATAATGCACGCTGTCTCCATCCTGATGGAACAGGATGGTTTCCGCGCTGTCGCTGGGCACCGGCCAGTTTTGCAGATAGGCAAAGACGGTGGAATCGACATTGGTTCGCAGCACGATGGCGGCGTCGGCAGGCTTTTTTTCGTCCGGCAGGCGCAGCGGGGCGACGAAGTCCAGATGCACGTGCGCAGGTGCGGGGTGGCGCATGAGATGAAAGCCGGTTATCAGCACCTCGCCGCCGGAAATGCTGCGCGAGATCGCGTCCCGCAGCACATCCGTCATGGCATGGTCCGGGTCGGCGTCGGTGCGCAGCAGGATGTTGCCCTGGGCGTCGCAGATGAGGATTTCGCTGTAACCGTGAACGGCGCGGAAGAATTCCATCTCCCTGAGCAAATGCTCGCGCGTGGCGGGATTGGCGCTGCTTTGCCACTCATCGAGCAAGGTGTTGAAGGAGGACGAAGCGCCTGCCAGGACGGCGTCGCTGTTGCGCTCGCCCAGCCAATCTTCCAGTTGCGTGACTTTCAGCCGGACGATGGACTGCAACTGTCGGCCGGCCGCTTGCCGGTAGCCTTCCCTGCCGTGCTCGATGGCGCCGGCGCCGATCAGAGCGAACACCGCGGCGAGAACCGCCAGGCCGAGGTAGAGCAGGCCGCGCACGGATGTGCCCGTCTGCTTTTCATTGCCGGCCAGGGTTTCCCCGGCCTGATGCGTGGAAAAGCGCAGCAAAATGTAGAACAGCAGCAGCGTCGTGACTGCGACGAAGAATAGGCCTTTCAGCGTATTGGCGAACATCAGGCTGCGCGGATCATGGAAAACGAGTTCCAGCGCCCGGTCGGAAAACAGAATCCACAGCGCCGCGAAAACGGCATAAAGCAGCACCACGCGAACGATGGCGCGCAGCCTGTCGCGAGGAAGGGCAGTGGAGAGGTGTGTTTTCTTCGGCGACTTCATGCCAGGCGCAGGCTGCGGGCGAACGGCATCAGCCGCGTATCGTTGTTTCGGGGAAAGGGATCGGTTCATCGTCGCTGTAGCGCCGGGCGATGGCGACGAAATCCTCATAGCAGGCTTCGAAGGCCGTGACCACGTCCGGGTCGAAATGCGTTCCGGAGCCATCGAGGATGATGGCGCGCGCCTCGTCCGGCGGCATGGCGGGCTTGTACACGCGCTTGTTGATGAGCGCGTCGAACACGTCGGCCAGCGCCATCAGCCGTGCCGGGACGGGAATGGCATCGCCCTTGAGCCCGTCGGGATAGCCGCTGCCGTCCCACTTCTCGTGATGCCAGCGGGCGATTTCCTTGGCGGTGGCGAGGAAGGGCAGCGGGCGCGCCACCGCGCGCTCGGCCTTTTCGATGGCTTGGGCGCCGAGCGCGGCGTGGGTTTTCATGATTTCCATTTCCTCGTCAGTGAGGCGCCCGGGCTTTAGCAGGATGTGGTCGGGGATGCCGACCTTGCCGATGTCGTGCAGGGGTGCGGACTTGGTCAACAGCCAGATGGCGTGCGCATCGAGCTTGTCCTTGAAGCGCGGGTGATCGGACAGTTCCCAGGCCAGGGCGTGCACGTACTGCTGGGTGCGGTGGATGTGGTTGCCGGTTTCCGGGTCGCGCGTTTCCGCCAGGTAGGCCAGCGCATGGATGCTGGCGTCCTGGACGACGAGGTTGTCCGCCATGCGCCGGGCGACTTCGGCCTCCAGCCAGGCGTTCTCGTCGGCAAGGCGGTCGCGCGCCTTCTTCAGTTCCAGATGTGCGGCGATCCTGGCCAGCACGATGGCGGGCTTGATGGGCTTGGCGATGTAGTCGACCGCGCCCAGGCGCAGGCCGTGCTCCTCGTTGGTCTCGTCGTCCAGCGCCGTGACGAATATGACGGGAATGTTGCGCATCTGCGGCAGCTCGCGCAGCCGGCCCAGCACGGCATAGCCGTCCATGCCCGGCATCATGACATCGAGCAGGATGAGATCGGGCACCGGCGCAGACTGCGCCGCCTGCAGGACGCGCTCACCGGAATTGGCCGCGCGCACGCGGTAATGCGGCTGCAGCACGCGGGTCAGCACGGACAGGTTGGCCGGTTCGTCGTCCACGATGAGCAGGGTGTTGGCCACGGCTTCCCCATTTTTATTGGTTTAAAACCATTCTAGACCCAATCCCGCAGGTATCCATTTCAGGCGACGAAAAACCCGGCTGTAGCGCAGGTTAGAATCCGGCCATGCTCGCCCTGCGCATCCTCTCCATCGTCTTTCCGGTCTTTGCCATCATCGGCATCGGCTACCTGTATGGCCGCGTGAAGCGCCCCGATATCGGCGTCACCAACCGGATCAGCATGGACGTGCTGGTGCCGGCGCTGGTATTCGCGGCGCTCGCATCCAGGGATTTCGATTTCGCGCATTACCGGCAGCTGGCGCTGGGCGGCGTGCTGGTGATCCTGGGCTCCGGTCTGCTGGCGTGGCCGGTGGCGCGCATGCTGAAGGTGCAAGCGAAAACCTTCGTGCCGCCGATGATGTTCAACAACTCCGGCAACATGGGCATCCCGCTCATCGTGCTGGCCTTTGGCGACGCCGCGCTGCCGGCGGCGATCATCCTGTTTTTGGTGGAAATGGTGCTGCACTTTTCCATGGGGCCCTACATGCTGGCGCACCGCATGAATCTCTTGCAGTTGCTGAAAACGCCGGTGATGGCGGCCACCCTGCTGGGCGTGGCGGTGAGCCTGTCCCATACCGTGCTGCCGGACGCGCTCTACACCGCGATCAGGATGCTGGGCGACGCCTCCATTCCCATGTTGCTGTTCGCGCTGGGCGTGCGGCTCAACCAGGTGTCGTTCAGGGACTGGCACATCGGGGCGTGGAGCGGGGTGGTGGCGCCGGCCACCGGCATCGTCATGGTGCTGCTGGTGACGCCGTTTCTCGGCCTCGATCCGGCGCAGCAATCCATCCTGCTGGTGTTCGGCGCGCTGCCGCCGGCGGTGCTCAACTACCTCATGGCCGAGCAGTATCGGCAGGAGCCGGAGAAAGTCGCCTCCATCGTGCTGCTCGGCAATCTTTCGGCGCTCCTGGTCATGCCGGTGGTGCTGGCGTTTGCGCTCGACTGAGGGTCTCGCCCACCTTGGCCGCGTACTGCGCGCGCTGCGCCGCCTGCCTGCCGGCGAGCGCGAAGCCCTGAAGAATGCCGGCTTCGTCGAGGTACAGCGCGCAGATGCCGTCGTCATTGCAGTCCACCTGCCAGCCGCCTTCGGCGCCGACGGGCGGCGGCAGCACCGCCAGTGGCAGGGCGGGAGTCTTCACCACCACCGGCATGACCGGATAGCGCACTTCGGTGGTTTCGCCGGCAAGGGTGGCGGCAAGCGCGCGCGCCTGCTGCATCAGCGGCAGGACAAAGGGCAGCACCCGGCCGTCGACTTCGGCGCAGTCGCCCACGGCGTAAACATCCGCTGCCGAGGTCTGCAAGGTTCTGTCCACGACGATGCCGCGGTTGACCTGGAGGCCGGCGCTGGCGGCAAGCTGCGTGCGCGAGCGCAGGCCGATGGCGGAAAGCACGATATCGGCTTCCACCCGGCTGCCGTCGTCGAGGGTGAGGCCGATGCCTTCACCCACCGGCTCGATGGCTTTGGCGGTGCGGCCGAAATGCCAGGCGACTCCCTTTTCCGACAAGGCATCGGCGAGTGCGCGCCCCACCTGTTCCGGGATCAGGCGCTCCAGCGGCCAGGGGCCGAGGTGCACCACTTCCACCTTGTGGCCGGAAGCGGCGAGGTCGTTGGCGAATTCCGAACCGATGAGGCCGCCGCCGAGGATCGCCACCTTGCCGCCGGGATCGAGCGCGGCGCGGAACACGGCGTAGTCGTGCAGATCGTTCACAGCGAAGATCTTCTCCGTGCCGGGGCCGGCAAGGCCATGCGGGATTGGGTCGGCGCCCAGCGCGAGCACGAGCTTCGAATATGCAATCTCGCCATCGCTCCAGCGCACCTTTTTGCCGGCCGTGTCGATGGCGGTGACGCGGGTGTTGGCGACGATCCGGGCATTGAGGTCGTCCGCCATTTTCTCGCGCGGCGTGTTCACCAGCTGCTCGGCGGTTTTTCCTGCTGCCAGCGCGTTGGACAGGTTGGGCTTGGAATAGAAGTGGCCGTCGTCCGCGCAAATCAGCGTGACCGGGGCTTCCTGGTCGCGCTTCCTGAATTCGCGCAGCACGGTGTAGCCCGCGAGGCCCGAGCCGATGATGACGATGGGTTGCATGGAGTTCTCTCTTGAAATCTTGTATAACCGCGGAGGACGCGGAGTTCGCCGAGTAAATCTTTCGACCTTGCTCCGCGTCCTCCGCGAACTTTGCGGCCAATCCGTTTTCAGGCGGCAGTCACTTCGACCATTTCGAAATCGGCCTTGGCCACGCCGCAGTCCGGGCATTCCCAGCCTTCCGGCACGTCTTCCCAGCGGGTGCCCGCTTCGATCCCGTGCTCTGGGTCGCCCTTGGCTTCGTCATAAATGTAACCGCACACGATGCATTGCCAAACTTTCATGATGTTTCCTTTCAAAAAAAAATATTCACAAAGAGGTAAGAGAGGTACGGGAGGAAGGGCGGAGTAAATATACTAAAATCTTCACAAACAAAGCCTCATGCGATACAATGCGAGGGCATGAAATGCAAGAAAGTATTCGATACTCGCAAACTGCCGCGTGAAGCGAAAGAGCAACTGCGCATGGCGGGGGTGAAACG
>JBFMCR010000031.1:0-12568 GCA_040754425.1 Pseudomonadota bacterium | reverse complement strand
CGCTTATAGCTTTCTCCATCGCCTTGCCCCATGCGTCGAGCCACATCTTTTGGCAGTGCGGCGGTGCTTCCTGCCACTTCGTTTCATATTTCGCCTCGTAAGCGTCAATCGCTTGTCCAATCATTTTGTTCTCCGTAAAGTTCCTAACCCGTCAATCAACGCGGACTCGCCTTCGGCGAGCCGGTTACTTCTACGTTGGGCAGCACTGGCCGACAGATCGAGGCTTTTATGGAAGAAATCGACGGCGTTCCAGTAGTTCGACTGGCTGATGTAATCAAGCCCGTTCTCGATCGCTACGGCCGTTCCGCGAACGACCCGTCGATCCGGGCTGACATCTTGGCCGATATTCGCCGCGCTCTCGTCAGTGGAGATATAGACGCCATCCGCCTTTTTCTATCCCAAGACGAAGCGCATTGGATTGGGACTCTGCAATGGGCGTACTTTCAGCGATTCAAGGGAGTGGATCCACTAGATGGTTATGAGGACTGGGCGCGTACCAAGTGTGACCTCCTCTTGGCCATTGCCAGTGAAACCAGGGAGGACGACGGAATCATTCAGCACCTGCTCAACTATGAAGATTTTCACATCGAAGTACTCCCCTTCCCCTTTGGCCCCCCTTTCATCGTCCGGCTGTATGAAATGCGAGGATTAGATTTCTTTCTGCTCCATTACATGGGGGGAGAGACCTCCGCACACGAAGATGGCGTGCTTTTCGACCATGCCACAAGCGTAGCCAAGTCTCTCACGAAACTCGGTCGCACCGCCGAAGCCGCATTGGTCGAACGCGAACTAGAGGCAAGAAAGGAACGGCTTGCTGCAATTCGAAGGGACTTCAGAGGTCCAGAGTACGACCCGTCAGCGAATCTCATCGCACGGATTCGTATCGCCGGCGAACGGTTCTGGTCCGACTATTTGACGCCCGAAGTGTGGACGAAGGTTGATCCGCAATCTGCTTCTGAATTGGTGGATGCATTTTCGACTGAGTATTTGCTCAAACAGGAGGTGCTTTCAACTTGGAGTACGGTAGCCTTGGCCTTGTGTAAAGTCGTTGAACGTGAGACCGCTAGAGCAATCTTCACCCGTTGGAAGGAGCATTTCCAAATGGCCGCATGGACACCGCCACAAGCGGAGTCTGAGAACGCTCGCAAGCGAATCGAATCTCGCCTGATGACATTCAAAACGCTTCAGTCTTGCTCCTCAGACAAAGGACACTCACCAACGCTCGGACAGTTAGTTTTCATCGCTAAGTTTTGGAATGATCCCCTGATGGACCGATGTACCGCCCTGTTCAAGAATATCCGTACTCAGGCGAATCGAGCCTCACCAGACTTTTCTGACCGGGTCGCCAAACTCGCACGCGCTCTAGAGCAGCCACTCAAAATGGATGGCGCGGCATTAACCATACCTGAGGCTCGCAACCGTTCCGCGCATCCGCGGGAGGACGAAGATGTTGACTGGGCTTCATTTATTGACCATCTCAGGGAAACACTTGGTAAACCACCAGTTGAACTGCTCAAGCAAGTGGTGGAACTGACCGTTTTGGGTAAAGCTGCCCAACAAAGCGCTGCACTGGACGCTGATTCCGCTGCGCTCCATCAGCGCCAGTGGAGAAACAGAGCCTGGGGTCAGGTCTTGCAATAACACATTCAGACTAATGCCTTACAAACACAAACAGAGAGCCTGGGGTCACACAGAGAGCCTGGGGTCACACAGAGAGCCTGGGGTCAGGTCTTGCAATAACACAAGGTCTTGCAAAACAGGGCCTGGGGTCACAATAACACATTCAGACTAATGCCTTACAATGCTATATATAGCATTGCAAGACCTGACCCCTTGACCTGTGCATAATATGGCATGTGGCGCATCGAAGAGCACCGCCGGGTCGACAAACAGCTGTCGGGCAATGTCCCAATCGAGGTGCTGAAACGGTACGAAAAATGGAAAGACATCGCACGCCTTTCAGTCCCGCCCGGTTTGCGGGCGATCAAAGGCTTTCACGACGAAGCCTTGTCGGGCGAGTGGAAGGGTCATCGTTCCTCCCGTCTCGGGCTTCAGTGGATAGTCATTTACCAGGTCGTCGCCGATGTGCTGCTGATACAAGTCGTTCAAGTTACCCCACATGATTACCGGAGGCCCTGACATGAAGAATTACCGTCCCGCCAAGAAGCGCGTTGAGGTGTCTGTCGGCGAATCCGTCCGCATTATGCGCGAACTCCAGGAATTGAGCCAAAGGCAGCTCGCCGAAATCACCGGCATTCCCCAGGCGACCATCTCCGCCATCGAGAACAATCGAGTCAATCTGGGGGTCGAGCGTGCGAAGGTTCTTGCCCGCGCCCTCAAGTGCCATCCCGCCATGCTTGTGTTCCCCGGCTGGGAGCTTCCGCTTGAGGCCGCCGCATAAGCTCAATCAAGTGCACCCTTGCCTCAAACGCCAGCCCAACAAAAAGCCCCGCAACAATGCGGGGCTTTTTTATTCGGATGCGCGTTCTGTCAGGCGCCCAGCAGTTTCTGCAGTTCGCCCTTCTGGTACATGTCGGTCATGATGTCGGAGCCGCCGACGAACTGGCCGTTGACGTAGAGCTGGGGGATGGTGGGCCAGTTGGAGAATTCCTTGATGCCGTTGCGGATTTCGGGGTCGGCCAGCACGTTCACGGCAAGGTAGTCGGTAACGCCGCAGGCCTTGAGGATGCTGGCGGCATTGGCGGAAAAGCCGCACTGCGGGAACTGCGGCGTGCCTTTCATGTACAGCACGACCTTGTTGTTGGCGACCTGGTCGCGGATGGTGTCCTGAATGCTCATCGAAATGCTCCTGGAAAATTCTCTCAGTTAGAAGTCTAGGCCAAATGGGGCGGCGCGCATTGCATTCAAACGCCTCGAAGCCCATATGAGGGCTGCTCGGGAAATTACAAGCCAGATTTGTATCTGCCCAGGGTAACGCGGCCGATGCCGGCGAGGTCGGCGCGCGTTTCCACATCGCAAAACCCTGCCGCTTCGAGAAACACGCGGCATGCCTCGCCCTGGTCCCAGCCGTGTTCGAACATGAGCCAGCCGCCGGGCTTGAGCCAGGCTGGCGCGCCCTCCACGATGCGGCGGATATCGGCGAGGCCGTCGGCACCCGAGGCCAGGGCGCTAGCGGGTTCGTGCGCCAGCGTGGCAAGATGGGGGTCGCCCTCGGCCACGTAAGGCGGGTTGCTGACGACGAGGTCGAATTTTGCCGTCCCTACGGGCAGCGCCCCGTACCAGTTGCCTTGGTAAAACCCCAGCTTGGCGCCCAGGTGCACGGCGTTTCGCCTGGCCACCGCCAGGGCCGCCGCGCTTTGCTCGATGGCGATGATGCCGCAGTCGGGCCGCTCCAATGCGAGCGTGACGGCGATGCAGCCGGAGCCGGTGCCCAGATCAAGCACCCGGCCCGAGCGACCCTGCGGCAGCTTTGCCAGCGCGAGTTCCACCAGCAGCTCGGTTTCCGGGCGCGGCACCAGCACGTCCGGCGTGACGTGGAAGCTGCGCCCGAAGAATTCCTTTTCGCCGAGGAGGTAGGCCACCGGTTCGCCGGCGAGGCGGCGCGCGAGCAGGGCTTCGTATTTTTCCAGCAGCGCGATGGGCAATTCGTCGTGCTCGTGCGCGATCAGCCAGGCGCGCGACACACCGAGCGCATGGCCGAGCAGGACGCGGATTTCCAGCCGCGCCTCGGTCCTGTCCAGTTCAAGCACCCGGGACAACCTGGCTGCATCACGCGACAACAATGATTGAGGGGTATCCATCATGTTCGATCAAACCCAAAAATCAGCCACAGAGAGCCCAGAGGGCACGGAGTAAAGCCGCGCTTCCGGGTTGCCTCATATGGGTTCTCCGTGCTCTCTGTGTCCTCGGTGGCTGATTTGGGTTTTCAACTCTCACCCAGTTCCGCCATCTGCTCGGCGTGGTATTCGGCGGACAGCGCATCGAGCAGTTCGGTGAGGTCGCCGTCCATGATGGCGTCGATCTTGTAGAGCGTCAGGTTGATGCGGTGGTCGGTGACGCGGCCCTGCGGGAAGTTGTAGGTGCGGATGCGCTCGGAGCGGTCGCCGCTGCCGATGAGCGACTTGCGCGTGCTGGCGATTTTCCGTTGCTGTTCGCGTTCCTGCGCGTCCCTGATGCGCGCGGCAAGCACGCTCATGGCCTGGGCCTTGTTCTTGTGCTGCGAGCGGTCGTCCTGGCATTCCACCACGATGCCGGTGGGCAGGTGGGTGATGCGCACCGCGGAATCGGTCTTGTTGATGTGCTGGCCGCCGGCGCCGGAGGCGCGGAAGGTGTCGATGCGGATTTCGGCCGGGTTGATGACCACGTCGGCAAGCTCGTCGGCTTCCGGCATCACCGCCACGGTGCAGGCCGAAGTGTGGATGCGGCCCTGGGTTTCGGTGGCCGGCACGCGCTGCACGCGGTGGCCGCCGGACTCGAACTTGAGCCGCGAGTACACGCCCTGGCCGCTGATGCGGGCGATGATTTCGCGGTAGCCGCCCAGTTCCGATTCGTTGGCGGAAACCACTTCCACCTTCCAGCCCTGGCGTTCGGCGTAGCGCGAATACATGCGGAAGAGGTCGCCCGCGAAGAGCGCGGACTCGTCGCCGCCGGTGCCGGCGCGGATTTCCAGGAAGACGTTTTTCTCGTCGTTGGGGTCGCGGGGCAAGAGCGCGATCTTGAGGTCGGCTTCGAGCTTGTCCATTTTTTCGCGCGCAGCCTCAATCTCGGCCTGGGCGAATTCCTTCATGCCCGGGTCGGAGAGCAGTTCCTGCGCGGTGGCGGCGTCCTGTTCCGCCCCCTGGTAAGCGCGGAACAGTTCCACCACGGGCGCAAGTTCGGCGTGCTCGCGCGATAGCTTGCGGTACCGCTCCATGTCGGCGGTGGCGTTTTCCTGCGCCAGCAGGCGGTCGAGCTCGACCAGGCGTTCGGCAAGTTGCGTGAGTTTGTTTGAGAGCGAAGGTTTCATATCAAGCAATATGGACAGGGAGGTAAGGGAGGTTCAGGGAGGGAAAGATGTACTCCCGTTCCTCTCTTACCTCCCTGTTATTGAATTGCGGTTTGCCCCCTAATCCTTGGGCAAATCGTAGATGCGGGAAATCAGGCGCGCGAGCGACTCGCGCTCGTCTTCGGAGATGTGGTGCAGGGCGTGGGTGGGGGCGTGCAGGAGCTTGTTGGTGAGTGCGCGCGACAGTTGGTCGAGTACGTGCTCGGGGCTTTCACCCTTTTCCAGCAGTTTCCTGGCGCGCTCGATTTCGTGGCGGCGGTGGCGCTCGGCGTGGTCGCGCAGGCTGCGGATCATGGGCACCATCTCGCGCGTGTCCATCCAGTGCAGGAAGTCCTGCACGCTAGTCTCGATGATGGCCTCGGCCTGGGCGACCTGTGCCTGGCGCTGGTCCTGGCCTTCGCGCACCACTTGTCCCAGATCGTCCACGGTGTAGAGAAAGACGTCGTCGAGTTCGCCGACTTCTTCTTCCACGTCGCGCGGCACGGCCAGGTCGACCATGAAGAAGGGCTTGTGGCGGCGCAGCTTGAGCGCGGACTCCACCATGCCCTTGCCGAGGATGGGCAAGGGACTCGCGGTGGAAGTGACGATGATGTCGTAATGCGCGAGGTGCTCGGGCAGGTCGTTCAGCGCGATGACGCCGGCGTTGGAGCGGTCGGCGAGCGGGCGCGCGCGTTCGGTGGTGCGGTTGGCGACGAGGATGTGCCTGGGATGCTGCGCGGCGAAATGGGTCAGGCACAGCTCGATCATTTCGCCTGCGCCGATGAACAGCACGTTCTGCTCGCGGATGCTGGGGAAGATGCGTTCGGCCATGCGCACCGCGGCGGCGGCCATGGACACCGAGGCGGCGCCGATTTCGGTAGCGGTGCGCACCTCCTTGGCCACCGAGAAGGTGCGCTGGAACAGCTTGTGCAAAAGCAGCCCGAGGGTGCCGGCCTCTTCCGCGGTTTTCACCGCGTTCTTGATCTGGCCGAGAATCTGGGTCTCGCCCAGCACCATGGAGTCCAGTCCCGAGGCCACGCGGAAGGCGTGGCGCGCGGCCTCGCCCTGGGGCAGGCGGTAGAGGTAGGGCTCGACCTCGGCGCGCGGCAGGCTGTGGTAGCCGGACAGCCAGGCCACCGGCGCATCGGGGTCGGGCGTGTGGCAGTAGATCTCGGTGCGGTTGCAGGTGGAGAGGATGGCGGCTTCCTTGACCTGCGGCTGGCGCGTGAGATCGTGCAGCGCATCGCCCATGCGCTCGGCGGCAAACGCCACCCGTTCCCGGATGGAAACCGGGGCGGTATGGTGGTTGATGCCGAAGGCGAAAAGCTGCATGGGGAAAGCGTGCGCAGGATCGGGGGGCATATTTTAACTTATAGCCCGGCCAGTCCCCATCCCCAGCCTTATTCCGTGGGCTCCGCAGGCAGCACGGGGTCCAGGCTGTCGGGGAAACCGCCCTCGGGCGCGGGATGGGCTTCGCGCGTGGTGCCTTCCCGCACTTCGAGTTCGCGCCTGAGTTCGAGCCTGGGCACGGGTCTGGGCGCGGGTTCGGGTATTTCGACGTTCACTTCGGGCTCGGCCCGCGGCGGGAGCGGAGGCAAGGCTGCCACGGGCGCCGCTTTCAGGGTTTCCGGGAACACGGAAGCCTGCAGGCGCGGCAGCAGGTTCTTGAGGATTTGCGCGATCAGCGAGCTGGTGAACTGGAACTGCCCGGCCTCCCGACCCTGGACGAAAGCGGTGAAGGTGCCGAAGTGGCGGTCGCCGAGGTAGAAGACCAGGGTGGCGGTGCGGTTCATCACGCGCGACTCCAGCAACTGCCCGCCAGTGCCGTAGCGCACGAAACGATGGTCGCCGGTGCCGGTCTTGCCGCCCATGGACACGGGCGTGCCGTCGGCGTACCGGATGGCCCCGGAAAGGCGCACCGCGGTGCCGTTTTTCACCACCATGCCCAAGGCTTCGCGCAGGATTTGCGCGACTTCCCTGGGGAACAGCACTTCCGCCTGCGGCCGGCGCGGGCGGAAATGGGTTTCGTAGGGCGTGCCGACGGCGAAGTGCAGGCGCTTGAGGCTGGCGGCGGGCAGCCTGACGCCGTCGTTGACGATGATGCCCATCAGTTCCGCCAGCGCGGCCGGCCGGTCGCCCGAACTGCCGATGGCGGTGGCATAGGAGGGCGTGAGCGTCTCGAACGGATAGCCCAGGCGTTTCCAGTCCTTGTGCAGGGCCTCGAAGGCTTCCACTTCCAGCAGGCTGTTGATGCGGACGTCCTGCGCATCGGAACGGCGCGCAGCCAGCAGCCAGTTGTACACCGCCACGCGCTCGGTGGAACTGGCTGCGAGCACGTCCTCGAAAGCGGCCCTGGGCTGGATGCGCAGATAGCCCACGAGCCAGATTTCCAGCGGGTGGATCTGGGTGATGTAGCCGCGGTCGGCCAGGCTGTAGGCGGAGGGTGCATTCTGCTCGTACAGCCGCCTGAGCGTGGACTCGCTCATGCCGGCTGCGGCGGGTATGCGGCTCTTCAGCGCGTCGGCGAATTCCTGCAGGCTCGCGCGCGGCTCGAAGTAGCGGTAAAGCGCGGCGAACTTGCGCGGGTTCTGGCGCGCGCGCTCGTACAGCTGCTCGCTCATGGCCTCGGCGCTCGTGCCGGCATGGCGCTGGTAGAAGCGCCGCATGAAAGTGCCGGATTCGCGGTCGATGAACTTGAGCAGGTAAAGCTGGCGCGCCGGACTGTCGTCGTCATCCAGCACTCTGGCTGCCACGCCCGGCGAGCGCTCCATGTAATGGAACACGATGTCGCGCATGAGGCGGATGTAGACCAGGTTCACCGAGTTGCGCGTGGCCTCCCACAAGTCCATGACGCGCGCATCGTCGTCGGGATTGAAGTTGGCGAAGACGTGTCGTCCTCCGCCGGTGTAGAAAACCCCGGGCTCGGCCGAATAGCGGCGGCCCATGGCGGCGCGCAGCGTGGCTGCCAGACTTTTGTCTTTCGCGCCCAGGAGGTAGGCCGCCACCCACTGCGCCAGCACGTCGCGCCGCGGCTTTGCGTATTGGCGCAGCTTTTCCGGTTCGAGCGCGGAATATTCGGCATGCAGGCGCGCGATGATTTCGAGATAGGAGACCAGGGTGCGCAGCTTGGCGGTGGAGCCGAGGTCGAGCTTGGTCTGCCGATTGATGTCGAAAGGCTGGTTGAGGTTGTCGGCCTGTACCCTGAGCAGCACGCCGTCGGGGCTTTTTTCGTACAGGGTGAAGCTGTAGATCACCTTGGACAGGTCGTTTGACGGCGACAGCAGGCGATTGCCGTACAGACCGAGCGCTGCCGCCTGCGCGGGCTTGGACAGGCCCAGCAGGAAATCGGTGCTCACGCGCTGCGCCTTTCCGTTGAGCGTGCTCTCGGCAGTGAGGTCCAGCCGGTCCAGATCGTACAGGCGCGTCTCGCCCAGCAGCCGAGCCAGCTTCACGCGCTGGCCGTTGGCGGCCTTTTGCAGCACGAAGGCGGGTGGCGGGGGGTCGATGCGCCGTTGCGGGCCGCGCAGCGTGACCTTCAGCGCGGCGTCGCGCAATTCCGGGCTGATGAGCCCGGCCTCGGTCAGCAGGTCGAGGTGCACATTGGTGTAGCGTTCGAGCGCCGCGCGATCCTTGGCCAGGTAATACGAGGGCTTGCGCTCTGCCACCAGCAGCGACAGCGCATGCTTGAACACCATGGCGCCTTCGGCATCCTTCGGGTTTTTCTCCAGCCGCCACAAGGCCTCGTTGGCTTTCCTGAAATCGAGGCCGTACCAGGCCCACAGGCCGTCGCCCACGCCGTTGACTTCGCCAAAGCGCGGCGCCGCCGACAGCGGCACGGTGTTGAGATAGTCGCGCACGATGCGCTGGCGCGTGGGCAGGGTGTTCTTGCCGTCGAGATAGGCGCGCAGGCTGGCCGAGCCCATCTGCCTGAGCTTGTCCGTCATGGACTGGGTGATACCTTCGGGCGAGTGGCGATATTTCTCGATCTGCGTCGGCAGGGTGCTGCCGCCGGGCACGTTGTGCGCCGGGTTGATCATGGAATAGAACTTGTCGAGCACGGCCTGGCCCAGGCGGTCCCACTCCACGGCCGGGTTCTTGCTGGGGAAGCGTTCGTTGAGCAGCTCGCGGTTCTCGATGAACAGGAGCGCGTTGCGCAAGAGCGGCGGCGTGTCCGCGAAGTCGGCATAGACGCGCTGCGGATGCAGCGACTGGTAAAGCGTCCGGCCGGCGTCGTCGAGCAGGGTCAGCCCGCCCTGGCTCTTTTCGCGGTAAGGCAGGTTGAGCCCAAGGTCGTGAGCGCGCTCCATCTGCACGCTGATCCTGGCCTGGCGCTCGACCTCCCAGCCCTTGGCCGCGAGGCGATCGGCATACTCGGGCAGTTTGCTGTAGCCCAGGCGCCGGTCATAAGGCCCGCCCGCGGGAAAGCGGATGCGGTCGGAGGCCCCGGCCTGCACTGTCCAGGTCATCCTGGCCGCCGTTTTTGCCAGAAAACGCGCCTGGAGGTCGGACGACATCAGTTCCCACACCAGCACGCCGACCAGGATCAGCGGGGTGAGGATCAGCGCCAGCAGTATCCACCAGCGCGCGCGCATGCCGCCCAGTCCAGCCATCGAATGCCGCTTCTCAAACCCAGTCTTTGGCGATCAGGAAATCGGAATAGAGCTTCGCTTCCGGGGTTCCCGCCTCGGGCTTCCAGTCGTAGCGCCATTTCACGACGGGCGGCATGGACATGAGTATGGACTCGGTGCGCCCGCAGGACTGCAGGCCGAACAGGGTGCCGCGGTCGAACACCAGGTTGAACTCGACATAGCGCCCGCGCCGGTAGGCCTGGAAGTCGCGCTCGCGTTCGCCGTAGGAAATGTCCTTGCGGCGCTCGAAAATCGGCACATAGGCCGGCAGGAAATGGTCGCCCACAGACTGGGTGAGATTGAAGCAGGTGTCGAAGTCCGCGCTGTTCAGATCGTCGAAGAAAATGCCGCCGACGCCGCGCGGCTCGTTGCGGTGCTTGAGGAAGAAGTACTCGTCGCACCATTTCTTGAAGCGCGGGTGCCAGTCGGCGCCGAAAGGTTCCAGCGCCTTCTTGCAGGTGGCGTGGAAATGCACGGCGTCTTCCTCGAATCCGTAGTAAGGCGTAAGGTCCATGCCGCCGCCGAACCACCACACCGGTTCCTCGCCCGCCTTTTCCGCGACGAAGCAGCGCACGTTCATGTGCACGGTGGGTATAAAGGGGTTGCGCGGATGAAATACCAGCGACACGCCCATCGCTTCCCAGTGCCGACCGGCGAGTTCGGGCCGGTGCGCGGTTGCCGAAGGCGGCAGCTGTTTGCCCGTGACGTGGGAAAAATTCACGCCCGCGCGCTCGAGGATGTTGCCCTCCTCCACCAGGCGCGAAATGCCGCCGCCGCCCTCGGGCCGCTCCCAGGCGTCGCGGCGGAAGGGCTTGCCGTCCAGGCCTTCCATGCGCGCAACGATCGATTCCTGAAGATTCAGGAAATAGGCCTTGAGCTTGCTCGTGTCCATCTTGTATTTCCGACGATTGGTGCCGGCATTCTAACAG
Organism: Pseudomonadota bacterium; assembly: GCA_040754425.1. Taxonomy (GTDB): domain Bacteria; phylum Pseudomonadota; class Gammaproteobacteria; order Burkholderiales; family Thiobacillaceae; genus UBA6918. The sequence continues at coordinate 2,027 of JBFMCR010000031.1, read as the reverse complement.
GCGCGGCCGGCCCACCCTGATGGCGGGCGCGGCAATTTGTCACATTCCGACGGCGCCCATACGGAATTAGCATCCATTCCCATTCTAATAAAGGGGGATTGGCCCCGGGTCGTTTTCCATTTCAGGGCGGCCTTTACTCGAGAGGGAGCTTAGCCATGAACGGCGCATTTTCCCGGAGCCTTGCGGGCTGCTGCATGCTGACCGCCGCTTCCGGTATCACCCTGGCCGAGGACACCCAGCTGCTGGGCGAAGTCAGCGTCACCGCCACGCGCGAAGAACGTCCGACCGGCGACGTGCCGCAGGCCATCGCGGTGGTGGGCAAGGAAGACCTTGCCGACAAGAAGATGTTCAACATCAAGGAAGCCTTGCAGGACATCCCGGGCGTGCTGATCGACAGCAAGAACGGCGGCTATGATGCGCGCCTCATCATTCGCGGCGCCGGCCTCAAGGCCGCATACGGCATCCGCGAAATCATGGTGCTGCGCGACGGCGTGCCGCTGTCCGACCCGGACAGCTTCACCAAGCTCGATTTCGTCGACACCCAGGACATCGAGCGCATCGAAGTGGCCAAGGGGCCGGGCAATCTGTTTGCCGCAGGCAGCGTCGGCGGCGCCATCCATATCATCTCCAAGTCGGTGTTCGACGAGTCGGCCAACAACGCCAAGGCCGGCCTCGGCACGCAAGGCGGCATCAACACCCACCTGCGTTATGGCAAGGTCTTCGGCGATCAGGCCCTGGCGCTTGCCGCCTCGTATCGCGCGCAGGACAACGGCTGGCGCAACTGGAACGAGTTCGACACCACCCAGCTGTCGCTCAAGCACGGCTTGATCACGGAAACAGGCACCCTGGAAAGCGAGGTTTCCTATTCCGAGGCCAACATGCAGTTGCCGGGGGCGATGGACAGGATATTGTTCGACCAGTTCACGAGGACGGGCAAACAGACCGCGACATCGGAACCCTGGCGCAATTCCGGCCGCTATTCCAAGGTGTGGTTCCTGAACAGCAAGTACGAGGCGGAATACGGCGACTTCGTGTTCAAGCCGCGCTTCTATTACAACAGCTGGTATCACTACCATCCGGTCACCGGCCTGATCAACGAGACCGAGGACTGGGTGTACAACATCGGCACCGACATCGAAGGACACTGGCGCCACGGCAAGGGCACCCTGGTCGGCGGCGTGACCGTGCGCCAGGAACGCACGCCCGATTCGCGCAAGTACGAATACCGCGACCTGGTCTGGAAAACCTGTTTCCGTCCGCCCGCCACGATTTGGCCGTGCATCGACTACACCACTTCCGACGCGAAAGGCGCACTGGCCGAGATCGATGACGCCAGCAGTCTGCTTTCCGGCGTCTATCTGCAGGAATCCTGGCGGCCTTCCGAGCGCTGGATCGTCGATCTCGGCATGCGCTACGACGTGGTCGATTTCGTCGACGACAACAACGAACTGCGCAAATACGACTACGCCACGGCCACCTACCTCCCCGGCACCGGCCTCACCCATTCGGAAAAGACCTTCCGCCTGCCGGCGCCCAAACTCGCGGTGGCCTACAGGCTCAACAACACCCTGTCCCTGTTCGGCATGGTCGCGCGCGCAGGCCAGATTCCTTCGCAAAGCGAGTTCTCCAGCAACCCGGCGCTGGAAGCCCCGGAATCCACCAACCGCGAAATCGGCATCAAGGGGCGGGCAAGGAATTGGGAATTCGACGCCAGCGTGTATTCCAATCCTGTCGAGAAGGAAATCGTCCAAGTCTTGAACGGCGGCATCGTCGAATATGCCAACGCCGGCAAGACCGACAAGAAGGGCGCCGAGTTTTCCGGCCGCATCAAGTTTGCCGGCGGCTGGGAAGTCGGCGGCCACTATGCCTGGACCGACTACACCTACGACGAATTCACGGAGCTAGGAGTCTGCGCGGCAGAAGCCCTGGACAGCCAAAGATAAGCGACAATATCACATGCCTACCTCCTACCTTCCCTACACCCCTGGCCAGTCCTTGCTTTTACCGCCCTCGGTGGACGAATGGCT
>JBFMCR010000030.1:0-32321 GCA_040754425.1 Pseudomonadota bacterium | reverse complement strand
CAGCCATTCGTCCACCGAGGGCGGTAAAAGCAAGGACTGGCCAGGGGTGTAGGGAAGGTAGGAGGTAGGCATGTGATATTGTCGCTTATCTTTGGCTGTCCAGGGCTTCTGCCGCGCAGACTCCTAGTCACAAAAGCTTAACGGAGTGGCGCAATGAAAATCGGTTTCATCGGCACTGGCATCATGGGCCGGCCCATGGCACTCAACCTCATCAAGGCAGGACACGAGCTGTTTACCTGGGGGCGCCGCTTCGACACGGTGGAACCGCTGCTGGTCGCCGGCGCGACCGGCAAAGGCACACCGGCCGAGGTTGCGGCCACCGCCGACATCACCATCACCATGCTGCCAGGCACCGCCGAGGTCGAACAGGTGGTGCTGGGCGAGCGCGGACTCATGCACGGCGCCAGGCCCGGCAGCGTCGTCGTGGACATGAGCACGATCGCGCCATCGAGCGCGCGCCGCATCGCGGAACAGCTCGCAGCGCGGGGCCTTCACATGCTGGACGCGCCGGTTTCCGGCGGACAGGTTGGTGCGCAACAGGGCACGCTGTCCATCATGGCAGGCGGCGACGCTGAAATTTTCCGGCGCGTGAAGCCGTTGTTCGAGGTGCTGGGCAGGAACATCGTGCACGTCGGCGGCCACGGCGCCGGCCAGGTGGTGAAAGCCTGCAACCAGATCGTGGTCAGCCTGACCATGGAAGGCGTGGCCGAAGCCATCCTGCTCGCGAGGAACAACGGCGTCGATCCGGCCAAGATGCGCGAAGCGCTGATGGGCGGTTATGCCAACAGCAAGATCCTGGAAGTTCACGGACAAAGAATGCTGGAAGGCAATTACAAGGCCGGCTTCAAGGTCAAGCTGCACCACAAGGACATGGGCATCGTCATGGACAACGCCCACGAAAGCCACACGCCGCTGCCTGGCGCGGAAGTGGTGGCGCGCCAGATCGCTTCGCTCATGGACGCGGGAGAAGCCGAACTCGACTCCACCGCGATCATGCTGGCACTGGAACGGCTTTCTCGGCAGTAAACCCCAGGCGAGCGGAAATCTTGCGACCGGCTTCCTGCACCAAGGGTATCCACTCCTCTTTCCTGCGTTCGATGGGCGCGGAAACCGACAGCCCGGCAACCACCTTGCCGCTGCCATCGCGGATCAGCACGCCGATGCAGCCCACGCCCACTTCCGCCTCCTCGTTGTCAAGCGCGTAGCCCCGCAGGACATCGCGCCGGGTTTCGGCTTTCAGGCTTTCCACTTCGGTGATCGTGTTGCGGGTGTAGCGTTCCAGCCCGGTGCGCGCGGCATAGCCCGCTATGGCCTCGTCGCCCATCTCGCCCAGCATGAGCTTGCCCACCGCGGTGACGTGCAGCGGCGCGCGCGCGCCGATCACCTGCTCCACGCGGATGGAGCGCGCAGGCGTCACGCGTTCGACATAGACCACTTCGTCGCCTTCGCGCAGGGTAAGGTTGACCGATTCCTCGATCTGATCACGCAGCCATTCCATCACCGCATGCGCCTCGCGCCGCACGTCGGTACCGGCGCGCACGCGATGGCCCAGCTGCAAAAGCCGCGTGCCCAGCACGTAATTGCCGGACTCGGTGCGCTCGACGAAACCGTGCGCCACCAGCGCCTGCAGAATGCGAAAAGCGGTCGAGGCATGCAGGCCGGTGTCGGCAGTCAAAAACTTCAGTGACACCGGCTCCGGATAGCGGGAAAGTGCGTCGAGCAGGCTCACGGCGCGGTCCAGCACCTGAATGGCGGTCGTCGTTTGTTTCATATTATGAAAACGATTCTATATTGTGAAATAGCCAGTATTCCACTAAGGTTAGCCCAACGCAACTTTTTTGATTACCGGAGTCCGCCATGTCCGCCCAACCCGACCACAAAGCCAGCGCCTATCCCGCCTATCTGGAAGGCATCGACTATTTCGGCCAGCCCTGGCCGCATTTCGACACTCTGGGCGCCGTCCCCGCGATCGGCGAAGGCGAGACCGCGATCGCCGACGCCGCCGATTCTGCCGCCGCCTACCAGACCCTGCTCGTGGCCGACGCCTTGCGCTACCTCACTTTGCAGATCACCGGCGCCAAGGCTTCGGGACATCCCGGCGGCTTCGCTTCCAGCGCCGAGGCCGTGGCCGCACTCACCCTGCTCGGCCACAAGAACCTCGTCACCGAAGTCGGCCACCACGCTCCCGGCTATTACAGCGCCATGTTCCTCGACACCTCGCTCGAAGCCATGGGCATTTCGACCGTGAAGGAAATGCGCGCGCGCTTCCGCGAGCGCCACGGTCTTCTGGGCCACCTGTCCGGCGCCATTCCCGGCCTGCTCGCCCCCGCCGGCCCGCTCGGCCAGGGCCAGCACTTCGCCATGGCCGGCGCGTATCTGCACCGCGACAAGCTGTTCCCGGTGACCATCGGCGACGGCGGCATGGGCGAGCCCTACATCCTGTCTTCCTTCCTGCACTTCATCACCGCCTATCCGGAGGTGACCAACTTCCTGCCGGTGCTGGTGTGGAACGGCTACAGCCAGGAGCACCACTCCATGGTGTCGCTCTTTGACAATGAAGGCATGCAGCGCTACTGGCACGCGCACGGCTTCAGGCGCGTGATCCTCATCGACGCCAAGGACTATGACGACGCCATGCAGCACGGCGCCTACGTCGACTCCAGCCTGTTTTCCTTCGGCAAGCGCCTGGAATTCGCCGGCGCCGTGCTCAAAGGCATCGATGACGCAGCCAGGAGCGCGCTGTCGGGCACCCCCACCGCCTTCATCATCAAGCAGCTGAAGGGCGCAGGCGTGCACAAGACCGGCGCCAAGGCGCACAACCTGTATGCGGCCGACACGCTGGACGCGCCGCACATTTCCGGCGCCCTGGAGCGCCGCGCGCTCGCGCCCGAAGCCTGGGAGCTCGCACGTACCCTGTGCGTGCGAGCGGCCGGCGGCCCGGCCGCCAGGGTCGCGGTGACCGAAAGCGAACTGCAATTGGCCCCGCTGGGCGAACTGCCGCTGCGTGACTTCGCCGTCGGCGAGAAGGCCGTGCCTTCCACCACGCTTGGTGCGCTCATCGCGCATGTCGGCAAGGCCGATACCCGCTTCGTGGTGACCAATGCCGACGGCAACGAGGCTTCCGGCATGGCCAACATCAACGAAGCGCTGAAGATCCGCCATCCTTCGGAAGACGGCCTCTATCACCAGAAGCCCGAAGGCCAGGTGTACGAGCCCTTGAACGAGGACGCCTGCGCGGGCTTCGCCGCGGGTCTTGCGCTCTTCGGCAGCCGCAGCATCTGGCTCTCCTATGAAAGCTTCGCCATCAACGGCTGGCCCATCTTCCAGACCGTGGCCCAGGCCATGGCCGAACTCAGGCGCAGGACGCCGTCTGCCGTGTGCATGTTCACCGCAGGCGCGCTCGAGCAGGGCCGCAACGGCTGGACCCACCAGCGCCCCGAGATCGAGAACCATGTCGCCGCGCAAATGAAGAACGGCAATACCTTTGCGCTCTTCCCGAGTGATGCCAACATGATCCAGGCGGCCTACGAGTGGGCGCTTTCCAGCCACAACAAGTGCATCGCCATCTTCGCCTCGAAGTCGCCGCTGCCGGTGTACACCACGCCGGATGAGGCGCGCAAAGCCATTCATGACGGCGCCATCACGCTGTATGAGACCGCCGGCAGGGGTGATATCGACGTGGTGCTGGCCGCTGCCGGCGACATGATTTTGCTGCCGGTATTCGAAGCGAAAGACGCGCTCGAGGCCGAAGGCTGCCGTGTGCGCATCGTCGCCGTGGCCAACCCGCGCCGCCTCTTTCGTGCTGCCGACGTGGCCTGGGACACGGTGTCCGAGCCGGACGGCGGCTTCATGAATGACGCCGATTTCGACCGGCTGTTCTCGGCCCGCGCGCTGCTGGCAGTCAGCGGCGGTCCCAGCGCCCCGCTGGAACCGGTGCTGATTCGCAGCCGCGCGCAACGCCGCGACGTGATGTGCTGGAAGCGCGGCGAAACCACGGCCAGCCCCGGCGAGGTCATGGCCTTCAATGGCCTTGCCGCCGGCGACATCGCAAAGCGAGCGCGCAGCCTCTTGGGGTGATGCGGTGGAGAACAAGATCATCGTCATCGACGACGATCCCACCGGCTCGCAGACGGTGCACGGCTGCCTTCTGCTCACGCGCTGGGACGTCGACACGCTGGCCGAGGGCTTGCAGGACGCCTCGCCGCTGTTCTTCGTGCTGTCCAACACGCGCGGCATGGATGCGGAGAAGGCGGCGGAAGTCACGCGCGAGATCTGCATCAACCTGCGCGCTGCGATCGGCCGTCTCGCCGCGCAGGGACGCGCGATCCAGCCGATTCTGGTGAGCCGTTCCGACTCCACGCTGCGCGGCCATTACCCGGTGGAAACCGATGTCATTGCTGACACCCTCGGGCCCTTTGACGCGCATTTCCTCGTGCCGGCCTTCTTCGAGGGCGGGCGCGTGACGCGCGGCAGCGTGCATTATCTTCTCGTCGACGGCAAACCGGTGCCGGTTCATGAAACCGAGTTCGCCAGGGATTCCGTGTTCGGCTATCGCCACAGTTTTCTCCCCGATTACGTCGAGGAAAAGACCGCCGGCCGCATCAAGGCAGGCGAAGTCGAGCGCTTTCTGCTTTCCGACGTGCGCGGCGATTGCCTGCCGCGCTTGCTGGCCTTGAAAGACAATGTCTGCTGCGTGGTCGATGCCGAGACCCGGGAAGACCTCGATCATTTCGCCGCGCAACTGAAAGCTGCCGCCACGCAGGGCAAGCGTTTCCTGTTCAGGAGTGGCGCCTCGCTGCTAACCGCCTTGGCCGCGCTGCCGCCGCAGCCCGTCGCCGCCGAAGACATGGCCACCTTCGTGCGCGATGGCCGACCGGGCGCGGTCATCGTCGGTTCGCACGTGATGAAGACCACGGCTCAGCTTGGCGAATTGCTGAAGCAACCCGGCATCGCGCCGCTGCAAATCGACGTAAGCCTGTTGCCCGAAGGACGCGCGCGCATCGTCGAGGAAGCGGTCGCGGCAGCGGCAGCGATGCACGATCAGGGACTCACGCCGGTGATCTACACCAGCCGCGTCGAGCGCCGCTTCGCCGACCGGCAGCAGCGCCTTGCCTTCGGCGAAGAGGTCTCGGGCACCCTGATGGACATCGTCAGGCAGTTGCCGCAGACGCTCGGCTTTCTCATCAGCAAGGGCGGCATCACCTCGAATGACGTGTTGTCGGATGGCCTCGCACTGAGGGCCTCGCGCGTGCTGGGCCAGATTCACGCCGGCTGTTCGGTAGTGAAATGCCCGCACGACCATCCGCGCCATCCCGACCTGCCGGTGGTGATCTTCCCCGGCAACGTCGGTGACGAAGCTGGGCTCGCCACGGTCTACCGGCGCCTTGCCGGCGCCGGCAGGCAGGCGCTCAGATCAGGTTCCGCTCGCCAAGTTCGCGCTTGATGTAGGCATAGAACACCGGCGCCGCGATCACGCCGGCTACGCCGAATGCCGCTTCCATCACCAGCATCGCGGTGAGAAGCTCCCAGGTATAGGCTTTGATCTGGCCGCCGATGATGCGTGCGTTCACGAAGTATTCGAGCTTGTGGATGATGACGAGGAAAGCCAGCGAAGCGAAGGCGATCTGCAGCGAATGGTTGAAGGAAATGATGACGATGACGGTGTTGGAAATGAGATTGCCCAGCACCGGCAAGAGGCCCACGACGAAGGTGATCACGATCATGGTTTTGATGAAGGGCAATTCCACGCCGAAGGCCGGCAGCGCCACCGCCAGATACAGCCCGGTCAGCGTGGTGTTCAGGAGTGAAATGCGTACCTGCGCAAACACCACTTTGCGGAAGGCCTGGCCCAGATGATTGACGCGCCTGCTCATGGCCTGGGTCAGCGGGCCGAGGGTGTGGTGCTCGCGGCCTTCGTTGAGCGACACGAAGGAGCCGATGACAAGGCCGATCACCACCATGGCCAGGGCATGGCCGGCGGTGCCGCCGAAAGTGCGTATCTCCCGGGCATGTGTGCGCAGCCATTCGGACAGTGTCGCGCGAATCTGCGACTCGTCACCCTGCGGCAGATACTCGGCGATCCAGGGCGGCAGCAGGTTGCGCGAGTTCTCGATGACCTCGGCCATGTTCTTGAGCAGCGCGGCATAGCTGCCGCCTTCGGCCTTGTAGTAGGCGACCGCGCCGACCACCGCGCCGATCAGCGCGGCCAGCACCGCGGCGGAAATCAACGCCACCACGATCATCTTGGCGCGGCTGTGGCTAAGCTTGTTGCCGACGAAGCGCGGCGACAGCATGACCACCAGCTCGTAAACCAGCAGGCCGGCAAGCAGCGCTGGCAGCAATTTGGCGTACAAGGTGAAGATCAACGCAACGGCCATCAGGGCCCAGGCCGCCCATTCGTATTTGGTGGCTTTGTTCGCCATGATGCAGTCTCCTTTACGGGGATTCTAGCAAGTCTTCGCGCCGCCTGAATTGACTTAGAATGCAGCCATGATCGCCATCGACACCGTCCGCCGCCTGCAAGCCGTCCTGCCGCCGCACTGCCTGCTCCTGGCGCGCGAGGATGTGAAGCCCTTCGAGACCGACGGCCTCACCGCCTACCGCAACACGCCGGATGCGGTGGCGCTGCCCGAAACCGAGGAACAGGTGAAACAGGTGCTGGCCGCCTGCCGCGAAACGGGCACGCCCGTGGTGTTCCGCGGCGCCGGCACCGGCCTTTCCGGCGGCGCGCTGCCGGTGGACGGCGCGGTGCTGCTGGCCATGACCAAGTTCGGCCGCATCCTGGAAATCGATCCGCTCGCGCGCATCGCGCGCGTGCAGCCGGGCGTGCGCAACCTCGCCATTTCCGAGGCCGCCGCCCAATACGGCCTCTACTACGCGCCCGACCCCTCCTCGCAGATCGCCTGCAGCATAGGCGGCAACGTGGCGGAAAACTCCGGCGGCGTACACTGCCTGAAATACGGCCTCACCGTGCACAACGTGCTCGCCCTGCGCGCGCTCACCATCGAGGGCGAGGAACTGGTGATCGGCCAGGGCGCACTCGACATGCCAGGCTACGACCTCATCGCGCTGATGACCGGCTCCGAGGGCATGCTCGCGGTCATCCTCGAAATCACGGTGAAGCTGCTGCCGAAACCGGAGCGCACCCAGGTCATCCTCGCCGCCTTCGATGACGTCGGCAAAGGCGGCGCGGCGGTGGGCGCCATCATCCGCGGCGGCGTGCTGCCGGCCGGCCTGGAAATGATGGACAAACTCGCCATCGAAGCCGCCGAAGCCTTCGTCCATGCCGGCTATCCGCTCGATGCCGAAGCCATCCTGCTGGTGGAGGTGGACGGCACCCAGGAGGAAGTCTCGGAGGATGTCATGCGCGTGCGCGACATCCTGCTCGCCTCCGGCGCCACCGAAGTGCGCACCGCGAAGGATGAATCCGAACAAAGGAAATTCTGGGCCGGACGCAAGGCGGCCTTCCCCGCCGTGGGCCGGCTGTCGCCGGACTATTACTGCATGGACGGCACCATACCGCGCAAAACCCTGCCCGCGGTATTGACGCGCATCGCCGAGCTGTCGCGCGAGTACGCGCTGCCGGTGGCCAACGTGTTCCACGCCGGAGACGGCAACCTGCACCCGCTCATCCTGTACGACGCCAACCTCCCCGGCGCGACGGAAAAGGCCGAGCGCCTGGGTGCGGACATCCTCGAACTTTGCGTCGAACACGGCGGCACCATCACCGGCGAACACGGCGTCGGCCTGGAAAAAATCGACCAGATGTGCGTGCAGTTCGCGCCCGCCGAACTCGAGGCCTTCCACGGCGTGAAAGCCTGCTTCGACCCGGACGGCCTGCTCAATCCCGGCAAGGCCGTGCCGACCCTGCACCGCTGCGCGGAATACGGCGCCATGCACGTCAGGGGCGGCGCCTTGCCTTTCCCCGAGTTGCCGAGGTTTTGAAATGCTGATGCACAGGGAGGTAAGAGAGGTATAAGGAGGAAAACAACAAAAAGCCCTCCCTGAGCCTCCCTTTCCTCCCTGTAAAAAACCATGCCGACTGAATTGCAAGAAATCATTCGTTCGACAAAGGCTCCGCTGGTGATCCGCGCCGGCGGCAGCAAGGACTGGTACGGCGAAAACATTGCGGGCGAGGTGCTGGACGTATCCGCGCTTCGCGGCATCGTCAGCTACGAGCCGGGCGAGCTGGTGCTGACGGCGAAGTGCGGAACAAAGCTCTCCGAAATCGAGGCCCTGCTCGATCGGCACGGGCAGATGCTCGGTTTCGAGCCGCCGCGCTTCAGCCCAGCTTCCACATTGGGCGGCACGCTCGCCTGCGGCTTTTCCGGCCCGCGCCGGGCTTATGCGGGATCGGCGCGCGATTTCGTGCTGGGCATGGAAATCCTCGACGGCAACGGCAACCACCTCAGGTTCGGCGGCCAGGTCATGAAGAACGTGGCGGGCTATGACGTCTCGCGCCTGATGGTGGGCGCGCTCGGCACCCTGGGCGTGCTGCTCTCGGCCTCGCTCAAGGTGCTTCCCCGCCCGCAGGCGGAACTCACGCTGCAGTTCGAGTGCGGCGAGGATGAGGCGATCCGCCGCATGAATGAATGGGCCGGCAGGCCGCTCCCCCTGTCCGCCACGGCTTGGCTCTCGGGCGTGCTGTCCGTGCGCCTGTCGGGCGCGCAAAGCGCGGTCGCCGCCGCGCATCGCAAGCTCGGCGGGGAGACGAACCCGCGCGGGGAGGAGTTCTGGGCCGGCCTGCGCGACCACGGTGCCGCGTTTTTCGGCGACGGCGCAACGCTCTGGCGCCTGTCGCTGCCATCCGCCACGCCGCCGCTCGGACTGCCGGGAAAGCAGTTGATCACCTGGGGCGGCGCTGAGCGCTGGCTCAAGTCCGATGCGCCGGCCGCCGAGGTGCGTGCGCGCGCCGCCGCGCACGGCGGCCATGCCACGATCTACGCGGGCGACAAATCCACAGGCGTGTTCCCGCCGCTGCCCGCCGCACTGATGAAATACCAGCAGCGCATGAAGCGGCAGTTCGACCCGCGCGCCATCCTGAACCGGGGCCGGATGTACTCCGCGTTCTGAGGAATTCGAAATGCAAACCAATCTGGCCGATTTCATCCGCGGCAGCGCAGACGGCGAGGAGGCTGACCGCATCCTGCGCGCCTGCGTGCATTGCGGTTTCTGCCTCGCCACCTGCCCGACCTACCAGATTCTGGGCGACGAGCTCGACAGCCCGCGCGGCCGCATCTACCTGATGAAGCAGATGCTGGAAGGCGCCAGCGTCACGCAAAAAACCCTGACCCACCTCGATCGCTGCCTGACCTGCCGCAACTGCGAGACCACCTGCCCTTCCGGCGTGCAGTACGGCAGGCTCATCGACATCGGCCGCCGCGTCGCCGAGGCAAAAGTGGCGCGCCCGCCCCTGCAGCGGCTGCAGCGCAGGGCGCTGGCGAAAATCCTGCCGCAGCGGAAACTGTTCGGCGGCGCACTCGGGCTGGGACGCATGGTCAGGCCGCTGCTGCCGGATTCCCTTGCCGGCAAAATTCCGCCTTCCCCCCTCGTCAAAGGGACGGCGGGAGGGGTTTCGCATCCCCGCAAAATGCTCGCCCTGGCCGGCTGCGTGCAGCCGGCGCTCGCGCCCCAGATCAACGCCGCGGCCATGACGGTGCTCGACGCCATCGGCATCACGCTCATCGAGGAAGCCCGCGCCGGCTGCTGCGGCGCGGTCGCCTTCCATCTCAATTTCCAGGAGGAAGGCCTTGCCGCCATGCGCCGCAACATCGATGCCTGGTGGCCGCACATCGAAGCCGGCATCGAGGCCATCGTCATGACCGCTTCGGGCTGCGGCGTCACCGTGAAGGAATACGGGCACTACCTGAAACACGACCCCGCCTATGCGGAAAAAGCCGCGCGCGTCTCGGCACTGACCCGCGACTTGTCCGAAGTGCTGCTGCAGGAAGCGGCCGCATTGCGTGCCTGGCTGGAAAAACGCGGCCCCGGCGAAGGTAAGCGGGTGAGCTTTCACTCGCCCTGCACGCTGCAGCACGGGCAGAAAATCACCGGCGTGGTCGAAGCCCTGCTCGCCGTGGCAGGCCACAGCGTACTGCCGGTTTCCGAATCGCATTTGTGCTGCGGCTCGGCCGGCACCTATTCCCTGCTGGAGCCGGAGATTTCCGCGCAGTTGCGCGAGCGCAAGCTCAGCCATCTGTCGGCGCCGCAGCCGGAAGTCATCGCCACCGCCAACATCGGCTGCCTCACGCACCTGCAATCGGGTACGCAGACCCCGGTCAGGCACTGGGTGGAATTGCTGTAAGCCTCGCTAGCAGACGTTGCACTCGGGTGTGCTGCCGGCCTTTGCGGTCTGCGCCGCCTCGTCCCGAACGGCTGCGGCCCGGGCGGTCACTTCCTCGCCCAGCTGCAGCACCGCCATCGCATAATAGGACGAGCGGTTGTAACGCGTGAGCACGTAGAAATTTCGGCTGCCCAGCAGGTATTCGCTGTCGGCCTCGCCGTTTTCCAGTTCCACCAGCGCGTATTTTTCCTTTTCCGGCAAAGGCTTTAGCGGCTGCGACTCATGGGCTGCCAACTGATCGGGCGTAAACGTCGGCAGGATGTCCGGCGCCAGTAGCGGTTCAAGTTGCGCCGAGCCGACATCGACCTCGAACACCGGCTCCAGCTCGCGTACCCAGCCGTGCTTGGCAAGGAAACGCGCGACCGAGCCGATGGCGTCCACCGGGTTGTCGAGGTCTATCCTGCCGTCACCATCGAAGTCGCTGCCGTAACGAAGAATGTTGCCCGGCATGAACTGCGGCAGGCCCATGGCCCCGGCGTAGGAGCCGCGCACATTTAGGGGCTGGCACCGTTCATGCGCGCACCAGGTAAAAAACTCGGCAAGCTGCTCGCGAAAGTAGGGCGAACGGTCGCGCCCCGTTTCCGTCGGATAGTCGAATGCCAGCGTGGCCAGTGCATCCACCACGCGATAGCGCCCGGTAAAACGCCCGTAATAGGTTTCCACCCCCAGGATGCCGGCGATCACCGGCACCGGCACGCCGAACTGGTTGCTCGCCCGCTCCAGCGCTTCGGCATGCGCCTGCACGAACTCGCGACCGGCCTCGGCCCTGGCGGCATCGAGGAAGCGGCCGCGATAAGCCTGCCAGTTCTTGCGCTGTCGCGGGCCCGGCGGCCGGAAGGCGCGGCGCACGGATTCGAGTTTTTGCGCCTGCGCCAGCGTCTGCCGGACCCAGGCGGCATCCAGACCGCGTTCCGCCATTTCCTCGGCAAACGCCTGTGCCTGCGCGCTGTCCGCATAGGTTTCGGAATTTGCGGGCTGTGCCCAAACCGCCTCCATGGCGGCTGCCAGCAGCAAGGCCGTCAACGCTGTCTGTGCAAGGCGCAAAATGAAATTTTTCATGGCTGGTCAAATGCGGACGAAACGCGTTTCGTCCGGCGCTCTGCAAACTTTTCAGGCCGAGCATACGCCGCTCTGCCGATAAGCCGCAAGCTGCGGCCGGCCGGTTCCGCGGCCGCAAGCGGCCGGCGCGGTATAATTGCGCAACATGATTCCGGTTCGGGCCTGGTCAAGGCCCGGATTTTTTGTATGACCCCGAAAGAACACCTGTCAAATCTGCTGAAGCTGGCACTCGCGAACATTGCCCCGGGCCAGGAAGACAGCGTCGAACTGGAACGCCCCAAGGCCGCCGGCCATGGCGACTTTTCCTGCAATATCGCCATGCGCCTGGCCAAGGCGATGAAGAAGAACCCGCGCGAACTGGCACGGGCCATCGTCGCCGACCTGCCCGCATCGCCTCTGCTGGACAGGGCCGAGGTCGCCGGCGCCGGTTTCATCAACCTGTTTCTGAAACCCGCGGCCTGGGCGCAGGTGGTGCAGACTATCCGCACCCAGGGCAGACTGTACGGCCGCTCGCAAGCCGGGAAGGGGCAGAAGATTCAAGTCGAGTTCGTTTCCGCCAACCCGACCGGCCCGCTGCACGTGGGCCACGGACGCGGCGCCGCCTATGGCGCCAGCCTCGCCAATGTGCTGGAAGCCGCAGGCTTTGCCGTCACGCGCGAGTACTACGTCAATGATGCCGGCCGCCAGATGGACATCCTCGCGCTGTCGACCTGGCTGCGTTATCTGGAACTGCACGGCATCCTCGTGCCTTTTCCCTCCAACGCCTACCAGGGCGACTATGTGCGCGAGATGGCCGCCGCCATCGCCAAGGAGCACGGCGACCGCTACGTGCACGAACCCTGGCGGATCCTTGACGGTGTGCCGCTGCGACCCGACGACGAGCTGGTTGCAGGCGGAGACGCCGAAGCCAAGGCTCAGAACGAAGCGCATCTGGACGGGCTCATCGCCGCGGCGAAAAGTCTGCTCGGCGCCGACTACGATTATTTCCACGGCTTCGCCCTCAACGAACAGCTTTCCGACTGCCGCGAAGACCTGCTCGAATTCGGCGTCGGGTTCGACGAGTGGTTCTCGGAAAAAAGCCTGTTCGACACCGGGCGCGTCGCGGCCGCAGTCGAGACGCTGAAGAACCGCGGCCACCTGTACGAGCAGGACGGCGCCCTGTGGTTCAAGGCCAGCGCCTTCGGTGACGAAAAGGACCGCGTGGTGCAGCGCGCCAACGGCGAGTTCACCTATTTCGCTTCCGACATCGCCTATCACGCCAACAAGTACGAGCGCGGCTTTCACCGCATCATCGACGTGTGGGGGGCCGACCACCATGGCTACATCCCGCGCGTGAAGGCGGCGCTCACCGCCTTGGGCCTGGACCCGGACAGGCTCACCGTGGCGCTCGTTCAATTTGCGGTACTCTACCGCGGCGGGCAGAAGGTGCAGATGTCCACGCGCTCCGGTTCCTTCGTCACCCTGCGCGAACTCAGGAGCGAAGTCGGCAACGACGCCGCGCGTTTCTACTACGTGCTGCGCAAGTCCGACCAGCACCTGGATTTCGACCTCGACCTCGCCAAGTCGCAGAGCACGGACAACCCGGTGTACTACGTCCAGTATGCCCATGCCCGCGTATGCAGCGTGCTGGCCGAATGGGGCGGCGATGTTTCGGCGCTCGACCGCGCCGACCTTAAGCTGCTGGTCTCGGACCATGAACTCGCGCTGATGAAGCGGCTGCTGGAATATCCGGAAATCGTCGAGGCCGCAGCCCGCGAACTGGCGCCGCACATGATCGCCTATTACTTGAAGGATCTGGCCGGCGACCTGCATACTTACTACAACGCGGAAAAATTCCTGGTCGACGACGAGGCGCTCAAGCTCGCACGCCTCGCGCTGATATCGGCAACGCGCCAGGTTTTGGCCAACGGCCTCACCCTGTTGGGCGTGAAAGCCCCGGAAAAAATGTAATGGCTGCCAGCAGCAAGAAAAGCAATCCTTTCCTCGGCGGTTTTCTCGTCGGACTGTTCGTCGGACTGGCGCTTGCCGTGGCCGTTGCCCTGGTGGTCACGCGCAACAACCCGTTTGCGGGCAAGGCGGCAAGGCAGCCCGCCGGCGCAGCGTCCGCAGTGGCGCCGGCGGAAGCCCCGAAGTACGAGTTCTACCAGACCCGGCCAAGCGAGGAGACAGCGGCCAGCGCCCCGGTGCCGGCCGTTGCCGGTCCCGTCTATTTCCTGCAGGCCGGAGCTTACGGCAACGCCGCCGACGCCGATGAAATGAAGGCCCGCCTCGCTCTGCTCGGCTTCGAGGCGAACATCCACAGCGCCCAGGAAGGCGGGACCATGCTGCACAAGGTGCGCATCGGACCCTACAAGAGCCTGGGTGAACTTAATGACGCGCGCGCCCGTCTCATGCAAAACGGCATGGATACCATGCTGGTGAGAATCCTACCCAAGGAGAAACAATGAAGCTGTCCCGAGCTTTGTCCCGCACCCTGGTGATGCTGGCCGGATTGTTCATGCTGGGCGGCGCGCTCGCCGCCGACCCCGCAGAGGAAGGCGTCGACTACAGGCGCCTCGCACGGCCCCTGCCGGTGGAGACCGGCAAAGAGATCGAAGTCGTGGAGTTTTTCTGGTACCGCTGCCCGCACTGCAGCCAGCTCCAGCCCGGGCTTTCCGCCTGGGCCCAAAAACTGCCCGCCGACGTGAAGCTGCGCCCCGTGCCCGCGGTACTCAACCAGAGCTGGCTGCCCGCGGCAAAGCTTAGTTATGCGCTAGAGGACATGGGGGCGCTCCACCGCCTGCACGACGAGGTTTTCCGCGCCTACCACAAGGACAACCTGGACCTGGACAACGAAGCCGAGCTGCTGGCCTGGGTGAAAAAGCAGGGCCTGGATGCCGCCAGGTTCCAGTCCGCCTACAACTCGTTCTCGGTCCAGACCCGCGCCATGAAAGGCGCCCAGCTTGCTCGCAATGCCGGCATCGCCGGCGTGCCGACGCTGATGGTCGACGGCAAGTACCTGACCTCGATTTCCATGACCTATACCGAAGAGCGCCTGTTCGAGGTGCTGGACCAGCTCATTGAGCGCGCCCGCCGCGAGCGCAGCGGGCCGCTGCGCAAATAGTCTCTTGCCACAGGCAGGCAAACCGCCCGTCATCTTTATTACAGGCGCATCCGGCGGCCTGGGCGCTGCGCTCGCACGCCATTACGGCAGTGATAACGCCGTGCTGGGATTGTGTGGACGACGCGCCGATGCATTGCAGAAGACTGCGGCAGGGCTCAACGCCCTTTGCTTTACGGCCGACGTGCGCGATGCCCGGGCCATGCAGGCAGCAGCTGCCGAGTTCATCGAAAAGGCCGGGGTGCCGGATGTCGTCATCGGTTGCGCCGGCATCTCGGTCGGCGCGTTGACCGAGAATGCTGCCGACCTGCCGGTCTTCCAGGCCGTAATGGATGCCAACCTCATGGGCCTGGTACACACTTTTCACCCTTTCGTCGCGCCCATGCAGGCGCAAGGAAGAGGCGTGCTGTGCGGTATCGCCAGTGTGGCAGGGGTTCGCGGCCTGCCCGGCGGCGGCGCCTATTCCGCGTCCAAGGCGGCGGCCCGTGTCTATCTCGAAGCCTTGCGACTGGAACTCAAGTCTTCCGGCATTCGTGTCGTTACGGTATCGCCCGGCTACATCGAGACCCCCATGACGCATGTGAATCCCTATCCCATGCCGTTCAGGATGTCGGCCGATGCGGCCGCGGCGAAGGTCGCCCGCCTGATTGAAAAGCGCCGCGCGGAAAGCATCATTCCCTGGCAGATGGCCGTCGTGGCCAGCCTGATGCGCTGCATGCCGCGCGCCCTGTATGACCGCCTGTTCGAAAGGGCACCGAGAAAACCGCGCGGGCTTCCGACCTGATTTTTTTACCGACTCGGGAACAGATGCCCTATAGTTGCGCCATTAACAGACGCATTTCGGAGGCCTTATGGCAGAACCTATAAGTGTCGCTGTCGT
This sequence comes from Pseudomonadota bacterium, assembly GCA_040754425.1. GTDB lineage: Bacteria > Pseudomonadota > Gammaproteobacteria > Burkholderiales > Thiobacillaceae > UBA6918. The sequence continues at coordinate 16,940 of JBFMCR010000030.1, read as the reverse complement.
GGACGACCACCCTCTGTTGCGCATGGGGGTTGCCAACTCCATCGAGCAGACCGGCGACATGCGCCTTGCCGGCCAGTTTGCCGATGCCGCTTCGCTCAAGGCCTGGATGGGCGGCGGCAAACGCGCCGATGTCGTGCTGCTCGACCGTTCGCTGCCGGACATGGATGCACTCGACATGGTTTCCGACATTCGCGACGCGGGCATGAAGGTTATCATGCTCACCATCGCCGACACCGAGGAGGAAATCTCCGAAGCCATCAGCGCGGGCGTGGACGGCTACGTCATCAAGAGCAGCGAGCCCGAGCATGTGCTATCCGCCATTCGCAGCGTGTGCGCAGGCCAGAGCAGCTTTCCCCTCAACATCATGCAGAGCATGGCGCGGGGCGAAATCGCCCACAGCGCCCTCGAAGCCCTGACGCCGCGCGAAATGGAAATCGTCGAGTTCGTGAAGCAGGGCCTGTCCAACAAGATCATCGCCTACCATCTCAAGCTGTCCGAGAACACCGTGCGCAACCATCTGCGCAACATCATGGAAAAGCTGGGGCTCAAGAACCGCGTACAGGTCGCCACCCTGGCGCTGAAGGAAGACCGCAAGCGGCGCTGAGCTTTTACAAAGAGGTCAGGAGGACAAGAGGAAAGGCATTTAAGGAAGGCTTACTCCTGTCCTCTTGTCCTCTTTGTTCAATTCAAGCAGGTCTTGGGCCGCTCACTCCACCGTAACTGATTTTGCCAGGTTTCGCGGTTTGTCCACATCGGTGCCCTTTTGCAAAGCGGCATGGTAGGACAACAGTTGCAGCGGCAAGGTATGCAGAATGGGCGACAGCGGCCCGGCGTGGCTGCCAAGCCGAATGAGATGAATGCCGTCTCCGGAGGTAATGTGCGTATCCAGGTCGGCGAACACGTACAATTCGCCGCCGCGCGCGCGCACTTCCTGCAGGTTGGACTTGAGCTTGTCCAGCAGCTGGTCGTTGGGCGCCACCGCCACTACCGGCATGTCCTTGTCGACGAGCGCGAGCGGGCCGTGCTTCAATTCGCCCGCCGGATAGGCCTCGGCATGGATGTAGGAAATCTCCTTGAGCTTGAGGGCGCCTTCCATCGCAATCGGATAGTGCTGGCCGCGCCCCAAAAACAGCGCGTGATGCTTGTTGGCAAAGCGACGCGCCCAGGCTTCCACCTGCGGCTCCAGCTTCAGCACTTGCTGGGCAAGTTGAGGTAGCTGGCGCAACGAAGAAAGATGTTCGGCTTCCTGTTCGGGACCGAGTTTGCCGCGCAGCTTTGCCAGAACCAGGGTAAGCAGGAATAGCGCGGCAAGCTGGGTGGTGAAGGCCTTGGTCGAGGCCACGCCGATCTCGGGGCCGGCGCGGGTGAGGAATTTCAGGCGGCTGGCGCGCACCAGCGAGGATTCCGGCACGTTGCAGATCGCCAGCGTGTGTTCATGGCCCAGTTCCCCGGCGCGCTGCAAGGCGGCAAGGGTGTCGGCGGTCTCGCCCGACTGCGAAATCGTCACCACCAGCGCCTCGGGGTTGGGAATGGTGTTGCGGTAGCGGTATTCGCTGGCGATTTCCACGCTGGCCGGGATGCCGGCGATCGATTCCAGCCAGTATCCGGCCACGCGCCCGGCGTGATAACTCGTGCCGCAGGCGAGGATGGTCACGGCCTTGACCCTGGCCAGCACTGCTTCGGCTTCCACGCCGAACAGCGCAGGCGAAAGCCCGCCCGGCAGCAGCGCGTTGTGCATCGTATCGGCAAGGGCCCGCGGCTGCTCGTGGATTTCCTTCTGCATGAAATGGCGGTAATTGCCCAACTCGGACATGTCGGCGGAAAGTTCCGACACCTGCACTTCGCGCGCGACTTCCCCGCCGCCCGCATCGAACACACGCACGCGCAAGAGGCCGAGGTCGGCGATGTCGCCCTCTTCCAGGTAGATCATGCGCTGGGTCACCGGCAACAGGGCGGAAGCGTCGGAAGCGATGAAGTTTTCCTCGATGCCCAGCCCGATGATGAGCGGGCTGCCGCGGCGCGCGCACACCAGCTGATTGGGCGCGTCCCTGGAGATGACACCGATGGCGTAAGCGCCGTTCAGTTCATTGACGGCGGACTGCACGGCGGCGAGCAGGTCGCGGCTTTTCTGGTAGTGGAAATGCACCAGATGCACGATGACTTCGGTGTCGGTTTCCGATTCGAAGCGGTAGCCCAGGCCTTTCAGTTTTTCGCGCAGAATTTCGTGGTTTTCGATGATGCCGTTGTGCACCACGGCAATCTCGTCGTGGCTGATGTGCGGATGCGCGTTGGCCTCGGTCGGTGCGCCGTGGGTGGCCCAGCGCGTGTGCGCGATGCCCAGGTGGCCGTGCACGCCCTGCTTCTTCGTTTGCTCCGCCAGCGACGCCACGCGCCCCACGCTGCGCACGCGCCTGAGTCCCCCGTTGACCGTCACCAGCCCTGCGGAGTCATAGCCGCGGTATTCCAGGCGGGTGAGGCCTTCGAGCAGAATGGGGATGACGTTGCGCTGCGCCACCGCACCGACGATGCCGCACATGATCAACCCCCGTGATGTGTGACGTGTGACAAAGTGACAAAAACCAGTGGTTCGTCCGATCCGATTCGCTTTTTCATATCATGCGTCACTTGTCACTCGTCACTGTTTTTTGACCGGCCGCTTCCAGCCGGGCACGTTCAGCTGCTTTGCCCTTGAAAGCGAAAGCTCGCCTGCCGGCGCATCCTTCACGATCACCGAACCGGCGCCGATGGTGGCGTTGTCGCCGACGGCGACTGGCGCCACCAGCGCGGTGTTGGAGCCGATGAAGGCATTGTCGCCGATGACGGTCTTGTGTTTGTTGGCACCGTCGTAGTTGCAGGTGATGGTGCCGGCGCCGATGTTGCTCTTCGCGCCCACTTCGGCATCGCCGATGTAGGACAGATGGTTCATCTTGGCGCCGTCCTTCACCACGCTGTTCTTGATCTCTACGAAGTTGCCGACGTGCACCTCGCGTGCCAATTTTGTTCCCGGACGCAGGCGCGAGAACGGACCGATGTGCGCGTCTTCACCAATGTCTGCGCCGTTGATGTGCGAGAAGGCATCGATTCTGGTACCCGATGCCACACGCACGTCCTTGAGTACACAGTAGGGGCCGATCGTCACGTTGTCACCAAGCTCGACCCTGCCTTCGAACACGCAGCCGATGTCGATGCTGACATCGCGCCCGCAATTCAGCTCGCCGCGCACGTCGATGCGCGCCGGGTCGATCAGCGTCACACCATGATCGAGCAATTCGTGTGCGATGTTGCGCTGAAGGATGCGCTCGAGCCCGGCAAGCTGCGCCTTGCTGTTCACGCCCAGCACTTCCCATTCGTCGCCCGGATGACTGGCGAGAACCTCGACGCCGTCGGCCACCGCCATGGCGATGATGTCGGTGAGATAGTACTCGCCCTGGACATTGTGGTTCCTGAGCCTGCCCAGCCACTCCGCCAGCTTCGCCGTGGGCACGGCAAGCACGCCGGTATTCACTTCGCGGATCTCGCGCTCGGCATCCGTTGCGTCCTTGTGTTCGACGATCTTCACCACTTTGCCGTGCTCGCGCACGATGCGGCCGTAGCCGGTGGCATCCTGCAGTACCGCGGTGAGCAAGCCCACATTGCCCGATTGCGCCGCGACGACCAGCGGCTTCAAGGTGTCGGGGCGGATCAGGGGCACGTCGCCGAACAGCACCAGCGTGACCCCGGTCTTGTCCAGGTGCGGCAGCGCCTGCTGCACGGCATGGCCGGTGCCGAGCTGCTCCGCCTGCAGCACGAAGGTCAGCTTCTCGTTCGCGAGCGCCCTGGGCACGGCGTCGCCGCCGAAACCATAGACCACGCAGATTCGGCTCGCCTCGATTTCCCGTGCTGCGCGGATCACGTGCGACACCAGCGGGCGGCCGGCGAGCGGATGCAGTACCTTGGGCAGGTCCGAGCGCATGCGCGTGCCACGGCCGGCAGCGAGGATGACGATGTCGAGTGCGGGAGTCATCGGGGGGCAGTGATTGTGGCGCCAATGAGCAGCATAAAAACAAACAAAGAGGACAAGAGGACAGGAGTAAACCCTCTTGTCTTGCCTCTTGTCCCCCTGTCCTCTTTGTAAATGCTGTCAAGTATAAACCGCGGAAAATACAAAAGGCAGCCGAAGCTGCCTTTTGACCAGCGCGAAAACTGCGTCAAACCTTCTTGCGCAGCTTCTGGATCGCAGCAATCTGCGCCACGGCTTCGGCCAGTTCGGCCTGGGCCTTGGCAAGATCCATCGCGGCTGACTTGTCCTTCATCGCCTCTTCCGCGGCGCGCTTGGCCTCCAACGCGGCGGCCTCGTCCAGGTCGTGGCCGCGGATGGCGGAGTCGGACAGGATGGTGACGACGAAGGGCTGCACTTCCAGCACGCCGCCGGAGACGTAAATCAACTCTTCCTCGGCGACATCGGGGCGCTTGATGCGCACCGAACCGGGCTTGAGCCGGGTCAAGAGCGGAGTGTGGCGCGGGTAGATGCCCAGTTCACCCATCTCGCCGGGCACGGCGATGAATTCCGCGGTGCCGGAGAAGAGCGAGGTCTCTGCGCTGACGATGTCGACATGGATAGTCATTGCCATTTTTTTCCCTTGAGGGATCGGGATTCAGGATTCAGGACTCAGGGTCGATGCGGCTACGCCGCGCTTCATTCCCTGACTCCCGGTCCCTGGCCCCTGGCCCCTAAATCCTTACTGAAGAGTTTTCGCTTTTTCCACTGCTTCTTCGATCGAGCCGACCATGTAGAAGGCCTGCTCCGGCAAGTGGTCGTATTCGCCGTTCACGATCGCCTTGAAGCCGGCGATGGTGTCCTTCAGCGACACGTACTTGCCGGGGGCGCCGGTGAACACTTCCGCCACGAAGAAGGGCTGTGACAGGAAGCGCTGCAGCTTGCGCGCGCGGGACACGGCCAGCTTGTCTTCGGGTGACAGCTCGTCCATGCCCAGGATGGCAATGATGTCCCGCAGCTCCTTGTACTTTTGCAGCGTGCCCTGCACCTGACGCGCCACGGTGTAGTGCTCTTCGCCCACGACCTGCGGGTCGAGCTGGCGCGAGGTCGAGTCCAGCGGATCCACCGCCGGATAGATGCCCAGTTCGGCTACCTGGCGCGAGAGCACCAGGGTCGCGTCGAGGTGCGCGAAGGTGGTGGCGGGCGACGGGTCGGTGAGGTCGTCCGCAGGCACGTACACGGCCTGGAAGGAGGTGATGGAACCGGTCTTGGTGGAGGTGATGCGCTCCTGCAGGCGGCCCATTTCGTCGGCCAGGGTAGGCTGGTAACCCACGGCGGAAGGCATGCGGCCCAGGAGCGCGGACACTTCGGTACCGGCCAGGGTGTAGCGGTAGATGTTGTCGATGAACATCAGCACGTCGCGGCCTTCATCGCGGAAGTACTCGGCCATGGTGAGACCGGTCAGCGCCACGCGCAATCTGTTTCCCGGCGGTTCGTTCATCTGACCGTAGACCAGGGCGACTTTGTCGATCACGCCGCCTTCCTTCATTTCGTGGTAGAAGTCGTTGCCCTCGCGGGTACGCTCGCCCACGCCGGCGAACACGGAGTAACCCGAGTGCTCCACCGCGATGTTGCGGATGAGCTCCATCAGCGTCACGGTCTTGCCCACGCCGGCGCCGCCGAACAGGCCGATCTTGCCGCCCTTGGCAATGGGCATGATGAGGTCGATCACCTTGATGCCGGTTTCCAGGATTTCGATGCTGGCAGCCTGCTCGTCGAATGCCGGCGGCTTGCGGTGGATGGGCATACGCACATCCGTTGCTATCGGCCCGGCTTCGTCCACGGGGTTGCCCAGCACGTCCATGATGCGGCCCAGGGTGGCCTGGCCGACCGGGACGGAGATCGGATTGCCGGTGTTGACCACGTCCATGCCTCGCCTGAGGCCGTCGGTGGAGCCCATGGCAATGGTGCGGACCACGCCGTCGCCCATTTGCTGCTGGACTTCAAAGGTAAGGTCGGGGTTCGACATCTTCAGCGCGTCGAACACCTTGGGCATGGCTTCGCGGGGGAACTGCACATCCACCACCGCGCCGATGACCTGAACGATTTTTCCGTTGCTCATGGTTGGTTCCTAAAAATTAATTCGTAATCTGTAAGCCATATCCATCAAACCGCGGCCGCACCGGCCACAATCTCGGACAGCTCCTTGGTGATCGCAGCCTGGCGGGTCTTGTTGTAAAGCAGTTTCAGTTCGCCGATGACGTTTTTGGCGTTATCGGAAGCAGCCTTCATCGCCACCATCCGCGCCGACTGTTCGCAGGCGATGTTCTCCACCACGGCCTGGTACACGATGGACTCGATGTAGCGGGTCAAGAGGGCATCCACCACCGGCTTGGCATCGGGTTCGTAGATGTAGTCCCAGTGGTGCTTGAGCTTGTCTTCCTCGCTGCCGGCGGCCTGCTCCAGGGGCAGCAACTGCTTCAGCGCGGGCTCCTGCTTCATGGTGTTGATGAAGCGGTTGTAGACGATGAAGAGCGCGTCGATCCTGCCCTCGACATAGGCGTCGAGCATGACCTTGACCGGGCCGATCAGCCGCTCCATGTGCGGGGCGTCGCCCAGCGCGGTGAGCTGGGAAACGACATTGCCGCCCATGCGCTGCATGAAGCCGAGCCCCTTGTTGCCGATGGCGGTGACGTCGACGCCCACACCCCGGCCTTCCCATTCGCGCATTTTGTTGACCACCACCCTCAAAGCATTGGTGTTCAAACCGCCGCATAGACCCTTGTCGGAAGTGACGAGGATGAGGCCGACACGTCTGATCTCTTCGCGACGCACCACGAAGGGATGCTTGTACTCGGGATGCGCATAGGCCATGTGCACGGCGACGTTGGCGATCTTCTCCGCGTAGGGGCGGGCCGCCTTCATGCGCTCCTGCGCCTTGCGCATCTTGGATGCCGCCACCATTTCCATGGCTTTGGTGATCTTGCGCGTGTTTTCCACGCTCTTGATCTTGGTTCGTATTTCCTTGCCTGCGGCCATTGCCGGGACTCCTTAATCAGCGCCGAATCAATAGACCGCGGTCTGCTTGAAGGACTCGATCGCCGATTTCAGTTCGGCTTCGTTGTCACCCGTCATCTCGCCGGAGGCGTTGATGGCGTCGATCAGGCTCTTGTGCTTGCCCTTGACGTACGCCTGCAGCGCGGCTTCGAAGGCCAGCACTTTCCTCACGTCCACGTCGTCCATGTAGCCGTTGTTGACGGCATACAGGGTCACGGCCATTTCCGCCACGCTCATGGGCGAGTATTGCGCCTGTTTCATGAGTTCGGTCACGATCTTGCCGCGCTCGAGCTGCTTCTTGGTGGCTTCGTCGAGGTCGGAAGCGAACTGCGCGAACGCAGCCAGTTCACGGTACTGGGCCAGCGCCAGACGGATACCGCCGCCCAGCTTCTTGATGACCTTGGTCTGCGCGGCACCACCCACGCGCGACACGGACAGGCCGGCGTTGATGGCGGGACGGATGCCGGCGTTGAACAGATCGGTTTCCAGGAAGATCTGGCCGTCGGTAATCGAGATCACGTTGGTCGGCACGAAGGCGGACACGTCGCCGGCCTGGGTTTCGATGATGGGCAGCGCGGTCAAGCTGCCGGTCTTGCCTTTCACGCCGGTGCGCTTTTCCACTTCGTCGGCGTTGATGCGCGCGGCGCGCTCCAGAAGCCGCGAGTGCAGGTAGAACACGTCGCCGGGGTAGGCTTCGCGGCCCGGAGGGCGGCGCAAGAGCAGGGAGATCTGGCGGTAGGCCCAGGCCTGCTTGGTGAGGTCGTCATACACGATCAGCGCGTCCTCGCCATGGTCGCGGAAGTATTCGCCCATGGCACAGCCGGCATAGGGTGCCAGGTACTGCATGGCGGCGGAGTCGGAAGCGCTTGCCGCCACGATGATGGTGTGGGCCATGGCGCCGTGCTCTTCCAGCTTGCGCACCACGTTGGCAATCGAAGAGGCCTTCTGGCCGACCGCAACGTAGATACAGGTTACGCCGGTGTTCTTCTGGTTGATGATGGTGTCGATCGCCACGGCGGTCTTGCCGGTCTGACGGTCGCCGATGATCAGTTCACGCTGTCCGCGGCCGATCGGCACCATGGAGTCAACGGACTTCAGGCCGGTCTGCAGCGGCTGGGACACCGACTGGCGCGCGATCACGCCCGGGGCGATGACTTCCATGGGGGAGGTTCTGCCGGCGTTGATGGGACCCTTGCCGTCGATGGGCTGGCCCAGGGTGTTGACCACGCGGCCTTTCAGCTCGGGGCCGACCGGCACCTCCAGGATGCGGCCGGTGCACTTGGCGGTGTCGCCTTCCTTGAGGTGCTCGTAGTCGCCCAGCACCACCACGCCCACGGAGTCGCGCTCGAGGTTGAGCGCCACGCCGAACACGTTGCCCGGCAGTTCGATCATTTCGCCGGACATCACGTCGGACAGACCGTGCACGCGGATGATGCCGTCGGTCACGGACACGATGGTGCCCTGGGTGCGCAGTTCGGAGCCTGTGCCCAGGTTCTCGATCTTGGCTTTGATCAGTTCGCTGATTTCGCTTGGATTCAGTTGCATGGTCATCTCCGGTCAGGCCGGTTCCGTATCTAAAATTGAATTCTGTTGAGCGCTGGTCTTGTTTGCACGTTTCACGCGGTCAGGGCTGCGGCCATTTTCTGCAAGCGGCCTCTCACCGAGCCGTCGATCACCTGGTCGCCCACGGTGATCACCGCGCCGCCGATGAGGCTCTCGTCCACTTCCACCGTTGCTTGCACGTCACGCCCGAATCTGGCCTTGAGCGCGGCCATGAGCTCTGCCTTTTGTGCATCGTTCATTGCCCGGGCGGAAACGATGGTGGCTTCAAGCACGCCCTCGGCTTCGGCCTTCAGCACTTCGTACTGGGCGGCGATTTCCGGCAGCAGGGTCAGGCGGTCGTTGGCGGCCAGCACGGCAAGCAGGTTCCTGCCCGCTTCGTCGGCGCTGGCGATCGATCCGATCAGTTCGGCAGCACGCGAAGCCGAAATGTTGGGGTCGGCGATCACGGCCTGCATCTGTTCGTTGCCGGCGATGGCAGCAAGGGTGGCCAGACGGTCGGACCAGTCGCTCAGCGCGTTCTTCTCACTGGCCAGGCGGAACACCGCTTCAGCGTAGGGACGGGCCAGGGTGGAAAGCTCGGCCATGATCAGAGCTCGGCTTTCAGCTGATTGAGCAGATCGGCATGCGCCTTGGCATCGACCTCGCGGCGCAGGATCTTTTCGGCGCCGGCCACGGCCAAGGCGGCCACCTGCTCGCGCAGGTTTTCGCGCGCACGGTTGGCTTCCTGCTCGATGTTGGCCTGGGCAGCGGCCAGCTGGCGCTCGCCTTCCGCCTTGGCGGCGTTCTTGGCGTCTTCGATGATCTGTGCGGCGCGCTTCTCGGCCTGTGCCAGCACTTCGGCGGCCTGGGCCTTGGCCTCGCGCATGTTGTCAGCGGCGGCTCTGGCGGCGAGATCGAGCTCGTGCCTGCCGCGGTCCGCGGCGGCAAGACCGTCGGCGATCTGCTTCCTGCGCGCTTCGAGCGCATTCATGATGGGCGGCCAGACGTACTTCATGCAGAACCACACGAAGAACACGAAGGTAATGGACTGGCCGATCAGGGTAGCGTTGAAATTCATGTTCGCACCTTCACTGGGGAAAGAACGGCGAGGCAAACACCCCGCCTGTTATTGCTGCAATCCGCCAGATCAGCCGGCTACCGCGAACAGCACGTACATGGCCAGGCCCACGGCGATCATCGGCACGGCGTCGACCAGACCCATGACGATGAAGAACTGGGTGCGCAGCATGGGGATCAGTTCGGGCTGGCGGGCAGCGCCTTCCAGGAAACGGCCACCGAGGATACCGATACCCACGGCTGCGCCCAGAGCACCGAGGCCCATCATCAGCGCACCTGCGATATACAGCACGGCTTGAGTCATTTCCATTTGTTTGCTCCTTGAGTTTTCAGATTGAGTTGAAAAAGAAACCGCTAAAAATCTTTAGTGATGCTCGGCATGCGCCATGTCCAGGTACACGATGGTCAGCGTCATGAAGATGAACGCCTGCAGGGTGATGATGAGGATATGGAACACGGCCCAGGCCCACTGCAACACACCTCCGAACACGCCCAGCACGATGCCGCCGCCGAACATCAGCGCAATCAGGATGAAGATCATTTCGCCGGCGTACATGTTGCCGAATAGACGCAGTGCCAGCGAAATCGGCTTGGCGACGAGGCCCACGCCCTCGAGCAGCAGGTTGACCGGGAACAGGAATTTGGGGAAGGGCTGGAAGGCCAGCTCGGCGAAGAAGCCGCCGGGGCCTTTCATCTTGACGCTGTAGTACAGCACCAGGAAGAAGATAGTGAGCGACAGGCCGAAAGTGACGTTGGGGTCGGTGGACGGCACCACTTTCAGGTAGGGCACGCCGGACAGGGTGGCGGCATAAGGCAGCCAGTCGATGGGCAACAGATCCATGAAGTTCATCAAAAACACCCACATGAACACGGTCAGCGCCAGCGGCGCGACCAGGGCGTTCTTGTGCGAGAAGGAGCCGCGCACGGAGCCGTCGATGAATTCGACCACCCATTCGACGAAATTCTGCAGGCCGGAAGGCACGCCGGCGGTGGCTTTTTTCGCCACGGCGCGGAACAGGAACAGGAAGATCAGGCCAAGGCCGATGGCAAAACCCATGCTGTCCAGATTGATCGCCCAGAAGCCCATTTCCTTGGCTTCTTCTGCACTGTGGGCGATGCCCCAGGTGCCGTCGGGATGCTGACCGAAGGTCAGGTTTTGCAGGTGATGCTTGATGTATTCGCCAGAGGTGTGCGCTTCGCCAGCCATGGTATGGTTTCAATTCAAGTAAGTTTTGGTTATGAAGGCCGCACGGCTCTCCGTAATCAAAACGCACCTGCAAAATTCAAGGCTTTTTCAGTGCTGCCGCCCAGCCCAGCTGACCCAGGACGAAACCGGAAATCAGCGCCAGCGGCTCGGTCTTGCCGGAAAGAAAGCCTGCCGCCAACAACGCAATCGCCAGGATGAAGCGTTCGGCTTCCAGCCGGAAAAACTGCCCCAGTTGACGTTGCGCCGTCCACTCGGCATGCGCCTCGCTTTCACGCTCTCTTGCCAGCATCAACAGGGTGATGATCAGGGCCACCGCCACGCCGTATGCCGCAGACAACGCAGCCATCTCGCCCCACACAAACCAGATGAAGCCCGCTGCTGCAAGGAGGATGACAAGCTGCAACGCCGCCACCCGTGAGGTGGGCCTGAACATTAGACCGCGATAATATATCAATTAGTAGGATTGATGCAATTATCAGGGAGGTTGATATGTACTATTTTCACCCCCTGATCGGCGGCCGAATCAAAGGGCGATGCCGAGTTTCTCCAGCATGCCCTGAAGCTGTTCCGCATCGGAGAACACCAGCGTCAGACGGCCGCCGTGACGGCTCATGTGCACGCGCGCCTCCATGCCCAGGGTTTCGGACAGGGTTTCCTCCAGGCGCCGGATGTCGCGCGGCACGGATTTTTTCGCGGCCTTGGCGCTGTCGCCTTCCTTCATGCGGGCAGCACGGCGTTCGACTTCGCGCACGGACAGGCCCTTTTCCTCGATTTCGTGCGCGAGTTCCTTCTGCTGCGTCGCATGCAGCGGCAACAGGGCACGCGCATGACCCATTTCTATAAGGCCGGCCGTAAGCATGTCCTGCACCGGCTTGGAAAGGTTCAAGAGGCGCAGCAGGTTGGACACCGCCGCGCGCGACTTGCCGACGGACTGGGCGACGGCGTCGTGGGTCATGCCGAATTCCTGGATCAGGCGCTGCAGGCCGTGCGCCTGCTCGATGGCATTGAGGTCTTCGCGCTGGATGTTCTCGATCAGCGCCATCGCCGCCACGGCTTCCTCGCGCACGTCCTTGATCAGCACCGGCACTTCGGTGAGTCCTGCGCGCTGTGCGGCGCGCCAGCGGCGTTCGCCGGCGATGATCTCGTACTGGCCGCCGTCGGCGCGCACGAGTATGGGCTGCATCAGGCCCTGGGTGCGGATGGATTCGGCCAGCTCGTCGAGCGCGGTTTCGTCGAAATGCGTGCGCGGCTGGTAGCGCCCCGGCTTCAGTTGCGAGATCGGCAGGGTGCGCAGATCGCTCTTTTCGGATGCGGCGGCACTGTCACCGCCCAGGAGGGCGTCGAGTCCGCGCCCGAGTCCTTTCATTTTTGCCATGTGCCCCCCTTCAAAATTCGATGACACCAAGGCCAGGGAAGGCAAGGGAGTAATGGCTCATTCCCTCTCTTGTCCTCCCCTGCCTTCCTGTGAAACGCTCTTGGATTTTCTCTGCATCAAAGGTTTTTTTCATTCCGCCATTGCTCCGGTTGCAATGCCATAGCGCTGCAAGACTTCGCGCGCCAGTTCGAGGTAGGCCTGCGCGCCCTTCGAGGCGGGGTCGTACACCACCCCCGGCAGGCCGTGGCTGGGCGCCTCGGCCAGGCGGACGTTGCGCGGGATGACGGTGTCGAACACCTTGTCGCCGAAATGGCTCTTCAGCTCTGAAGACACCTGCTGGGCCAGGGTGGAGCGCGGGTCGTACATCACGCGCAGGAGTCCCTCGATCTCGATGCCGGGATTGAGCCGCGCCTTGACCTTCTTGATGGTGGCAACGAGATCGGTGAGCCCCTCGAGTGCGTAGTACTCGCACTGCATGGGGATCAGCACTGCGTCGGCCGCGGCCAGGGCATTGACGGTGAGCAGATTGAGCGTGGGGGCGCAGTCGATGAGCACGAAGTCGTATTCATGCGAGACCTTGGCCAATTCGGCCTTCAGTCGATATTCGCGCTGGTCGATCTCAACCATGTCGATCTCGCTGCCCGCCAGTTCGCGGTTGGCCGGCACCACGTCGAAGCCGCCGCGCTGCGAATGCAGGCGGCTGCCGGCGATTTCGGCCTGGCCCAGCAGCACCTGGTAGGCCGTGGGCATGGCGGTGCGCTTTTCCACGCCCGCGCCCATGGTGGCGTTGCCTTGGGGATCGAGGTCCACCAGCAGCACGCGCCGGCCGTTTTGGGCGAGCCCGCAGGCGAGATTGACGGCGGTGGTGGTCTTGCCGACCCCGCCTTTCTGGTTTGCTATCGCAAGAATCCTGCTCATCAACTTTTCCGTCAAAATCCACAAAGAGGACATGAGGACAAGAGTTTTTCTACATTAGGTTTCCCTCCTGTCCTCTTGTCCTCCTTGTTCACGCCATTCATCCCCGCCCCATCAACACGACGCAGCGCTCAGCATTCAATCCCGGCACTTTCAATTCGATTGTTTCCCTGACCTTTACGTCGGCCGGCAGGGCGGCGATTTCCTCCTGCGGCAGCCGCCCCTTCATGGCCGCCCACTGCCCACCCGGTTTGAGCAGGTGCCGGGTCAGGTTCACGAAATCCGCCAGGCTGGAAAAGGCGCGCGACACGACGGTATCGGCACCGCCTCCCAGCCTTACTTCCTCCACCCTGCACCCCTCGATTCGCACGTTGGCAAGCGCCAACTCCGCTGCAACCTGGCGCTGGAAGGCGGCCTTCTTGTCCACCGCCTCCACGCTGACCACCTGCCAGTCGGGCCGCGCCATGGCCAGCACCAGGCCCGGCAACCCGGCCCCGCTGCCCACGTCCGCCACCACCGGCCCCTTTATGTACGGCAGCACCGACAGGCTGTCGAGGAGGTGATACATCACCCACTCGCCCGGATTCCGCAGCGCGGTGAGGTTGTACACCCGGTTCCATCTGGCCAGCAGTTCCAGGTAGGCCAGCATTTTTCGCTGCGCCTCGGCGCCGACTTCGATGCCCAGTTCAGCGACGCCCGCCGACAATCGACCGGCGAGCGTCATGCGGTTTTTTTCAAGTCTTTGAACCCGCGCCTGGCATACACCATCAGCACCGAAACCGCCGCAGGGGTGATGCCCTGCAGGCGGGAAGCCTGGCCCAGGGTCTCGGGCTTGTGGCGGTTCAGCCGCTGGCGCACTTCGATGGACAGGCCGGTCAACTGCATGTAGTCGAAGTCCTGCGGCAGGCGCAACTCCTCCTGCTCGCGGTGCTTTTCCACTTCCTCTTTCTGGCGCTCGATATAGCCCTGGTACTTGGCCTGGATTTCGATCTGCTCGATGACTTGCGCATCCTCCACGCCGGGCGCGCCGCCCGGCAGTTGCATCAGGCTGGCGTAGCTCACCTCGGGACGGCGCAGCAACTCGTGCAGGTTGTATTCCCTTTCGATCGCTTTGCCGAGAACGGCTTCGGCCGCGGCCGCCGGCAGCATTTCCGGGCGCACCCAGGTGGATTTCAGCCGCTCGGTCTCGCGTGCGATGGCGTCGCGCTTGCGGTTGAAGGCCTCCCAGCGCGCGTCGTCGACAAGGCCCAGCTGCCGGCCGATTTCGGTCAGCCGCATGTCGGCATTGTCCTCGCGCAGTGAGAGCCGGTATTCGGCGCGGCTGGTGAACATGCGGTAGGGCTCGGACACCCCGCGCGTGACGAGGTCGTCGATGAGCACGCCAAGATAAGCCTCATGCCGCGCCGGATGCCAGGCGTTCTTTTCCTGGGCAAAACGCGCGGCGTTCAACCCCGCCAATAAACCTTGCCCCGCCGCTTCCTCATAGCCGGTGGTGCCGTTGATCTGGCCGGCGAAGAAAAGACCCCGGATGGATTTGGTTTCCAGGCTCGCCTTCAGATTGCGCGGGTCGAAATAATCGTATTCGATGGCATAGCCCGGACGCAGGATGTGCGCGTTTTCCAGGCCGGGGATGGAATGCACCGCGGAGAGCTGGATGTCGAAGGGCAGCGAAGTGGAGATGCCGTTGGGATAGACCTCGTGCGTATCCAGGCCCTCGGGCTCCAAAAAGATCTGGTGGCTTTGCCTGTCGGCGAAGCGGTTGACCTTGTCCTCGATGGAAGGACAGTAGCGCGGCCCCACCCCCTCGATCGCCCCGGTGAACATGGGACTGCGTTCGAAGCCAGAGCGAATGATCTCGTGCGTGCGCGCGTTGGTGTGGGTGATCCAGCACGATACCTGGCGCGGGTGCATGTCACGGTTGCCGAGGAAGGAGAACACCGGCGCCGGATCGTCGCCCGGCTGCTCCTGGCATTTCGACCAGTCGATGGTGCGGCCGTCGAGCCTGGGCGGCGTACCGGTTTTCAGGCGGCCTGCGGGCAGGTCGAGCTCTCGCAGGCGCTGCGCCAGGGAGCGCGCCGGCGGGTCGCCCATGCGCCCCGCCTCGTAATTCCGCAGACCGACGTGGATGAGGCCGGCGAGGAAGGTGCCGGTGGTGAGCACCACCGCGCGCGCGGAAAACTCCAGGCCCAGCTGGGTGCGCACGCCCGTGACGCGCTCGCCTTTGACGATGAGGTCGTCCACCGCCTGCTGGAACAAGGCGAGGTTTTCCTGGTTTTCCAGACGCCGGCGGATCGCGGCTTTGTACAGCACGCGGTCGGCCTGGGCGCGGGTGGCACGCACCGCAGGCCCCTTGGAAGCGTTGAGAGTGCGGAACTGGATGCCGGCCTCGTCGGTGGCCAGCGCCATCGCTCCGCCCAGCGCATCGACTTCCCTGACCAGATGGCCCTTGCCGATGCCGCCGATGGAGGGATTGCAGGACATGGCGCCCAGCGTCTCGATGTTGTGCGTCAAGAGCAGCGTCTTCGCGCCCGTGCGCGCGGCCGCCAGCGCGGCCTCCGTGCCGGCATGGCCGCCGCCCACCACGATCACATCGAAAATCCCGGGAAATTTCATGGGCGCGATTCTACGCCAGTACTGCGTTTCACGTGAAACGAAAGCTCAGCCCAGGCGCAAAACCTCTCCCAGCAGGCGCGCCAGCTCCGCGGCGCGCGGGCCTTCGCCGTGCAGGCAGAGGGTATCGGCGCGCACCTGCAAAAAGCCTCCGTCCAGCGTCGGCAGCGTCAGCCCCGCGGCAATTTTTTTCGCCTGCGCACACACTTCGTGCGGGTTTTCGATCACGGCGCCGGCCTCGCTGCGCGGCGCCAACGTCCCGCTCATCAGATAGCGACGGTCGGCGAACGCTTCTTCCAGCACCACCACCCCGGCCTCCCTTGCCCAGGCGGCCAGCGGCGAGCCGGCCAATGCCACCAGGCTCAGGCCTTGCAGTTCCCGCATGGCGGCAATCAGCGCTCCGGCGGTTTCCCTGTCGGCGGCTGCACGGTTGTACAGGGCGCCGTGCGGTTTCACGTGAAACAGCTTCATGCCCAGTTCATCGGCCGCCGCCAGCAAGGCCTGCGTCTGCCCGACCACCCAGCGCCTGATCTCGGCCGGACTGGCCGGCATGGGCCGGCGCCCGAAGTTGGCCGGATCGGGATAGCCGGGGTGGGCGCCCGCCATGACGCCGTACTCTTTCGCCAGCTGCAGCGCAGCGCGCATCGAGCCGGCATCGCCCGCATGCCCGCCGCAGGCGACCGACACGCGCTGCACGTGCGGCATGATTTCGGCGTCCGGCCCGCCCTCGCCGACATCGGCATTGAGTTCCATCAGTCTGCCCAAATGATGGCCCCCTCCAGACAAGCCCGTTGTTCCAGCCAGGCCGCGCGCGCTTTTTCGGGGCTGACGAAACAAAATTTCAGCACGTCGCCCGGCCGCGCCTGCCCCAGGCGCGGCAAATCCGCCGCTATCACGCCGGCAATGACGGGATAGCCGCCGGTTACCGGACCGTCCCAGCCCAGGATGATGGGCTGTCCGTGCGGCGGTACCTGGATCGCGCCCGGCAG
This sequence comes from Pseudomonadota bacterium, assembly GCA_040754425.1. Classification (GTDB taxonomy): domain Bacteria; phylum Pseudomonadota; class Gammaproteobacteria; order Burkholderiales; family Thiobacillaceae; genus UBA6918. The sequence continues at coordinate 192 of JBFMCR010000030.1, read as the reverse complement.
GACGCCCTGCGAGGCGAGCCCGCCTCCCGTGTGGCTCAACGCCGGACCGGCGAGGCGCAGGCCCAGGCGATCGGAATCCGCGCTGACGGCAAAGCCGGCACAGACCAATGCCTTGATCGAGGCATCGTCAAAGCCACCCAATTGCGGACCCGGCAACAGCCGCAACTCGGCTTGCGGCCGGCCGGCCGCAAG
>JBFMCR010000029.1:0-29434 GCA_040754425.1 Pseudomonadota bacterium | reverse complement strand
TCAGGCGGCGATGCTGCGGTCTTTTACCCTATAGTGCACGCATTCCATGCGGCGTGTTTTGTCGCGTGGAATGCGATCATGTCGCATGGAATCCGTGCACGCGTCGCATTTAATTTGTGCAAGCCCAACACGGTCTCGAACCTGGACGTCACCCTGCGCACACTACAGTCCAGGGCGCCCAAGGCGAAGATCATCGTAGTGATGCAACCTTCCGAAGCGCCGCACATCGGCAAGCTGACGGAGGTCTTTGCAGCGCATTCGGTGCTGAAGTACCCGGTCTCCGAAAAGGAGATGCGGGCGGTGTTGCAAAAGCCGGCGTAGGCCGTTAGCGTATGCTTGCGGCCTTTGCCCGGACCGGCGACAGGCCGCTGCCGATCTCGAAAGAAAACATGCGAAAGGGGGCCATCGGCCACCACACAAGGGGAAAAGCTATGCGTGCCTTCAAGGCAATTCGTTCGCCCAAGGGAAGTGCGTCCGTCAAATTCGTGATCCTGCTGTTGCTGCTGGCAGGCGCGGGGCTCGCCGTGGATTACCGCATGAGCATCCCCGGCACGAGCCTGTTCGATCGGCTACAGGCCAAGCCTGTGGTGCTGGATGTGGATTCGCTCAAAGGCAGCGAGACGCCCTCCGAGATCAAGGGGCTTTACCACCAGCTCGACTACACCTGCACGCCGGAGACGAACCCGCTCGGCGACGAGGTCTGCTGGTCGCCCGTTTCCGAATTCAACGGCATCGATGCCAAGATCATCGCTTTCTTCTTCGACGACGGCGAATTGTCTGCCGTGCGAGTGTCGTTCGAGGCGGAGCAGCAGCCGAAGCTGTATTCGCAGATGGAAAATCGCTTCGGCAAGGCGCGCGAGTTCGGCAAGCGCAGCGACGCCTTCGGCAACAACGTCGTGGGCTGGAGGCGCCCGTCCGGCTTCATCGTCACCAATGACAGGTTGTCCGGCGACGAGGAGGGCCTGCTGCTGTGGCTATCGAACGCGAAGGTGCTGAGCGGACTGCTCGGCGGTTGACGACACCCAGGGAGCCCGCCCCGGGGGCAAGGCCGCACCCACACGGCACTGACAGGAGAGCGCGCATGTCAGGTTTTTCGATTGCCGAAAGTGCCCTTGCCTGACCTCAAGCGCCACATCACCGCCAACGCCCCCATGCTCTTCGTGCTGCGGTGGAGCACGGGCTTCATCGGCGCGAAGTATGTCCTGCCTTATGCCGAGCCGTTCACGCTGCTGTTCCTGCGCTTCGCGCTGGCGCTGTCGCTGCTGGCGCCGCTGGTGTGGCGGCTGCGCCCGGCCATGGCGATGAGCCCGGCCGAGCGCGGGCATCTGCGCTTCAGCCCGGAAAGCACCGCCGCCATGGCACCGCCCGTCGGTACACGGTTGGATTTTCCACCCATTGGCCTGCCTTTGACGCGCTGGCTGCATTGTGCACCTTGTGTGGTTTGCCTCCACTGCGACGGGACACGAAAAACCCGCCAACAGCCGGGCAAGGTGAGGTGCATCACGTTGATGGTCTAATTGGCCAGCACCCAGAATCCGAAGGCGAAGTACTGGACGACCCACAGCAGGGCCACCGCCACGCTGGCGGCGCCGAGCCTGGCGATCACCGGCCCGGCGGTGTACACACCGCGCGCCTGGCCGGCCTTCCAGGACAGCGACAGCATGAACGCGAGCGGGATGCCGCCGACGATGAGGAAGGTGGCGAAGAACAGGATGGTGCTGTACCAGTCCATGGCGATCGGATAGTTCATGAAGTCGTAGCCGAAACCGTCGTGCAGGACGGCGTAGCGATAGGCCTCGCGCTGAACGCCGACGGCCAGGGCCATGAGCAGTGCCAGCAGGGGCAGATAGTAGGCGAGGCCATCCGGCAGTTTCCAGGCGGCGACGGCCAGGAGCAGCACCGCGACGGCGGCAGCAAGTGTCCAGGGCGACAGCGCGAAGGCCGCCATGTTGACTGGCAGGCTGGACATCCAGGCGCCCAGCAGCAGGACAGAAACCACCCCGCCGTACAGGGCCAGCCTGCGGCCGACGGCGCCTACAAATTCCACATAGCCGGCATCCTCGCCCTCGCGTGCAGACAGATATTTGCGGCAGGCCAGCAACCAGGCGCCGGTGACCGGTGCGGCCAGGCCGATGATGAAGGCCCAGCGCGGCAGCAGCGCGTCGTGGATCTTGCTGCCGGAGGCATCGATCTTCCCGCCCGGCGCGTACCAGCTCATCCACTGGTCGGGTGACAGCATCTGCACGGACAGCACATGCATGATGAAGCCGACCAGCAGCAGGATGCCGAGCGACAGGCCGAGCCAGGCCGGCGTGGCTTTTTCACCGGCCTTTTTGGTGTGCGCGTAATGCAGCCAGAGCGCCCAGTAGCCGAGCAGCAGGAGCAGGATGAAACCGATCGCCCAGCGCGCGGAGAGCACGTTGGAGACATACCAGAACGGATCGTAGATCACCTGCACGAAGAGCAACGGCGCGACGCCGACCACGATGGCGATGGAAACGCCGATCTTGGCATGTTCGAGCAGCATGGCCGACAGCCGCTGCCAGCGAGGGTTGTCGCGTTTCAGCAGACCGAACAGGCTGAGAAAACCGCCGCCCAGCACGATGTGCACCGCAAGGATGTGCAGCGCCCAGGTGAGCACGCCCAGCACGAGGAAAATGACCGGATGGCTGGGCACCCCGGCGGGGCTGCGCAGCGCTTCGAGAGTTGCGAGATCCATGTATGTTTTCTCCCAGGAATCAACGGCTGCCGTGCAGCGCGGTAATGGAGGTGTTGGCGAGGCCGGCGCTTTCCCGGCAAGCGGAAGCGGTGACCATGGGCGGCTTGCCAGCGATGATGCGCATGGCTTATCTCGCCCCCGCCAGGTAGTGCGCCAGCGCGCCGGCCTCGGCCTCGCTCATCGGCATGTGCGGCATGTGCGGCATGGCGCCGCTGGTGAGCGCGCCCGAGATGAAGCCGGCCAATGCCGTTTCGTCCATGCCGGCGGTCAACTTGCGCAAGGGACGGATGCCGGTCGCGGTATCGGTGAGGTTGTGGCAGTTGCTGCAATAGATCAGCGCCAGGGTGCGTCCGGCCTCGGCCCTGTTCGCCTCGGTAACCTGGCGCAGGCCATCCGGCACGAAGGGATGCGACGCCAGCATGCCCCGGGACTGCAAGGCGGGGAGGTCGGACTTGATTCCCAGCGCCGGCACGTCGCGGCCGATGACCTGGTTGGAGTAGACGTACTGGCCCGCCACCCAGGGCTTGCGCATGGATTCGCGCGAGGTTTCTTCCGGCCAGATGCCGAATACCATCACGGCGATGGCTGCGCCGACCGACAGCCAGGGCGTGAGGATGCGCGGTGCGAAGAAGGTCAATGCAAGATAGGCGATGATGCCGCCGAAGGTGGCCCACATGCTGGGCACGAACCAGGCAGGCAGGCGCAGCGCCATGACCTCGCGGGCGTGCCCGGGCAATGTGGTCAGCGTCCATTGCAGGCCGAGGAAAGCGATCACGGCGCCGGCGATGCCAAGTACCGCCAGCTTGCGGGTCATTTCCTTGCGGAAATCGGCGTCATCGATCCGGCTGGCGACGATACCGCCCACCACTGCGGCGCACATCAGCATGAAGGCCGTGCGGGTGATCACCTGGCCGAAGGTATAGGAGCCGTAGAAGCCGTTCAGCGTCCCCCCTTCCGTGTACCAGGCCTGCTGACCGGGCCACATCATGAAAGACAGGATGCCGACGATGATCAGCATGGTGGCCCAGGAGGCGATGGCGAAGAAGCGTACCAGGTTGAGGTGGGTCTTCTGGTCCACCTTGTTGGCCAGATAGACCAGGGCGTAGATGCCCACCACCTCGCCGACGAAGAACACCCACTCGGTTGCCCACACCCAGACATAGCTGTGGATCAACGCCGAAATGCCGCGAGGGCTGGCCACCGTAGCGGAAAACCAGATGCCGGGACCGGTGATGGAACCCAGCACATAGGAAAACACCAGCAGCACCACTCCATAGCGGCGCACATACTCCAGCAGTTCGGGCCGCCGCCGCTTGTAGGCGGCAGTGGCCAGCCAGGCAAAGACCAGTGCCGCGCCCACCGAAGTGTGCGAGGCCAGGACGTGGATGACGGCAATGACGCCCAGCACCCAGCCGCTGCCGAGAGTGGGGTCGTACCAGGTGGGATACATGCCGAGGATTTCCATTGGCGCTCCTATTGCAAGCTTGCACAGTTCGATAAAAATTGCGCCCCGCGAAGGGGCGCGAAACACACGGGGGTACCGTATGGAAGCAGGCGAACTTTATATAGGGATCACGCCGACCGGAATCAGGCAAATTGTCGCGCGTCAGAATGTCGCATTCGCGGATTTCGGCGAAAACTCATCCTCGAACAGGACAGCACGACAACCTGGCCGTCATTGATCGACAGGGCGAGCTGTTCAGCAGGCCGAGGTAATCCAGGGGGCGCCGGATCGTTTTTTGCCAACAGCGCGGCTACCCCTTCAGCTTCGCAAGCGCTGCCGCCATGGCGCCGCCCATGGGCGCCTGGTCGCGGTTGGGTTTGCCGCCCATTGCTTTGGCGCGGGCATCGCGCGGCACGCCCTGCGATTTCTGCGCCTGCCCCGGCGCATCATTCATGCGCATGGTGAGCGCGATGCGCTTGCGCTTCTCGTCCACTTCCAGCACTTTCACCTTCACGATCTGGCCGGCCTTGACCACGCTGTGCGGGTCTTTTACGAAGCGGTCGGACAGCGCGGAGATGTGCACGAGTCCGTCCTGGTGCACGCCGATGTCGACGAAGGCGCCGAAGGCGGCGACGTTGGTGACCACGCCTTCCAGCACCATGCCGGGCTTGAGATCGGCCAGGGTCTCGACGCCTTCCCTGAAGCTGGCGGTGATGAACTCGGGGCGCGGATCGCGGCCGGGTTTTTCCAGCTCCTTGAGGATGTCGCTGACGGTGGGCAGGCCGAATTTCTCATCCGTGTATTTGGACGGGGAAAGTTTCCTCAGGAGCGCAACGTTGCCGATGACGGCTTTCAGATCCTGCCTGATGTCGGCGAGGATGCGCTCGACCACGGGATAGGATTCCGGGTGTACGGCGGAGGCGTCCAGCGGATTGTCGCCGCCCATGATGCGCAAAAAGCCCGCGGCCTGTTCGAAGGTCTTCTCGCCCAGGCGCGGCACTTCCATCAACTGCGCGCGGCTGGCGAACCTGCCCCTGGCATCGCGGTAGCCAACGATGGACTGGGCCACGCCGCTGGAGAGGCCGGAGACGCGCGCCAAAAGCGGCGCCGAGGCGGTGTTGACGTCCACGCCCACGGCGTTGACGCAGTCCTCCACCACGGCGTCCAGCGATTTCGCCAGCTGGATCTGGCTGACGTCGTGCTGGTACTGGCCCACGCCGATGGACCTGGGATCGATCTTGACCAGTTCGGCGAGCGGGTCCTGCAGGCGGCGTGCGATGGACACCGCGCCTCTGAGCGAAACATCCAGCTCGGGCAGTTCCTGCGAGGCATATTCCGAGGCGGAATACACCGAGGCGCCCGCCTCCGACACCACGATGCTGCTCATGTCGAGTTCCGGGCGCTGCCTGATGAGGTCGCGCGCGAGCTTGTCGGTTTCGCGCGAGGCGGTGCCGTTGCCGATGGCGATGAGCGTTACGCGGTGCTGCTCGGCGAGTTTTCCCAGGGTATGTAGCGCGCCGTCCCAGTCGTTCCGCGGTTGGTGCGGGTAGACGGTGGCGGTATCCACGACCTTGCCGGTTTCGTCCACCACCGCCACTTTCACGCCGGTGCGGATGCCGGGGTCCAGCCCCATGGTCACGCGCGGGCCGGCGGGTGCGGCCAGCAGCAAATCTTTCAAATTGCGCGCGAAGACGTTGATGGCCTCGGTCTCGGCGCGGGTTCTGAGCGCGCCCATGAGCTCGGTTTCCAGGTGCAGGGAAATCTTCGCGCGCCAGGCGAAGCGCACGCTGTCCATGAGCCAGCGGTCGGCGGGGCGGTTCTGGTCCCTTATTCCGAAACGGCCGGCGATGCGCAGTTCGCAGGCATTGGGCGGCGCGCCCCAGGAAGGTTTTTCTTCCTCGCTGTCCAGGCGCAGCCACACGTCGAGCATTTCCTCGCGGCGGCCGCGGAATACGGCGAGGGCGCGGTGCGAGGGCACGGTGTTGAGGGATTCGGCGTAGTCGAAATAGTCTGCGTATTTTTCCGCCGCCGCTTCCCTGCCTTCGCGCACTTTCGACTGCACCACGCCGTGTTCCTGCACGTATTCGCGCAGGGATTGCAAAAGACCGGCATCTTCGGCGAAGCGTTCCATCAAAATCTGCCGCGCGCCGTCGAGCGCGGCCTTGGCATCCGGCACGCCGGGGTTGTCGCCCTGCTCGGTGGCAAAGGGCTCGCGCAGGTATTTGGCCGCCTCATCCTCCGGATTGAGCATGGGGTTGGCGAGCAGCGAGTCGGCCAGCGGCTCCAAACCCGCTTCGAGCGCGATCTGCGCGCGGGTCCGGCGCTTGGGCTTGTAGGGGAGATACAGGTCTTCGAGCCGGGTCTTGTCCGGCGCCATCGAAATGGCCTTGAGCAATTCCGGCGTCATCTTGTTCTGCTCGTTGATGGAATCGATGATGGCCGCCCGCCGGTCTTCCAGTTCGCGCAGGTACCTGAGGCGGTCTTCCAGTTGCCTTAACCGAATGTCGTCCAGCCCGCCGGTGGCCTCCTTGCGGTAGCGCGCGATGAAGGGCACGGTGGCGCCTTCGTCCAGCAGGGCGGCGGCAGCGGCGATCTGCGCAGGTTGGGCCGCGAGTTCGTCGGCAAGGCGTTGTTCGATGGAGGGGAGCATGCTTGAAAACCTACTGCGGAATGAAGCGGCCCGGGTGCAACGAGGCCGCGATGTGATTAATTACGCGGGCCGTATTATGCCAAGGAATCGAGGCTGCGAACCGTCATGAGATTCTGCGGCGGCGGCCTCTTTTCTTTCTCCCGCCTTCTCTCTAAAATCCGCGCGCCGTTATTTGGTTGTCGTTACTTGTAGCCCGGGTTTTCAGCCCTTGTTCCTGGCCTGCCATGAGCAATCCTTGCCTGCGATGCGGCGCCTGCTGCGCCTTCTTTCGCGTTTCGTTCTACTGGAGCGAGGCCGAGCCTTTTCTTGGCGGCTGCGTGCCGCCCGATCTCGTCGAGCCGCTCAATGCCCAGCGCGTGGTTATGCGCGGCACGCAATGCTCGCCTGCGCGCTGCATCGCCCTGGAAGGAATGGTGGGCGAATCGGTGAGTTGCGGCATCTACCTGCAGCGGCCCAGCCCCTGCCGCGAGCTGGAGCCCTGGGATGCGGCCGGCCAGCCGGACGAGAAATGCAGCCGCGCACGCGCGGCGCACAGCCTGCCGCCGCTGAAGCCGACACAGGGCAATCCGCTGCACCCGGAAACGCCCTGGCCATACGCGGCCTGAAAAGTACCGCGGCAGCCGAATCAAAAAAAAGGCCGGCTCGGCCGACCTTTTTTCCGCCGCGGGCGCGCTGTGTGCCCGCGTCAGTCTTGCCTGCTCTTGGCCGCCGGCTTCCTGCCCACGGCAGGCGGGGGCACATAGCCGGCGATGCGGCAGAGGAAGCCCTCGACGGCCTTGCCCTTGTGGTAGCGGGTGATGCTGCAATGGGAAATCTCGCCCCGCTCCGACAGGCCGGACAACGAGCCGCGTACCTTGGCGAGCGGAATGCCGGTTTCGGCGGCAATCTCGGAGTCAAGCAACTGGCCATGTTTTTTCAGGCACTGGATGATGGTTGCGGTATGCATCTCGTTACCTCCTGGATGATGTAAAAGGAGAGTCCTTGGCGGACGATACCCGGTTGGCCCGGCAAAGGCCCGAAGAAAACGAAAGGCCGCCTGCTCGGGCGGCCTTGGTTTGGGTTGATGGATCATACCCGTTTGCGGCCGTCATCGCAATACTTACTAGTCGGGTGGCAGTGGCTCGCGCAATCGGGTGCGATTGGTTAAACTGCCGAACTGCCCGCGAAAGATTCTGCATGAAAGACCGCCTGTTCGTGCTGCTGCAGTACCCGCTGCCGCATCACTTCCTCTCCCGCCTCGTGATGCTGCTGACCCGCGTCGAAATTGCGCCGGTGAAGAACTGGATGATTTCCGTCTTCGTGCGCCGCTACGGCATCCGCCTTGACGAGCTGGCGGAACCCTCGCCTGCGGCCTATCCCAGCTTCAACAGCTTTTTCACGCGCGCGCTCAAGCCCGGCGCACGCCCCGTCGTCGCCGGCGAGGACGAAATCGCCTGTCCGGTGGACGGGACGGTGAGCCAGGCCGGCCGCATCGAGCACGACCGCATCTTTCAGGCCAAGGGCCACGCATACACGCTGGAAGCGCTGCTGGGCGGCGATGTCGGCCTGGCAGCCGAATTCGCCGACGGCAGCTTCGCCACCATTTATCTTTCGCCACGCGACTACCACCGTGTCCACATGCCCGAAGCCGGGCGCCTGCGCCGCATGTTGTACGTACCGGGACGTCTGTTCAGCGTGAACGCAGCCGCCGTCCGCCGGGTGCCGGAACTGTTCGCGCGCAACGAGCGCATGGTCTGCATGTTCGACACGGCGCACGGCCCCATGGCCGTGATCCTGGTGGGCGCGCTGTTCGTGGGCAGCATGGAAACGGTGTGGGGCAAGCCGCCGGCCTGGATCAACCTGCACGAGACGAACAGGCCGCATCGCCACGCGGGCGTGAAATACGCGGACTACGACGAGCCCGCCAGCCATGTCGCACTCGCGCGCGGCGAGGAGATGGGGCGCTTCAACATGGGTTCGACGGTGATCGTGCTGTTTGCGAAAAATGCCATGCAGCTGGACGCCGCCGTGCGCTCCGGGCAGCCGGTGAAAATGGGCCAGTTGCTGGGCCGCTGGCTTGCACCCCGGGCAGGCGGCGCAGAATAGGCTAAAGTTCGAGCATGCGATCCGCCGTTCTTGCCGCCTGTCTCATGCTGTCGCTGCCCGTGCCGGCGGCAAAGCTGGTAGACGCCCCGCCGCCCCCGCCGATCCCGGATGGCGAAGTCGAGCGCGACGGCACCCCGAAGGCAAAAGCGCCCCTGCCTGCGCCGTCGCGGGGCCAGCAGTTGTACGAGAACCACTGCATGGGCTGCCACGAAAGCGTGGACAGAATCCGCAGCCGCCCGCAGGTGAAAACGCTGTCCGCCCTGCGCGAGACGGTGGCGCGCTGGGCGACCAATGCCCAGCTGCCTTGGGGCAAGGAAGAAATCGAGGAAGTCACGCGTTACCTGGGTACGCGGTTTTACGGTTTCGAACGGCAATCCGGGCTGCACTGAACGGTGCGATACAAATCGTTACATTTTCGTCCGTGCCGGCAACGCGGCGGATACATCTGCCGACCAGAATGCATGGCATGCCGGCACCACTTCAGCCGGCTGCCACATGTTTCTGAAAGGAGATCATCATGAAATCGCTCAAATCTTCATTTTCCACGCCGATACTGCTGGGCGCCCTGCTCGCGGGCGGCGGCATTCTTGCGGCGACGGCCCACGCGCTGCCGGCCGGCGGCGCAGAGGGCAAGCCGCGCTGCGAAGCAGGCATCGCGCAGAAAGCCCAGTCGCGACAGGCCTTCCATGAGCAGCGCATGGCGGCGCTGAAGGAAAAGCTCAAGCTCGCGCCCGGGCAGGAAGCCGCCTGGAGCGCGTTCGCGTCCTCGATGCAGCCCATGGGTCACCAGGGCATGAACCGCCAGGCCCTGCGCGCCGAACTGGACGGCCTGAGCACGCCCGAACGCATCGAGCGCATGGAGGCCCTGGCCGCAGACCGCCGGGCGCAGATGTCGGCGCGCGCCGAAGCGATCAAGACTTTCTACAGCCAGCTCACGCCCGAGCAGCAGAAAGTGTTTGATGCCGAAGCCATGCCCCATCGCGCGCACCGCGGCCATCATCCAGGCCGCGACGCCTGAGGCGGTCAAGGGACGGGCGGGTGACCGCCCGTCCCTTTTTGCCCGCCGGCGCGCCGCAGCGGATGCGGTGCTATAAAACAATGATTCTCACGTGCTAAGGAGCATCAACCATGAACAAGCAGGGCTTTCTCATTTTTCCCCTGGTCGCGGCACTGGCGCTGGCAGGCTGCGCCACCGAAGGTCCCAACGAGCAGGCCGGCACCGTCATCGGCGGCGTGCTGGGCGGCGTGCTGGGCTCGCAGGTGGGCAAGGGCCACGGCCGCACCGCAGCCATCATCGCCGGCACGCTGGCGGGTGCCGCCATCGGCGGCTCGATCGGCCGGACCATGGACGACAACGACCGTCGCAAGGTGGCGGAAACGCTGGAAGGCGTGCGCACCGGCGTGCCCAACACCTGGCACAACCCCGATACCGGCGTGCAGTATTCGGTTACGCCGACGCGCACGTACGAAACGGCGAGCGGTCCCTGCCGCGAGTTCACCACCGAGGCCATCATCGGCGGCAAGCGCGAGAAGGTATACGGCACCGCCTGCCGCCAGGCCGACGGCAGCTGGAAAGTGATGAACTGAACGCGCATTACGCGAAAACGGCGACAGCAGCGCCAGGCCCTTGTTACCAGGGGATTTCGCTGCCGTCGTGGCGAAAGAAGCGGCCGGATCCGGCGGGGGTGAATTTTTCCACCGGCAAGCGCATGCCGGCCACGCTGTCGGTCGCACCGGGACCGCCCATGCGCGTCTGCACCCAGCCCGGATGCAGCAGCAGCACGCCGACGCCGCGCGGCTTGAGCGCGGCCGACAGTCCTTTCATGGCGGCATTGAGCGCGGCCTTGCTGGAGCGGTGGTAATAGTCGCCCGGCGCCTCGATCTCGGCGATGGAGCCCATGTGGCTGCTCATGTTGACGATGAGGCGGCGCTGGCTGCGCGCCAGCGGTTCCGCCAATGCCTCGGCCATGCGCATGGGGCCGAGGGTGTTGACGTCGAAGGTCTGCAGCCACACCGGATAGTCGAGCGCATCGGGGCGCGTGTATTTCGAAATACGCGCCTGCATTGTTGATCAGCACGTCGAGGGGCTCGTACGCCAGTTCCGCACGCATGGCCTCGATCGACTCTGGCTCTGTGACGTCGACGCGGTGGATGCCAAGTTGCGGCCTGATCTGGGCGAGGGCGGTAAGCTCGTTGGCCGCCTCGGGATGGCGGCAGGTAGCGTGCACGCGCCAGCCTGCGTCGGCATACTGGCGGCACCACTCCAGACCGATGCCACGACTGGATCCGGTCACGAGTACGCTGGGCATGCTGGCCTCTTGCCTGGTGATGCGATGCGGACGATTTTCGCAAAAAACCGGCCGCAGGCTAGCCCAATGGCCGAGGATTTTTCGCCGTGAAAACTGCCGCCCTGATCCCGCTGTTCTGTCTGCTGCCGGCCGGCCCCGTTCCGGCGCGGGAGCCGCTTGCGCTGGTCGAACTCGGCGTCGGCAACGTACACATCACGGCAGAGGTGGCGAATACGCAGGCAGCGCGCAGCGCGGGGCTGATGCACCGCAATTCGCTGCCGGATAACCGCGGCATGGTGTTCGTGCATCCCGCCGGCGGCAGGCTGTGCATGTGGATGAAAGACACGCCGCTGCCGCTGTCGGTGGCCTTCATCGACGCTTCGGGGCGCATCCTCAACATCGCCGACATGCAGCCGTATACGCTCGACCGCCATTGCTCCGTCGCACCCGCGCAGTATGCCCTGGAAATGAACCGCGGCTGGTTCGGCAGAAACCATGTCGCCAGCGGTGATACGGTAACCGGGCTCGCTAGCCTGCACGCCGAGGAATAATACTACAACCGGCAGCGCCGACCGGCACCAGACCTGAAGCTCGCAGCATCAAGCCTTGGAGGAGGATTGCATGTCGACGTTGCCAGTTCCGGGTTCATCCGATTCGATTCGCCCCGGTCTCCCGAGAACCTGCCCTTCGCCACGCCCTGCCGCACACCGGAAACGTCGGCACCGCCGCTGGAAAACCCGGAACCGAGTTGAAGCACCGCCAAGGCGGGCGCAGGCCTCGTCAACCTACCGTGGTTTCGATGCTGTCTTTCGCGCCGGTATTGCTTTCGACGTTGACCACGACCTTGTCGCCGGCCTTCATGCCCTTGACCTTGAAGCCGAGATAGGGGTCCTTGGACACGCCGGGGCCCCACAGTCCGTCCAGCACGGTCTTGCCGTTGACCGTCACCGAAGCGAACTTGATGAAGTTGGCGGGAACCAGCTTGCCACCTTTGTCCTTGCGCATGCCGTTTTCCGAGGGGTGGCTGATGAGCACCTTGATCTCGCCGCCGTCGCCCTTGGAAAGGGCGCGAATTTTCATGGGAATTGCCATTTTTCTCTCCTGAATCCGATATCCGCTCAACCGCCGCAGCCGCCGAGGGTGACTTTCACTTCCTTGGTGGCGGTGTAGTACTTGCCGCCCGCCTTGACCACGGCGCGCACGTTGGAGGTCGTGCCCAGCTTGATGCGGGTGGTAAGCAGACCGTCGAAATCGGTCAGGTTGTACTGGCCGACCAGCGGAAAGGTGTTCTTTTCACCGAACAGGGCGATGGACTCGACATTGGGCAGATCGGTGACGACGTCCACCGGCACCACGGCGCCGTTTTCGGCGATGTCGGGGGTCTTGATCAGCACTTCCTTGGAGTTGACGGCGCCGCCAGCGCCGATGGCGGCCATGGCATCGGCAACGCTCTTGGCGTCGAAGCCGGATTCGTTCCAGGCCGCCATGACCTGTGTCGGTTTCAACAAGCCGGCCGCAATCGCGATGGAAATTGCGCCGGCACTGCCTGCTCCCCTGAGCAGGCTTCTGCGAACTGCATTCATGCTGTCTACCTCTTGCTTGGTCTCTTGGTTGGTTTGGACTGCCGGTTCGGGAAATATCGAAGCGCTGCCATTTTCCCGAATTCGGCACTCAGGGATAAGACGCTGGCGGTTCCGAAAAAATTCCAGCCCGGACGAATAATTCTCCATCAAAGGGCGTGCGGCGCCTCCTGCTCGCGCCAGTAGCGGTATACCGATACGGCGCAGGACGGCAGCCGCCCGCACAACTGGCGGTGCCTGCCGTCGCGCGCCGCGCCGCGATAGCGCGCAAGTGCGTGGATGGGCGCAAGCAACTGGCCGAGTTCGCCGCCGGCATGCAGGGACCACAGTTCGCGGCACAGCGACATGCCGGAAAAGTATCCCAGGCACCAGGCGCTGGCATCGACCGCGATGCCGTCGGCATCGCGCACGAAGTCGAGCACGGGGCGATAGCCGTCGACGCTGTCCAGGGTGGTTTCGATTTCGCGGTACAGGCGCATGGCCAGGCCGAGCATGGACTCGGCCTCATCGCCCGACTCGAATACCGGTTCGTCGAACATCAGGCGCAGCCATTCGCCCGGCTCCAGTTGTTCCGGGCCGCTGGCCACAGCGGTGAGGAAGCCGTGCGCGCGCGACAGGCTCATGGCCTCGCGGCCGCAGGCAGGCGAATGCAGGAAGGCGTCAAGCCTGAGCAGGTCGGCCTGATCAAGGGGCATGATGTGGGCAGGCAACATCACGCCAGCATGCCTGCTTTGAGTGGCTGCGGTCAACTATCCTTTAAGATCACGTAATCGGACTTTACGGAGCCTGCATGCGCACCCTCGAATACCTGGCCGCTCTACTGCTTGCCGCGGCGCTGGCCGCGCCCGCCTGCGCCGCCGGCGCCATGGCCGCCGCAGAGGAGGAACGCCCCCTGCTCAAGGTCGAGCCCAACCGCAGCTACAAGGTGGTGTACGACATTTCTTCCGACCGGATCGCGGCCGGCATCAGCCGCGGCCTCTATTACGCGCGCGGCCTGATCGAGGCCTTCGGCAAACAGGGTGTGAAACCCGAACAGCTCGACATCCACCTGGTTCTGCACGGCGACGCCGCCAAATTCCTGCTCGTCGACGAAACCTATCAGAAGGCGGTGAAGGACCCTTTTGCAGTCAACCTCAACGCCAAGATCACGCAGGACCTGCTGAATCTGGGCGCGAGCGTGGAGATCTGCCACAGCGTGATGCGCGCCAGAGGCTGGAGGCCACATGATGTGCTGCCCGGCGTGGCCATCGTGCACGACGGCTACACACGCCTGATCAAGCTGCAAAGCGACGGCTACACCTACATCGGCGGTTTCTAGCCGTTTACATCGACCAACCAGAGGAGAAAACCAACATGCGCACCATTCTTACCCTGCTCGGCGCGAGCCAGCTTGCCCTGCCCGCCGCATCAGCCGATATGCCCGCGCGCAAGCCGGGACTGTGGGAAATCACCACCCGGAGCACGGCCGGCGGACAGATGAACATCGATACGGAAATGATGCGCCGCTTGCAGCAGCAGTACGGGCGCTGATGGATTCGCAACTGCTGCTCTGGCTGCTGGCCGCGCTGCTGATCGTGGCCGGCTTTGCCGGCCTGATCCTGCCCGCACTGCCTGGGATTCCGCTGATCTATGCCGGGCTGGTGCTGCTGGCGTGGGCGGAAAATTTCGTCTATGTCGGCTGGATCACGCTCGCCGTGCTGGGCGTGCTGACGGTACTGAGCTATGCCGCCGACCTGTTCGCGACCTCGCTTGGCGCCAAACGTTTCGGCGCCTCGCCGCGCGCGATATGGGGCGCCGCAGCGGGCGCGCTGACGGGCATTTTCTTCGGCATCGTCGGCATCCTGCTGGGGCCATTCATCGGCGCGGTGATCGGCGAATTCAGCGGCAGGCGCACGGCCAGGGAAGCGGTGCATGCCGGCATCGGCGCCACGCTCGGGCTGGTTTTCGGCGCGCTCATGAAAATCGCGCTCGCCTTCACCATGCTCGGCGTGTTCGTGCTCGACCGCATGATCCGGTTCGGCTAACGTGCCCTCAGCCCCGCGCCGATCATGATGGCGGCGCCGGCCAGGATCGCGGCCAGCAGCGTGAACGCTTCACCGTAGCCGGCGATCGCCACCATCCAGCCGGTGAGCACCGGGCCGATGGACTGACCGACGTCCATCACCGTGCGCAATACCCCCATGGAGGAACCGAAACGTCCGTCCTTGGTGAGGTCGGCGACCAGCGCCGCGGTGGAGGAAGTCACCGTGGCAAAACCCAGGCCGAACACCAGGCTCAGCGCCGCGAGCCCGATGAAATTGGGCAGGCAAGGCAGCAGCACGACGCTGGCCGCGCCCACCAGCAGGCCGGGGACGATGACCCGCTTGCGTCCCACACGGTCCGAGACCCTGCCCATCAGCGGCTTCATGAAAACGATACTGACCAGCTGCACGCCGAGAATGACGCCGATCTGCCAGGCAGGAATGCCGAGCGACGCGGCGTACAGCGCAAGAAAGGCCTCGACTGCGCCGAACACCAGGTATTGCGCCGCTTCGACCAGGCTCACCAGCATGATGCCGCGGTCCTGCAAGACCGCGACCATGCTTTTCCAGAAATGCGGCATTTCCGGTTTGTGCTTCATGCGCGGCGCGGTGTCGCGCAGGAACATGCCTGCCGCGAGCGCGAGCACACCACTCACGGCGCAGGCGATATAGACCGCACCGAAACTCGCCATCGAGATCAGCGCGCCGCCGAGAAAGGGCGCGACCGAGCGGCCGACGATGGTGACCGAGGAATACGCGGACAGGCGCGCGGCGCGGTCGGCGCCGTAATGCCCGGCAATGGCGGCGCTGGCGACGGTGCCGAAAATGGCGGTGGCAAAGCCGTGATAAAAGCGCACTGCCATCAACTGCCAGGCGCTGTCGACGAAAAGATACAGGAAGGGCGCGGTGGCGAAGATCACCAGCGAGGCGATCAGCACGCGGCGGTGGCCGAGGAAATCCGACAGCGCACCGGCGGGAAAGCTGACCAGGATGCCGGGAATGGTGGAAGCGATGACGATCCAGCCGATTTCCGCGGGCGTGGCGCCGAGCGAGGCCGCGAACAGCGGCAGCACCGGGGTCTTGGACATGGTCGAACTCAGGATGGCGAGGCCGCCGGTGAGCGCGATGAGAATGAAGAAGGAAGCTTGGACGGTTCTGGTATTGTCGGACATGATTCGGCCCGGGAAATCCTGGGCCGATTATGTCACAGTGCCCGAGCGCTCACAGGTCGGCGGTCTCGAGCTCGAATTCGATTTTCTTGATGCCGGCGACAGCACAGGCTTCGTCCTGCTCGCCGGTGGCAGCACCCGACACGCCCACGGCGCCGATGATGTTGCCCGCCGCCTCGATCGGCACGCCGCCGGCGGAGAACACCAGGCCTTCGACCACCGAGAACGGCTGCGTGAAGCGGTTGGCCATGGACGAGGTGGCGGCATTGAAATTGACTGCGGTATAGGCCTTCTGGCGGCTGACTTCGAGAGTCAGGCGCGGCGCCAGGGTGTCGCGCATCACCACCATGGGATCGCCACTGCGGTCGACGACGGTGACGCCGATCTGAATGCCCTGTTTGCGACAGGCTTCCATCGCGCCATGGGCAAGCTTCTCGGCAGCTTCCACGGTCAGGCGCGGGATTTTCACGACCACCGGCGCTTCCGCTGCCATGGCTGGCGCTGCGAACATGGCGGCACAGCAGGCCGCCGCGAGTATGGGTTTCCACATGATCGTTTCCTCCATTGCATGGGTTAATATTCGAATCGACTGTCGGAGTCTGTTCTCAACAGTCGGGCTTTGACCCGTTTCAAACCGGAAAATTCCGCGGCGCGCAGAAGATCACGCCGCAAGCCAAGGAGTACGCGCGTGAAAAAGACAGTGGCCGCGGGCCTGTTGCTGGCGCTGCTGGGATGCAGCAAGCTGACCCTGGAGAACTACGACAAGATCGAAACCGGCATGAGCTTCGAGGAAGTGACCCGGCTCATCGGCGTACCGGCCAAGTGCGACGACGTCATGGGCATGCGCAGCTGCAGCTGGGGCGACGAAACACGTTCGGTGAACGTGACCTTCGCCGCCGACCAGGTGCTGCTGTTCTCTTCTGACAACCTGGACTAGGAAATCTCTGAAAAAAGCGTAGCGAGCAAGCCAGAGTGCAAGAAGCCGCGTAGCGAACGACAGGACATATCCATTGGATAGGCGAGGAGTGAGCGGGCACTTGAGGCCGCACTCGCGGGTGCGCAGTAGCTTTTGCAGAGGTTCTCTGGCAGCCTGTCGGACTTGAGCGATCGTAGCGAGGGCTGGGAGAGCGAAGACGGTTTTGCACGATTTCGAGGCGCATAGCGGGCCCATGCAACGAGAAATCGGGGAGAAATGGACCGCTCTTCCCGCCAGCGCAGCAGATCAGCCTCAAGTCCGACAGGCTGCCAGGGCGTGTCAACGTGCCCTGGCATGACCAGGCGCACGCTGCACCATCGCGGCATGGGCGTCTTCATGGTGACCGGCGAGGGCATCAGGGCGCAGTAGCCTCAGCCCGGTCTTGCGGCCGCATGGCATGAATGTCCCATATGGGCACCCGCTTTTGCCATTATCATTGCCCTGTTCCACCCCGCCCGCTACGGCAGTCGCAATACACCGGCAGGGCACCGGCGTCGACAAGAACAAAACCGGAACAGGTTGATGAAGAATGCTGGCTGAGAATAAGGGGCAGGAGACTTCCTCTTCGTTTACGCGCCTGTTGCGCAACTCCGTGCTCGCCTTCGTCGTCGGCGGTACGGCGGCGCTGTTCGCCTACTGCCTGCACAGCTGGGAGCGTGAAGAGCGCGAAGTGCGCGACAACCTGCTCATCCAGTCCAACTTTCTCGCCAGCATATCCGATTCCTTTTTCGACAACATGGGCAACGGCCTCGGCTCGCTCGGCCAGCTGCTGGACAAGTGCGGCGTGCTGCATAATCCGCAAGGCTGCCGCCCGCTGCTGGTCGACTTTCAGAACCGTCATCCGGAAGTCGCGTCCATGGCAGTGTTCGCCACCGATGGCGAAATGCTGGTCAACACCGCAGTGAATCCCGGCGATCCGCTGCCGGACTTTCGCAAGGATCCGCCCTACCTCCGGCAGCTGCTGAAGGACATGGTGAACCAGGAGGCCTATACCGTTGGCGCGCCGGAATTCGGCAAAGCCATCCGGCGCTGGCGCTTCGCCGTGCGTCATGTGGTGCGCAATGCAGACGGCGTGCCGCGCTACATGGTGCAGGCCGCGATTCCGCTCGAACGCGAAGGCACCTTCCTGCACGAAATGCCGATGCCGCCCAACAGCTTCATCGGCCTGATGCGCAGCGATGGCCGCCACCAGGCGCGTTGGCCGATCGACGACCCCGACAGCGTCTATGCCGATATGGGCGACGGGCAGTTGGCGCAGATGGTGCGCACCGTCTCCACCCTGCATTCCGGCTATGTGCGCGGCGAAGCCTACTGGCCGCAAAGCCGGGAGCACCGCGTGGTTGCCTTCACCCGGCTCGGGCGCGGCGACATGCTCGCCTTCGTTTCCGCGCCCTGGATTTACGTGTGGAAACAATGGTGGTCGCACAACGCTGCGGTGCTGCTGGTCTCGCTGCTGTTCCTGCTTGCCGCCTTTCTGGTGGCGCACCGCATCTGGCGGCGCGAGAGGCTGCACCGCCAGGAACTGCTTTCGCAGGCGCGGCGCGATGCGCTGACCGGGCTGCCCAACCGGGCGGCCGCGGAGGAAATGATGCAGTTCTGCATCGACATGTCGCACACGCTCGATCGCAAGTTCTCGCTGCTGATCGTGGACATCGACCGTTTCAAGGACGTCAACGACTCGCTCGGCCATGCCACCGGCGACCGCCTGCTGGTCGACATCGCCCGCCTCATCAAGGAAAGCCTGCGCGACGAGGGCACGCTGTGCCGCCTGGGCGGCGACGAGTTTCTGGTCGTGCTGCCGGCACGCGGCCTGGACGTGGCGGTGGACGTCGCCGAACGCCTGATCGAGGCGTTCAAGCAGCCCATCAAGGCAGACGAACATTCGCTGCAGGTCACGCCTTCCATCGGCATCGCGCAATTCCCCGAACACGGCACCGACATCTACACCCTGCTCAAGCACGCCGACACCGCCATGTACGAAGCCAAGCACCTCGGCCGCAACCGGTTTTCCGTCTACATGGACGAATTGGGCGAGCGCGTCACCGAGCGCGTGAAAATGGAACAACTGCTGCGCGAAGCCCTGCAGGAAAACCTCTTCCAGCTGGTGTACCAGCCGGTGGTGGACATGCGCGGCGGCCGCATCGTCGGCGCCGAGGCGCTGGTGCGCTGGGTGCGTGCGGACGGCACTGTCGTCATGCCGAAACACTTCATCGGCGTTGCCGAGGAGTCCGGCCTGATCATCCCCCTGGGCGAGTGGGTGCTGCACACCGCCCTGGCGCAGGTGAACGCCTGGAACAAAGCCGGCCACGACCTGTGGGTATCGGTCAATATTTCGCCACGCCAGTTTCAGGACCCCAGGCTGGTGGAAAAGATTTCCGCCGCGCTCAGGCAATCCGGCGTGAGCCCGGAACGGCTCGGCGTCGAGATCACAGAAACGGTTGCCATGCTGAACCAGGAGGCAAGCACGCGCATCCTGGGCGGTTTGAAGGCGTTGGGCGTACGCATCGCCATCGACGATTTCGGCACCGGCTATTCGTCGCTGAGCTATCTCAAACGCATTCCGGCCGACATGGTAAAGATCGACAAGTCCTTCGTCGACGGCATCGACCTGGAAGCGGACGACACCGCCATCGTGCACACCATCCTGGCGCTGGCCGGCGTGCTGGGCAAGGCCGTCGTGGCAGAAGGGGTGGAAACCGAAGAGCAGTACAACGCCCTGCGCGCACTCAACTGCCAGCTTGCCCAAGGCAACTGGATCGGCCGTCCGCTGCCGCCCGGGGAATTCGCGGCCGAACTCAACCGGCGACGGCAGACCCAGGTGGCATGAACCCGCGCGGCCGCCTGGGTCTATAATGGACAAAACTTCCGCGGAGCCAGCATCCATGCCTGCCACCGACATCTCGCCCTTCACCCTTGAAGAACTCAACGATCTGCCCGTGCGCCTGGACGAGGCCATGCAGGCACACCTGGCTTGGAGCCAGCGCCTGTTGCGCTGTGCGTTGCTGAACGAAAATCCGGCGGAAGACGTGTTGCATGCCAACGCCCACCAGTTGTGCGAATTCGGTCGCTGGTTCGGCACCGTTTCCGAGCGGCTGCAGAAACTCGAACCGGATTGCGTGCGCCGGCTCGATGCCGCGCACCGCAGCATGCACATGGCCGTGCGCGAGCTGTACCTTGCCGCTACCGGCAACAAGAAGACCGAACCGCGCTGGTTCGAGGCCTTCGAGTCAGGGCAGTCGGTAATGATGAAAGAGCTGGCCTACCTCAAGGAACAGTTCGTGCACTCGCGCGCGCAGACCGACCCGCTTACCGGCCTGCCCCTGCGCCACGGCCTGCACACCCTGTTTGCCGTGCGCCAGGGCGATGCCGAGCGCAGCGGCAACGCCATGTTCATTGCGCTGATCGACGCCGACCATTTCAAGAAAATCAACGACGTCCACGGCCACCCCGTGGGCGATGCCGCGCTGATCCATCTCGGCAGGCAACTGAAATCCGCGCTGCGCAGCAACGACCACCTGCTGCGTTACGGCGGCGAAGAGTTCATGCTGGTTTACCTGGGTGTGGACGACGAGGCCGCCGGGCATGTCGCCGAACGCATGCTGCACATGGTGCGCAGCCACCCGATGCCGCTGGGCAACGGCAACGCCTTGCCGCTGACGGTATCCATCGGCCTCACCCGCGCGCAGCCGGGAGACAGCCTGGAAAGTGCGGTGCGCCGTGCCGATGTGGCGCTATACCAGGCCAAGCGCAGCGGGCGCGACCGCCTGGTGTGGGCGCTCGATTGATGGCACCGGACGACCCGCCCGAACATCCTGCCCATCCCCTGAGCACACCGGACCTTCCTGCCGGCGAGGCCTGCCCGCTCAAGCCCTGGTGGCGCAACTGGAAAATCATGCTGCCGCTGTGGCTCGCCATCGGCGGCCTCGTATGGCTGGGCCTGCATCACAACGTGGATCGCCGCGTCATCGCCGGCAGCGTGGTTGTGATCGGCGTGTTGTCCAACGCCTTCGCCTGGCTGGTCGGCATCATCGCGCTGGTGCCGGTGATCGGGCCTTTGGTCGTGAAAGTGCTGTCGATCGGCTTCATCTGGCTGCTCAATGCCGTCGGCTACCTCGTCGCCGTTGTCGCCATTCGCCGCGGCTATTCCAAAGACGTTCTCACCTATCGCGGCCTCACCGTCGCGCTCATCATCGGCATCGTCATCGGCTACGTGCTTGGGAAACTGATCTAGCTCCCCGTCATCGCAGCCTTCTTCTTCACCAGTTGGCCGCTCTGGTATTCGCGGAAGGCGAGTTCGATCTCGGCGCGCGTGTTCATGACGAAAGGACCGTGCTGCACCACCTCCTCGCCGATCGGCCTGCCGGCCACGCAGATGAAGCGCGCACCGTTCGGCCCGGCCAACACGCGTATCTCGTCTCCCGCGCCCAGCACCGCCAAGGCATGCGGCTGCAAATCGGTGCCGGCCGCCGCCGCACTGCCCTCGTAGACATAGATGAAGGCGGCATAGTCGCTGGCCAGCGGCAGTGAGAACCCGGGGCCCGGCGCCAGAGCGACATCGAGGTAATGCATGTCGGTGTTGGGGTCGTCGATGACGCCGCGTGTTCCCGCATATTCGCCCGCAAGCAGCCTGACCTTCACCGCGCCCTGCTGCACCTGCGGGATCGCTTCGGGCGAGAATTCCTGGTAGGCGGGGTCGGACATTTTTTCCGCCGCCGGCAGGTTGACCCAGAGCTGGAAGCCGCGCATGAGGCCGTCGGTCTGCCTGGGCATTTCCGAGTGGATCACGCCGCTGGCCGCCTTCATCCACTGCGCCCCGCCCGAGCGCAGGTCGCCGCGGTTGCCCATGCTGTCCTCATGTTCCATGTGGCCGTCCAGCATGTAGGTGAAGGTGATGAAGCCCCGGTGCGGATGCGGCGGAAAGCCGGCGATGTACTCGTCCGGGTTGCTGCTGCCGAAATGGTCGAGCAGGAGAAAGGGATCGAGGTTTCTCACCGCCGGGGTGCCGATGGTACGGTGCACGGTGACGCCAGCGCCTTCGGTCACCTCGGCGGCGCGAACCAGTTTTTCCACGGGTCGGATCATGTAGGCCTCCTTTTCGCCTGAGAGTTCTGAACTATAGTGAATTCATCCCTTTGTTCCAATCGAGGAGACGAACATGAACGCCTTGCACAGAATCGAGCGTTTCCTGGACCAGCACATGATTCCCTTCGACGTGGTGGCCCATCCGCATACTCAAACCAGCCTCGCCACGGCGCGTTCCGCGCATGTTCCCGGCAGCCGCCTGGCCAAGGGGGTGCTGCTCGAAGGCGACCAGTGTCTGATGGTGGCGATGATCCCCGCCGACCAGGAGGTGCATTTCGGCCGGCTGGGCCTGGATCATGGGCAGGAATTCAATCTTGCCGACGAAAAGCAGGTCAGAGAGCTTTTCCCCGACTGCGAACCCGGCGTGATTCCGGGTCTGCCCCAGGCCTGGGGCGTGGAGATGATCTGGGATGACGCCCTGATGGCCGAGCCCGACATCTATCTGGAAGCCGGCGACCACGAGCGCCTGGTGCACGTGGAGACCAAGTACCTCTGGGATCTGTTCGGTGATGCCCCGCACTGCCATTTCTGCCGGCCGCGCGTGCGGCACTGAAGCAGGGTAACATGGGCGGGCGACCGCAACCGAGCCCGCCATGACCCCGAAGGTTGACGACATCCTCCAGCGCATCCGCGCGCTCGAGGCCGAACCGGAAACCGAACTGGAAAGCCGGCGCGAAGCGCTGCACGTTCGCTTCGAACACCACCGCGTGCGCTTTGCGCAAGATATCCTGCAGCGCCAGTTCAAGACCGGGCTGCTGCAATACCTCGCACGTTCGGAACTGCGCAACATCGTCACCGCCCCGGTGATCTATGCCATGATCGTACCGCTCGCACTGATCGACGTCGGCGCCAGCCTGTAGCAGATGCTGTGCTTTCCGCTCTACCGCATCGAGAAGGTGCGCCGCCGCGACTACATGGCCTTCGACCGCGGCCAGCTCGCCTACCTCAACGCCATCGAGAAACTCCACTGCACCTACTGCTCCTACGCCAACGGCCTGGCGGCCTACATGCGCGAAAACATCGCGCGCACCGAGCAGTACTGGTGCCCGATCCGCCATGCGCGCCGGTTGCTGCGGACTCATTCGCATTATGGCGAATTCACCGATTACTGCGATGCCGTAGCCTACCGCAGCGAGATGCCAAGGCTTAGACAGGCGCTGCAGCCCGTGCGTGGCAAACAGTCCGGTTCTAGTGACTGATGCGGCTGTCCGGCAGGCTGGCCAGCTTGAGCCAGTGTTCGCCTATGGTCCTGACCGCGCCGATGAAGCGCTCGATATTCGCCGGTTTCGTGATGTAGCAGTTGGCCCGCAAATCGTAGGAACGATGGATGTCGTCAGGCGAGGAGGAAGTCGTCAGCACCACCACGGGGATGAGCCTGAGCGATGGATCGCCCTTGATCTCGGCGAGGACTTCGTAGCCATTCATGCGCGGAAGATTGAGGTCGAGCAGGACGATGTCCGGGCGGGGAACGTTGGCATAGCTGCCTTGATGTCGCAGATAGGCCATGGCCTGAACCCCGTCGGCGGCAATGCGCAGGGTGCTGTTTACCCGCGTTTCCCGGAACGCTTCCTGCATGAGCCTGATGTCGGCAGGATTGTCATCCACCAGCAGCACTTCCATCGCTCTTCCCATTGTCAGTCCCATCGGTTTGCCCGTATGGTTTCTTTTTAGCATGTCTGCCCGGCGAGCCTGTCGTTTTTACTTACCGGTTTTGCGATTCGCGTATCGGCCGCTCGATGTGTGCGAGCAGGGTGATGATTTGCTCGGCCCGCAGCGGGGGCGCGAAGTAGTGGCCCTGCGCCAGCGTGCAGCCCTGCTCCAGCAGGAAGGCGTGTTGGTCTGCGCTTTCAACGCCCTCGGCCACCACCTCGAGGCCGAGGCTGCGTGCCAGCGCGAGAACGGCCCGCACCACTTCGGCATCCTGCTGGCTGTGGGGCAGGGGAATGACGAATGAGCGGTCCACCTTGAGCACGTCGATGGGCAGGCGCGTGAGATAACTGAGCGAGGAATGGCCGGTGCCGAAGTCGTCAATGGCAATTCGGATGCCGAGCGCCTTGAGCCGCTTTAGGGTGGAGACGGCATGCCCGACATCCTGCATGACCGCGCTTTCGGTGATCTCCAGTTCCAGCCACTCGCCCTTGCCGGGCATGCCGCAGTCGGCCAGCGCCGCTTCCACCATCTGTACCACATCGCTTTGGGCGAACTGCTGCGCGGAAAGATTGACCGCCATGGACACTCGCCCGCCGCCCAGTCTTGCCCAGGCACGCTGCTGGGCGCAGGCGGTTTCCAGCACCCAGCGCCTGACCGGTACGATGAGCCCGGTATCCTCCAGCAGCGGGATGAAATCGCCCGGCGGCACCAGCCCGCGTTCCGGATGCTGCCAGCGCACCAGCGCCTCGGCACCGACGATGCGCTCGGTTCTGATATCCACCTTGGGCTGGTAGTGCAGCACAAACTCACCCCGTTCCAACGCACGCCTGAGGCTGGTCTCGGTGGAAAGCCGCTTGGCCGCCTGTGCGTTCATGGTAGGCTCGTAATACTCGCAGCGCGCACGGCCGCGCTGCTTGGCCCGACTGAGCGCGACTTCGGCGTTCTGCAGCAGGGCGGCGGCATCATCGCCATCGCTCGGCCATACGCTCACACCCATGCTCACGGTGACAAAAACCTCTTCCCCGTTGATGTCGAAGGGCGCGGCAAAGCCCGCCAGCAGCTTGTCCGCCACCGGCGACACGCCGTCGACGGTATTGATGTCGTCCAGCAGGACGGCAAAGCTGTCGGCTTCTAGGCGCGCGACCGCATCCTCCGGCCGGACGAGTTCCAGCAGGCGCTGCGCCACTGCCTGCAGCAGCGCATCGCCGCCTTCGTGGCCGAGGCTGTGGTTGATGACCTTGAAACGGTCCAGGTTGAGCACCAGCACTGCCACGCCGCCGCCGCTGCTTTCCAGTCTTTCCAGCAGCCGGGCTATCCTTTCACGCATGTGGCCGCGGTTAGGCAGCCCGGTCAGCGGATCGTGCAGCGACAGCTGGCGCAGTCGGTCCTCGACCACCACTTCGTTGGTGATGTCCTTGCCGGTTGACAGGAAATGCGTGATCTCGCCGCGCCCGTCCCTGAGGATGGGAGTGATGGTCTTCTGTTCGTAGTAGAGGCTGCCGTCCTTGCGACGGTTGATGAAAGTGCCGTGATAAGCCTCGCCGCCCCGGATGGTGCGCCACAGTTCCTCATGCTGCGTATCCGACATCAGCCCGGAATTGAGAATGGAAGGGTTCTTGCCGAGGGCTTCCTCGAAGGAATAGCCCGTCACCTTCTCAAAGGCGGCATTCACGTACAGGATGTTGCCGTCGCGATCGGCAATGGTGACGAGGTCGGCCGTCTGTTCCACGGCATTGGCCAGCAGGCGCGCCCTGGCCACGGCCTCGCGGCGCGCCGAACGCACGCGCAGGGTTTCGATGCCGTAGGAAAGGTCGGCAGCGAGTTCTTCCAGCAGTTCCAGCTCGTCCTCCTCGAACATGTCGGTCGACTGCGCGCAGATCGACAGTACGCCAATGACGCGGCCTTCGACGCGCAGCGGCAGCGCCAGCGAAGCCTGTATGCCGCGCTTTGTCGCCACGGCGCGCCAGGGCACATAGCTTTCGCTGCCGGCGACGTCGCGCTCGATGGCCATGCGTCCGGAACGAATGGCGGTGCCGACCGGACCTCGCCCCCATTCGTCATCCCCCCAGGAAAAACGCAAAACTTCGGTACAGGAAGTGTCGCTGCCGGCGCTTGCCATCGTACGCACACCCCTGTCGGCATCGTCCTGCGCATAGCCCACCCATGCAATCGCGTAGCCGCCGACATCCACCACCAGGCGGCAGATCTCGTCCAGCAGGGTTTGCTCCTCGCGCGCCCGCAGCAGGGTGCGATTGCTGTGGCTGATCAACTGAAGGGAGCGATTGACCCGCTGCAACTGTTCGGTACGCATGCGCACGCGCTCGGCCAGGGCATCGTTGTACCGCTCCAGCGCCAGCTGCGCTTCCTCGCGCAGGGCGGCTTCGCGCGCCAGCCTGCTCAACAGGCGCTGACGCTCAACGGCGTGCTGCAGGGTGCGCAGCAGGAAAGCGCCCTCGAACTGGCCTTTGACAAGATAGTCCTGCGCCCCCAGGGCTAGCGCATGGCTTCCTGCATGCTCGTCTTCCCCTGTCAGCACGACGACCGGCACGGTGCCGCTGGCCTCGATGACCTGCCTGAGTGTCTGCTCCGGACCGGTGCTGTCCGGCAGCCCCAGATCGAGCAGGAGGATGTCGAAGCTCCCGGAGCGCAGCGCCTGCAGCGCCCCCGCCAGACTCTCGACATGAGCCAGTTCCACGCCGCTATCGGCTTCCGCCAGCATCTCGCGCACCCAGCGGGCGTCTGCGGGATTGTCCTCCACCAGAAGCAACCTCATGATTCTCCTTTATGATTGTTTTCTTGTTCTTTTGTTACAAATACAATGTTGTTAGTATGGTTTTAATGGAAAATCAAATCTTCCCACGCCAACTCGCTCCTGCCGTTCTCGTGGCCGCTGCCCGGATTGCTCAGGACTCCGTCCGTATCGGCAGTGCAAAGAAAAAAGTTGAACCCGCGCCAACCGCGGACTCGACCCAGATGGCGCCGCCATGGCGCTCGACGATGCGCCTGCCAAGGGCCAGCCCCAGCCCGTTGCCGGGGTGTCTGCCCCGGCCGTGCAGTCGCTGGAAGAGCTGGAACACCTTGTCGTGATACCGGGCATCGATGCCGATGCCATTGTCCTTGACGCCGATGATCCAGCCTTCGGCAGGTGCCGTCGGCGGCAGCCTGCTGCCGGGCTCGATGGGACGGGCGAAGACATGGATGGACGGCGCCTCTTCCCGGCGGTACTTGAGCGCGTTGCCGATCAGATTCTGCAGCAGGCGGTGCAGCTGCCCGGCATCGCCCATGACCACGGGCAGGGGATCGTGCGTTACCGTGGCCGTGTTTTCTTCCAGCGCCAGCCTGAGATCGTCGAGAGCCTCGCCCAACACCCGGTTAAGGTCCACTGGCACGAAACTCTGCCCATGCGTCTGCACGCGCGAATAATCGAGCAGGTCGCGGATCATGTTCTGCATACGGTTGGCGCCATCGACGGCATAACCGATGAATTCGCGCCCGTCCGCATCGAGTCTGTCGTGATAGCGCCGCTCCAGCAGCTGCATATAGCTGGAAACCGTGCGCAAGGGCTCCTGCAGGTCGTGCGAAGCAACATAGGCAAAACGCTCCAGCTCGCGATTCGACGCCGCCAGCTGGGCGGTGCGCTGCTCGACGCGCCGTTCGAGCTCGGCGTTGAGCGCGCGTACGTTCTGCTCGCTCTCCCTGAGCGCGGCCTCGGAAGCCATCAGGCGTTCGAACGGCATGCGTACCGAAGCCACGAAAACGCTGCGATAGATGAGGTAATACGCCACCGTCTTGTAGACGTGGCCCAGCATGTTGAAGGCGTCGTACACCTGCACATAAAGCGTGAAGCACAGTTCCGACAGCACCATGATGCCGAGCGCCGCGACCAGGCGCGCGCCATCCGGCAGGCCGCTCATCCCGGGCCGCGCGATCATCAGCAGCATGACCGCCAGTTGCAGCAGGATGAGGGAATACTCGAAGCCGATCTTGAGCGGGGTCAACCCTGCCCCCGGCACGAACATGGGTGGCAGCGCCTGCGGCATGAACAGCACGAGGCAATAGCAAAGCGCGCACAGGCCCAGCATGCCGGCGAAGAGTCCGGCACGGCAGCGCGGTCCCAGGCTTTCGCGCGTGCCGCCCCACAGCACCGCGGCCAGCAGAGTCAACGCCGCGACCAGGCGCGCCATCAGCCAGAAGTAGATGGCCTTGTTGGGGCTGCCGGGGGTGACGAAATCTGGCATGCCCGCATAGGAAAGCATGTGGGCGAAATCGAGCACGCCCACCCCCAGGAATCCGGCCGCGATGATGGTGACGCTGCGCGGCTGGGAAGCGCCATAAGTCGACCAGCCGTAGGCGAACACCATCACCGAGACCGCGATGGCAAAACCCTCAAGGAAATTGTGCAGGACGAGATGGCGTGCCGGCGTGAGCAGATGCGTCGGGATCGGCATCAGCCACACGAGAAAGAACAATGCCAGCGCCGGCAGAAGATACATCGCCGCCAAACGCAACTTGGCTTTTCTTGCCGCGGACCGATCGACTGCGGAAGACTGCTGAGTCATTTCCCCATCCCCGTTGGCGGCTGACAGCGGCATGGCCTGCCGTCGCACGCTTCTCTCCACTTATCCGGCATGCGCAATGGCGCCACTATAGTGCACAGCCACACTCGCTGCAAACGGCGGGGAGCGGATGGCGCCCCCGGCACGAATCGAACGTGCGACCCTCCCCTTAGGAGGGGGATGCTCTATCCACTGAGCTACGGGGGCAAGCCGCGCATTTTACGCCAAAACCGTCGCAGTCCTGCCATGACGGCCGCATGAAAAAAACGTATTGCGTAGCCCAATGGGCTAGCCTGCGCGGCGGGCCTTGTTTCCCCAGATCCACACATACTGGATGCCCGAGGCCACGGTGGTGGCGAACACCACCCAGAACATGGGGCGGACCCAGGCTTCGCCCGGCACGATGCCGGCCTCGTGTCCCAGCACCAGCGCGAGCATGGCGAACTCGGCAAAGGTGTTGGTCTTGCCAAGCAGCGTGGGCTGGATTTCCAGGTGTCCGGCCATGCCGCGGTAGGCCAGGGCGCCGACCACGATCACCGTGTCGCGAATGACGATGGCGAGCGCGACCCACACCGGCACCATTTCAAAACTCAGCAGCACCACCAGCACCGACAGCGACAGCGCCTTGTCGGTGACGGTGTCGAGCGCCGCACCGATGGCCGTGGTCTGGTGCAGCCTGCGGGCTAGAAAACCGTCGAGCCCGTCGGTCAGCGCGGCCGCCAGGAACACCCAGGTCGCGACGGCCCACTGGCCTTCGAGCATGAACCAGATCGTCGCCGGCACACCCATGAGACGGATGCCGGTGATGGAATTGGGCAGGTTGAAGGCTTTTTCTTGCATGTGAAAGTCAACCCCTGAAATCTTGTTGAACCATGGGAAAAACCCAACGGAAAACCAAGTCAAAAAAACGGAATTTACCGCAAAGTTCGCAGAGCTCGCGGAGAAAGCAATCAAAAAACTCCGCGTCCTCCGCGAACTCTGCGGTGAAACGATTTTACTAAAATCTTCACAAACAAAGCCTCATGCGATACAATGCGAGGGCATGAAATGCAAGAAAGTATTCGATACTCGCAAACTGCCGCGTGAGGCGAAAGAGCAACTGCGCATGGCGGGGGTGAAACGCGTTGAAGAGGGTGAAAGCCCGGAGGTCGTGGCGGCCGGCATGGGTATCAATCGGCGCACGATTTACCGGTGGTTGTCCGCCTACCACTACG
>JBFMCR010000028.1:0-4853 GCA_040754425.1 Pseudomonadota bacterium | reverse complement strand
TTGACTTCGACCTTTCGCCGGGGAGCAGGGCCGGAGAGAAAAACGGCGCGGAGAGAGCGAAATGGGGCCCGAGGCAGGCGAGACGGCCGGGGAAGGAAGTCCGCAGGAATCCGCAGGAGTCCCCGCGTGTTGGCGCGTGTTCACGGCGTGATCTTGCGGACGCAGCCTTTGAGCTCGGACCGCCTTCGCCCCTCACGGCCTCTCTGTTCTCTGTTTTTCGCTCAGTGTCCGTGGAGGACTCCGGGGACCTGTACGTGCTCCATCAAGGACTCAGCGGCGCCGGTTGCAGTCGGCAACTGCCCGGCGGCGGCGACCGAGAGAGATCGTCAGGCCGCAAAAAGGCCGCCCGAAGGCGGCGGCGATGTGATGACAGGGCCCGTCAGGGCATCGAGGCCAGCACCCGGATCTGCTCGGCCCAGCCATAGGGCCACGGGCGTCCCAGCAGTCGCTCGACGGGGAACTCGGGGGTGGCGGCGAGGCGCTCCACCAACTCGGGGGCCAGCAGGGTCAGCCGCATAAGGCGATGGACCTGCGAGACGTCCATCCCCTCGGCTTTGGCGATCTCGGCCGCCGAGGCAACCCGTCCCTCGGTGAGCAGCCGCTGCCAGTGGTGCGCCAGCCCAAGCGCTCGCAGGAGCGCGGTGTCCGGGATCTCGGTGCGCACGGAAGCGGCCCAGGTCGAGTGCGCCTCGACGGCCGTCCGGACCCCAGGGGGTGGGATCACCGCGCGCCGGGTGCCACGCTGGACGAGCCGCCAGGGCAGAAAGGTTTCCAGCTTCACGCCGCCGGCCGGCGCCGGGAGTTTCTGGGTGATTAGCGCCCCCTCGAAGCGTCCGCGGTGCTTGGTGCTCACGCGGCCTCCTCGAAGCGTCGCACGATCTCGCGCTGCGCCGCCCAGTCCACCGGCAGCGGATTGCGCTGGAACCATATCAGGCTCATCCGGCGCGGCTGTCGCCCGGCCATCAGCAGCTCAACGATGTCGGGCGCGAGCAGCGTCAGGCGCAGCAGTTCGTTGACCACCGAGTGGTGCAGCCCTTCGGCGCGCGCAATGGCCGAGCCGCTCGGCATGGCGCCGCTGTCCAACAACCGCTGCCAGTGGAAGGCCCTTGCCATCCCTTCGATGAGCGTGCTGTCGTGCGTGTCCCGGTCCTCGGCCTTGTGCTGAACCAGCCGGCGCACGCCGCGCCGCCGCAGGGTCAGCGGCACAAAGGTTTCGCGAACTCCGTCTTTCATGCTTCGACCTCCAGCAACTCGGCGCCGATGCTCCTGGGCGCGAACTCGCCAATCAAAGCGTCCCAGCCCAGTTCGCGCCACTTCACCTTGATCCCCTGCATCTCGTCGGTGTGGACGAGGTCGACGCGCTCGATCATGAGGTTGGCAATGCGGTGCCGCTCGACCGGGAAGAGCTGATCCCACACGTCGTTCAGCCGCCCCATCGCCATCACGACGGCGGCTTCGTCCATGGGCGCGCCCTGGCGCTGGACCTGGCGCACGACGGCGGCGACGGATTCGGGGCTGGTGAGCACGGTCCGGATCTGGGCCACGACCGCCGCTTCGATCTCGCCGGCGGGCAGGCGCTCGTAGCTCTTGCCGGGTGCGCCGAACCGGCTCTCAGACTTGGAGACGTAGTACTGGTACTTGCGGCCGTTCTTGCGCGAGTACGTTGGGTACATGCGTTCGCCCGTCGGCGCGTACAGCAGCCCCCGCAGCAGCGCGTCGTTGCGCGAGCGGATCTTGGTGTCCACCGACCGCGCGTGGCTGTCGCGGGCCAGCACCGCATGCACCTGATCCCACAGCTGGCGTTCGATGATCGGCTCGTGCTGCGCCGGGTACCACTGGCCGCGATTTGACAGTTCTCCGAGATAGATGCGGTTGCGCAGCACCTTGTGGATGTACTTCTTGTCGATGCGCGTGCCGGTACGCACGCGGCCGTCCTGGGTCGTCCATGCCTTGGTCGTGACGCCCTCGGCAGTCAACCGGGCGGCGATCTGCGTGGGTGATCCGATGGTCAGCATCTCCTCGAACATCCGCCGCACCACCGCCGCCTCGGCTGGGTTGACCACCAGTTGGCGGTTGACCACGTCGTAGCCGATGGTGGGCACGCCGCCCATCCACATTCCCTTCTTCTTGGCGGCGGCGATCTTGTCGCGGATACGCTCGCCGGTGACCTCGCGCTCGAACTGGGCGAAGGACAGCAGGATGTTCAGCGTCAGCCGCCCCATCGAGGTGGTGGTGTTGAACTGCTGCGTGACCGACACGAAGGACACGCCCTGGCGCTCGAACACCTCGACCATCTTGGAGAAGTCGGCGAGGCTCCTCGTCAGGCGGTCGATCTTGTAGACCACCACGATGTCGACCAACCCGCGCTCGATGTCGGCCAGCAGACGCTTGAGGGCCGGCCGCTCGGTGTTGCCGCCGGAGTAGCCGGGGTCGTCGTAGTCGTCGACGACCGGAATCCACCCCTCGGCGCGTTGGCTGGCGATGAAGGCATGGCCCGCCTCCTTCTGCGCGTCGATGGAGTTGAACTCCTGGTCGAGTCGTTCATCCGACGACACCCGGCAGTAGACCGCGCAGCGCTTGCGCGGCTTCGAGGATGCGATCTCCGCCATCAGACACCTCCCTTCAGGCCGAAGAACAGCGGGCCGCTCCAATGCTGGCCGGTGATGTGCCGCGCCACGGCGGTCAGGCTCTTGAAGCGGCGGCCTTCGTATTCGAAGTGACCGTCGGCGTCGACCGTCACCCGATGCTCGCGCTCGCCCCATTCGCGCAGCAGCACAGTGCCTGGCGCGAAGTCGAACTTGCGCGGGCGCGCGCGCAGTTTGATCTTGGAGTGCTTCGCACCGATGGCTTCCAGCCGCTGCTTTGTTTCGGAGGCGAGGCCACCGAAGGCTTCCTCCTGCAGCTTGTAGGCAATGCGCGACTCGACGTGCGTGCGATTCGGATAATCCGGGCGGCGGGAAAAATACCGATCCCAGATCGGCCAAAGATCGGCCATGGACATTTGGCTCAGGTCGGCAATTTGCCGGGCCACGGTTTGTTGCTTGGTCAGCGTGTCGTTCATCACAACTTCTCCTTTTGATAGGGGGTTGTATGAACGCGCTGGTCGGGCAGGAAGCCAAGTCCAACTTCTCTCTGTTTTTGATCGTCGCCGGCGAGCGTGCGGACGATGGCCGCCGCAAGGATGGTGGTGATTTCGCCAGCACGGGCGCTGGCAGACATTTCCGAGGGTGATGCGAGTTCGAGGTTCTTCATGACGGCTCCGAGGAATTGCAACCGTCATGGATAATATGTCCTATCTTCTCGACTAGATGGCAACGTAGGGTAATGGCGAGTAATCGACCATTCTATTGGGTCTTCGCGGAAGAGTGTGGGTAAAAACGGTCATGAAATCGCCCATGA
This sequence comes from Pseudomonadota bacterium, assembly GCA_040754425.1. Classification (GTDB taxonomy): domain Bacteria; phylum Pseudomonadota; class Gammaproteobacteria; order Burkholderiales; family Thiobacillaceae; genus UBA6918. The sequence goes on along the minus strand of JBFMCR010000028.1, from coordinate 1,454 downwards.
TGCTTGCTGAGAGCGGGTTTCCGAGGATTGATGGTCCCTCGGAAACTGGCATGATTTCGCGATGGCTACCTCACCCAAGCACAAGCGTCTTCTCGACGCATACCGGTTCGCCGGATTTCGGCCGTCAGAAGTGGTGCGTGGCGTCTTCGGCGACTCGAAGGCGCGCATCGTCACCCTCGCGCGGCGCTCAAAAAAACGGTCTGCAAGGAGTGCGGTCGAGCACAGATGGGGTGGTACGACCGAACGACTCGACGGGTGCGCGATCTGGCTTGCGGGGACACGCGGATCTATCTGGAATTCGAGGTTCGACGGATTCTGTGCCGGCGCTGCGGCAAGGTGAAGCGGGAGCATCTGGACTTCCTTGCCGACAATTCCTTCTACACGAAGCGCTTTGCCTGGCATGTCGGCCGGCGCTGTCGCGCCAGCACCATCAAGGATGTGGCCGAGGAATTGCACCTGGACTGGCATGCCGTCAAGGAACTGGACAAGGAATACATGCGGGTTCAGTTGGAACGGACGGGCGTGCCCGGTCCCAAGGCCATCGGCATCGACGAGATTTCCATCCGCAAGGGCCACACCTATCGCATCGTGGTGAGCGACCTGATCCGGCGCCGGCCGATCTGGTTTGGCGGCGAGGACCGCTCGGAAGCCAGCATGGAGCAGTTCTACGACTGGCTGGGCGAGAAGAAGACACGCGGCATCCGGCTGGCGGTGATGGACATGTGGAAGCCGTTTCGCAATGTCACCGTCCGCCGAGCGCCGCAGGCGGCGATCCTGTTCGACAAGTTCCATGTGATGCGGCATCTGAACGATGCCTTGGACAAGGTGCGCAAGGCCGAGTACGCCCGGCTGTCCGGCAAGGATCGGCGTTACATCAAGGGCCAGAAGTACGTCCTGCTGACCAGCCACGACAACCTGACCACCGATGGCAGGCGAGCACTGAAGACCTTGCTGGCCGCCAACAAGCGGCTCAACACGGCCTACCTGCTGAAGGAGTCGTTCGGCCAGCTTTGGAGCTACCAGCGCGAAGGCTGGGCGCGGCGGTTCTTCGAGAACTGGCGGGCCAGCCTGAAGTGGCAGCGCCTGAAACCCTACGAGAAGTTCGCCGAGATGATCGAGCGTCATTGGGATGGGATCGCCGCCTACTGCCGACCGGAAAACAAGGTCTCGCTCGGCTTCGTCGAGGGACTCAACAACAAAATCCGCGTCATCCAGCGACGAGCATATGGACTGCGTGATGAGGAATATCTGCGCCTCAAAATCCTGACCTCCATGCTTCCGAAAATCTAATCAGCATGCGAATTCACCCACACTCTTCCGCGAAGACCCATTCTATTTTTGGTCAGGATTGGTGCTTCTCGGGAGTGCTCTGGCTGACACGGCAACGAGAAAAGTGGTTGCCGTAACCGTCGACATGACGTCTCTCGATCAATGACGTCTTACTTCTGTTGCCC
>JBFMCR010000027.1:0-13451 GCA_040754425.1 Pseudomonadota bacterium | reverse complement strand
CGGGCGCGGGGTTTCCGTAATCGGGAGCGCTTTCGCAATGCGATCTACTTCCATCTCGGCGGCCTTGACCTATACCCCGCTCAGGTGGGAAATCGATGATTCAACCCACTCGAATGAGTGATGACCCTTCAAGATAATTCCATGCCCCCTTCCCCTTATGTCTTCGATGCCACCGCGGAAAACTTCCAGCGCCTGGTGCTGGAAAACTCCCGCCGCGGCCTGGTGCTGGTGCATTTCTGGACGCCCGGGGCCGGCCCTTGCATGGTGCTGATGCCGCGCTTGGTGAAACTCGCCGGCGAATACGGCGGCAAATTCCTGCTGGTGATGCTGAATACCGACGAACTGGGCACGCTCGCGCGCAGGCTGGGGGTGACCAGCGTGCCCACGGTCAAGTTCTTCCGCCGCGGCGAAGTGGTGGAAACCGTGCACGGCGCCGAGTCGGACAATCATTTCCGCAGCCTGCTCGACCGTTTCATCCTGCGCGACAGCGCAACTCTGTACGCCCAGGGCCTGGCCGCCTGGCAAGCCGGCCGCGCGCAGGACGCCAAACGCATGCTCGCCACCGCCGCCGTCGACGAGCCGGGCAATGCGGCCATTCCGCGCGATCTCGCCAGGCTGCTGTGGGCGAACGGCGAACACGAGCAGGCGCTGCAACTGCTGGAAAGCCTGCCGGCGGAACTGCGCGCACACTCGGAAATCGCCAATCTTTACGCCCATTTCGCGCTGGCGCACGCGGCGCAAAACGCCGGCGCGGATGTCGAAGCGCGCGCGGCCGATGCCGCCGACGCCGACGCGCGCTTCCAGCTGGCGGCGCTGCGCCTGGCGCAAGACGACATGAATTCTGCGCTCGACATGCTCGATGCCCTCGACGCCGAGCATCCGCACTATCGCAACGGCCTGCCGCGCCGGGCGCTGCTCGCGCTGTTCGACCTGCTCGGGCCCGAACATGCCCTCGCCCGCGAATATCGCGCCCGCCTGGCCCAGAGACTGAGTTGAGCGCGTACGGCCATCCCGCCTTCGCGCCCTACCTTGATCTGCTTGCGTGCCTAAAGGGCAGGCAGGATCTGGATGCGCTCAACGCCGTGGCGCAAGCGCTGGATGTCCATCACGCCCACAGCGGTGCCGCCGTGCGCTTTGCGGCTTCGAGCGCGATGCCGGCAGCGCAATATGAGCTGTCCATTGCCGCCGGCGGGATCGTGCCCACGCGCGAAGGCAACCTGCACGACTTCCTCAATGCGCTGGCGTGGATGCGCTTTTCGCGCCTGAAATCCGCGCTCAACCTGCGCCATTGCCGGGTGCTGCAGGCGCAACCGCAAGAAGAGAAAAAACGCGGCCGGCTGCGCGACCGGCTCACGCTGCTGGACGAAAGCGGCATGCTGGTGGCCTGCGCCGAGCCGGAACTGCTCGAACTGCTGCGCGCGAAGCGCTGGATGGAATTGTTCTGGGATGCGCGGCAGGCGGTCGTCCACCACATGCGCTTCTTTGTCGTCGGCCACGGCCTGCTGGAAAAATGCCTCGCGCCGTTTCCCGGCATGACCGCGAAATGCCTGCTCCTGCATACGCCCGAAACAGAGGCAGACGCCATCGACCGGCTTGCCGCCGCCACCGTGCTCGAGGCACGAATGCCGGAACTGCCGCCGCTGCCGATACAGGGCATCCCCGGCTGGGACGCCGGCCAGGGCCCGGCCTACTACGCGAACACTGCGATCTTCAGGCCGGCCAGGGCCTGAGCGCTCAGGCTGCCGAGGCCGTTTCCCTGAGCCAGGCCTCTGCCGCCTCTGCATCGTCGAACAGCTCGACGTCGGCATCGACGAACAGGCGATAGATCCACGCGCTCCATGCAATCCATTCGCTGCTGGTGAGGATGGCCACGCGATCGAAATCGTTGGCGTGCTTGCGCGAAAACTTGATTTCCTCCCAGGCGACATCGACGCTGAAGGAAAGCATGTCGCGCAGGTCGATGAGCAGGTTCACCACGCCCTGGAACTTGAGGCCGTAAAGCACGGCCTCCTCGAATTCCTTGTAGTCTTCGAGGGTGAAGCGGCCCAGCACCGACATGCTGACGATGTTGTCCTTGACGTTGATTGCGATCATTGAATCTGCCCCCTGTATGTATCGACGATCCAAATATAGCGTCATTCCGGCGCCGCGACACTGCGGCTCGCCCAAACGCTGACCAGGCCGGCAATCACGATGAGCAGCATGCCCAGCCAGGACGCCGGCGGCGGCCGGTCACCGAACAGGAGCACGCCGTAAAGCGCGGCAAAACCCACGGTCGAGTAGGCCAGCGCGCCGACCGCCAGGGTGTTGCCGAGCCTGTAGGCGCGGGTCATCGCCAGCTGTCCCAGCGTTCCCGCCGCGCCCGTGGCGATCAACAGCGGCAGGTCCGTCATCCGCGGCGCCGCGAAGCCCGCCCCCGCCATCCACACGCCGCTGCCCAGCATGGCAACCAGCGTGAAGTAGAACACCACGCGCCATTCCGGTTCCCCCTCTCTGCCGAGGGTGCGCACATTGAGGTAGGCCACTGCCGCCAGCACGCCCGAAGCGAGCCCGACCAGCCTTGCCAGCATGTCCTCCCCGCCCCAGCCCGGCTGCAGCAGCAGCGCTACGCCGGCGAAGCCGATCGCCACTGCCGCCACCAGGCCGCGGCCATGGCGCTCCTTCAGCCACCACGCGGTGATCGCGGCAAGGAACAAGGGCGAGGTGTAATTGAGGGTGATCGCCGTCGGCAGCGGCAGGTGCGCGATCGCGTAGAAATACATCACCAGCGCCACGAAGCCGGAGAATCCGCGCCTGACATGGCTGGCCGCATGCCTGGTGAGCAGCGGTGCGAACCATTGGCGGTAGCTCAGCACGATCACGGCATAAATCGACAGCAGCCCGAACAGCGAGCGGTAGAATACCAGTTCCGGCGCGCTGAAGCGTGCCGAGGCGAGTTTCACCAGCACGCCCATGAGCGCGAACATGAAGCCGGCAACCAGCATCCAGGTGGATTTCATTTAAGGAACCAGCTGGACGCAGAAAGATTCATGCACAGGGAGGTAAGGGGGGGGGGAGGAAAACCTTGAGCAATGCATTATTTCTTTACTCCCTTACCTCCCTTACCTCCCCTGCCTCCCTGTCAATACTTTGGTTTTAGCCTTCGGGCCTCTGCGTCAGGCCTTATTTCAAATGCGGCTGAATCTGCCGGCGCAAAAACTCGTGGAAATGCACCATGCCGTCTTCCATGGGCGACTGGTAGGGGCCTTCCTCGCTGATGCCCTGGCGGTACAGCGCGCGGCGGCCGTCGTGCATGCGCTGGGCGATTTCGTGGTCCTCGACTGCGGTTTCCATGTACGCGGACTGTTCGGCTTCGACGAACTCGCGCTCGAACAGCACGATGTTTTCAGGATAGTAGAACTCCACGATGTTGGCCATGGATTCGATGCCGGTCGGCCAAACGCTCGACACCACCAGCACGTGCGGATACCACTCGACCATGATGTTGGGGTAATAGGTCAGCCAGATGGCGCCGTGCCCGGGCTTGTTGCCCTCGCCGTAGCGCAGCACCTGCTCCTGCCATTTCTGATAGACCGGCGAGCCGTACTTCTTGCCGAAGGCGGAAGCCAGGCCCACGGTCTGCACCGAATACCATTCGCCGAACTCCCATTTGAGATCGTCGCAGGTGACGAAATTGCCCAGCCCCGGATGGAAGGGCTCGACGTGGTAGTCCTCCAGATACACCTCGATGAAGGTCTTCCAGTTGTAGGGCACGTGATCGACCCTGACCTTGTCCAGCATGTAGCCGGAAAAATCCAGATCCCCGGCAACCCCCATGCCGGCAAGATCGGCGCGCACGTCGCGCGGGCCGTTGAACAGGAGGCCGTTCCAGTTCTGCAATACGGAGCGTGACAGGTTCATGCAGGGATTGCCGGGAAAGTGCGGCGCGCCAAGCAGGGCGCCCTGGGCGTCATAAGTCCAGCGGTGGATGGGACAGACGATGTTGTCGGCCGGCAGCTTGCCGCGGCCGTTCAGCATGATGGCCTGGCGATGGCGGCACACGTTGGACAGCATTTCGATGCCGTTGGCGTTGTTGACCAGCACCTTGGCGCCCTCGAAGCGCTCGAGCGCGTGATAGTCGCCGGCTTCCGGCACCATCAGTGCATGGCCGACATAGCCCGGGCCGCTGTCGAAAAGCAGCTTCTTTTCGAGTTCAAGGATTTCCGGGTCGAAATACCACGACACCGGCAGTTGAGGCGTTGTTGTAGACAGCGCCGAAACAGAATCAGCGAGATTGCTCATCCCTACCCACCCTATTCCAGTACCGATTTTGACGGCAAAGAAAACAAAAACCCCGGCCACCCGGCAGTCCGCATGCAGACCGCCCAATGAACCGGAGGTTCCCATCCCGAAGACGGCGAAAACCGCTATCAGGGACGGGAACGATACCATGCCTGCCCATTGAAGGCAAAGCATTTTGCCGTTTTTTTGCGCAAACAGGTCCAGGGTTTGCAGACTGGAATGCGCGCTTTTGTTAAAGTTATACGTTTACGCAAACCCGCTTGTATTTACGCCCATGGCCAAAGCCACCGCACCCAAGGATTTCGAATCCGCGCTTGCCGAACTAGAAAAAATCGTCGCCCAGATGGAGTCCGGCAAGCTCAGCCTGGAAGATTCGCTCTCGGCCTACGAGCGCGGCGCATCCCTGCTCAATTTCTGCCGCGAAGCCATCAGCCGAGCCGAGCAGCAGGTTCAGATGCTGGAAAACGGCGTGATGAAACCTTTCCTGGCCGGCAACGATGAGTGATTTCCAGGCCTGGATGGCCGACCGTCAGGGGCGCGTCGAATCCGCGCTTGCCCGCGCCCTGCCTGTTGCCAGCGCCGAACCCCGGCGCCTGCACGACGCCATGCGCTACGCCGTGCTGGGCGGCGGCAAGCGCGTGCGCCCGCTGCTGGCCCTCGCCGCCGGCGAACTGAGCGGCGCCGATCCTGCGCGCGTGGAACAGGCGGCCGTCGCGCTCGAACTCATCCACGCCTATTCGCTGGTGCACGACGACATGCCGGTCATGGACAACGACGTGCTCAGGCGCGGCAAACCCACGGTGCACGTGGAATTCGACGAGGCCACCGCGCTCTTGGCGGGCGATGCCCTGCAGAGCCTGGCCTTCGAAGTGCTGGCGCAACCCGGTCTCGTCGACGATGCCGCCACCCAGGTGCGCATGCTGCACCTGTTGGCATCGGCTTCCGGTTCGCGCGGCATGGCCGGCGGCCAGGCCATCGATCTTGCCAGTGTGGGCAAGCCGCTGGAGTTGCCGGAACTGGAATTCATGCACATCCTCAAGACCGGGGCGCTGATCCGCGCTTCGGTCAACCTCGGCGCGCTGTGCGGCAAGCCGCTGGACGATGCGGCCATGAACAGGCTCGACCACTACGCCAAATGCGTGGGCCTCGCCTTCCAGGTAGTCGACGACGTGCTCGATGCCGACGCCTCGACCGCCACCCTGGGCAAGACCGCCGGCAAGGACGCCGCCGGCAACAAGCCCACCTATGTCAGCCTGCTCGGCCTCGCCCGTGCGCGCGAACTGGCCAATGAGCTGCGCGCCGACGCCCATGCCGCACTTTCCGGTTTCGGCGAGGAAGCCTCCCGCCTGCGCCGGCTGGCCGATTACATCGTGCTGCGCGAATTTTGACCTGGATGTTCTGACTTGACCCTGCTCGACTCGATCCATTCTCCCGCCGACCTGCGCGGTCTTGACGGCAAGCAGCTGAAACAGCTGGCCGACGAAGTCCGCGCCTTCCTGCTCGACTCCGTCGCGCACACCGGCGGTCACCTCGCCTCCAATCTCGGCGCGGTGGAGCTCACCATCGCCCTGCACTACGTCTATGACACCCCGCGTGACCGCATCGTGTGGGACGTGGGCCACCAGACCTACGCGCACAAAGTCCTCACCGGACGCAAGGCGGCCATGGCGGGACTCCGGCGCGGCGGCGGCATCGCCGGCTTTCCGCGCCGCGAGGAAAGCGAATATGACGCCTTCGGCACCGGCCACTCCAGCACCTCGATCTCGGCCGCGCTGGGCATGGCCGAGGCCTTCCGCCAGGGCGGCGCCGAACACCGCGCCATCGCCGTCATCGGCGACGGCGCCATGACCGCGGGCATGGCCTTCGAGGCGCTCAACAATGCCGGCGCCACCGACCTGCCGCTGCTGGTGGTGCTAAACGACAACGACATGTCGATCTCGCCGCCGGTGGGCGCGCTCAACAACTATCTCGCCAGGCTCATGTCCGGCCAGTTCTACGCCAAGGCGAAGAAAGCCTCCGACATCGTGCTGTCGAAAATGCCGCCCATCAAGGAGCTGGCCAAGCGCGCCGAGGAACACATGAAGGGCATGATCACGCCCGGCACCCTGTTCGAGGAAATGGGCTTCAACTACATCGGCCCCATCGACGGCCACGACCTCGACGTGCTGGTGGAAACCCTGAAAAACATCCGCAGGCTGGAAGGCCCGCAATTCCTGCACGTGGTCACCAAAAAGGGCAAGGGCTTCGAGCCGGCCGAAGCCAACCCCTGTCTGTACCACGGCGTGACCAGTTTCGACCCCGCCGTCGGCATCGTCGAAAAACCTGCCGGCAGTACGCCACCCGGACTCACTTACACGCAGGTCTTCGGCGACTGGCTGTGCGACATGGCGGCTGCCGATGCGCGTCTTGTCGCCATCACCCCGGCCATGCGCGAAGGCTCCGGGCTGGTGAAGTTTTCCGAACTATATCCCGAGCGCTATTTCGACGTCGGCATCGCCGAGCAGCACGCGCTCACCTTCGCCGCGGGTCTTGCCTGCGAAGGCGAAAAGCCGGTGGTGGCGATTTATTCCACCTTCCTGCAGCGCGCCTACGACCAACTGATCCACGACATTGCCCTGCAGAACCTCGACGTCACCCTGGCGATCGACCGCGCCGGCCCGGTGGGCGCCGACGGGGCGACGCACGCCGGCAGCTTCGACCTTACCTTCCTGCGCTGCGTGCCCAACCTGCTCATCGCCGCGCCGTCGGACGAGAACGAGTGCCGCAGGCTGCTCACCACCGCGTACCAATATCCCGGCCCTGCGGCCGTGCGCTATCCGCGCGGCTGCGGGCCGGGCGCGGTACTGGAAGCCGGACTCGATCCTTTGCCCGTCGGCCGGAGCAAGACCCTGCGCGAAGGCAAAAAGGCCGCTTTCCTGGCTTTCGGTCCGGTCTTGGCCGAGTGCCTGAAAGCCGCCGAGGAACTGGATGCGACAGTCGTCGACATGCGCTTCGTGAAGCCGCTGGACGAGGCCCGCGTGCTGGAACTGGCGCGCAGCCACGAGCTGCTGGTGACGGTGGAGGAAAATGCCGTCATGGGCGGTGCCGGCGCGGCGGTTTCCGAATGCCTGGCCGCGCACGACACGCTGGTGCGCGTGCTGCATTGCGGCCTGCCCGACCGCTTCCTCGAACAGGACACCCAGGAAAATCAAAGGCTTGCGAGCGAACTGGATGCCGCAAGCCTGAGCAGGAAAGTGCGGGAACTATTATCCGAGTAGTTTACTCAAGTATTCGGACGGTTTATACTCAGTCTAAATCGCCTGTCACGGACAGGCCCGTTCCGACCGCCCCGAGGAATTGCCATGAATGAATGCATCGACGCCGTCTGCATGCCGGACGTGCAAAGCTCAAAAGACACCCGCCAGCTCGCCATCGACAAGGTGGGCATCAAGTCCATCCGCCATCCCGTCAAGGTCGCGGACAAGGAAGGCGGCGTGCAGCACACCGTCGCCAGCTTCAACATGTACGTCTACCTGCCCCAGCACTTCAAGGGCACGCACATGTCGCGCTTCGTCGAGATCCTCAACACCCGCGAGCGCGAGATTTCGGTGGAAAACTTCGAGGCCATGCTGCGCCACATGGTCGAGCGCCTGGAAGCCGAGTCCGGCCACATCGAGATGACCTTCCCCTATTTCATCAACAAGTCCGCCCCGGTTTCCGGGGTGAAGAGCATGATGGACTACGAAGTCACCCTCATCGGCGAGATCGACAAGGGCGCATACAAGCACACCACCCGCGTGGTGGTGCCGGTGACTTCGCTGTGCCCCTGCTCGAAGAAGATTTCCGACTACGGCGCGCACAACCAGCGCTCGCACGTCACCGTCACCGCGCGCACCAACGGCTTCCTGTGGATCGAGGACCTGGTGAAGAAGATCGAGGAACAGGCCTCGTGCGAACTGTACAGCCTGTTGAAGCGCCCCGACGAGAAGTACATCACCGAGCGCGCCTACGACAATCCCAAGTTCGTGGAAGACATCGTGCGCGACGTCGCCGCCGCCATGAATGCCGAACCGCTGATCGATGCGTACATCGTGGAAGCCGAGAATTTCGAAAGCATCCACAACCACAGCGCCTACGCGCTCATCGAGCGCGACAAGACCAAACGATAATCGTCCGGAGAAATCCCCCGGCCCTGCCGGCAAGGGACTCACGGGCAAGACTTGACGGGCACATGGCCTTGGACGCATCCGCTCGCGTGCCTTACCATCGGACTTGACTCCACCTTGCCCGACCGACCATGGCCGCCGAACCAGACGTCCCCGCCGAGTCTTCGCCCGCGACACAGCGGGTGTTCGAGATTCGCCGCGCCTACAACACCTGGGTGGCCAACGAAACCCTGGAAGATTACGCCCTGCGCTTCACCCCGCGCAGCTACCGCAAATGGACGGAGTGGCGCGTGGCCAACACCGCCTTCGGCGCGGCCTCCTTCCTGGTGCTGGAAGCCGTCGGCGGCACGCTGCTCGTCAACTACGGTTTCCTCAACGCCGCGCTGGCCATCCTCGCCACCGGGCTCATCATCTTCCTTGCCGGAATGCCGGTCAGCTACTACGCCGCGCGCCACGGGCTGGACATGGACCTGCTCACCCGCGGCGCCGGCTTCGGCTATCTCGGCTCCACCATCACCTCGCTCATCTACGCCTCGTTCACTTTCATCTTCTTCGCGCTGGAGGCGGCCATCATGGCCTATGCGCTGGAGCTGGGCTTCGGCATCCCGCCGGCCTGGGGCTATCTCATCTGCGCGCTGGTGGTGATCCCGCTGGTGACCCACGGCATCACCGTCATCAGCCGCGTGCAGACCTACACCCAGCCGGTCTGGGGCATCCTGCTGCTCTTGCCCTACATCTTTCTGTTCGTGCAGGAACCGCAGGCCTTCGCCGGGCTCATGGGCTATGTCGGCCGCGATGCAGAAAACCCGGGCTTCGACATGCATCAGTTCGGTGCGGCCATGGCGGTGGGCCTGGCGATCATCACCCAGATGGGCGAGCAGGTGGACTACCTGCGCTTCATGCCCGAGCGCACGGCGCACAACGGCAGACGCTGGTGGACCGGCGTGCTGGTGGGCGGACCGGGCTGGGTCATCCCGGGCGTGGTCAAGATGCTGGGCGGCGCGCTCTTGGCCTACCTCGCCATCACCCATGCGGTGTCGCCGGAACAGGCCATCGACCCCAACCAGATGTATCTCGTCGCCTACGGCTACGTCTTCCCCTACGCCGGCCTCGCGGTGGCGGCCACGGTCGTCTTCGTGGTCGTCTCGCAGCTCAAGATCAACGTCACCAACGCCTACGCCGGCTCGCTCGCCTGGTCCAACTTCTTCTCGCGCGTCACCCACAGCCATCCGGGGCGCGTGGTGTGGGTGGTGTTCAACACCCTGATCGCGCTGATGCTGATGGAACTGGACGTGTTCCAGGCCCTGGGCCGCGTGCTCGGCCTCTACTCCAACATCGCCGTGGCGTGGATGATGGCGGTGGTGGCCGACCTCGTCATCAACAAGCCGCTCGGTCTGTCGCCGCCCGGCATCGAATTCCGCCGCGCCTATCTCTACGACATCAACCCCGTGGGCCTGGGCGCCATGGGCATCGCCTCCGCCCTGTCGGTGTCGGCCTACGTCGGCCTGTTCGGCGAAGCGTTGCAGCCCTACGCCATCTTCATCGCGCTCGGCGCGGCCTTCGTCAGCTCGCCGCTGATCGCCTGGATGACGAAAGGCCGCTACTACCTTGCGCGCACGCCCCACACCTCCAGCGCCACGCTCACCTGCAGCGTCTGCGGCAAGGACTACGAAGGCGAGGACATGGCCGCCTGCCCCGCCTACCAGGGGCACATCTGCTCGCTGTGCTGTACCCTGGACGCGCGCTGCCACGACCTGTGCAAGCCGCAGGCGCGTCTGGTGGAACAATGGACCGCCCTGCTCATACGCCTTCTTCCCCCCTCGCTCAAACCCTATCTTCAGGCCGGCCTCGCGCACTATTTATTGCTCATGCTCGGCTTCGTCGCCATCATGGGCCTCTTGGTGGGGCTGCTGTATTACCAGGAGGTGCTGATCCTCAGCGAAGGCGACGGCTATCTTCTATCCCATCTGCGCGATGCCTTCCTGCGCGCCAGTGCAGCATTATTGCTGGTGACCGCCGTCGTCGCCTGGTGGGTGGTGCTGGCCGGCAAGAGCCGGCAGGTGGCGCAGGAGGAATCCAACCGCCAGACCCAGCTCTTGCACGAAGAGATCGCCTCGCACCGGCGCACCGACGAACAGCTGCAGCGCGCAAGGCAGGTGGCCGAACAGGCCAACCAGGCCAAGAGCCGCTACATCACCGCCATCAGCCACGAGCTGCGCACGCCGCTCAACAGCATCCTCGGCTATGCGCAGATCCTCGACGGCGACGACGCCATCCCGCCGCACCGGCGCCAGGCGGTGAGCGTCATCCGCCGCAGCGGCGACCATCTGCTGTCGCTGATCGAAGGCACCCTCGACATCGCCCGCATCGAAAGCGGCAAGATGAGTTTGAACATGAAGCCGCTGGATTTTTGCGACTTCGTGCAGCAGATCGTGGGCATGTTCGAGCTGCAGGCGCGCAACAAGGGCATCGGCTTTCGCTACGAGCCGCAGGGCGAACTGCCCGCGGTGGTGCGCGCCGACGAGCGCCGCCTGCGACAGATCCTCATCAACATCCTCGGCAACGCGGTCAAGTTCACCGTGCATGGGCAGGTCACATTCCGCCTCAAATACCAGCGCGAAATGGCCGTGTTCGAAATCGAGGACAGCGGCCCCGGCATCGCGCCGGAAGAACTGGCGCACATCTTCGAGCCCTTCTCGCGCGGCAGCGCGGCCCACCTCGGCGCCACCGGCGGCACCGGGCTGGGCCTCACCATCGCCAAGATGCTCACCGACCTGATGGGCGGCGAAATGAGCGTGGAGAGCACGCCGGGCAAGGGTTCGCGCTTCCGCGTGCGCCTGTTCCTGCCGCAGACTTCGCACGCCGCGGGAAAAAACCGCCGTGCCCATCGCATCGGCTACGTGGGCGTGCGCCGCCGCATCCTCGTCGTCGACAACGAAAAGACCGACCGCGAGTTTTTGCTGAGCGTGCTGGAGCCGCTCGGCTTCCAGGTGGCGCAGGCCGCCTCCGGACAGGAATGCATGGAGCTGATCCCGCGCCTCCGCCCGCACCTCATCTTCATGGACCTGGCCATGCCCGGCATCGACGGCTGGGAGACCATCCGCCGCATCCGCAAGAGCGGCATAAGCGACGCCGAGATCGCCGTCATCTCCGCCAACGCCTTCGAGAAAGTCACCGACAACGACGCCGGCGTCAGCGCCGAAAACTTCATCACCAAGCCGGTGCGCGTGGACGAACTGCTGGACTGGATCGGCCAGCGCCTGAAGCTGGAATGGGTTGCCGCCGAAGCTGCGCCGCCATCGCCCGCGGAAGCCGCGCCCCCGGCGCAGCTGCGCTACCCGCCGCAGGCAGACCTGCTGAAACTGGACGAACAGATCCAGCTCGGCTACGTGCGCGGCATCCACACCAGGCTCGACGAGATCGCGCAGAACGATGAGGGCTACGCCGACTTCGCCGACGTCATGCGCCGGCTGGCGCGGCAGTTCCAGTTCGACGCCATGCGCGAAATCCTGCGCAAGGGGCTGGATGGTGAATCGAGCGAGGTGCGCCATGACGCTTGACCGCGCCAGCGCGGACATCGTCCTCATCGTCGACGACGTCCCGGAAAACCTTTCCCTGCTGCACGATGCCCTCGACGAAGCCGGCTACGCGGTTCTTGTCGCCACCAACGGCGAAAGCGCCCTGCAGCGCGCCGGCCACAGCCGCCCCGACGTCATCCTGCTCGACGCCGTCATGCCCGGCATGGATGGCTTCGAAGTGGCGCGGCGGTTCAAGGCCGACTTCGCCACCCAGCACATCCCCATCATCTTCATGACCGGCCTCACCGAGACCGAGCACGTGGTGGCCGCCTTCGCCGCCGGCGGCGCCGACTACGTCACCAAGCCCATCAAGCCGCAGGAAGTGCTGGCCCGCATCGCCGCCCACATGCAGAACGCGCGCCAGATGAAGCAGGCCCGCACCGCGCTCGACGCCTTCGGCCAGGCCACCGTCGCCGTGCGCGCCGCCGACGGCCGCCTGCTGTGGCAGACCCCGCTCGCGCGCAAACTGCTGCGCGACTACTTCGGCGTCGAACATGAACAAACCCCGCCGCGCCTCTCGGCCTGGATCAAGGAAGCGCAGCAGGCAAAACTGGAAAACCGCGAACCGCCCGTGCTCGTCGCCGACCCATCGCGCCGCCTGCTCGCCACCCTGCACGACCCCAGCCACCTCGGCCACGAAGGCGAATGGCTGCTGGTGCTGCGCGAAGATAACCACGCCTCCTCTATCGGGGCCTTGATGAATGCCTTCCGCCTCACCCTGCGCGAAGCCGAAGTGCTCTACTGGGTGAGCAAAGGCAAGACCAACAAGGACATCGGCGAAATCCTCGGCACCAGCCCGCGCACGGTCAACAAGCACCTGGAACACGTGTTCGAGAAACTGGGGGTGGAGACGAGGACGGCGGCGGCGAATCTGGCGATGAGCAAGGTGGCTAGCGTGAAACCTGCTGAAGGCTGAGATAGTCAGCTAACGGTCAAAAGCGGAAGTTCATGACAGCACAACTTTCCGACCGCTATTCGGCCATTGCCGACTGCTGACCAGCAGGCAAGTGCGGCCGCTCACGGCTCCTGAGCGGCCGGATGATACGTTAGTGCAAGACCTGACCCCGGTGTCCCGGTGTCCCGGTGTGACCCCGATGTCCGCGGCTCCTGAGCGGCCGGATGATACGTTAGTGCAAGACCTGACCCCGATGTCCGTTTGACCCCGATGTCCGTTGTGACCCCGATGTCCCGTTGTGTCCCGTTGCAAGACCTGACCCCGATGTCCCGCAGGATGATACGTTAGTGCAAGACCTGACCCCGATGTTTGGACCCCGATGTTTGCTATTCGGCCGAAGCGGAAGTTCGGGAAATAATAATTTAGCCTCTTTTGAATTTCGAGTGGGTGAACTGGGCTCCGGGCAGGGTGGGTCTGGCCGGGTCAAGGGCGGGCGGAGCCCGGCGAAGGGAACCCTTGACGCGGACAGACGCACCACCACGCTCAAGGGCT
>JBFMCR010000026.1:0-60540 GCA_040754425.1 Pseudomonadota bacterium | reverse complement strand
CGCATCAATGCCAACTGCGTCATTGCGAGGAGCATAGCGACGAAGCAATCTTACGCATGGGAAATCGAGATTGCTTCGCTACGCTCGCAATGACAGCGCCCGCCGAGGCGAGACAGATTGCTTCGCTGCGCTCGCAGTGACGGCCGCATCAATGACAGCCGCATCAATGCCAACTGCGTCATTGCGAGGAGCGTAGCGACGAAGCAATCCAGTGCCCGCTGAGATTACCGCACACCCCCATCGCCGCAA
Organism: Pseudomonadota bacterium; assembly: GCA_040754425.1. Taxonomy (GTDB): domain Bacteria; phylum Pseudomonadota; class Gammaproteobacteria; order Burkholderiales; family Thiobacillaceae; genus UBA6918. The sequence goes on along the minus strand of JBFMCR010000026.1, from coordinate 60,291 downwards.
GCTTGCCGTTCCGGCCGGCCCGGCAGAAAACGCTTACAGTGCATACATCGAAACCACGCTCAACGCCCATGAGCCCCTCCCGCGACCTCTACCTCATCGCCTACGACATTGCCGACCCCAGGCGTCTGGCGCGTGTCATTCGCTACATGAAAGGCTGGAAAGCCGCCGGCCAGAAATCCTTCTGTGAATGCTGGCTCACGCCGGCCGAGCGTCGCCACGTCCTTGCCGAACTGTCCGCTCTCATCGATGACGGCGAAGACCGCGTCCACGTCCTGCAACTCGATCCGCGCATGCAGCCGCGCCTGTTCGGCCGTGCCACCCGCGCGACCAAGCCCGTATTTGCCATCTTCTGAACGCACATGGGCACCCTTTACATCGACCGCAAACACGTTCGCCTCGACCTCGACGCCGAGGCCCTCGTGTTCTTCGAGAACGGCGAACGCATCGGCACCGTGCCGCTGGGCCCCCTGGAGCGCATCATCGTGCGGGGCAATGTCGCCGTCGATACCAGCCTGCTCGGCCGGCTTGGCGCGCGCGGCATCGGCCTCATCGTTCTCGACGGCCGCAAGCGCGAGCCCAGCCTTTTCCTGCCGCGCCGGCACAAGGACGCCGCGAGGCGGCTAGCCCAATACCGGGCCGCGCTCGACCCCGCGGTTTGCCTGGCCATCGCCAGAAACATCGTCCGGAAAAAGCTCGCCGCCCAGTGCGACCTTCTTGCCGCAAAGCTCGAAAGCCGGCACGACGCGCGCTACGAACTCAACCGCGCCGTCACCGGCATATCCGGCATGCTCAAACGTCTGGACGACCAGCCAGACCTTGCCTCCCTGCGCGGGGTGGAAGGCTTTGCCGCCAACCTGTATTTCACCGCCTTTGGCGCCCTCGTGCCGCCAAGCCTCGGTTTCAAGGGGCGCAACCGGCGCCCGCCGCGCGACCCCGTCAATGCCGTCCTTTCGCTCGCCTACACCCTGCTCGATGCCGAAGCCGTCCTGGCCGCGCATGCGGCCGGACTGGACCCCGCCCTGGGCTTTTATCATCAACCCAGTTATGGCCGCGACTCCCTCGCCAGCGACCTCATTGAAGCCCTGCGTCCCGACATCGAACGCTGGGTGCTTGGCCTTTTCAACAAGCAGGTACTGCGTGCTGACGACTTCAGCACCAGTACCCAGACCGGCTGCCTCCTCGGCAAGGCCGGCCGCACCCGCTTCTATCAGGAGTGGGAAACCCAGGCCGAGCGCCTGCGCCGCGACCTGCAAGAACAGTGCCGCGACATTCTGCGCGTGATCTATCCCGAAGCCGAGGCCGGGGAGGGCCAGGGCTTTGACGACGGCGAACTGCCCGAAGACGTCATACGCCCCGCATGAGGCATGGCCGACTACATCGTCGCCTACGACATCACCCACCCGCGCCGGCTCGGACGTGTCCACCGAGCCCTGTGCAAGATAGCCGTACCCATCGAATACAGCGTCTTCTGGCTGACATGCGATCCGCGCAAGGCGGTACGCTATCTTTCAGACCTGGCAGGACTCATCGACGACAAGACCGACGACCTGCGCTGTTATCCCTTGCCCGCACGCGGATTCAAGCAACACCTGGGGCGCGCCACCTTTCCGGCTGGTATACACTACACGGACCTGCCCCTGGCCTGGCAGGAGCAGTGGAACGAAAGGCAAGTCTGAAGAAATGTCGAAACCGGCTAATGCAAGGAATAGCATTTTGATTTGCAAGGAAAATTCAGCGACCGCGGATCGACACACGCCCTGAAACGAAAGGGATTAAGACGCACATGAGCATTCCTTTTCTGTAAACAGCTTGATCGACACACGCCCTGAAACGAAAGGGATTAAGACAATGATGTTCCAGTGGCTTGCGCCTATCTACTGATCGACACACGCCCTGAAACGAAAGGGATTAAGACCCGCTAAGATTGCGCATATCCATGATTTAAATCGATCGACACACGCCCTGAAACGAAAGGGATTAAGACGGGGCAAGCGGCTAGGGGCAAGCGAATTGTTCGATCGACACACGCCCTGAAACGAAAGGGATTAAGACATTTCATTTCCCAAAATCCCAGCACCCGGCCGCAGATCGACACACGCCCTGAAACGAAAGGGATTAAGACCCCGACTGCTCGGGATGGCGTCGAACGTCAGAGCCGATCGACACACGCCCTGAAACGAAAGGGATTAAGACAACGCCTCGTCAAAAATCTCGTATGCCTTGCTCGATCGACACACGCCCTGAAACGAAAGGGATTAAGACCGGTAAAACACCGGGATTTCGGCCCCTGAGGCAGATCGACACACGCCCTGAAACGAAAGGGATTAAGACGGACACGGTTTGAAAAATTACGCTTTTCATTTCGATCGACACACGCCCTGAAACGAAAGGGATTAAGACGATTCTGCCTGCGTGATGACGGCCAAAGAGCCGATCGACACACGCCCTGAAACGAAAGGGATTAAGACCTCTGAGGTCGCCTGGTGTTGCGTCAAATTGATGATCGACACACGCCCTGAAACGAAAGGGATTAAGACTTTAGGGCCTTGACATCCTTTGCGGGGACCACGGTGATCGACACACGCCCTGAAACGAAAGGGATTAAGACTCATGGCGCGGGTAGACATCACGCGGCGCAGTTTGATCGACACACGCCCTGAAACGAAAGGGATTAAGACCCAGGGGAAAACGAAACGGGGTCAGGTCTTGCAATAACGCACGCGGATTCAAGCAATACCTGGGGCGCGCCACCTTTCCGGCTGGTATACCCTACACGGGCCTGCCCCTGGCAATTGGTGACTACGTTCCCGACTAAAGTCGGACTTTTCGAGGATATCCCCACGCATGCCCTCAGTTGCCCTTTCCCCGCGGGAGAGGGCGGGGGCATTCGTTTCGGATCGATGACGGGATCAGGCCGAGCCGGCGACTGATGCGCGCAACTGCCTGGCGGCCGCGACCATGTTGGCCAGGGCCGCTTCGGTTTCGGGCCAGCCGCGGGTCTTCAGGCCGCAATCGGGGTTGACCCAGAGTCTGTCCGGGGGAATGACGGCGGCGGCTTTTTCCAGCAGTTGCCGGATTTCCCCGGTGGTCGGCACCCGCGGGCTGTGAATGTCGTAGACGCCGGGACCGATTGCGTTCGGGTAGCGGAATTTGCCGAAGCCGTGCAGCAATTCCATGTCCGAGCGGCTGGTCTCGATGGTGATGACGTCTGCGTCCATGGCGGCGATGGCGGGCAGGATGTCGTTGAATTCCGAATAGCACATGTGGGTGTGAATCTGCGTGGCGTCGGCCACGCCGGATGCGCTGATCCTGAAGGCGCGGCTTGCCCAGTCCAGGTAACGCTGCCAGTCGGATTTGCGCAGCGGGAGTCCTTCGCGGTAGGCGGGTTCGTCGATCTGGATGATGGCGATGCCGGCCTTTTCCAGATCGAGGACTTCGTCGCGGATGGCCAGCGCAATTTGCAGGCAGGTCTGCTCGCGCGGCTGATCGTCGCGCACGAACGACCATTGCAGCATCGTTACCGGCCCGGTCAGCATGCCCTTCACGGGCTTTAGCGTGAGCGACTGCGCGTAGGCGATCCATTCCACCGTCATGGGTGCGGGCCGCGATACGTCGCCGTATATGATGGGCGGCTTGACGCAGCGCGAACCGTAGCTTTGCACCCAGCCGTATCGGGTCAGGGCGAAGCCGTCTAGCTGTTCGCCGAAATATTCCACCATGTCGTTGCGTTCGGCCTCGCCGTGCACCAGCACGTCCAGCCCGAGGGCTTCCTGCCTGCGCACCGCAAGTTCGATTTCCCGTCGCATCGCGGCCCGGTATTCGGCGTCGGTCAGTTCGCCCTTTTTGTGTCTGGCGCGCGCGGCGCGGATTTCCGGGGTTTGCGGGAACGAGCCTATGGTGGTGGTGGGAAGGGCGGGCAGGCAAAGCCGGGCTTGCTGCGCCTTTTCGCGTTCGCGATAAGCACTGGCGCGGTGCGCATCGTTTTCCTGCAGGGCGGCGACACGCCCGGCGACCGCTTCGTCGTGCACGCGCGGCGAATTGCGGCGCGATTCTACGGCCTCTGCATTGGCGGCGAGCGCGGCCGCCACGGTTTCTCGTCCGTGTTCGAGCGCGGTTTTCAGAATCGCGATCTCGCCCAGCTTTTCGTCGGCAAAGGCCAGCCAGTTGCGGATTTCCGGGTCGAGCCGGTCTTCCGGGGCTAGGCTTGCCGGCACGTGCAGCAGCGAGCAGGACGGTGCGATCCAGAGTCTCGGCCCCAGTTTTTCGTGCAGGCCGCGCAGGCGTTCCAGCTTCGCCCCCAGGTTGGTCTTCCAGACGTTGCGCCCGTCGACCACGCCGACGGACAGCACCTTGTGCATGGGCAGCCAGTCGATCACCGTTGCCAGTTCCTCGCTCGCGCGCACGGCATCCACATGCAATCCTGCCACCGGCAGCCTGATCGCCACCGGCAGGTTGTCGCGCAGCGGGCCAAAGTAGCTGGCGAGCAGGATGTTCGGCCCGGCGCCGTTGAGCGCATGGTAGGCGCGCTCGAAGGCCGCGCGCCATTCGGCCGGCAGGTCCAGGCTCAGGATCGGCTCGTCGATCTGCACCCATTCGATGCCCTGTTTTTTCAGGCGCGCGAGGATTCCGCCGTAAACCGGCAGCAGCCTGTCGAGCAATTCGAGCTTGTTGAACCCGGCCGATTTTTCCTTGCCCAGAAACAGGAAAGTCAGCGGCCCGATCAGGACCGGCTTGGGATTGAAGCCTGCCGCCTGCGCCTGCGCGATTTCCTCGAACAGCCGTTCCGCGCCCGGCCTGAAATCCGTGTCTTGCGAGAATTCCGGCACCAGGTAGTGGTAATTGGTGTCGAACCACTTGGTCATTTCCAGCGCCCTGGCGTTGTGCGCTGCGCCCTGCCGGCCGCAGCCGCAATCCCGGTTTTCCGCCCGCGCCTGTCCGCGCGCCATGACGAAGGCGCGCGTCAGCGCATCCTCGTCGGCAAAGCCGAAACGTGCGGGCTCGCAGCCCAGCAGCAAAATGTGGTCGAGCATCTGGTCGTAAAAGGCGAAGTCTCCCACGGTGACGAAATCCAGCCCTGCCGCACGCTGTTTTTCCCAGTTTTCCAGGCGGATGGCACGCCCGGTCGCGTGCAGTGCAGAGGCGTCCATTTCGCCGCGCCAGAATTTTTCCAGGGCGAATTTCAGTTCGCGGTTGGGGCCGATGCGCGGCACGCCCAATACATGTGCAATTGGCATTTTCTTGTCCTCGACGTTGGTGTGGACGGCATCATGCGGCAGGCATTATCATGAATCAAACGAATTGTTTTCATTTTTTGCATGAATATTTCTCATATCGAGTTGCGCCACCTGCGCCTGTTGCAGGCGCTGGCCGAAAGCGGCGGGCTGACGGCGGCCGCGGAGCGCCTGCACCTGACACAGTCCGCGGTTTCGCATCAGCTTAAGGCGCTGGAAAACCAGCTCGGGCTCGCCCTGCTCGAGCGCGGCTCGCGGCCGCCGCAGTTCACCCCGGCGGGCAAGCGTCTTCTGCAACTGGCCGAAGCCGTCCTGCCCGGGGTCGAGTCGGCCTTGCGCGATCTGGCCAAGTTCAGGGATGGCGACGTGGGCGAATTGCGCATCGCGGTGGAGTGCCACACCTGCTATGACTGGCTGATGCCGGCGATGGATGCCTTCCGTGTGGCCTGGCCCAGGATCGAGCTGGATTTGCTCGGCGGGTTTCATGCCGATCCCGTCGCGCTTTTGCACGAAGGGCAGGCCGATGTGGTCATCACCTCCGATGCGGCGCCGCGCAAAGGCGTCGCCCTCGTTCCGCTGTTTGCGTACGAAATGCTGGCGCTGATGCCCAACGATCATGCGCTGACCGCGAAAAAATACCTGCTCCCGAAGGATTTCGCGAACGATACGCTGATTGCCTATCCGGTGCCGGAAGAGCGGCTGGACTTGATCCGGCGCGTGCTCAGGCCGGCGGGCATCCAGCCGCCCCGGCGCGAAGCGCAATTGACCGTGGCCATCCTGCAACTGGTCGCCAGTCGCCGGGGCCTGGCCGCGCTGCCTGCATGGGCGGTCGCCTCCTACCTCGAACGCGGCTACGTCAGCGCCCGGCCGATCGGCAGGCACGGCTTGTGGGCGGAACTTCATGCCGCCATGCGCCAGGCCGATTCGTCACGCGCCTATCTTGGCGACTTCGTCAGTACCGTGCGGAAAGAGAGTTTTGCGCGTTTGCCCGGCATCCGCCCGGCGGATTGAGCCTAGTGCAGTGTCTTGCAAATACCTCGACATGAAACCGCGTCTTGTTCCGCCATGCTGCGTTGCAACCCCTTGCCATATGTTCAATATGACTGCGGGGTTGCGCCTTGCCTGGCGAAAAAATCCATCGGTTTCATTCTGTCAAGCCATTTGCGAGACACTGCACTAGCGCTTGCCGGGGCGGATCTTGTCCACGCAGGCAAGGCTCGCGCCCATCACCGCCTGGCGCACGGCCTCGATGGCGCGCGGGCGCGGAAAGCTCTTGCGCCAGGCCAGGCTCACCACGCGCGTGGGCGCGGGCCTGGTGAAGGGGCGGTAGACGAGCAGGCTGTCGGACGAGGTATGCAATCGCGTGGCGGTGCAGGGCAGCACCGTGGTGCCCATGCCCGAGGCCACCATGTGGCGTATGGTTTCGAGCGAGGAGCTTTCCAGGGTTTTCTGCAGGCCGCCTGAGGCGGAGCGGTTGAGCGCAGGGCAGACCTTGAGCACCTGGTCGCGGAAGCAGTGGCCGCTGCCCAGGAGCAGCAGGTTTTCGTTTTCCAGCTCCGCGCCGTCTACGGCCTTCCTTTTCTTCCACGCGTGGTCGGCGGGCACGGCGACGACGAAAGGCTCCTCGTAGAGCGGCAGAGCGAGGAGGCCGGGGTCTTCCACCGGGGTGGCGACGAGCATGGCGTCGAGTTCGCCTTTCTTGAGCTTTTCCGTCAGCACCCGCGTGTAGTTCTCTTCCAGCAAGAGCGGCATGTGCGGCGCGCGCTCGTGCAGCCGGGGAATCAGCTCCGGCAGGAGATAGGGCGCGATGGTGTAGATGGCGCCGAGCTTCAGCGGGCCCTGCAGATCGTCGCGGGCGCTGGCGGCCAGATCCTTGATGCCGTCCACCAGTTCGAAGATGTTTGCGGCCTGCTCGGCCACGCGCTCGCCTGCCGGCGTAATACTGAGTTCGCCGCCGCCGCCGCGCTCGAACAGGGTGACGCCCAGTTCCTCCTCCAGCTTCCTGATCGCCACCGACAAGGTCGGCTGCGATACGTGGCAGGCCTCGGCCGCGCGGCCGAAGTGCTTCTCGCGCGCAACGGCAAGGACGTACTTGAGTTCGGTGAGCGTCATGGCTGTTTGGTCTGCTTAGTCAAAAGCTATCGGAAGCTTAGAAAAGAAATATTAGAACCAGTCTAAATCATGGGCTTGAATACGAACATCCCGCAAGCGAACGGGAAACCCTGTAACCCAAGAGGAGAGTAGCCATGTCCGAAAGCAAATGTCCCTTCCATGTCACCGCAGCAGGCGGCGGCACCCCGACGGTCCGCGACTGGTGGCCGAACCAGCTGAACCTGAAAATCCTGAGCCAGTTCGCGCCCGGGACCAGCCCGATGGAGGCCTCGTTCGATTATGCCGGGGAATTCGGGAAACTCGACCTCGCGGCGGTGAAAAAAGACCTGTATGCGCTGATGACCGACTCGCAGGACTGGTGGCCGGCCGACTACGGCCACTACGGCCCGCTGTTCATCCGCATGGCCTGGCACGCGGCCGGCACCTACCGCATCGGCGACGGCCGCGGCGGCGCGGGGCTCGGCCAGCAGCGCTTTGCGCCGACCAATTCCTGGCCGGACAACGTCAACCTCGACAAGGCGCGCCGCCTGCTCTGGCCGATCAAGCAGAAGTACGGCAACCGGATTTCCTGGGCCGACCTCATCGTCTTGGCCGGCAACTGCGCGCTGGAGTCGATGGGTTTTACGACCTTCGGCTTCGGCGGCGGCCGCGCCGACGTGTTTGAGCCCGACGAGTCGGTGTATTGGGGTTCCGAGAAGGACTGGCTCGCCGACACGCGCCACGGCACCGAACCCGACAAGTTCGAGAATCCGCTCGCCGCGGTGCAGATGGGCCTCATCTACGTCAACCCGGAAGGGCCCGGCGGCAAGCCCGATCCGCTGGCCTCCGCGAAACTTGTGCGCGAGACCTTCGCGCGCATGGCGATGAACGACTACGAAACCGTGGCGCTCACCTGCGGCGGCCACACCTTTGGCAAATGCCACGGCGCCGGGCCGGCGACGCACGTGGGCCCCGCGCCAGAGGCGGCAGGCATCGAGAGCCAGGGCTTAGGCTGGATCAGCAGCTACAAGAGCGGCAAGGGCGGCGACCAGATCGGCAGCGGACTGGAGGGCTCGTGGACGCCGACGCCCACGCAATGGGATATGAGCTATCTCGACATGCTGTTCGGCAATGAGTGGATTACCACGCGCAGCCCGGCAGGCGCCTCGCAGTGGACGCCGGTCGCGCACACCGACGCCAACATGGCGCCGGCCGCGCACGACGCCTCGAAGAAGGTGCCGATCATCATGACCGACGCCGACATGGCCATGCGCTACGACCCGGAATATTCGAAGATCGCGCGCCACTTTCAGCAGAACCCGGAAGAATTCGCCGACGCCTTCGCACGCGCCTGGTTCAAGCTCACCCACCGCGACATGGGGCCCAAGACCCGCTACCTCGGCCCCGAGGTGCCCAAGGAAGACTTGATCTGGCAGGACCCCATCCCCGCGGTGAACCACCCGCTGGTGGATGAGGCGGACGTGGCCGTGTTGAAGGCCAGGGTGCTGGCCTCGGGCCTCACCACTTCCGAGTTGGCCTATACCGCGTGGTCGTCGGCCTCGAGCTTCCGCGGTTCCGACAAGCGCGGCGGCGCCAACGGTGCGCGCATTCGCCTTGCGCCGATGAAGGACTGGGAGGTCAACCAGCCGGCGCAGCTTGCCAGGGTGCTCGGCAAACTCGAAGCCATCCAGGCCGAATTCAACGGTGCGGCTGCCGGCGGCAAGAAGATCTCGCTCGCCGACCTCGTCGTGCTGGCCGGGTGCGCGGCAGTCGAAGAGGCCGCGAAGAAGGCCGGGCAGAACGTGAGCGTGCCCTTCACCCCGGGCCGCATGGACGCGCTGCCTGAGCAGACCGACGCCGACTCCTTCGCGCCGCTCGAGCCCATTGCAGATGGATTTCGCAACTACCGCAGCAGCCGCTTTTCCGAGGTCCCGGACGAGGCGCTGCTGGTGGACCGCGCGCAGCTGCTCACGCTCACCGCGCCGGAGATGACGGTGCTCGTGGGCGGCATGCGCGCGCTCGATGCCAACTTCGGCGGCACGAAGCACGGCGTGTTCACCGACCGCCCGGGTGTGCTCACCAACGACTTCTTCGTCAACCTGCTCGACATGAACAACGAGTGGAAGCCGGTCGACGCAGGCAAGACGGTGTTCGAGGTGCGCGACCGCAAGAGCGGCAAGGCCAAATGGACGGCGACCCGCGCCGACCTGGTGTTCGGCTCGAACTCGCAGCTGCGCGCCATCGCCGAGGTTTACGGCCAGAACGACGGACAGGCGAAGTTCGTGAAGGACTTCGTCGCGGCCTGGAGCAAGGTGATGAACCTGGACCGCTTCGACCTCGCCTGATCGGCAGGATCGGGCAAGAAACGCCCGCGCCATGTGCATGGCGCGGGGCATCGAAAGGAGGGTGGAACCATGAATTTCGCACACGAGCTGGCTGCGGTGCTGGCGATGTTCGGCGCAGGCTTGGAAGGCATGGCCGTGGAGCTGGCATGAGCCGGCCCACCGCCTTCATGCCCGCGCCTGCGGCGGTTTCGATCCGCCCGGCGCAGGCTGCGGACATCGCCGCGCTAAACGGCGTCATCGAGCGCGCGATCATGGCCTGGCAACTGCCGGATCGGGTCAAGCGCTTGAGCCTTCCCGGCTACCGCTATCACCCGCATGACCTCGATCACCTGCACATCGTCGTGGCCGAGGACGAGGCGCATGCCATCGTCGGCGTCGCCGCCTGGGAAGCGGCCAATCCCCGCGACGTGCCGGCCGGCCGGCGCGGCCTGCTGCTGCACGGCATCTATGTCGATCCGGCGAAACAGCATCGGGGCGTGGGCAGCCGCCTGCTCGATGCGGCGCAACGGGCGGCCTGCAAGGACGGCTACGACGGCCTGCTGGTCAAGGCGCAGGCGGATGCCAACGCTTTCTTCGCCGCGCGCGGCATGCTGCGGCTGGCGGTGGAAAATCCCGAGCGCGACTATCCGCACCGCTGGTGGCAGGCGTGCCCGTGACATTGTCAATTACTATCGCAAGGATTTATTTATTCAACTTTATCAATAACCAAAAATGCCGTGTAATGAACCCAGGACACGATGTGTCGAGACCGATCCGTACAGGCCGCGCTTGCGCGGCGGAAAATTTGGGAGAATCATCATGGCATTGAGCTTGTACAGCGTTTACAAGGCATGGCGCCGGGACGTGGCGGCCGAGCGGGCTGCCGCAACGGAAGAAGAGGACGTCCCGATCGGCTACTGCTGATCGATGGGCAACCGACAAGAGGGCAGGGAACATGGAACTCGCGCAACGGGATGAGCCGCTGAGCTGGCGCGCGGCCTGGGCGAACCAGGCGCACGAGCATCCCTACACCGCGCTGGGGCTGGCGGTGGCGCTGGCGGCGGTCGTGCTGCTCTTGGTTTCCAGCATCTGGCGCGTGGCCGTGGGCGAAGCCGATGCCGCGCTGCGCCTGGGCTTTCTCGGCGGCGTGGCCGGCTTTGCCGCTACTGCCTTGGGCGCCTTGCCGGCGCTGTTCCTGCGCAAGCTTACCAACCGCACCGAGGACACCATGCTGGGGCTTGCCGCCGGCATGATGCTGGCGGCAAGTTCCTTTTCACTCATCCTGCCGGGGCTCGATGCCGGCGAGGAAATCACCGGCAGCACCTCCATCGGCGCCATGACTGTCGTTGCCGGGCTGGGCCTCGGCGTGCTGCTCATGCTGGGACTGGACCAGTTCACCCCGCACGAGCACGAGCACGGCGGGCCATGCGGGCCGGGCAGCGGGCGCGTCTCGCGCGTGTGGCTGTTCGTGTTCGCCATTGCCCTGCACAACCTGCCCGAAGGCATGGCCATCGGCGTGTCGTTCGCACAGGGCGACCTCGGCATCGGCCTGCCGCTCACCACCGCCATCGCCCTGCAGGATATCCCCGAGGGGCTTGCCGTCGCCATGGCGCTCAAGGCCGCCGGCATGACGCCAGCACGCGCGGTGCTGGTCGCCGGGGCAAGCGGCCTGATGGAGCCCGTCGGCGCGCTGCTCGGCATCGGCCTTGCCAGCGGACTGGCGCTCGCCTATCCCATCGGCCTGGGCCTTGCCGCCGGCGCCATGATTTTTGTGGTCAGCCACGAAGTCATTCCAGAAACCCATCGCAACGGCCACCAGACCCCGGCCACCATCGGGCTGATGGCGGGCTTCGCGGTGATGATGGTGCTGGATACCACGCTGGGCTGATCGCACCTGACATCGCGGCCTTTTGATCCCGAATCATCCATTAGCCCGGGAGCGCTCCAGCGGGAGCGCCTTCAGGCGCGATCGGATATCGGCATTCGCGGCTAAGGCGGCTCCCACGCAGCGCACCGCCGTGTGCGTTCCCTCTCCCCCCGGCCCCTCTCCCCGAGGGAGAGGGGGGACGGGGAAACGCTACGCATCGTTTCGCGATAACATTGGGTCATGGCGTTTACAGGCAAAACCATGCGCGTCGCCCTTTTCGTTTCCTGCCTCGTCGACCTGTTCCGTCCCAGCGCCGGTTTTGCCGCGGTCAAGCTGCTCGAGCGCCTGGGCGCCGAAGTGGTGGTGCCGCCGGCGCAGACCTGCTGCGGACAGCCCGCCTACAACAGCGGCGACTTCAACACCGCGCGCGAACTGGCGCGCCCGCTCATCGACGCGCTGTCCTTCTACGAGCACGTGGTGGTGCCCTCCGGCTCCTGTGCCGGCATGCTGACCCGGCATTACCCCGAACTGTTCCGCAACGAACCGGTGTGGCACGCCAAGGCAGAAAACCTGGCGCGGCGCACGCGCGAGCTGTCCGCCTTCCTCGCCGAGCACGGCGTCGACCTGTCCGATGCCAGCCTCCACGCCAGGGTGCTGATGCACGACTCCTGCTCCGCGCTGCGCGAACTCAACGTCTATGCCGCGCCGCGCGAACTGCTGGGCAGGGTGTCCGGCGTCGAACTGGTGGAACTGGAAGAGGGCGAAGGCGAGGCCTGCTGCGGCTTCGGCGGCACCTTCTGCGTGAAGTACCCGGACATCTCAGGGCGCATGGTGTCGGACAAGGCCGAAGCCATCGCCGCCAGCGGCGCCGAAGTCGTGGTCTCGGGCGACATCGGCTGTCTGATGAACATCGCCGGGCGGCTAAAGCGCATGGGCAGCCGGGTGCGGGTTTATCACCTCGCCGAAGTGCTGGCCGGCATGAGCGACACCCCCGGCATCGGCGAGCCGGAAGACTCGTGAAACCGACCTCGCACGCCTTTTCCGCCAACGCCCATCGCGCCCTGCACGACGCAACCCTGCAGCAGGCGCTGGCCAAGGCCGGCGTGGGCTTCGTCGACAAGCGCCGCGCCGCCATCGACGGCCTGCCGGAGTTCCGGGCCCTGCGCGAGGCCGGGCGCAACGTCAAGGACCATACGCTTGCCAACCTCGACCATTATCTCTTGCGCTTCGAGGAGCAGGTGCAAGCCTCCGGCGGAGTCGTGCACTGGGCGGAAACTCCGCAAGAGGCCTGCGCCGCGGTGCTCGACATCTGCAAAAAATCCGGCGCGAAAATGGTGGCCAAGGGCAAGTCCATGGTGGGCGAGGAAATCGCCGTCAACGACGCGCTCGAAGGCGCGGGCTTCGAAGTGGTCGAGACCGACCTCGGCGAATACATCATCCAGATCGCGCACGAGCCGCCCAGCCACATCATCGCGCCGGCGGTGCACAAGACGCGCCAGCAGATCGCCGACCTGTTCCAGGAACTGCACCACCAGCCCGGACTCACCCGACCGCTGCAAACCGTGCCGCAGATCGTGGACGAGGCGCGCCAGGTGCTGCGCGGGAAATTCCTCGCCGCCGATGTCGGCATCACCGGCGCCAACTTCCTCATCGCCGAGACTGGCTCCGCCGTCATCGTCACCAACGAGGGCAACGGCGATTTGTCGGCCACGCTGCCGCGCGTGCACATCGTGCTCGCCAGCATAGAGAAGCTGGTGCCCACGTTGGAAGACGCCTCGGTGCTGCTGCGGCTTTTGGCGCGCAGCGCCACCGGCCAGGAGATCACCTCCTACACCACCTTCTTCACCGGCCCGCGCCGCGCGGACGACGCCGACGGCCCCGAGCAATTCCACGTCATCCTCATCGACAACGGCCGCAGCCGCATGCTGGGCGGCGAATACCACGAGATGCTGCGCTGCATCCGCTGCGGCGCCTGCCTCAACCACTGCCCCGTGTACGGCGCGGTCGGCGGCCACGCCTACGGCTGGGTCTATCCCGGGCCGATGGGCGCGGTGTTGACGCCCTTGATGGTGGGGCTCGACGAAGGCCGGCCGCTGCCCAACGCCTCCACCCTGTGCGGGCGCTGCGAGGAAGTCTGCCCCATGTCCATCCCCTTGCCCAAACTGCTGCGCGAACACCGCCGCCATGAATTCGCGCGCCGCCTCACCCCGCCGCGTGCACGCTGGGCGCTCGCCGCCTGGGCGTACTGCGCGAAACGCCCGCAGCTTTATCGCCGGCTGGCAGGACTGGGCATGCGTCTGTTGAATTTTTTGAGCGGCGGCCGCGGCCGTTTTCGCAGCCTGCCCTTCGCCTCGGCCTGGACTGCCGCGCGCGACCTGCCGGCACCGCAAGGCGATACCTTCATGCGCCGGTGGCAGCGGAGAAAGGCATGAGCGACAGCCGCAACGCCATCCTGCAGCGCATCTCGCGCACCCTCGGCCACGATGCCACGCCCGCTGCGCCGGCAGTCGCGCAGCGCATCAACGAACACACGCGCGGCCCGCAGCCGCAGTGGACTGAAAGCACGCGCGCGCGCTTCTTGAACAAGCTGGAAAAAGTCGCCGGCACCTACGCCGAAGTCGCCGCGCGCGAGCGGATTCCGCATGCGGTGGCGGATTACCTCTCCGCGCAGAACTTGCCGCAGCGCCTGGTGCTCGCGCCGCACCCGCTGCTGGACAATCTCGCCTGGCCGGATGGCTGGCAGGTCGAGCGCCGCCGCGCCGTGGGTGATGAGCGCGTGAGCCTCGCCGTCGCCTTCTGCGCCATCGCCGAAACCGGCAGCCTGATGTTGCTGGCCGGGCCCGACAGCCCCGCCACGCTCAACTTCCTGCCGGACGATTTCCTGTGCGTGCTGCCGGAGAATCGAATCGTGCCGCGCATGGAAGACGCCTGGGCGTTGCTGCGCGAGGAGCACGGCGCCATGCCGCGCGCCGCCAACATCATCACCGGCCCCTCGCGCACCGCCGACGTCGAGCAGACCATCCAGCTCGGCGCGCACGGGCCGCGTAGCTTGCATGTGCTGTTGCCGGGGGAAGGATGCAACTCCACCGCAAAAGCAGATCTCGCCGCGAATTCCACTATCGAATAGCGACCCGAAACGTTTCTGCGGCAAGGGCTTCCGGCCGCATCCGCTCCAATGGGAAAATCCCGGTTTCACACAGGACGAAGAAGAGAGGAACAGGGATGTGATTGGCGAGAAGAACAACAAAAAACTCGATGCGGCCACGCTTGGCAAAATCGTTTTCGCCCGATTCCTGTCGATGCCGCTCAAGACGTATGAGCGTTGCGTGGCGAAAACCGAATCCTCCACCCCGTTCCAGGCCCTCCGCCCCCATGCGGAGCCATCGGTGCTCGACCGGGCCATCCTGCACGAAGAGCCGACGGAACATCCGCCTGCACCGGCAGGCGTGCTCGGCGAGGTGCGCTTGTCGGCGGGCCGCCCGGAATTCGTTTATCGCCGTCCCGGTTTCGTCCGCGAATACCGGTTCGATGAGGCGGCCACCGAGCGGCTGAGACAGGCGCATGCGCTGTCCCCCGGAATGACGTCCACGCTCCACCGGCTGCGCCTCATCAACAGCCGCAACCGGCTGACGCATGCCCTGATCCGGACGCTGCTCGATGTACAGGCCGATTACCTGATGTCGGGCGACCCCTTGGCATTGGTCGCCCTGCCGCAGGCTCGCATGGCGCGGATTCTCGCGGAGCGCGCGGACCTTCCCATGGTCGCCGACGCCGGCCGTCTGTCCCGCCTCATACGCGGCCTATCCTTCAAAATGGCAGATGGGAAGCCGCAGCCGCTGAGCGCGTTGTTTCCCGGCGAGCGGCAACTCCATTGCCACCGCATCGACGCCCTCGTCAAAAGGGAAAAATCGCTGCTCCTGGAAGGACGCATCGACCGTCCCCTGCCGGATGAGGACATCGCGGCGGCGCTTGCGCAGCAATACGGAAGCGCCCTGTCCAGGCGATCGGTGGCGGCCATTCGGCATCATCTGGCCATTCCGGACTGGCGCCGCCGGGCCGTGCGCGAAGATTATCTGGCGGCCACCGAGGGGTTCTCTCCCTTGCTGCCGATGACGCCGCCCTCGGTGACCGGATCGATCCCCTCCCGTCCGGGCGTCTATGAAATCCGCACGCCGGCATTGCGCGAGAACACCTGTCCGATTGACGGTGTACGTTCGGCAGAACGGGCGCAAGTCGTCTACATCGGCTCGACACGAGACTTGCGCAAGCGCCTGGCCGATCATTTGCGGGGCAATAATGGTAATGTACTATTGACTAGTCTTCTGGCAACAGGCGCGGCCAAAGTCAGATATCGCGCGGTAAATACAGACTGGCGTCTGCTGGAGCGGCGCTTGTACGATGCTTTCCGCGAGACGTTCGGCGTACCCCCGCTGTGCAATCGGATGAGTCCATGAAGAACAGCGATCAGAATCGTGAAATGGAAAAAACCTTGCGCAAGCAAGCAAGCAAGCAAGCCGGTTTGTCTCACCGGATTGGCTGGCGGCAAGGGCCGGTGCGATGAAGCCGGTGATCGAGGCGGTCGCGTCCACGATGGCCGCCCTGGGCCTGGAAGACGACGAGGCCATCCGGCAGCGCAAGGCCTTCCTGGGGTTTTCCGAGGAGGACGCCGCCCGGATCGAGGAATTGCACCGGGCGCTGGCGGGGCTTGGGCCGGAATTCGCCGAGCGCTTCTATGACCACATGTTGCGTTTCCCGCAAACGCGCCGCTTCATTCCCGATGCCGCGACACTGGAACACCTGAAACAGGCCCAGGCCCGCTACTTCGATACACTCACCGCCGGAGCGTACGGCCCCGACTACGTTCGCGACCGGCTTCGCGTCGGCCTCGCCCATCAGCGCATCGGCCTGGAAACCCAATGGTATCTCGGCGCCTACGCGAAATACCTCGTTGATCTCATGCCCGAGATCTGGCTGCGGCTGGGAGAGAATCCCGAGCGCTTCATCGCCGCCCTGCAGGCTCTGCTCAAGGTGGTGTTGCTGGACATGGGGCTTGCCATCGATACCTATATCCACGCCGACCGGCGTGCGATCTCGGCGCTCAAGGAATACGCGGAACTGGTGTTCGCCGCGCTCCCCAACGGACTGGCGGTGCTGAGTTCCGACTTCACCGTCCTCTCGGCGAACCGGGCGTTTCTGCAGCGCTTCGGCATCACGGAAGGCGACGCGCACGGACGGAACCTGTTTTCCATCATCGCCGCCGACGGTCTGGAGACCAGGCTTTGCGAGGTGCGCGACGGCGGCCAGGTCGTGCGCGAGCTGCTGCTCGAAATGGGATTGACCGGCGAGTCCTCGCGCACGCCGGTGCGCGTGACCATCACTGGCATTCGCCTTGCGGAAGAAGAAGAAGAAGAAGAAGAAGCCCGTTTGCTGGTCATCGTCGAGGACATGACCGAACAGGCCCGCCTGCAACAGGCGCTCACGGAAAGCGAAGCGACCCTGCTCCATGCCCAGGAGGTCGCCCATATCGGAAGTTGGCGGTTGAATTTCGACACCGGCGTGCTTGAGTGGTCGCCCGAAGTGTTCCGTATTTTTGGCGTCCCGCAGGGTAGCGCGATCACTTATGAAACCTTCCTCGCCTGCATCCACCCCGACGACCGCGAAATGGTGGATGCGGCCTGGCAGGCGGCACTCAGGGGCGCGCCTTACCATGTGCAGCACCGCATCGACGCGGCGGGCGAGACGCGCTGGGTCGAGGAACGGGCTGCAATCGAGTTCGATTCGAACCGCCGGCCGGTAAAGGCCGTGGGCACCGTCCAGGACATCACCGAACGCAAGGCCGCCGAGGCGCGCATCGAAAAACTGGCCTTCTACGATACCTTGACCGGCTTGCCCAATCGCGCCCTGTTTCTGGATCGGCTGAAACACGAATTGGCAGCGGCCGAGCGGCAAGGTCGGCGGCTTTCGCTCCTGTTTCTCGATCTCGATCGCTTCAAGGAGATCAACGATACCCTGGGGCACGATGCCGGTGACCGCGTGCTCGCGGAAGTGGCGCGCCTCCTGAAACGCGCCTTGCGTGCCGAGGAAACCCTGGCGCGGCTCTCCGGCGACGAGTTCGTGGTCATCGCCGCCGACTCCGCGGATGCAGCCTCCCGCATTGCCGAACGCATCACACGCGCCCTTGCCTTGCCCATCCCGATCAACGGCCAGAGCTTCATCGTGTCGGCCAGCATCGGCATTGCGATCTTTCCGGAGGACGGGCGCACCGCCGAAGACCTGCTCAAGCACGCGGACATCGCCATGTACCGCGCCAAGGGCAGTGGCGGCGGATATCGTTTCTACCGCGCCGAAATGGGCGAGGACCTCGCCCGTAAACTCGCCATCGCCAAACGCCTGGAAGCGGCGCTTAGCAACGGCGGATTGCAACTTCACTACCAGCCCCAGATTCACCTGCCGAGCGGCAGACTGGTCGGTGCCGAGGCGCTGGCCCGTTGGCAGGATGCCGAGTGGGGGGTGGTTGCGCCGGCGACTTTCGTTCCAATCGCGGAGGAACGTGGTCTGATCGGTCCCCTCGGCGAATGGGCGCTCCATGAAGCGTGCCGCCAGGTGCGGCATTGGCACGAGATGGGCCGCCCCATGCCCGGCAAGGTGGCGGTCAATGTGTCGGCCCACCAGTTCGACGACGACGATTTTGTCGAGCGAATGCTTTCCATCCCCCGCGAACACGGCATCGCCGCGCACCACATAGAACTGGAGATCACGGAAAGCGGCATGATGCGCGACCCGGAACGGGCCGTCGACATTACCCGGGCGCTCGCCGGCGCCGGATTCGCGCTTTCCATCGACGATTTCGGTACGGGCTATTCTTCGCTTTCCTATCTCAAGCGCTTCCCGATGAGCAAACTGAAGATCGACATCTCCTTCGTGCGCGACATGCTGACCGACCGCAACGATTACGCCATCGTCAGCGCCATCATCGCGATGGGGCGAAGCATGGAACTGGAAACCCTGGCGGAAGGGGTTGAACAGGCCGATCAGGTCGATGCGCTTCTCACGCTGGGATGTCAGCTTGCCCAGGGATATCATTTCGGGCGCCCCCTCGCTGCTCACGACTTCGAGAAGAAGTGGCTGTCCCGTTTCATCCGTTGAATACCGGCCGCCTGTCGGACTCGATGCTGATCTACTGCGCCAGTGGTAGGAGCGGTCCGTATTTGCCCATTTTTTGGCTTCGCCGAAACTTCGTTTTCGTTGCATAGACTCGCTATGCGCCTCAAAAATGGGCAAATCTGTCCTCGCTCCCTCTCCCCGGCTCGCTACGATCGTTTTAGTCCGACAGGCTGCTAGGGTTCGAGGTCGATCTCGACAATCAACCTCTTACCATGGCCACTCACCTCATGCCATCACAGGGGGCTTTTGCACACAAGTCAGCACACTAGCAACCAGCTACGGCCCGGCCGGCGTGAAGTGCCGGCGGGCTACACATGGGATACAAGCATCGGATCGAAGGGGTGACTTCTATCCGGGCCGACCTTGGAGTATCGTCCCTCTATGTCTGCTGTCGACAAACCCATGATCGGTCTGGCCCTGGGCAGCGGTTCCGCCCGGGGTTGGGCACACATCGGCGTCATTCGTGCCCTGGCCGAGGCAGGCGTGCAGCCGGACATCGTCTGCGGCACCTCAATCGGCGCCTTGGTGGGTGCGGCATATGCGTCTGGCGAACTGGACCGTCTGGAGGCTTGGGTGGGGGGGCTGACGCTGTATGAGGTAGCGGGCTACTTTGACCTCAGCTTGGGGGGCGGCGTGATCAAGGGCGCCAAGCTCATCGACTTTTTCCGCAGACACTTCCAGGATCAGGACATCAGCGCCCTTTCCTTGCGCTTTGCCGTGGTGGCCACTGACTTGGCCAGCGGGCGGGAGGTCTGGTTGCGCGACGGCAAGGTACTGGACGCGGTACGGGCCTCCATCGCGCTGCCTGGCCTGTTCACTCCGGCCCGGCGCGATGGTCGCTGGCTGGTGGACGGCGGGCTGGTCAACCCTGTGCCAGTCTCCCTGTGCAGGGCCATGGGCGCTGAAACAGTGATTGCGGTGGACCTCAACACGGACCTCATCGGCCGTCATCTCGGGCGTCATCAGCCATCCGCCGGGAGGAAAACACAGGCTCCGGAAGGCCGGGCCGACAGTTTGATGAAACAGGTTCAGGACAGACTGAGCACCCTGCAACTGCCCTGGAGCTGGCGGGAGGCCGACGACAGCCCACCCTCCCTGTTCGACACCATCTCCACCAGTCTCAACATCATGCAGGTGCACATCGGCCGCAGCCGCCTCGCCGGTGAGCCGCCTGACATCATGATTACCCCCCGCCTTGCCCATCTGCAGTTGCTGGAATTCCACCGT
Source organism: Pseudomonadota bacterium (assembly GCA_040754425.1). Lineage (GTDB taxonomy): Bacteria > Pseudomonadota > Gammaproteobacteria > Burkholderiales > Thiobacillaceae > UBA6918. The sequence goes on along the minus strand of JBFMCR010000026.1, from coordinate 40,387 downwards.
GCCGCCGAGGCCATCGCCGAGGGCAGGAGGGCCGCCGAGGCCGTGTTGCCCATGCTGCGCGGAGCGGGTGCGGACGTCTAGCCCGGATATTTCACCAGGTCGCGGGATGGTGACGAGTCACTGCGAGCAGATTTGCGCATCCCGCGCCAAGCCAAAAGCGCGACCGCGAAGGGCGGAGCAGCGCCTTGCGCAGCAAGGTGCGACCCCGTAGCGGGATGCAGGCGCCCGTGGCGCGGCGTGCGGCATCCCTTCCGCTGCCCGATCCCCACTCTCGTGGGGCCCCTCGTGCAACGCTTTAGGGCGACCCTATGGCCGCTGCGCTCGAAACTCGCCCCAAGGCGCCGCTTGCGCGGGCTCGTTTTGGCGCGAAACGGGGGTGCGAAGATGCCGCAAATTGGCCGCCCCTGGTGGATGAAATGGGCGTTCAGTGTTTCCAGATTGGCGAGGCACACTAATTGCGCGGCATTGGCCTCGTCGCGGATGTTGCCACGGCTAGAGGGATTTTCATCGCGCCACTGTTTCACCGTTTTGCCGAACAGCGCCATGTTCAGCAGGTCCGCCTCGCTGGCGTAGATGAGGTTGATCTGCTGCGGCGTCAGTTTGGGCGGGATCAGGTTGGCCTTGATGGCGTCGGTGTGGATGCGGTAGTTGATCCGGGCCAGGTTGCGGCGGATGTCCCAGCCCAGTTGCTGGTATTCCGTCTCCTTCAGGTGCTGGAATTCCTTGATGAGGTATATCTTGAATTCGGCACTGATCCACATGCCGAACTCGAAGGCGATGTCCTTGTGGGCATAGGTGCCGCCGTAGCGACCGGCCTTGGCCACCAGGCCGATGGCCTTGGTCTGGGCCACCCATTCCTTGACGCTGAGCTTGTAGTTGTTGAGCCCCGCCTGAGTTTTAATTGCGGCGAATCCGCCATAATTAAAATTCGGGTTATGAACTTGCTCCCAAATGCCTATGAATTCCACGGTGTTACGGTTGCGCAGCCAGTCGGAAATAAAAAAGCCCCCGTCCTTGGCCTTGAGCATATCCGTAAGCGAAATGAAATCTTCATCGCCCTCGGAATAGACCGTGATGGAGGTGCCTTTTACGTCGATTTTGGCCATGCCCAATTCTCCTCAAAAGCAGTCAGTCCGCTCATGCGTGCGCTCCCAGCACGAAGCGGGCCTGTTCGATGCGCAGCATCTGGTAGGGCGTCATGAATCGCACGCCCAGGCCCAGGCAGGCATCGGGTATCTTGATGCGGTTTGGCGAGTTGGACGGATGCTCGTGGGTTATCACGACATGGCTGCCGGCCAGCGCATTGGCAATCAGGTAGAAGTCGGCGGCCTGCAAAAAGGTGTTGATGGCCGCCGGCGTGTAGTGCTGCCCGGTGGCCCATGTGCTGACCTGAGTGAACTGGGGGGCCAGCGTCGGTGACGTGCGCCGGAAGAGCGCATGACCGCGCTCCCTGGCCCAGTCCGTCAACTCGTCCTGACCGGCTTCGATTTCATCTGCGACCTTGTCGATGCTGAACACCGATCCCGTGTTGCCCTTGTGCGACAGCCAGTCCCAAAAAGCCGGGCAGAATCGAGGCCGTAGTGCAGATTCTTGGCGGCCATGAACACATTGGCATCCAGCAGGTAGCTCACGCCATCACTCCCAGCTCGCGCGCCGTTTTATAGAACGTGGCGGTCTTGCGCACGCCCAGCATGCGGAAGGCATCCGGAAACGAGGTCAGGCCTTCCAAGGTGCTTGCGACGATGGCGCGGGCAAAGCGCTTGCTGGTGCGTGCACCCAACGATCGGTAGAAGTCGCCGCCAGGGCTGCTGCGTTCCTTCAGCGTGCGCAGCCGTTCCTGCTCTGCTCGATAGTGCTGCCATAGCGCGTCCCGGTCGATAAAGCCGGCGTCGAACAGGCGGCGCAGTACGACTAAAGTGCTGACCCTGAACTCGCGCGCCAGCCGCTGGATTTCGTCCGGAATCGGCGCATTACGCTGGTAGGTGGCTCTCAGTTCCGCCAGTGGCATTAGTAATTGCGCAGCGACCTGGTTGCACCAACGCTCGGTTTGCTGCTCGTGCACCTGGCCCACCTCCGTATCCGAAACGCCTGTAGCGCCTAACCACACATGGGCCAACTCGTGCGCCAGCGTGAACATCTGCGCGGCCTTGCTGTCGGCGCCGTTCAGGAAGACAAGCGGTGCGAGGTCGTCCGCCAGGGCGAAGCCACGGAACTCGGCAACATCCAGCTTGCGATGGCTGTTGCTGCCGACGACGGAACTGACCATTACCATCACCCCGGCGTCTTCAGCCTTGGCGATCAATTGGCGAAGCGCATCCGTCCAGGTGGGCAGCTGGCGACGCGCTTCGATGGACAGACCCAAGGTTTCGCGCAGGCGTTGCGCCACGGCCTCGGGCGCTTCCTCCACGCTGGCGCTGCCGACAAATGCCAAGGCAGGCATGCCGTGCATGCGCGCATGGTCGCGATACCAGTCCTGCCGCTGCTGGCACAGGTAGAGGGTATCGAGCAGGTCACTGCTGGGCTCGGCGAGCGTCTGGTCGCGCAGGGTGCGGAAGTCCGGTACCGGCAGTGCCAGCGCGGGCGGCTGAGGCAGGAAGAAGTAGCCGAAGGCCGTGTGCGTCATGCGTGCGAAGTCTTCCAGTTGTCTGAGCGTGGGCTGGGCCTCGCCGCTGAGCCACTGGGGCCATTTGCGAAAACGTGTGGCCAGATCGTCGTCGTGCAAGCGCGCACGTTGCGCCGCCCAGCGCAGTACGGGTACGGAAGCGGCGACGGTGGTCATGCCTCCTCCTTGGGCTTTTCTGCAAGTGCCGCTTGCACAGGCCCAGCAGCCAGATCGCCCAAGGTCATCGGAGGCCAGGTCTTGATCGGCGTGAAAATCTCGTGTTTACCAAACAACGAACCTTGTTCGGTATGGGCAGACATGCCAGTGAGAATGTCCAGGCGGAAGTCGCGGCGCTGAAATTTGCCCTTGCCGAGGTAGCCCCACTCGGCAAAGGTGATCGGCTTGCCATCGCTGGTAAGCATTTTCATGGCATCACCGTGGACGAGGTTCTGCGACAGCACGTAGGACGCTGCGCGATACAGGTCATCCGATTCCTCGATCTTCAGGTAGTCGGCAAAAATCTCCAGCATATTCGCCCGGCACTCGGCAATGTTGTCCGGCAAGAGTTCAATTCCGTAGGCGCACATCAGCCCGAACAGCGCAAAGTGCCGCCGCTCGAAGTCCGACTTACCGTACTTGAGTTCGACGGCGGCGAGCTTGCGTTGCAGTATCCGCACCAGGAAATTACCGCTGCCGCACGCCGGTTCCAGGAATCTGGAGTCGATACGCCCGATCTCCTCCTTGACGAGGTCGAGCATGGCCTCGACCATCCATGCCGGCGTGAACACCTCCCCGTGGTCCGCGACTCGTTGTTTTGACTTCACCAGGGTCATACGGTGATTTTATTCGAGAAAAGCCGAAAAGAAGGCCTTTTCTTCGGGTACGCCGGGTGTCCGTTATGGCTTGCGGGAACGATCAAAGCAGGCCGATGCGGCAACGCTTGATCCGCCGGCAGTCAGGTGGGCTGTGCCGGTCGAATGGCTCCAGTTCATTTGTCTTCGATTGCCGTTTATCGAAAGGAGCGTCGGGCATGCCCAGCCATCCCGTCCGCCTCCACCGCGTGCTGCGCACGTCCGCCGGAACGCGGGGCGCCTGGGCGGTTCCTGCAAAATGCCGTTCACCAGTTTGAGCACGGGCCAGGTGTACGGCTTCGGCGGCAGGTATGTGGAGCTTGGTGCCGAACGCGCGCATCCGCATCACCGACAGTTTCGACGATCTCAAATTGCCGGGGGGATGGTGACGACGGTCAGCTTGAAGCCGGTGTCCTGCGGCACCGACTTCAGCGTGGTGCAGGAGGGCATCCCCGAGGCGATTCCGGCCGAGGCCTGTTGTCCGGGCTGGCAGGAATCGCCGGCCTTGCTCGCGCTGCCGGTCGAGGCCGAGATCAAGGAGTAAGGCTCAGGCGGGCCCGGATTCTGCGGCGAGCCTGCCTGCCGCCTGTGCGGCCGGCGCCTCTTCGTGCATGGCCAGTTCGTAGATGCGCTGCAGGTCTTCTTCGCTGACGTCGACGAAGGTGTCGATCTGCGACAGCGCGTAGACCAGGCGGCTGTGCGGGATCATGGCCTTTTCCGGTTTTGTCGCGGTGCGCCTGGCCCAGGCCTGCGGGTAGCGGCGCCAGGCGAAGGGGTAGTTGAAGGCCACGGCAACGAGCAGGATCGCGGCGACGTTGCCCAGCACGGGGTTGAGCAGGTAGCCGTAGCCCATGGCATGCACGGTTTCTCCGCCCATCACGGCATAGAGCGCGGTGGCGCCGCCGGGCGGGTGCAGGCAGCGCATGCTGTACATGGCGGCGATGGACAGCGCCACGGCGAGCGAGGCGGCGAGCATGAGGTCGCCACCGAGCCAGCGTGCGCAGCTTACGCCGATGACCGCGGATACCAGGTGTCCGCCCAGTACCGGCCAGGGTTGCGACAATGCGCCATGAGGGGCGGCGAACAGCAATACGGCGGAAGCGCCCATCGATGCGATGATCAGCGCGTTGCCGTGACTGCCGGGCAGGAATCGGCTGACCGACAGCACTGCCAGCGTGCCCAGCATGCCGCCGGCGGCAGAAATCCAGTGCTCGCGTTCCGAAACGGAATACGCCAGTCTGCGTACCATGCTTTTCCCTCGCTTCTTGTCGTTGACGATTATTGTTGTTTCCCCGCCCCCGGACACACGGCCACACCCTGCAGGCGTTTGCCTGCCTGGTGTAACCGGGGGGATGGGCTTGTACGGCTTGCTATGTAATCGTTCCGTTTGCCCGCATGCGGGATGTCAGCCCGTGCTCCAGGCACGCGGGCGTTTCATGCCGGCGATCTTGCAGGCCTGCTTGACGTAGCCGTAGGGGAACAGCTCGAACAGTTTCTTTTGCGCGTCCTTGCCCAGGCGCCCGGCCAGGTGCTTGATGACAAAGCGCGCATCGGCGGCGACCTGGTGTTCGTCGTAATAGTCGCGCATGAAGCGGATGACATCCCAGTATTCGTCATTGAGCTGGATGTTTTCTTCTGCGGCCAGGGCGGCGGCGACGTCCTCGTTCCATTCGGTCGGCTCGACCAGGTAGCCCTCGGCGTCGCGTTCGGGCATCAGGGTGTGGAGGGTGTCAGGGGCATTCATCGGTATCTCCTTGTATGCAGGATGATGGATCATCCGGGTTCAAGTCTATGCCCCGGCAAACTATTTGAAAAACGATATTTTTCGCTATTTAATATCGGATAAACCGATATAACAGCGCCAATAACCGGGTAAGCCATGGACATCGAACTCGCCAGAACCTTTCTCGCCGTGGCTGCCACCGGCAACTTCGTCGCCGCTGCAGGCAGGCTGCACGTGACGCAGTCCACGGTGAGCGCGCGCATCCAGACGCTGGAAAGCCAATTGGGCGCGAAGCTTTTCGTGCGCGGGCGCAACGGCGCCGAGCTCACGGCTGCGGGCAAGCGTTTCTTGAGCCATGCCAAGAACCTGGTGCGCACGCTGGAGCAGGCGCGTCACGATGTCGGCCTGCCGCAGGGCTACCATGACGTGCTGACGCTGTCCGCGCGCATTGCGCTGTGGGAGGGTTTTCTGCCGCGCTGGGTGAACTGGATGCGCAAGGCGGCGCCGGACGTGTCGCTGCGCCTGGAGATCGGGTTCGAGGCCGACATCATGCAGGGCCTGATCGAGGGCACGGTGGACATCGGCGCCATGTACACGCCGGTGACGCGCCCGGGCCTGGTGATCGAGCATCTGTTCGACGAGACCCTGCTGCTGGTGACTTCCTCGCCCGGCGGCGGGTGGAACGGCGAAGGCTACATCCACATCGACTGGGGCCCGGAGTTCCATGCGCAGTTTTCCGAGCACTACCCGGACGTGGACTCGCCGGCGATGACCGTCAACATCGGCTGGCTCGCCTTGCAGCAGGCGCTCGCCTTCGGCGGTTCGGGCTATTTCCCCGAGCGGCTGGTGCGCGAGTACCTCGACAGCGGCAGGCTGCATCCGGTGCGGGGAAGTCCCGTGTTCAGGCTGCCGGCCTATGTGGTGTTCCCGCGCGAGAGCCACCATGACACGCTGAACCATGCGCTCGAAGGCCTGCGCGTGCTGGCGCAGAAGGAAGTGCGCGGCCGGGTTTGACGGCGACCTGGGTTTCGAAGGAAAAGGCCAATCCTGAACAAGGAGGACAAGAGGACAGGAGTTGAAGCAAAACGGAACACACTGTTCAGTAAGGTTTTCCTCTTGTACTCATGTCCTCTTTGTGAATCAGCCTTCGTCGTAGCCTTCGTCGGTCGGGTTGTCGACCAGATGGAAGGGGTGGTCGACGGGCGTGTCGAGATAGGCCTGGCGGGTTTCCTCGGATTCGAAATACATGGTGACCTTGCCGTCGACGAGGTAGGGATGTCCTTCCAGGTCTTCGATGTCACGTCCGGTGATGGGATCGATGCTGGTCAGCATCTGTTCCGGTTCGTGCAGGCGCGTGCTCTGTGACTGGTCGCGCGGCAGCGGATCGGTGCCCACGTAGTTGGCGGCGTAGTAATCGTGCACGATGCGGCCCTGGCTGGCGGTTTCCATGTTCGGCTCCTTCACGGCCGTCCGCGCTGCCGCAGCGGCAGTGCGCAGGCCGAATGTTTCGGGACTTCGTTTATAGACCCGCCGGACGCGGATAAACAGATGAAGCCAGAAGGGGGATAGGCCGCTGCTCAGCCGGCGGCGGCCAGTCGCGCCGGCGCCTGGCCGTCCGGGGCCGACTGCCCAAGCAGTTTGCGCAGTTCGGGGATGCAGGAGCCGCAGTTGCTGCCGGCCTTGAGCCGGATGCCGAGCGCCTCCACCGAATCCGCGCCCTGGGCGATGGCTTCGCGCAAGGTGTTTTCGCCGATGCCGAAACAGGCGCAGACCACGCGGCCGCAGTCCGCGTTCGCACCGGGCGGCCGGCCGGACAGCAGGGCGATGCGCTCGAAGTCGTCGAGCCCGTCCTTTTCGAACAGTGTGGCCAGCCATTGGCGTGGCGGCAGGGAGGCGGCATCGCGCTCCACGAAACACACGGCCTGCACGCGGCCGCCCTCGATCAGGGCGGCACGGTAGCGCCGGGCCGCGCTGTCCATGAGTTCGACCCAGTCGCCTTCGCTGCCAAATGTTTTGCGCATGATTTCCGGCCAATTCTCGGCCGCTTCGGCGCCGGCGAGCTCGTAGCGCCAGAAATCCTTGCCGCGTATGCGCGTCCAGTAGGCGTAATCGCTGCAGGCGAAGTCTTCGCGCGCAATCACAAAGCCATGCCAGGCCGCGGGGAAGGCTTTTGCGCTGACCGGCGCATGCTTGAATTCGGGCTGGCCGGAGATGGGGTCCGTCACGGCGCCGACCAGTGCATCCACGCGCGCTTTTGCCGTGAACCGGCCGTTCCAGTGGATGGGGGCGAACAGCGAGCCCGGGCGCTGCTCGGTGCTTTCCGCCACGCGCGCCAGCATTTCTCCATGCTGGCTGGAAATATGCGCCAGGTCGCCATGTCTGATGCCGAGGCGCTGCGCGTCCTGCGGGTGTATTTCGACATAAGGCTCGTCGATATGTGCCAGCAGCTTGGCCGTCTTGCCGGTGCGCGTCATGGTGTGCCACTGATCGCGGATGCGGCCGGTGTTGAACACGAAGGGCGTCGAGCTGCAGACCCCGTTCGCCGGAGCGCGCGGCGCCACTGCGAGCATGCGCGCCTTGCCGGAAGGGGTGAAGAATTTTCCGTCTGCGAACAGGCGATCGGTTCCGGTCCGGTGTTTCGAGACGAGCGGCCATTGCACAGGCTTCAGCGCGTCGTATTCGTCGGCGCTCAGGTCGGCGAGGCCGGCGAGGTCGAAATCGCGTTCGCCGTCGTTCTCGAACGCGGACAGCGCGGCATGCTCGCGGAAGATCGAGTCCGGTCCGCTGTAATCGAAATCGATCACGAAACCCATGCGGCGTGCGACTTCGCTGATGATCCACCAGTCCGGGCGGGCCTCGCCGGGCAACGGCAGGAAGGCGCGCTGGCGCGAGATGCGGCGTTCGGAGTTGGTGACGGTGCCGTCCTTCTCGCCCCAGGCCGCGGCCGGCAGCAGCACGTGGGCGAACTGCGCGGTATCGGTGTGGCGGGTGTTGTCGGACACCACCACGAACTCGCAGCGCTTCAGCGCCTCGGCCACGCGGTCGGCCTCGGGCATGCTGACCGCCGGATTGGTGGCCATGATCCAGACGGCCTTGATGCGGCCGTCGCACAGGGCCTCGAACATGTCGACCGCCTTGAGGCCGGGTGCGCGCGCCATGCTGGCGGCATGCCAGAAGCGGCCTACGCGTTCGATGTGTTCCGGCGCGAAATCCATGTGCGCGGCGAGCTGGTTGGCGAGCCCGCCCACTTCGCGCCCGCCCATGGCATTGGGCTGGCCGGTGATGGAAAAGGGGCCGGCGCCGGGCTTGCCCACGCGGCCGGTGGCGAGGTGCACATTGATGATGGCGTTGCCCTTGTCCGTGCCGCTGGAGGACTGGTTGATGCCCTGCGAAAACAGGGTCACGGTTTTCGGCGCTTGCGCGAACAGGCGGTAGAACTCGGCGACATCGGCTTCGGCGAGGCCGCAGTGCTGCGCAATTTGCGGAATGACCAGTCCATGGACGGCTTTCAGCGCATCGCCGAATCCTTCCACGTGCGCTTCCAGATAAGTCCAGTCGATAATGTCCTCGCGCTTGAGGTGGTTCAACAGGCCGTTGAACAGCCAGGCGTCAGAACCGGGTTTCAGCGCGAGGTGCAGGTCGGCGATGTCGCAGCTTGCCGTGCGGCGCGGGTCGATCACCACCACTTTCATTTCCGTACGTGCCTTTTTCGCGGCAGCGATGCGCTGGAACAGCACCGGATGCGCCCAGGCGGCATTGGAGCCGGCGAGCACGACGAGGTCGGCCAGTTCCAGGTCCTCGTAGCAGGCCGGCACGGTGTCGCTGCCGAAGGCGCGCTTGTGTGCAGCCACGGCCGAGGACATGCACAGGCGCGAGTTGGTGTCGATGTTGGCGCTGCCGATGAAGCCCTTCATCAGCTTGTTGGCGACATAGTAGTCTTCGGTCAATAGCTGGCCGGAGACATAGAAAGCCACGGCATCCGGGCCGTGCTCGCGGATGAAGCGGGAAAATTTGTCGGCGACCAGGTCTAGCGCTTCGTCCCAGCTTGCCCGCCTGCCGCCGATCTCGGGATGCAGCAGACGGTCTTCGAGGCCCAGGGTCTCGCCGAGCGAGGCGCCCTTGGAGCACAGCCGACCATAATTGGCCGGATGCTCGGGGTCGCCGGAAACTTTGTAACGGTCGCCGTCGCGCTCGACCAGCACTCCGCAGCCGACGCCGCAGTAGGGACAGGTGGTATGTATGGCTTTGGCGGTATCCATGAATAGTAGGGATCGATTTACACAGAGGAAACAGGGAGACCAGAGGAAGCCTGTCTAGGGTTTTACTTTGTTACCTCTGCTACCTCTGTGTGGATATGATTTTCACGTATTCGGGCAGCCTGTATTCGGCGTGAGCGACAGCTCGACCATGCCGTCGACGATGCGCACCGGGAAGCTGGCGGCGCAGCCCTCGTCGGGCGCCACGGCGGTGCCGGTGTCGAGGTTGATCTTCCAGTCGTGCAGCGGGCAGGCCACCTTTCGGCCATGCACGATGCCCTGCGACAGCGGGCCGCCCTTGTGCGGACACTTGTCGCGCAGCGCGAACACTTCGTCGTCCACGGTGCGGAACACGGCGATGGCGCCTTCGGGCGCATGGATCACGCGCGCGCCCTGGCGGGGAATGTCTTCGAGACGGCCGACGGTCAGCCAGGGTTCGTTCTTCATTTTGGCAGCAGTTTGCATAGCTATCGGTACCTGTTAATGGACTCAATACGCCATCAAGAACCTACAAGGAGGACATGAGGACAGGAGGAAAAAATGCGGGTTTACTCATGTCCTCTTGTCCTCCTTGTTCGGTTTTGTTGAGTTATCAGTAAGTAGAGAATCTAAATAATCTCGGCCATGGCCTTGAACTCATGCGCCTCACCGCCCTCGGCGCGCGCTTTCCAGGGATCGACCTGGGCGGGTTTTTGCGAGACCAGGAAACGCTCGGCGAGTTGCTTGCGGCTGGCCTCGTCGTCCACCACCTTGGCCTTGATGTGCGAAAGCCCCACGCGCTCGACCCAGGGCGCGGTGCGCTCGAGGTAATGCGCCTCCTCGCGGTAGAGCTGGGTGAAGGCGGCGCAGTATTCCAGCACCTGTTCTTCGGTCTCGACCTTGCACAGGAGATCGGTGACGCGCACCTTGATGCCGCCGTTGCCGCCGACGTGCAACTCGTAGCCGGAATCCACGCACACCACGCCGAAATCCTTGATGGTGGCCTCGGCGCAGTTCCTCGGACAGCCGGAGACGGCGAGCTTGAACTTATGCGGCATCCACGATCCCCAGGTCATTTTTTCCAGCTTCACGCCCAGCCCGGTGGAGTCCTGGGTACCGAAGCGGCACCACTGCGAACCGACACAGGTCTTCACCGTGCGCAATGCTTTTCCATACGCATGGCCGGAAACGAAGCCGGCTTTTGAGAGGTCGGCCCACATCGCCGGCAGGTCTTCCTTTTTTACGCCGAAGAGGTCGATGCGCTGGCCGCCGGTGATCTTGATCTCCGGCACGCGGAATTTTTCCGCAACGTCGGCGATGGCGCGCAGCTCGTGCGGATTGGTGAGGCCGCCCCACATGCGCGGCACCACGGAGAAGCTGCCGTCCTTCTGGATGTTGCCGTGGGCGCGCTCGTTGATGAAGCGCGACTGGGCGTCGTCCCGGTACTCGCCGGGCCAGGCGCACAAGAGGTAGTAGTTGAGCGCGGGCCGGCACTTCTGGCAGCCGTCCGGGGTTTTCCAGTCGAGAAAGCGCATGGTTTCCGGCATGGTCTTGAGGCTGTTCTGCGTGATGGCGGCGCGTACCTCGTCGTGGGTGTGCTCGGTGCAGCCGCATAGGGGTTTCTTCGACGGTGCGGTGGAGTAGTCGCCGCCGGCGGTGGCGGCGAGCAGGGTTTCAACCAGGCCGGTGCAGCTGCCGCAGGAACTTGATGCCTTGGTGTGGGCGCGCACTTCATCCAGGGTGAAAAGCTTTTTGTCGCGGATGGCGCGCACGATGTCGCCCTTCTTCACGCCGTTGCAGCCGCAGATTTCGGCGCTGTCGGGCAGCGACATCAGGCGGGTCTTCTCGTCGCCGCCGCCGGCGCCGGAATCGCCGATGTGATGGCGCCCGAACAAGAGTTTGTCGCGGATGCCGGAAACGTCGGTGCCGTCGCGCATCAACTCAAAATACCAGGCGCCGTCGAGGGTGTCGCCGTAGAGGCAGGCGCCGGCCAGCCTGTTTTCTTTCAGGATGAGTTTCTTGTAGGCGCCGCGGCCGGCATCCTGGAAGACGATCTCCTCGAAGCCTTCGCCGCCCGCGAAATTGCCTGCGGAGAAGAGGTCGATGCCGGTGACCTTGAGCTTGGTCGAGGTCATCGAGCCTTCGTAGCGGGCGATGCCGTATTGCGCGAGGTGGTTGGCGCAGACCTTGGCCTGCTCGAACAGCGGCGCAACGAGGCCGTAGGCCGTGCCGCGATGGTTGACGCATTCGCCGATGGCATAGATGCGCGGGTCGGTCACGGTCTGCAGGGTGTCGTTGACGCGGATGCCGCGGTCGCAATGCAGGCCGGCGGATTCCGCCAATGCAGTGTTGGGGCGGATGCCCACGGCCATGACAACGAGATCGGCGGGGATGCTGCTGCCGTCCTTGAACTTCACCGCGCCGACGCGGCCGGATTCTGCGGGGATGAGTTCGGCAGTCTGCTTCTGCAGCAAAAATTTGAGCCCCTTGGCTTCGAGATTCTTTTGCAGCAGCCGCGCCGCGGGTTCGTCGAGCTGGCGCTCCAAGAGCCAGGGCGAAAGGTGCACCACGGTCACGTCCATGCCGCGCGCCTTCAGTCCGTTGGCGGCTTCCAGACCCAGGAGGCCGCCGCCGATGACGACGGCATGCTTGTAGTGCGCGGAGGCCTCGATCATGGCATCCACGTCGGCGATGTCGCGAAAACCCACCACGCCCGGCAGGTCGGCGCCCGGCACCGGCAGGATGAAGGGCACGGAGCCGGTGGCGATGAGCAGGCGGTCGTAGTCGGCGCGCGTGCCGTCCTCGGCCTCGACGTATCTTTCCCGGCGGTCGATCTTCACCACCTTCTTGCCGGCATGAAGCGCAATGTTGTGCTTGGCATACCACTCGCGCGGATGGGTGACGATCTGCTCGGCCGTCTGCTCGCCGGCCAACACCGGCGAGAGCATGATGCGGTTGTAGTTGGGATGGGGTTCGCTGCCGAACACCGTGATCTCGTACAGATCAGGGTTGAGTTTCAGCAACTCTTCCAGGGTGCGTACCCCGGCCATGCCGTTGCCGACCATCACCAGCTTGAGCTTTTTTCTGTTTGGCGTATCGCTCATGTCCATGTCAGTCTCCGATTTGCTTCAGGCAGCCGCCGCGGGGCGCATCTGCCGCTGGTAGAGGAATTCCAGCACCTGGCCGCGCAGGTGGTGGTAGTGCGGGTCTTTCGCCAGCAGCAGGCGATCGCGCGGGCGCGGCAGGTCGACGGTGAGGATGTCGCCGATGGTGGCAGCCGGCCCGTTGGTCATCATCACGATGCGGTCGGACAGCAGCACGGCCTCGTCCACGTCGTGGGTGATCATCAGCACGGTGTTGCCGAGTTCGGCCTGGATTTCCATGACCGAGTCCTGCAGATGGGCGCGGGTCAGCGCGTCGAGCGCGCCGAAGGGCTCGTCCATCAGCAGTACGTCGGGCTGCATGGCCAGCGCGCGGGCGATGCCGACGCGCTGCTTCATGCCGCCGGAGATTTCGCCGGGGCGCTTGTCGGCGGCGTGCTCCATGTGCACCAGCCTGAGGTTGTGCATCACCCAGTCGCGGCGTTCGGCCTTGGACTTGCCGGGCATGACCTTGTCCACCGCCAGCGCGACGTTGTCGTAAACGCTGAGCCAGGGCAGCAGCGAGTGGTTCTGGAACACCACCGCGCGATCCGGTCCGGGGTCCTTCACCTGCTTGCCCTTGAGCAGGGCGAAGCCTTCGGTGGCGTTGAGCAGGCCGGCGACGATGTTGAGCACCGTCGACTTGCCGCAGCCGGAGTGGCCGATCAGCGAGATGAATTCGCCCTTCTCGACCTTGAGGTCGATCGCGTCCAGGGCGCGGAAGGGGCCGCGCGCGGTCTTGAAGGTTATGCCGATGTGTTGCAGTTCGAGATAACTGGCCATTGCTGTATTCCTTTAAATTCGGTGAGGCGTGAGGAGTGAGAGGAAAAACCGCGGGACCCGACTCCTCATTCCTTTCTCCTGACGCCTCACGGGTTATCAACGCTTGGTGTAGTCGAGGCGCATCTGCACCAGGCCCATGAGTCCGTCGAGCACGATGCCGACGAGGCCGATGAGCGCAATGGCGACGATGATGGAAGGCACGTAAAGGTTGTTCCACTCGTCCCACACCCAGAAGCCGATGCCGATGCCGCCGGTGAGCATTTCCGCCGCCACGATCACCATCCAGGCGACACCCAGCGACAGGCGCATGCCGGTGACGACATAGGGCAGGGTGGCGGGGAACAGGATGCGGCGGGCGAGTTCGAGCTTGCTGAGCTTGAGCACCGAGGCCACGTTGAGATAATCCTGCGGGATGGCTTTCACGCCGGTGGCGGTGTTGAGGATCATCGGCCAGATGCAGGTGATGAAAATCACGAAGATGGCCGAAGGGTTGACGGCCTTGAACACCAACAGGCCGATCGGCAGCCAGGCGAGCGGCGACACCGGGCGCAGGATCTGGATGAGCGGCGTCAGCGCGCGCTGCATGTTCACGCTCATGCCCATCATGAAGCCGAGCGGAATGCCGACCAGGGCGGCGAGGCCGAAGCCGCCGGCGACGCGGCCGAGCGAATACAGCAGCTGCCAGCCGATGCCCTTGTCGTTGGGGCCTTCTTCGTAGAACGGGTCGGAGAGCAACTGCACGGCATGCTCCCAGGTCTGCGACGGCGTTGGCAGTTCGGGTGCGATCTGGGTTTGCAAGAAACTCCACATCGCCAGCACCAGCAGGAAGGTGAATGCCGGCAGCAGCAGCATCGAGGCGATGCGGCGGTTGCGTTCGCGATCGGGTTCGCGCTTTGCGGGTTTCGCCGGGATGGCCGCTTCGGTTTCCGGCGTGCCGACGGCAGCAGCTTCCTCAGCCTGCGCGGGTCTGGCTTCGACCAGTTCGTCTGGCTCCGATTCGAGTCTGATGACTTGTGCATGCATGATGTGTTCCTTTTCAATGACCTCCGGTTTCCCTGCCCCCGGACGAGGGCAGGGAGGCGGGTCAGGCGTTGAGCTTGGCCAGCTTCGCCATGTCCACGGTGGCGTTGGAAACCTTGAAGCTCTTCAGGTAATCCACCAGCTTCTTCGGGTCGTAGGTCATGCCGTCGAAGAAGGTGTCAGGCCCCATGGGAATCGGCGCGGTGGCTTGCTTCAGCGTCCACGGCCCCTTGTTGGTGCCCTCGGTCTTCCAGTCGGCGGTGGGATAGGGGATGCCCAGTTCCCTGGCGGCTTCGCGGTAGAGGTCGGGACGGTAGATCTTCGCCGCGGTCTTCCTGATGTCGAGCGGCGTGTCGAGCTGGCCCCAGCGGTACATCTGGGTGATGTACCAGGCCGCATGCGACAACCACGGGAAGGTGGCGGCGTAGCGGTAGAACACGTTGAAGTCGGCCATGGGCTGCGGCGCTTCCTGGTTGCTGTAGCGCCAGGTGCCGGTCATGGAGTTGTCCACCACGGCCGCCGGCGCGTTGACGTAGGACTTCGCGGAAATGATCTTCACCACTTCCTTGCGGTTCTCGGGCTTGTCCGCCCAGGCGCCGGCTTCGATCAGCGCCTTGATCACGGCCTTGTGGGTGTTGGGGTATTTCTCCGCCCATTCCAGGTTCACGCCGAACACCTTCTCCGGATTGTTTTTCCAGATTTCGTAGTCGGTGACGAGCGCGTGACCGATGCCCATTTCCACAGCGCGCTGGTTCCAAGGCTCGCCCACGCAGTAGCCGACGATGTTCTTCGACTGCAGATTGGCCACCATCTGCGGCGGCGGGATGACGATGAGGCGCACGTCCTTGTCGGGGTTGATGCCGGCCGATGCCATCCAGTAGCGCAGCTCGTAGTTGTGGGTAGAAACCGGGAATACCATGGCGAAGGTCATGGGCGGCTTGCCGGCCTTCTTGTCGGCGTCGATGACTTTCTTCAGCGCAATCGCCGTGGTCGGACGCGCCTTCATCGCCGCGGGGTCGGCTTCGACCATGCGATCGTAGAGTTCGTTGGAAACCGTGATGCCGTTGCCGTTGAGGTCCATCGAGAACGCGGTGATGGTGTCCTTGGGCGTGGCACCCACGCCCAGGGTGGCGGCGATCGGCATGCCGGCCAGCATGTGCGCGCCGTCGAGCGCGCCGATGGAGACCTTGTCGCGGATGTTGGCCCAGGAGGCTTCCTTGGAAACGATGGTGTTGAGTCCGTATTTCCTGAAAAAGCCTTTTTCGTGCGCGATCACGATGGGCGCGCAGTCGGTGAGCGGGATGATACCGAAGGTGAGGTCGGTCTTTTCCAGGCCTTCCGATCCGGCCGCCCAGGCTGAACTGCGTACGCCCGCCGGCACCATGTTCATGAGCGCAGCGGCAGCGGAAACGCCGGCAGCCTTCTTGATGAAATCGCGGCGCGGTTTGTTGGGTTCAAGAATGTCGTTTTCATCGTGGTCTGCCATTTCGCCAAACTCCAAATAAAAAAGGCGTCCGACCCTGCAGGATCGAGACGCCGTTGTCCAATAAACAAAAAAGGAAGAATGAATGTAGAGGGCTACGCCTTTGCAGCCTTCGTTGTTTACTAGAGCAACGCTCGTGCCAGATGTCCGTGCTCCTTGAAAATCAATGGATCTGGCGTGTGCGGCTAGCTTTGGACCGGTTTGCCTGCCGGCAGGTGATCGCAATTGGTGCAATCGCTTGCATGTGGCGCACCGCGTTGGTGCCTGCTGCGGGATGTCGCCGGCACTGTGTCGAATTGGGTTGTATCTGCCGGTGGCAAGGAATGAAAATGCCGCCACGGGCCTTCGGGCCTACGGCGGCGGACAGGCACATGCTTGCGTCCTCAGGCGGTTGCGTAGGCAGCGTCCTTCATGACCTGGGCCAAGGTGCCGTAGGCCGTTGCCCAGGCAGTTTTTACTTCCTCTGTGAAGGCGTCGCCCAGGCCCTGTTCCAGCGTCCACAGCAGCGCGGCGCCGACGGTGTCGTAATGCTGGGGCTGCACGCCGTAACCGACGTGGCGGCGGGCCATGTCCTGCGCTACCGGCACCACTTCGTCGAGCCGGGTCAGGCTGTTGACGATGAAGCCGAGCGCCTGCATGAGTTTTTTGCCCTGCGACTGCATGTCGCCCTTGAACATGGGCTTGACCGAAGGGTCGAGCGTGAACAGGCGCTGGTAGAACAGGCCGGCGGCAGTGTCCTGGATGGGGACGACGGCAGCCCAGGAGGATTGCACGAGAGAGATTTGCTGGGGAGTCATGGTGTATTCCTTTCAGTATTGACGTTGGAAATGATGAAATCGACCGCCGCCCTGATTTCGGCGTCGGTCAATTCGGGACGGCCGCCGCGCGGCGGCATTTCTTCGCCGGTGGGTCCGACAAAGCCGTTCATTGCGCTGTGGTAAAGCGCTTCGCGGCCCTTGGCTAGGCGCGACGCCCACATCGCGGGCTGTTTGAGCTGAGGCGCTTCCGACAGATCGTTGGCGTGACAAGCCGAACAGACCCGCTCGAAGATGCGCTTGCCGTCTGGCACATCACTGGCCGGGGACGGTGCGGCGCAAAGCGGCAAAGCCAGCAGGAAAATCAGGTTGCGCATCATGGCGGGATCAGTTCATCGGCAGGCGCACGACCACGCCGCCCATCACGTCGCCCATCTTGAAGTCCTTGCGCGGGCTGTCCTTGTGGTCGTTGTGGCAGCTGATGCAGGCCTTGGCCACCGCCTTGTCCGGATAGACTGCGGTGAAGTATTTCTTGCCGCCCAGGGTTTCCGTCGTGTAGTACGGGTCGCCCTTCAGCACGGCTTCGAGCCCTGCCTTCTCGGCTGCCGTCTTGGCGTTGTTCTGCTTATTCACCGGCCACAGCGACAAGAGCGAATAGCTGAACTTGGCACCCTTCTCGGCAACGTGCTCGGCGCCGTAGCGGAACATCTGCGCGGGCAGCACCAGGGCTTTTTCGTCCTTCCAGTGCTCGCTCGCCTTGATCACCTTCTCCTGGTTCTGCAGGCGGTTGACGATCAGCTTGGTGTAGACCGTGCGATCGGCTTCCATGATGCTGTGCAGCGCATCGGCGATGTCCTTGTATTCCCAGCCGGCCGCCTGCACGGGCGCGGCAATCGCTGCCGCGAGCAGACCCGCGACGAGAGGGGAGATGACTTTCAGTTTGCGCATGACTTGCTCCTTTTACTCAGGTACTACGGACAAAACCCGCAATGCGGGGGATTCGATAAAGCGTTTCATTCCGCTTCTTCCTCGGTGCCGGAAGCCTTGCGCGCCTCGCCGCGCTTTTCGGCTTCCAGCGCCATGCGGATGCTTTCGATTTGCTTCGCCGGCATGCCCTTGAAGTTGCCGGCGACGAGCTTGCCGTCGGCCAGCGCATCGAGGCTGAACTGCAGGCCGTGGCAGTTCAGGCACACGCTGCGTACCATCTTTTCGTTGGGCCTGAGGTTGTCGTTCTGGTTGTGCTGCACCAGCACGCGGGTCTCGTCTTCCGGCGTGATGAACTCGACGCGCGGCAGATGGCAGGTGGCGCAGGACACGCCGCTGCCCTTGGCGCCGCGGCCGTTGATCTCCTCGTGCCAGAGATTGAAGTGCGGCGAGGCTTTGTAGGCGCGCGTGTGACTGTCGTCGTGGCAGTCGAGGCAGGCCTCGATCGCGGCCTTGCGCGTGTCGAAACGGTGCGCGCCATGGCAGCTCATGCAGGTGAGCTTGGCGTGCGCGGCCGATGCTTTCATCGGTTTCTCTGCCATGCCGGGCTGCATCGGAGTGAGTCCCTGCTTGAGGCGCATGCCGTGCATGCCGCCGAGGAAGCCGTCGACTTCTTCCTTGTGGCAGCTGGTGCAGGCGCTATGGTCGGGCTGCTTGATCCAGGCCAGTTCGCCGGACTCGTTGCGCACCTGATGGCAGGACGAGCAGTTGACCCCGGCCTTGGCGTGGGCGGTGTGCTCCCAGTCCTGGACAACTTTTGGAACCGGCTTCAGTTCGACGCGCCCGTCCATGTCGGAAGCGGTGATCGGTGCGCCGTCGAGATATTCCATGTAGACCATGAAGTCGCGCAGGTGGCGTTCGGGCAGCCTGGGTTCGGCGGCGAGTTTCTCGCCCTGGCCGTGGCGAATGAGGAAGTCCTCGTACAGCGCGCGATTGTCGTGGAAGTTGTGGCAGCCGCCGGTGGCGCAGGTGGCGAAGGCCATGCCCTTGTGACTGGGTCGCTCCTTCTCGATGTCGCTGTGGCAACGCACGCAGAAATCGTCCGGCAGCGTCACGCCCATGGGGCGTGTGATCTCGGTCTTGTGTTCGGCATGGCAGCTCACGCACTGGCGCGCGTCGAGCTTTTCCAGGGTGTCGGCGTTGCGCGGGTCGGTAAATTTGCTGATGGGATGCGAGTCGTCCATCGCCTTCAGTTCCTTGGCGTGGCAGGAGAGGCAGGACTCCTGGATGCCGGCACTGCCCTTGAACGGCTCGGCATGGCAGGCCATGCACTGCAGTTCGATCTGGTGGTGCGCATGGGTCACCTTGCCGGGCATGAAGCTCGCCTGTTGTCCGGGCGTCTGCACCGCATAGGCGAGCCAGGCGACGAGCAGCCCGCTCGCGCCAAGCCACAACAACCAGGGACGATATTTGGCGAGCCGCTTCATCAGTAGTAATAAACCTTGAAGATGTGGAAGCCCAGCAGCGCGGGCAGTGGCCACAGCAGCAGCGTGTGCAGCCATTGCAGCGCGGGCCGCAGCCTGATTGCCAGGTCGAGCCTGAAGCGGTGCTCGCGGCTGAGGAACAGCGACAGCCCGATGCCGGTGAGCGAGGCGCCGAGCATGGTCAGCGCAAGCCACTGGTTGAGGCCGTCGCCGGTGCGGCCGCCGGTGTGCGCCCACAGCGTGACGAGCGCCAGTCCCCCGGCCAGTGCATGCAGCCAGCGCCAATGCACGAAAGCCAGCAGGTTCAGCTTTTTCCAGCGCTTGCGCAGGCCGATCAGGGCGAGCAGGGTGGCCAGCGCGAGCAGGCTGTAACCGCTGATCTGTTTGATCAACCCGTCGCGCCACAGTCGATCCCAGTGCCAGGACAACTCTTCGCTCGCGGCATAGGGCAGGTTGGCGGGTAGCATGAACAGCAGCGCCAACGCCAGCGCCGCCGCAGCAAGCACGCCGAGCCGCCTGGACATGGCGATCGGCGCGCGCGGCCCGCTGTCGCCGAGCAGGCTTTCCAGCAGCGGGCGGCAGCTGCCGCACACGCCGCATGCGCCGGTTCGCTCGCTGAGCGCGGCGACGCTGGAGCAGCCACCGGCGATGGCCTCGGAGAGGCGGCCGCGCGTCACGCCGGTGCAGTTGCACACCGTGGCCGCGGCCGGCCAGGCCGCGACCGTGCGAGCCTCCTCGAGCCAGGGTTCGCCGCTGCGCAGAAAGCGCGCGATCTGCCAGGGCCAGATGCGCCGCTGTTGCTGCACGGCTTCCTGTACCCGCGCGAGCGCGTCCCACTCGCCCAGCGCCAGTGCGCCGATGAGACGGCCGCGGCGCACGACCAGCTTGCGGTAGCAGCCGTTCGACTCGTAAACATGGGTGCGTGCCAGGTCGGGCGATTGCCACGCACCGACCTCGCCCATGCTGAACACCGGCCAGTCAGCGACCTTGAGACGGGTGGCCGATAGCGAGCCGAGATAGTGCACCGACTGTCCGGCAATGGCGCGTGCCGCAACCGCCGCCTGTTCGAAGCCGGGAGCCACCAGCCCATATACCCGTCCGCGATGCTGTGCGCATTCGCCTACCGCATAGATGTCGGGCGCGCTGGTGCGCAACTGGTCGTCGACCAGCACGCCGCGCCGGTATGCCAATGCGGCATCGCGCGCCAGCCCGATGTTGGGACGGATGCCCGCCGACAGCACGACGGTGTCGCAATCGACCACGCGTCCGCTGCGCAGCCGCACGCCGTCGACCCGGCCGTCGCCGAGGATGGCAACGGGGCCGTCGTCGAGCATGACCTCGATCCCGCTCGTTTCGACGCGGGCGCGCAACTGTGCGGCGGCGGCATCGTCGAGCTGGTTCGGCATCAGGCGCGGGCTCTGCTCGATCACGCACACTTCAGTGCGGTAGCGGCGCAGCGCGCGCGCCGTTTCCAGTCCCAGCAAGCCGCCGCCGATCACGGCCACGCGGCGGCTGCGCGCGAGCCGGGCCTGCAATGCTTCGGCATCGCCCATGTCGCGGAAGGTGTATACGCCGGCCAGCTCGACGCCGGGAATCTCGGGCACGTGGGCGCGCGACCCGGTCGCCAGCACCAGTGCGCGGTAAGGCTGTACCGCACCGGTCTCATCGGTGATGCAATGCGCATCGGCATCGATCGTCTTCACGCGGCAGCCGAAGCGGGTGACGACGTCTTCGGGCAGAGAGAGTCCTTCGGTGAAATCCGACCAGCTCGCATCGCCGGCAAGCAGTGACGAGAGGCGCACGCGGTTGTAGGGTTGCCACGGCTCGTCGCCGTAGATCACGACCGGCACCGCGGGCAGCATGCGCCGCAGTTCGACTGCCATGCGCACGCCGACCGGCCCGGCGCCGACGATTACCAGCGGCAGATGCGAAGCGGCGTCATCGTTCGCCTGCCGCGTCTCTCCGGACGACTGAAGCGCATGCGCCAGACCGCGCTGCACCGAGCTGATGGTGTAATTCGTCTGTTTACAGGATGCCGAGCCCATGCCGGTCTGCCATTTCGCCAAGCCCCAAATAAAAAAGGCGTCCGACCACGTAGGGTCGCGACGCCGATGTCAAAAACGCTGATCGAGATTGATGCCGAGGGCTGCGTCTTTGCGGCCCTCACACGAACATCAGCAATGCCCGTGCCAGATATGGGAAATTCCTGCAAACCGCCGGGAGCTGGAGCTTTGATGCTGTTGGAAGCGCTGAATCATTCACACGCGTGAATGCTTGCAGTGCAGATATATTGGGGGCTGCACCGCAGTGGTGCTGATGCCGAGATGGCGTCTAGGCGGTTGCCGAGGATGTCTGTTGATGGCGGCAGTCGATGCTGCCAGCAGTGCAGCAAGCGGCAGGATGAAGAAATCCTTTGCTTTCATCGCCCACAGGTTGCGCCGCTGACGAAGCATCACATCAGGGGAATCGGGGCGAGCAGCCAGAAGCGTCGCCTCGGCCAACAGCAGGATGCCGAGGGGTGCCAGCGAGGTGGGATCGGGGGGGTTCTACATGTCGGTTTATTGCGCGAACGGGCTTTCGGTTCTGAGCTTTCACGTGCGATCCCGTAGCAGCAGGTCGATCCTGAATTCATCCTCGTAAGGCGGCACGTTGCACTCGATGACGTCGGAAGGCGCCACGTCCAGGCGCACGCCGACGATGTCGGTGCGCACCGGCAGCTTGGCCGCGCCACGGTCGACCAGCACCACGGTGCGCATTTCCACGGGTTGCTTCCTGGCCAGGTACTCCACCGCGCGCAGCATGGAATGACCGCGGTACATCACATCGTCCACCACCAGCACGGTGTAGCCGCTGAGATCGAGCGCGGCGTGCTCGGCATTCTCGGTGAGTCTGGTTTCCGGGTAGAGCAGGGAAAGGTCATCGGCGTAGCGCTTGATCTGCAAATCCAGGCGCAGGCAGTCGTGCAGGCCGTAAACGTCCTTCAGACGCTGGTGCACACGGTCCGCCAACGGTGCCCCGCGCCTGAGCACGCCGACGATGGCCACCTTCGTACGCCCGACCAGAAAGCCCGCGGCCTGGTGCGCCATGCCGGTGACGATGGCGTCGAGCTGCCCGGTGGAATACAGGCAGATGCGGTTGCCGGGCGGTTTTTCCATGTCTGCTGCTTTCTGTGTGGATGGCCATGCATAAGTGTATGCCAGGCCCGGCCTCATGGTTTCCGGCAATGAATTTGATTTACTCAGTTGGACGCGCCCGAGGGTGCGTTCGGGCGCGTGCCTGGCGCGAAGCGGCGACGCCGCAACCCTGTGCGACGTCGCGACCGGCATCGACGACCTGCGTGGCCGAATCGATATCTGTAGGCGCTGACAGGGCCTGCTTCAGAACCAGAAGCGCGTATCGCGCGAAAGGAATTCCTCCGCACTCAGGTAGTGGGAGCCGTCGCAGGAGAAGTTGAGCCCGACCAGCCCGTTGACGACGTTGAGCGAGCCTGCGCGCAGGTAGATGTTCTCGTCCACCTGTCGCAGTTCCTTGAGCTTTGTCAGCACCGGACGCACGAGATCGGGCGCGACGCAGGCTTCGGCGGGGTAATCGGATCTGGGGTAGGCAAGGCAGCTGTCCAGCGACAGGATTTCGTCCAGCACGTGCACACGGTAGCGCATGGGATCGGCCGCCGGCCACAGTGTGGCGCGGCTGCTGGAAAAATGCAGTTTGGCGTGGAAGATGCCGCGTTCGCGCATGAGTTCATCGACGACATCGAGCACGCGCTCGATGTTCCTGTCCATGTCCGACTCCACCCGGCATTGGCTGAACAGGCCCTGGCGGATGGCGGGGTCCCCCTTTATCTGTAGCCAGGTCATGCCAATCCCCTCGCACCTGCATTTTTCAGCAGCCTGCGCGCGGCATCGGCTACGCTGATCCCCGCATCCATCGCTTTTTTGCGCAGATGCCGGTAGGCCTCCTCTTCGCTCATTCCCTGCCTGATGAGCAGACGCTTGGCCTGGTCGATGCTTTCCTTGTCCTGCAAGGCCGACCGGGTCTGCGAGAGTTCCTGCACCAGTTCGTTCTGGATCTCGTGGCGGGTGATGGCGGCTTCCAGGATGGGACGCACGCGCTCGGCCGAGAGCCCGGCCACGACATAGGCGGCCACGCCGGCACGCACGGCCTTGCGCAGTTTTTCCCTGTCGCTGTCCTCGGTAAACATCACGATGGGGCGGGGACAGAGCTGCGAGCAGAGGCAGACGTGCTCCAGCGTGTCGCGGCTGGGCGATTCGGTGTCGATCATGATGACATCG
Source organism: Pseudomonadota bacterium (assembly GCA_040754425.1). GTDB lineage: Bacteria > Pseudomonadota > Gammaproteobacteria > Burkholderiales > Thiobacillaceae > UBA6918. The sequence goes on along the minus strand of JBFMCR010000026.1, from coordinate 17,095 downwards.
GGCGCCTCGCGCTGGATGGCGGCTTCCATTTCGATCAGCGAGCCGGAGAAATGCACCACCTCGCAATCCGCATCGCGCAATGCCTGCGTCACCCACTCGAGCCGGTGGGTCGCGTCCTTGAGCAGCATGACCTTGAGAGCAGGAGGAGTGTTCGCCGTGTCGTTCATATCGATGCATCCGTCTACACGCGATCCTCAAAAAGACGGCCCCGAAGGGCCGCTTGAATTATCGGAGGAGACTGCCGAGCATGCCTGCATGAAAACATGCTCGTCTTTCATCCAGCAACTCGCGTGCCAGATTGTTTGTTATGAAATATCAATAAGTTATTGCTTTCTGGCGGACGGCGGCATGCACCCGCAGGGTGCGACATGCCCGATCTTGAGGCGTGTTTTTGCGTGAAAAGGTCACGCCCCGCGCCGAAGACCTGGCGAAAAAACTGGGCTAGAATGGCAACATGGAAAACGTCGAAAACCTGATCCTCGAACATCTGCGAGCCTTGCGCGCCGGGCAGGACAACATCCTGCGCGCCGTGGAGGAAGTGCGCGCCCGCGTGAACTCGCTTGAGTCCCATGTCGCCGGCCTCCGCCGGGACGTGGCGCTGCTGCACGAGGACATCGCCGCCATCCACGCCCGCCTGGATCGTCACGAAGACCGGCTAAAGCACATCGAGCGCCGCCTGGAGCTTGCGCCGTCGGCATAGGTCTGGCAGCCGCCAGGATCGCCCAGACGCGGTTTTTTCGTCAAGGGCATACCCGAGGGATCCGGCCAAAAAAACGCCTCCAGTCTGGAGGCGTGTCATTCAGGGTTTAAGAATTAGCGCGGCGCGCTGCTGGTCGTCGTCCAGCTCTTCGCCGCCGCTCCCGCGCCAGAAGCCAAGTATCCGCCGGAAAATGTCCGCTTCCTCGTCGGTGAGCCAGATTTCGCGCGGCCTGAGGCCGAGCGCGCGCTGCCGCGCCCGCCAAGCGGCGGTTTGACTCGCGGCGGATGTAAAGATTAAGGCAGTCGCACTGCCGGCAGGTTGTTACCGTCACTTCCCGCCCCCGGTGATGCGTGGGTGTCAAGAAACTGGGAAAGCTGGGCGGCCGTGATGCCGCGCGACTGGATCAATCTGACGAGTTCGCGCTGCTCGGCCTCGCGTGCTGCCTTCTCTGCTTTGGCGATCTTGGCGTCAACTTCGGCGAACTGGGCTTTCAGCTTTTCGCGCTGGGCTTTGAGTTTGTCGATCTTCATTTTGGAGACAAATCGGAGGCTCCTGGAGACAAAAAAGCCCCAAAAACGGGGCTTTTGTTAGTGGCCACTATCGTGGAAACGCTTGATTCTTGGGGTGGCTGATGGGACTCGAACCCACGACAACAGGAATCACAATCCTGGACTCTACCAACTGAGCTACAGCCACCACTGAAAAAACTTTCAACCAAACTGGCCTGCCCGACAGGAGTCGAACCTGTGACCCTCGGCTTAGAAGGCCGATGCTCTATCCAGCTGAGCTACGGGCAGTTTGATCTGCTGCGGGCAATCATCAACTATTCGGGGCCAGGCAATCCGGTGGTCGGGGCGGAGGGATTCGAACCCCCGACATCTTGCTCCCAAAGCAAGCGCGCTACCGGACTGCGCTACGCCCCGAAAGACCGCGAATTATGCCCGAATGTTTGTATCCGGGTCAATTTCAGCTTGAGGGGGAACAGCACAATTTGAGAAAATACCCCTTTCCCATCCAAGCCACTGTGAAGCGCCATGACTGCCCAGATTCTTGACGGCAAAGCCTTATCCGAACGCATCGTGGACGAACTCAGGCAGCGCGTGGATGCACTCGTCGCTTCCGGCAGGCGAGTACCCACGCTGGCGGTGATCCTGGTGGGTGATGATCCGGCTTCGGCCATTTACGTGCGCAACAAGAAGCGCGCCTGCGAACGCGCCGATGTCCGCTCGGTTGCCTACGACCTGCCGGCTTCCACGACGCAGGCCGAACTACTGGCCCTGATCGACAGGCTCAACGACGACCCGGAAGTGGACGGCATTCTGGTGCAGATGCCCCTGCCGTCTCAGATCGATCCGGAAACGGTGATCGAGCGCATCCATCCCGATAAAGACGTGGACGGCTTCCACCCCTACAACATCGGCCGCCTGGCGGTGCGCATGCCGACCTTGCGTTCCTGCACGCCCATGGGCGTGATGACGCTCTTGAAAACCGTGCATGCCGACATGCGCGGCATGAACGCGCTGGTGGTGGGCGCGTCCAACCACGTGGGCCGGCCCATGGGGCTGGAACTCCTGATGGAAGGCTGTACCGTGACCACGGCCAACAGCCAGACCAGAAATCTTCCCGTGCTGGCGCTGCAGGCCGATATCGTGGTGGTGGCTGTGGGCCGGCCGAATCTCGTCAGGGGCGAATGGATCAAGGAAGGTGCGACTGTCGCCGACGTCGGCATCAATCGCCTGCCAGACGGACGCATCTGCGGGGACGTCGAGTTTGCCGTGGCCGCCGAGCGCGCCGCCTGGATCACCCCGGTGCCGGGCGGTGTGGGGCCGATGACCGTGGCCTCGCTCTTGCAGAATACCCTGCAGGCCTACGAAACCCACAGCAAAGTCTGACGCTGAGGCGCCAAGACGCAAAACAATAAACAGGGAGGTTATAGGGAGGGAACGGGAGGAAAACCTGATTTTGTCTTCCTCTTTTACCTCCCCTTCCTCCCTGTTAAAAAAGGTTTTGCCTTTCCGCTGTGTCAGATTTTCAGCAGCGGTGCAAGATATTCAAACTTTCCAGCGTGACGTAGCCCTCGCCCTGCCAGGCGCCTGAGAGAGCAGTGGCGGGGGCGTCGGGTTCGCCCAGGTCGGTGAGCACCACGGCCGCGCCGGTGAAGTCGTGGTCGCGGGTGTAGTCGTTGACCGTGACGAGGGTCTTCAAGCCGGCGCCGCGGCTTGCGCGGATGCCGTTTTCGGAATCCTCGAATGCCAGGCAGTCTTCCGGCCTGAGCTTCATCCGCTCCAGGGCCCAGACGTAGATGTCCGGCGCGGGTTTCTTGGCCGGCACGATGTCGCCGGCGGCGATGACCTCGAACCACTCGGAACTGCCCTTGCCCAGGCTGTGTTCCAAAAGCGCGGTGACGTTTTCCGGCGTGGTGGTGGTGGCCACCGCCAGACGGATGCCGGCATCCATGGCTTCAGTCAACAGGCGTTTGACACCGGGGCGCATGGGCACGTTGCCCTCGGCCAGCATGGCGGTGTAGTGACGGGTCTTGGCTTTGTGCAGCTCGGCCACGAGGTCGTCGAAATCGGCCGGTTTCACATAATCCGGGCGGAAGGTGTCCACATAGTGCTTCATGCGCTCCTTGCCGCCGGTCACGGCCAGGAGCTTGCCGTAGAGGGGGGGGTCCCAGTCCCAGTCCAGGCCGAATTCGCGGAAGGCGGCGTTGAAGGCGGGGCGGTGGCCGTCGCGCTCGGTGTCGGCGAGGGTGCCGTCCACGTCAAAAAGCAGGGCTTGCAAAGACATGATTGGTCAAGATCAATAATGGGTTGCGGATGGGGGGGTAAATCTGTTATTAAGTCAGGTTTATTTTGTTCAGTAAAACCGGAAAGACCATATGGCCACCGAACATTTGAAGCGCTTTGAACCCTACAAGGCCAAAAAGGGCGAGGAATACATGAACGCCAAGCAGTTGGCGCATTTTCGCAAAATCCTCGAAGCCTGGAAAGCCGAGCTTTCCCAGGACATCGACACCACCATCCACTCCATGCAGGACGAAGCCACGGTGTTCGCCGACCCCAACGACCGCGCCACCCAGGAATCCGACATGGCGCTGGAACTCAGGAACCGCGATCGCGAGCGCAAGCTGATCAAGAAGATCGACGAGACCATCGCCAAGATCGACGCCGGCGACTACGGCTACTGCGAGTCCTGCGGCGTGGAAATCGGCATCGAGCGCCTGCAGGCGCGTCCCACCGCCAGCCTTTGCATCGACTGCAAGACGCTGGAGGAAATCAAGGAAAAGCAGGTCGCCAAATAAGTCGGGAGGAGTGATGAACGCGCCGCAGAAAGTGACCACTGACTTCGAGGCCAAGTACTGGGGGCTGCTCTACAACGTGCTGTCCTGGGATCAGCTGACGGCTTTCTGGAGCAAGGTGGACCGCGGTGCGGGCTGGTACCTCTATGCCGTCGGCCAGGACGTGCCGCAGACGCCTGCCAGTGCCGAGGACGTCGAGCGCTTCATCCGCCACATCGACGAACTCTTGCGCCGAGAGCACGACGAGGATTACTGCGGCATCGTCTATGCGGACGACCTGGAGAAGCCCGGCTTCATCAAGATCTACGATCCGCACAATCTGGGCGTATCCTGCGGTTCCAGCGGCCACCACATCTTCCCCGGGTGGATCATGAGCCTGCAGGCGCCGGTCGACCTCGAGCCGGCCGTGGTGCCGAATAACCGAAAAAGATGGTGGTCGTCCCTGTTCGGCGGCTGAAGCGCTGCCAAAAAAAAACCGCCCCATGGGGCGGTTTTTTTAGGGGTGCGCCAAATTTATTCCGTGGCGCCTTCAGGAGCAGGGGCGGCGGGCGCTTCCTCCTTCCTGGGCGGTTCGGTCAGCGCTTTCATCGACAGACGCAGGCGGCCTTTCTCGTCGGCTTCCAGCACCTTCACGCGCACCTGCTGGCCTTCCTTGAGATGCTCGGCCACGGTGGCGATGCGCTCGTGCGCGATCTGGGAGATGTGCAGGAGGCCGTCGCGGCCGGGCAGCACATTGACGATGGCGCCGAAGTCGAGCAGCTTGACCACGGTGCCGTCGTACACGGCGCCGACTTCCACCTCGGCAGTGATTTCCTCGATGCGCTTTTTGGCAGCTTCGCCCGACTCGGTACTGGTACAGGCGATCTTGATGGTGCCGTCCTCCTCGATATCAATTTGCGTGCCGGTTTCCTCGGTCAGCGCGCGGATCACGGCGCCGCCCTTGCCGATCACGTCGCGGATTTTCTCCGGATTGATCTTCATGGTGAGGATGCGCGGGGCATAGGCGGACATTTCCTCGCGCGCGCCGCCGATGGCCTCTTTCATCAGGCCGAGGATGTGCATGCGGCCTTCTTTCGCCTGCTTGAGCGCGGCGTCCATGATTTCCTTGGTGATGCCCTGGATCTTGATGTCCATCTGCAGTGCGGTCACGCCTTTCTCGGAACCGGCTACCTTGAAGTCCATGTCGCCGAGGTGGTCCTCGTCGCCGAGGATGTCGGTGAGCACGGCGAAGCGGTTGCCTTCCTTGATGAGGCCCATGGCAATGCCGGCGATGTGCGCCTTCATGGGCACGCCGGCGTCGAGCATGGACAGGCAGCCGCCGCAGACCGAGGCCATGGAGGAAGAGCCGTTGGACTCGGTGACTTCGGACACCACGCGGATGGTGTAGCCGAATTCCTCCTTGGAGGGCAGCGCCGCCAGCAGGGCGCGCTTGGCGAGCCGCCCGTGGCCGATTTCGCGGCGCTTGGGGCTGCCCACGCGGCCGGTCTCGCCGGTGGCGAAGGGCGGCATGTTGTAGTGCAGCATGAAGCGTTCGGAATATTCGCCCATGAGCGATTCGATGGTCTGCTCGTCGCGCCCGGTGCCCAGCGTGGTGATGACCAGGGCCTGGGTTTCGCCGCGGGTGAACAGGGCGGAACCGTGGGTGCGCGGCAGCACGCCGGTGCGGATGGTGATGGGGCGCACGGTGCGGGTGTCGCGGCCGTCGATGCGCGGCTGGCCGGAGAGGATGCGGCCGCGCACGACCTTGGCTTCCAGCTTGAAGAACTCGTCCTTGACCACGTTCACTGCCAGGGTGTCCATGTCGGCGGTAATGAGCTCACTGAACACCTTGTCGCGGATGGCATCCACGGCAGCCACGCGCGCCTGCTTTTGCTTGATGGAGTAGGCCTGTTCGAGTTCGGCCTTGGCCAGCGCCTCGATCCTGCCGATGAGTTCGGTGTTGGGTGCGGGCGGCTCCCACTCCCAGGGATCCTTGCCGGCTTCATCGGCCAGTTCGTTGATGGCATCGATGGCGGCCTGCATCTGCTGGTGGCCGAACACTACCGCGCCCAGCATGATGTCTTCGGGCAGCTCCATGGCTTCGGATTCCACCATCAGCACGGCGGCCTCGGTGCCGGCCACGACCAGGTCGAGCGCGGAGTTCTTCAGTTCGGAAGCGGTGGGGTTCAACACGTATTCGCCGTTGATGAAGCCCACGCGCGCGGCGCCGACGGGGCCGTCGAACGGCACGCCGGACAGGGTCAGGGCGGCGGAAGCGCCGATCAGCGCAGGGATGTCGGAATCCACTTCCGGGTTGGAGGACAGCACGTGCGCGATGACCTGCACTTCGTTGAAGAAGCCTTCCGGAAACAGCGGGCGGATGGGACGATCGATCAGGCGCGATGTCAGGGTTTCCTTTTCGGTGGGCTTGCCTTCGCGCTTGAAGTAGCCGCCGGGGATGCGGCCGGCGGCGTAGGTTTTCTCCATGTAGTCCACGGTCAGGGGGAAGAAGTCCTGGCCGGGCTTCACCTCTTTCTTGGCGACCACGGTGACCAGCACCACGGTGTCATCCATGTTGACCACGACCGCTCCGTCTGCCTGGCGCGCGATTTCGCCGGTTTCCAGAGTGACGGTGTGGCGGCCGTACTGAAACGATTTTGTGACTTTCATGCTATATCCTTTTCCTCTAAACGACACCGCCCCGCTGGCTGGCGGGGCGGCTGTTTTTTGACGCGATAAGGTGTCCGATCCCTGGACGATTGCTTGCGCAGACGCTGCGTTATTTGCGCAACCCGAGGCGCTCGATCAGCGTCTTGTAGCTTTCCAGGTTGGTGCGCTTCAGGTAATCCAGAAGCTTGCGGCGGCGGCTCACCATCTTGAGCAGACCGCGGCGGGAGTGGTGGTCCTTGGCGTTGACCTTGAAGTGTTCGGTCAAATGATTGATGCGCGCGGTGAGCAGGGCGACCTGCACTTCCGGCGAGCCCGTATCGCTTGCTGCGCGTTGGTAATCCTTGACGATTTGTGCCTTTTCGGCGGTCGTGACAGCCATGTGTTTCTCCTAAAAGCTTAGGTTATGGAATCGCGAAGCCCGGCGGCTGGTTGGGCTTCGTTCGGAAATCGCGCATCATACTCCGAAAACGCTTTCGGCTCAAGCAGTTGGGCAAGCCATGAGGCGGGCGGGCACAAGCTTTTCCCCGACTTCGACCAGACCGAGAAAACCCTGTGGCGCATAGACGCGGGCCATGCCCTGAAAAGGGCAGCCGGCGGGCTTGGCTGGATGTTTTCCCTGCAGGAGCCAAAGCGCCGTGTCGGCATCGACATCCAGCCGCGGCAGGTGGGCTACCAGGGCATCCGGTTTGAGCAGGGAGGCCATGCGCTGCCGTTCGTTCATGTTTTCCAGGGCTTCCAGGCCGACGGCCTGATTGAGCGAAAACTCGCCGCTCCCGGTGCGTGTGAGCGCAATCAGGTGCGCTCCGCAGCCCAGCGCCCTGCCGATGTCCTCGGCCAGGGTGCGGATGTAGGTACCGCCGGAACAGCGCACGCTGATGGTCAGTTCGTCTTCCGCCATTCGTTCGGCGTCTAGGCTGTAAATCGTCACTTCCCTGGGCTTGCGTTCGATTTCGATGCCGGCGCGCGCATATTCGTAAAGGGGACGGCCCTGATGCTTGAGCGCGGAATACATGGGCGGGGTCTGCAAAAGCGGGCCGGTAAATTTCGGCAACAGCCGCAGGACGGTTTCAAGCTTGACCTCAACGGGGCGGGTTTCCAGCGCATCGCCCTCGACGTCCCCGGTCGTGGTGGTGATGCCGAGCTTCAATATCGCGCGATAGGTCTTGTCTCCATGCAGGGCATGGCTGGAAAACTTCGTGGCCTGGCCGAAACAGACGGGCAGGAGTCCCGAGGCAAAGGGGTCGAGCGTGCCGGTATGGCCGGCCTTGGCGGCATTGAACAGGCGCTTGGCTTTTTGCAGGGCGGCGTTGGAAGTCCAGCCCGCAGGCTTGTCGAGCAGCAACACGCCGTCAATTAGGGTTTTGGGCATTACGTTTGCATCCTCCACTTCTGCGGGAGGGTTGGGGTGGGATCTGCGCCTCGGGATGAGGACATTGCGAAAGGGCGGTTTACTTTTCCACGCCGTTCTTTTCGCGCTTGAGCTTCTCGATTTCCGCGATCATTTCTTCCATCAGCGCCACCGTGGCCAACAGCGCCGCTTCGGCCATGTAGCCTTTCGCCAGCACGCCCGAGTTTTTCAGATCCTGCAGCGCGGCGCGCAGCTTGGCGAGTTTTTCCTGCATGTCGGGTTCCATCGCGTATCAGCTCCTGGAAGCGGGCAGGCTAACGATGACGCTGCCGCCTTCCTTCTTTTCCACCACCAGCACGCCACGCTTGTGCGCCTCGTCCAGAATCTTGCCGAAGGCGCTGTAGCCGTATTCCGCTTCGCTGAAACCGGGGCGCACGCGCTTGATGGTGTTCTTGATGGTGGACGCCGGAATCGAACCCTCGCCGCCGCGATCCGACACCAGCTGTTCCACCGTGCCCACCACGATGTCGATGGCGCGGCTCTTTTTGTCCTCGGGTTCCGGTTCGCCCGGGGCTACTTCGGCGGATGCGGCCTTGCCTGCCGCAGGACGTCCGCGCCGCCGCGTCGGGTGCGGCGCCGGCGCGGCTTCCTTCGCCGGCTCGCCGGTCGCCTCGGCGGCGGCCTTGGCCGCTGCCGGCTTCTTCGCGGCGGACCTGGGCGCCGGTTTTATCTGCACGATGTCCTCGTAAAAAATGAACTCGTCGCAATTGCTGATCAAAAGCGACGAGGCCGAGCCGCGCACGCCGATGCCGATCACGCCCTTGCCGTTTTCCTTCAGCTTGGAAATCAGCGGCGAAAAGTCCGAGTCGCCGCTGATGATGACGAAGGTATCGATGTGCGACTTGGTGTAGCAGAGGTCGAGCGCATCCACCACCATGCGGATGTCGGCCGAGTTCTTGCCCGACTGACGCACGTGCGGAATCTCGATCAGCTCGAACGCCGCCTCGTGCATGTCGCGCTTGAATTCCTTGTAGCGGTCCCAGTCGCAGTAGGCCTTCTTCACCACGATGCTGCCCTTCAGCAGCAGACGTTCGAGCACGGGGCGGATCTTGAAGTCCGGATAGCTGGCTTCCTTGATACCGATGGCCACGTTCTCAAAGTCGCAGAAAACGGCGATGTTGTGGGTGTCCGGTGCGGCCATGTCTTCTCCCTGGTTGATGTCTTATTTCTAGCCCACGCGCGCAAGCCATGCCAGGCGCTTGAAATGCCGCTGGCCCGGGGGCGGCATGCGCGTACAATGGGTTTGCAACAAGGCCGCCTGTAACAGGCGGTCTTTTGTTTTCCTCAGCCTTCATCCAGGCGCCCGGGCATCGTCCGCCATGGACTCTCATCATTCTCACACAGGAGGGAATCGAGATGCATGCCATCACCATCATCCAGTGTCTGAAAAAGCACGGCCAGTTGCTGGACTCCGAAATCGCGTCCGAAACCGGCATTCCGCTCGACGCGGTGCGTTTCTCGCTGGCCGGACTGGCCGAACGCGGCGACATTTCCAGCTGCAGCATCACCCGCTACAACAAGGGCATCGTCGTCGAAGGTTTCCTTTGCCGCATCTCCGGCTTTGTGCCGCGGCCGGCGCCGGGCCGCAAGTCGGCGCCCAGGCACAAGAGCTAGTAACCCCGGGCCACGCCAGAGGGGGTTTGCCGTCGTCGCAAGGCGGCAAAGCCGCCGTGGCGATCCGGCCTGTGCAAATCGTGTGCTGTCATCGGCCATGGCTTGCCTCGCAGGTTACGAAACCGTGGCCTATCCCCTAATAAGAAGATTACGAATGCCTCGGCGGCGTCAACCTCTGCTCCACCGCAAACACCGCCGCCTCCACCCGTGAAGTCAGATTGAGCTTGGCCAGGATGTTGCGCACATGCAGCTTGACCGTGTCGTGGCTGATGCCGAGTTCCTTGGCGATGGCCTTGTTGCTTTCGCCCTTGGCAAGGCAGGCGAGGATTTCGCGTTCGCGCGCGGTGAGCTGGTTGATGAGTGAGGTGGCTTTTCCCTTCTTGCTGTCCAGGAGCGTGACGAGCTTGGCGGTCATTTGCGGGGCGACCACGGTCTCGCCCTTGTCGGCGCGCATGATGGCGTCGACCACTTCGGACGGCTCCATGTTCTTCAAGAGATAACCCTGGGCGCCGGCGCGCAGGGCGCTGGCGAGGTCTTCCTCTTCGTCGCTCACGGTGAGGATGAGGGTGGTGAAGAACAGGCCTTCTTCGCGCAGCTGCTGCATGAGGGTGATGCCGTCGGTGGGCGGAAGGTGCAGGTCCAGCAGCACGACATCGGGCTGGTGTTCCTTCAAGAGCTGGCGCACGAGATCGGTGTCGCCGGTGATGCCGCAGACGTGGATGGTGCCGTAGTGCTCCAGCAGTTCGGCCAGGCCTTCGCGGAACAGGGTGTGGTCATCGACGATGACGACGCGGATTTTATCGCTCATTTCGCTGTTCCTTGGGTGGCGGCGTGGGGGAAGACCAGGGTGACGCGGGTGCCGCCGCCCACGCGGCTGCGGATTTCGACCATGCCTTTGATGCGCTCGGCGCGCTCGCGCATGATGTTCATGCCAAAGTGCATGCCGGGGCCGGTGTGTCCGGCGGCGTAAAGACCGATGCCGTCGTCGATGATGCTGATGCGGTAGTGGGTGCCGGTGTCTTCCAGCAACACCTGCACCATGCGTGCATAGGAATGCTTGCAGATGTTGGCGAGCGCTTCCTGCACGATGCGGTAGACCTGCGCTTCCTGGTCGGCGCTGAGGGCGAGGTCTTTCACCTGGTTGTCGAGCTTGACCTTGGCATCGATCTTCTTGGCCACGCCGTCGAGCAGTTCCTGCAGCGCGGGCAGGATGCCGCGCGGATCCATGCGGTGGCGGAACTGGCTGATCAGTTCGCGCAGGCCGGAATAGGCCGACTCCAGCGCGGAATCGACGTCGCCGAGGTATTTCTCGGTAAGTTCCGGCTTGTCGCCGTTGACCGCCTCGCGCAGCATGGCCAGGCGCATTTTCATGTAGGCCAGGGTCTGCGCCAGCGAGTCGTGGATTTCGTTGGCCAGCATCTGGCGCTCGTTCATCAGGGTGATGCGCAGGTTCTCGCGCGTAAGGCGCGCGTTTTCCATGGCCATGCCCAGGTGCTCGATGATGGAGGCGAACAGCAGGCTCACGTCCTCGGGGATGGCCTGGTCCTTTTTCAGGAACAGGTTGTACACGCCGAGCAGGGTGTTCTTGTACTTGAGCGGCAGCGCCACCACCCAGCCGCCTTCCATGCCGAAGGCCTGCGCGGTATTTCCCTTGCATTCGAAAAGATAGGGCAGGTTCTTGATGGAAGCGCCCACAGGCTGGCCGCACAGTGCGGTTTCCAGCGGCATCACGCTGTTGGCGGCCAGCGCTTCCTGCGGCAGACCCTCGGCGCCGACGAGGCGCAGGCTCTTGCCGTCCGGGGTGAGCACGCGCACGATGCCGGCGTGGGCGTTGGACAGCCGCACCATGGTGCCGAGGAAGCTGTCGAGCAGGTGCTCGACGTCCACGTCCATGGACAGCGACGCGGCGATGTCGGTCAGCACCTTGAGGTCGGTGTTCTGCTGACGGTCTTGCCCCAGTTGCGGGGCGAAACTGTGGTCGGATTTTTGCCGGGGATTGCGCATGCGGAGACGGCCTGGAAACTGCCTGAACGATTGCTAATTATGCACTGCTGGCGGGGTTTGGCGAAATTTGTTACCTTGCGGCAAAGACGGTTGAGTAATCATGAAATTTTGCAGTCATTGCGGCGGTTCAGTCGAGTTTCTCGTTCCCGAGGGCGACCACCTGCCGCGCCACGTGTGCCCGGTTTGCGGCACCATTCATTACCAGAACCCCAAGATGGTGGTGGGTTGCATTCCCGAGTGGGAAGACAAGGTGTTGTTGTGCCGCCGCGCCATCGAACCGAAGTACGGCCTGTGGACCCTGCCCGCCGGCTTCATGGAAAACGGCGAGACCACCGCGGAAGGCGCTCTGCGCGAAACCTGGGAAGAGGCCGGCGCGCGCGTGGAAATGGGGCCGCTGTATACGCTCTTCAACCTGCCGCACGTCAACCAGGTGTATTTCATGTTTCGCGCGCGACTGCTCGACCTCGACTACAAGCCGGGCGTCGAGAGCCTGGAAGTGCGTCTGTTCTCGGAAAACGAGATTCCCTGGGAGCAACTGGCTTTCCGCACCGTCAAGGCCACGCTGGAGCTGTATTTCCAGGATCGCGCCAACGGCGGGTTCCAGTTCCACTTCGGCGATATCCGGCCGCCGTTCGAGCCTCAAGAATCTTCAAATTCATAAGGCCAAGGCGCTTGACCGCGCAGTTCGCAAAGTACGCGGAGCAAGACCTGGTTTACTCTGCGCCCTCCGCGGACTCCGCGCTTATGGCTTTTAAAGCGTCAGCGGGCAGGGGTTGGGCTTGAGCAACCCCAGAACGCGGGCCTGCGCGGTCTTCGTGTCGTCGCGGTAGATCTGCAGCAGCATTTCCGCCTGTTTCAGCCAGTGGCGTCGGCCTCCATCGATGGCTGCGACCAGTCCGTCTGGCCGGCCGCTCTCACGCCAGGCCTTGTAGGACTCGGTCAGGCGAGGGAAGAGTACCCGGCGCAGGCCATCGAATTCGGCCATGTAGTAGTGCAGGCTGCACCAGGCTTCGTTTTCGATCAGCGCCGGCAAGGTGGACAGGCAATCGGCCAGGTTGTCGCGTACCGAGCGCGCCAGCATTTCGGCATGCTTGTGGGTGAAGCCGGCGAGCATTTTCTTCCAGTCCTCGCCCAGCAGTCGGTCAGCACGCGCTTCGCCCACTTCGTGCAGGATCACGGCTTCACTTTCGGCTGCGGTCATGCGCCCGAGCGCCGCTTCGGGATCGCGCTCGAAGCCGTAGCACTGCAGGGCGGCCTTCATGGCGCCTTCGGGTTTTTTCTGGCCCCACAGCTCGACCTTTTCCCACAGTGCGCGCTTCAGGGCATCGGTGCGCAGGAAGATGGCGCCGTCCTGGTAGGCGGCAGGCAGGGTGGAAAGGTCGCGCGCGTATTCGCAGCCGGTGACGTAGATGGTAAGGCCCTCGCGTTCTTCCTTGCGCTTCAATTCGCCCAGGAAGAAATGCGGCTTGCGGTAGCGGCCGATGCCGGCGCCGTAGACCAGGCCTTCGGGCAGCAGCGCTTCATTGACGGCGCGGCTCTCGAAGGGGTCGATCTTTTGCCCATTCACCGGCAGTGCGGCGAAATCGTCCTCTTCCAGGCTTTCCCACAGCGATTCGCGCTCGATCATCCAGGGGCCGATTTCGGCGCGCGGCGGCTGTTGGGACAGCGGCAGCTCGTTTTCCCAGCGGAAGAATTCGCGCATTTCCAAGAGGTAGGTGCACATGGTCATGTTGCGGGCGTGGTTCGCGTCCGCGATATGACAGTTCTTCTGCACGGTTTCGACCAGTTCGTGGAAGTTGCGCATTGCTCCCCCATTTCCAGGAATGTTGGGTTTCATTCTAGCGTGTTCGGCCTGGAAGAAAACTGTATCGGTTTTGTGGTCAGCCGCGCCGGCGCGGCTCGAAATGCACCACGCCCTGTACGACACTGGAGTAGGGGAAATCCTCCAGGCTGCCGTGCGATGCAAGGGCGGATTCGATCAGGGCGAACACGTCCTCCACGTTGCCGGCGCCGCTCATGGCGGTTTGCAGGCCCTTGAGCCCGCCGCACTGGATCTTGAGTTCCTTGGTGTGCGGCAGTTGCGCGCCGATGCGCGGAACTTTCAGGGCGAAGGCCGAGTGGCCGCGCAGCAGGGTTTTCAACTCCGTGCAGCGGGCCTGGGCGGCAGCGTCAGTGCAGTTGATGGTTTCCCGTTCCGCCAGCAGGTGCTTTTCCGCCTTGCTGCAGGCGATACAGCGCGCCAGCACCCCCTTTTCGAAGGCGCACGGTGTCGGATTCACCGACTTGCGGGCGTCGCGGTAGGCGTCTTCGTTGTATTCGCTCATCTTGATTTATCCACGAAGGAGGTGAAGAAAAGCATTAACAGGGAGGAAGGGGAGGGAAGGGAGGACGAAAATAGAAAAGACTGCCTCCCTTAACTCCCTGAACCGCTCTGTAAATCTTTTCAGTTCACTTTTCGCGGCTGGGTCTGCTCAATAATCCTCGCCGGTGGTCGGCGGCTTTTCGCGCACTTCGCCCAGCATCTCTTCGGCGTGCAACTCGTTCTCGGCAAAGATGACCTTGATCGAATGGTTATCGGCGCTGGTCAGCTTGCCGCGCAGTTCCTTCGCATGGGCGGAGGCGTCCTTGAACTTGTCGAACTGCGCGACCTTCTTGACGATGCGCATGGGGTGGATTTCGTAGACGAAGTAGGGCATTAATGTTTCTCCGGTTCGATGTAGTACTTCACTGATTTGCGTCTGCCCGGCTGCTTTTTCAAGATCACCACGCCTTTCACGCATGTCAAATCCGCGATGGGGTGGTCGGGATAGGCGGGGTTCAAGGCGTGCAGCGCCCAGCCGGCGTCACGCTTTACCAGCTGGCGGAAGGTGTATTCCCCATTGTGGAAGGCGATGACATAGGAGCCGTCGCGGGCCAGGCCTTCGGGCTCGATGACGATGATTTCGCGATCAAAGAATTCGGGCTCCATGCTGTCGCCCAGCACCATGAGCGCAAAGGGCTCGGCTTCGGAACAGGCGCCGAAGGCGCCGTCGGCCTGCTGTTCCGCAGAGACGACGGGAATATTGATGGGCTTGCGTTTGAACTCTTCCATCAGAGCCACCTCACCAGATAATAGATTCGAAATCCTTCCGACGAACGCGAAGGGCCGATGACGATTGCGGGATGAAGATTTTCCTCTGCGCGCGCCAGCGCTTCGGCTTCGCTCGCCACGGGTTCCACCACCCCTTCCGGGTAGCGCTTGCGCGTCTTGTTGGGACTGCGGATCAGCGCGGGGACTTCCTTCGATTGCGCGGGGTCGAGATAAAGTTTCATCGGATTATTTTGAACAAGGAGGACAAGAGGACAGGAGCAAATCCCATATTGGTTTTCCTCTTGTGCTCATGTCCTCTTTGTTCAAGATTTTCAAACATTCACGGGCGTCCTCAGGACTTGCACGGCCTGGTTGATGGGGGAGGCCAGCGGTTCGATTTTACGCCGCATCAGCGCACCCACGGCGGTGTTGCGCAGAAGCCAGGGGTCGGCGGTCTTGCCGGTGAGTCCGGAGAGCGCGAGCATGGCCCCGATGCCCTGGCGGTATTGCGGTGCGGCGGCGAGCAGGGCCTGCAGGTACTGCGGCGCATCGATCTCGCCGCGGCTCGTCGCGCCTGCCATTTCGAATATTTCTTCCAGCTTCTCGCTCTGTATGGGGTAGCCCATGGGGTGGAAATAGCGGCTGATGGCGTCGAGCAGGGCATAGACCGCGAGCGAAGTCGAGGGCCGCGCCAGCACTTCGGCCACGGCTTTCAGCCAGGTCTGGCCGTTGGCCGAAAGCAGCGACAGGAAACGCTCGGCATGGGCGTTGCCGGATTCGGCCAGCGGCCCGAGCAGCCTCCTCGCTTCCTCGTAGTCGGCGCGCGCCGGCTGGTCGGCAGGCAGATTTTCAGGCATGAATTCGAGAAAACCGATGTAGTAGTAGGGCGCGCCTTTTGCCTGACGCCACAGCTTGGCCGTGGTCGCTTCGTCGGCGAGCTTGCCGTAAAGAACGAGCCGGATGGTGTGCATGCGCGCGTCCGGGCTTTCCTCGAAGGGCAGGTGCTCGATCAGGAAATCGGCCAGCACCTTGCCCATCCTGCCCTCGATGACGGCCTCCTTTTCCAGCATCCAGCGCGCGATTTCCATGGTCGGCTGGCACCACCAGGCGCGGCGGGCGAGTTCGTCGGTGAGGCCGGGCGCGTGCGCCACCGCCACCACGGCTTCGGGTTCGCCCAGCAGCAGCAGGGCTTCGAGATTCTTGTCCGAGGTCTGGCCCATGCGCGTCCAGCGCTGGAGATACACCGGGTAGCCGCCGGGCGAGCCCAAAGCGTGGCCGCCGAGGAATTCCTTCACGCGGACGAGGTACTGGTCGGCGCGGCAGTTCGGGTGCAGCTGGATTTTCGCCTCGCCGTTTTCGGTGAGCGCGTACAGCGTCATCGTGCCTTCGTCGATGCGCACCGCCTGCACCGGGTTGGCCATCATCAAGACGTTCAAGCGCAGGCTGTCTTCGGAAGAGAGTTCGTTTGGCGTCATAAAAAACGAATGAACACAGTGGCGAGCAAAAATCAAAACCCCTCAACAGGGAGGAACGGGAGGTAAGGGAGTAAGACAAAAAATAAATTCCTCCCGTACCTCTCTTACCTCCCCGTTCACTGTTTTTCCAAGCCATTCCTTTTCATAAACTAGTTCAACTGGATGCGTTTTCCCCAGGGCACGGGCTTTCTGCCCTTGACCAGCCAGATCACCGGGTAGCTTGGCGGCTGCTCAGGAAACTCGGCATCGGCATCGGTAAAGTAGACCAGCGCGTCGGGGCGCAGGTTTTCATGTTCCACCCACTCGAACACGGGCGCGAAGTCGGTGCCGCCGCCGCCCGTAAAAGTGCGCGGCAGGCGGAATTCCTCCCAGGGCTCGAACACCCAGGGGCCGCCCTCGGCGAGCCTGGCGTCGCAGGCGAGCAGCGTGATGCGCACCGGCAAGGCACCCTTGATGGCGTTGATCTCGGAGAGGAATTCCGACAGTTCCTCCTCGCCGATGGAGCCGGAGGTGTCGATGGCGACGACGAGATCGCACTGCGAGCTTTTCAGCGAGGGCAGGATCATGTCGCCTTCGCGCCGGGAAGGCCGCATGTAGTTGTAGTCGTTGCGCGCTTGGTCGAAGAAATAATGTGCAAGCAGAGTCCGCCAAGGCAGCTTCGGTTCCAGCCATGCATCGACCAGGCGCGCCATGGCGCCGCCGAGCTTGCCGGCCTGCTGCGCCTGTTGCGCGGCGCTGGCAAGATGCTGCTGCCACTTCTGCGCCAGTTCTTCGCGCTCCTGCGCGGTGAGCGGCACCGGCGGATTGTCCTGCCTGTCGTCTTCGCCGGCTTTCCGGCCGGATTTGCCCTGTTGCGGGTCGGGGCGCGCGCCGC
>JBFMCR010000025.1:0-3380 GCA_040754425.1 Pseudomonadota bacterium | reverse complement strand
CCGGGCGCGGGGTTTCCGTAATCGGGAGCGCTTTCGCAATGCGATCTACTTCCATCTCGGCGGCCTTGACCTATACCCCGCTCAGGTGGGAAATCGATGATTCAACCCACTCGAATGAGTGATGACCATGAATAAAGAGCAGCTGATTGTTAGCCTATTCCACGGAATCTTGCACCGGGCCCCGAAAGAAGAAGAAATCGCCCGCTGGACCGCCAAGTTAAATGGCGAGGGCGATATGGAGCGAGTAGTTCAGGAAATGATGACTACCAAGGAATTCGCCAATATCCAGAACCGGCTGTCCAAGCTCTTGTTCCCGCCGGGGCACTTTTACAGCCCGGTTGTCGATGTCGAGGAAATACGCGAGTCCTACCTGAACAGGCAAATCCCGAGTTCGCTTCCGGCAATCAGGATCAACAAGGATGACCTGGTCAGGGTTTGGGGCGAACTGCTTCCGTACCTCAAGGATATTCCCTTTCCGGAAGAACAATCGCCCGAGTACCGATACCACTTCAAGAACCCCGCATTTTCATACGGCGACGGCAGCATCCTGCATGCCATGCTGCGCCGTTTCAAGCCGAAAAGACTTGTCGAAGTCGGATCCGGCTATTCCTCAGCCTGCGCCGTCGACACCATAGACCGTTACCTGGGCGGCAATGTGGAGGTAAGCTTTGTCGAACCCTACCCGGCCCTGCTTCAGCGTCTGTTGGGCGAGGAAACGGCACAACGCTTCAAGATCCACGCCACCACAGTGCAAAAAGCGGACATGGGGATATTCGAGAGTCTGGACAGCGGCGATTTCCTGTTCATCGACTCGACCCACGTCATGAAAACCGGCAGCGATGTCTGCCATGAGTTTTTCAATATCCTGCCGGCGCTAAAACCCGGCGTGTTCATCCATTTCCACGACATGTTCTGGCCTTTCGAATATGGCAAGAAATGGGTGCTCGAAGAAAACAGATCGTGGAACGAGATTTACGGCCTGCGCGCCTTCCTGATGTACAACGATGCTTTCGAAGTTGTTTTCTTCAACGACTACTTTGTGAAGCACTGCCGCAGCATGATCGAGGCCGATTATCCGACCATGCTGAAGAACAGCGGCGGCAGCATCTGGCTGCGCAAAAAATAATCGATAGCAATTGCCGTTGCGGCCAGCGCGGAAAGTATTTCAGATGAGCAGAACCATATTCGTGGTTGGCAATTGCCAGATAGGCGGCATCGCTGCGGCATTGCAATGGCTGTTTCCCAACGACTCGGTGAGCCCGGTTCCCTACAACCCGCATGCGTTCAAGGGAAACACGGATGCTCTCGTTGGAAAAATTGGCACCGCCGACATCGTTCTGGGCGGGGAATTCGTAAATGCTTTCCTCAGGCAGAAAAAGGTGGGGGTGGATAATTTCATCACCATCCCGGGTCTTTACTTCAGCGCATTTCACCCTGATATCGTCGCCGCCAAAGCCAAAATTAAAGCCACCGGTGGTCGATACCAATCTCCCTACAACTCGGCGATCATCCTGTGGGCATACGCCAATAGCATCGAGCCGGCCGATGCCGTGCGGCTGTTTTCCAGAAAAACCTTCAAGGCGCTTGGCTACCTGGACAGGTGGGACGCCAGCGTGGCAAGGATGAAAGGCGCATTCGATACGGCCGGGCTGGATTTCGACCGTTTCTTCTGTGCCGCCAAGCGCGATGGCGTCTTCATGCATACGAACAACCACCCCAAGGCCAGGCTGTTGACCTGGGCGGCAAAACTGCTCGCGCAGCGCATGGGTGCGGACCAGTCCGTCTGGCGCAAGGAGATTCAGATCAACGACGCGCTAAGCCGGGTGGCGATGTGGCCGGTCTATCCGGACATAGCCTACGAATTCGCCTTGCCCGGTTCCTATACCTGGTTCGTGGACAGGGGCGCAATCGTGGACGGGCTGCGCGAGTACGTCGAGTACGCATACGAAAACTACGCCAAATCCGGCGTGGCACCAGCAGACATGCAAATGGTGGGCGTCAACCAGGATGCATACCAATCCGTACTCTCGGCTGCGCTGAAGGGGGCATGATGGGGCACCCCTACCAGGACAAGGAAGACTACTGCTTCTGTACCAAGGCGATGACCTCGCCCGCGCCCGGCCATGTCGACCCGGTTACCCGCTCGAAAATCATCACGCCGCAGGAAAAGGTGGCCACCATGGGCAGCTGCTTTGCCCAGCATCTGGCAAGGCACATCAGCAAATCCGGGCTGAGTTATTTCGTGCCCGAACAGGCGCCCGCCGGCATGGGCGCGGAAGAGGCGCAAAAAAGGAATTACTCCGTCTTCTCGGCAAGATACGGTAACGTCTATACCGTCAGGCAGGCGGTGCAACTCTTCGACCGCGCCTTCGGCGGCTTCCGCCCGCAGGAAAGCATCTGGGAGCGCAAGGACGGCAGGCTGGTGGACGCCTTCCGCCCGCAGATCGAGCCGGACGGCTACGCCACCGCCGAGGAACTGGAGGCGGACAGGGAAAGGCACCTGGCGCATGTGCGCGACGTGTTCACCCAAAGCCAGTGGCTGGTGTTTACCCTTGGCCTGACCGAAGGCTGGCGCTCGAAACTGGACGGGGCGGTGTACCCGCTGGCGCCGGGCGTGAAGGGCGGTTCCTACGATACGAGCCGGCACGAGTTCGTCAATTTCAGCCTGGCGGAAGTATGGGACGACCTCGACGTCTTCATCCAGAAAGCCCTGTCGGTCAATCCGGGTTTGCAGTTCCTGCTGACGGTATCACCGGTGGCGCTCATGGCCACTTACGAATCGCGCCACGTGCTGTCATCGACCGTTTGCAGCAAGTCGATCCTGCGCGTGGCGGCGGACCAGGCGGAAAGAAAATACCCGCAGGTCATCTACTTTCCGTCCTACGAAATCATCACCTCGCCGGCGGCGGCGGGGAGGTATTACGAGGACGACCTGCGCCAGGTCACCGACCTGGGGGTTTCCCACGTGATGCGGGTGTTCTCGAAGCATTTCATCGAGGAAGCCGGCATGCAGGCGCCCGGCCTGGAACTGACCCTCGACAGTGCGGAAGATGTCGTTTGCGACGAGGAGGCGATTCGGGATGCTGTACGGGGCTCGGGTTTCGGCCCTCGAAAAAAGCAACCCTAAATCTTTTGCAGGGTATCGAGCCTTTCCTTGACCTTCAAGGTCAATAGCTCAGTCCCTTTCCCGGCTGGATATAGGTGATCGTAGTCGCCAAAATGCGAATCTAAAAAATCCGGATCATCAAAAAGAGGGTCTTCGTGAAAGAGTGTGGGTAAAAATGGTCATGAAATCGTTCGTGGCGCATACTGCAAGCGGGTTTCCGAGGGTTGACGGCCTTTTGGAAACAGGCATGATTTCGCGATGGCTCCTTTACCCA
>JBFMCR010000024.1:0-15890 GCA_040754425.1 Pseudomonadota bacterium | reverse complement strand
AAACGCACCATCGACCGGGCGATGCGCAGTCTGCAGAAGACGCCTGATGTCGTCTGTGGGTTTTTTCATGCGCCAACGTGCTCGTATGCAAAATTATGAGGCTTAGTTAACGTAGGTTTTAGTAAGAGACTTACTCCCTTAACCTCCCGCGCCTCCCTGTTAACAAGGTTCAGGCAGCGATCTTGTCCTTTCAAAAATATTCACAAAGAGGTTAAGAGAGGTAGGGAGGAAGGGGTAAGTAAAAAGTATTAACGACTTGCTCCCTTACCCTCCCGCACCTCCCTGTTAATGGGTTTCAGGCAGCGATCTTGTCCTTCTGCGCCTGGTAGTGGTTGGCGTGTTTCTCTTCCACCCTGGCCAGCGCGGCAAAGCGCCTGACCGCCTTTTCCAGCACGCTTCGGAACATTTCCGCGTGTTCCTTCGACTCGGCGATCTGCCCGTCGATTTCCTTCACCGCGGCGTCGTGGCCTTCTTCCATCGCCTCGTGGCGGAACCTGGGGTACATCTCGGCGTACTCGTGGGTTTCGCCCTCGATGGCGTACTGCAGGCACTTGGCCGGGGTCATGGTCTCCTGCGCGAACAGGAGTTCGGCGTGGCCGAAGGCGTGCAGGATTTCCTGGTCGGCGGTGGCCTCGAAAACTTTCGCGGTTTCCTCGTCGCCGGCGGCGCGGCAGATCTTGGCGAAGTAGCGGTACTTGGCATGGGCCATGCACTCGCCGGCAAAGGCCGCTTCCAGGTTCCGGATGGTGGGGGATTTGATGTCGACAGCCATTTCGTTGCTCCTTATGAATAAAGTTGGATTCGGGTTTCGATCTCTTGGCCAGGCCTGTTTCAACTCGCTGCGCTGGCCACGGATGCAACTTTACGGGCGGTCTGAAGATAGGTCTAATTGATTGTCACAATTTGTGTGATAGTTTTTGTCAAACTATGAAACGAGGCCGGGAAACAGCCCGGCCAGCCCGCGTGCGATCATTTCGATCGATATGGCGGCGATGATGAGGCCCATCAGGCGGGTGACGACATGGATGCCGGTCTTGCCCAGCCGCCTGGCGATGGCGGGTGCGGCGCGGAAGGCGATCCACACCGACAGCGCCACCAGCGACACCGGGATCAGGAGCGCAGCCTGATGCATCACGTCGCCCGGCGCCTGGCCGGCGGCGACGATGACATGGGTGATGGCGCCGGGCCCGGCCAAAAGCGGCACGCCCAGCGGCACCGCGCCCACGGCTTCCTTTTCCTCGGCTTCCATGGCCTCATCCGGGGTCTGCTTCAGGGGGCTTACGTGCGCCTGCAGCATGGACAGCGCCAGCATCAGCAAGAGCAGGCCGCCGGCTACCGAAAAAGCCTCGATGCGGATGCCGAAGAACTTCAGCATGGGGTCGCCCATGAAGGTGAAGGCCACCAATACCAGCCACACCGTCAGCGCCGCAATCCGGGCGGCGCGGTGCGACTGCTCGCGCGAGAAGCCGCGCGTGGCCATGAGGAAGATCGGAATCACGCCGACCGGGTCGACGATGGCGAAGAGCGTGAGCGCGGCCTGGATCAGATCGGCGAAGTTCATGCCTGCCTACCGTTCGGAGAAAAGACGGAGGCGCGAGCGGTCATCGAGATCGGACATGGGTTTCCTTATATTTCGGCCGGGCAGGTTCGCCAATTTTAGCCGGGGGCGGGGGACTCATCACGCCTTTCTGCCCGCGGCGCCGGATCGATCACGATCAAACCCCGGCGGATCGGCAAGCTTGCGGCCGCTGCGCCCATGGGCGCGTGGGCTAAACTGAGACTGCCTTTGGCCAAACCTTGCTGCCATGCCCCGCAAAATCCTGCTCTGCGTTACCGGCCTGTCGCCGCAGATCGTCACCGAAACGCTTTACGCACTGGCGGTCGCGGCGGACACTCCCTGGATTCCCGACGCCATCCACATCATCACCACACGCCAGGGCGCCGAGCGGGCACGGCTTGCGCTGCTGTCCCAAGAGCCGGGCTGGTTCCACCGCCTGTGCCGCGACCATCGCCTGCCTGCCATCGCCTTCACCGCCGAACACATCCATCTCATACCCGGCGCGGACGGAGCCTTTCTGGAGGACATCCGCAGTCCGCAAGACAACGAGCACGCGGCCGATTTCATCACGGACAGGGTGCGGCGCCTCACCGAAGACGCCGCCACGGAACTGCACGTCTCCATTGCCGGCGGACGCAAGACCCTGGGCTATTACCTCGGCTATGCGCTGTCTCTTTATGGCCGTCCGCAGGACCGGCTGTCCCACGTCCTGGTCAGCGACCCCTTCGAGTCGAGCTGGGATTTCTTCTACCCCACGCCCTACAGCCGGGTCATCACCACCCGCGACAACAAGCTCGCCGATACCGCCGATGCCCGCATCACCCTGGCGGACATCCCCTATGTCCGCCTGCGCGACGGGCTGCCGCGCGAACTGCTGTCGGGCAACGCCCGTTTTTCCGACGTCGTGGCCGAAGCCCAGAAAGCCCTGCCGCCGCTTTCGCTCACGCTCGATCCCGCCGCGCGGCAAATCACGGCGGGCGGCGAAACCCTCACTCTCAAGCCATCCGAATTCGCCTTCTACTGGATGTTCGCGGAACGCGCCCGCAACGGCCTGCCCGGCCTGCACTGGAGCGAACCGGGCATCGCGGAGGAACTGCTGAGCTTTTACCGCCGCCTCATGCCGACCGCCTCCGGCGACTACCAGCGTACCGAGGCCGCCTATCGGCGCGGCCTCACGAAGGAAAACTTCGACCCCGCCAAGTCCCATCTGCGCAAGGCCATCGTCAACGCCCTGGGTGAACGCCGGGCGGCGCCTTACCTCCTGCACGCGCTGGAAACCATTGCGGGCACCCGTTATCGACGCATCGGAATCACGCTGCCGGCCGCGGCCATCACCATCGTCGCGCCAAGCTCGCCGGCGCGGCAGGAACCGTTCGGCCGCTGAGAAAAGGAGCCGCCGCAAGCCGCCCCGAACGACACCACGACCGAGAAGACCCGCCAGGCCGAGCCGCCGGGCCATGGAAGATGTCTGGAAAGGCGAAAACCGATGGGGCGCGCCATCGCCGACACCGCGGCAGCTACGGCGAGACGAGCAGCACCCCGGGCGGCACACAGCCGGAGCCGGCTCGGCCCACGCTGGAAGCGAGGGCGGGGTTGCTGGCGGAATGAGCAGGCGGCAAGCTTGCGGGAAGGAGCAAACGTCCAGAAGTTGCGCAAAATTCAGGGAGCCACGGGAGCACACATGAAAACACTCGACTTCACCCTTCGTTTCCACACCCCTGCCTTCCTCGGCAATGCCGAACAAAGCGGGCAATGGCGCACGCCGCCCATCAAGGCGCTGCTGCGGCAGTGGTGGCGGGTGGCTTATGCGGCGGATCACAAGTTCGACGTCGATGTCGCGGCCATGCGGCGCGAGGAGGGGCGGCTGTTCGGTGTCGCCAGCGATGGCGAGGGCGATAGCCGAAAGAGCCTGGTGCGGATTCGGCTGGACAAGTGGGCTGAGGGCCAGTTGAAGAAAAACCAATGGCCCGGTTTCGCTACGGTTTCCCATCCTGAAGTGCCCATGCCGGTGGCCAGCGATCTTTATCTGGGCTATGGTCCCCTCGTGTTCAGAAATGGCACTGCGCTGAAATCCAACGCCGCCATCCAGTTCGGCGAATCCGCCACGCTCTCCCTCGCGGTGCCGACGACGCACAAGGATGCCGAACTGCGGCGGCTGCTCGAAGACAACGTGCCGCGCATCGAACGCGCCCTCTGGCTCATGGATCGCTACGGCACCCTGGGCGGGCGCAGTCGCAACGGCTGGGGTTCCTGCGCCCTGCTCCCCTCTCCCGCGGGGAGAGGGGCCGGGGGTGAGGGCAAGGCCCCTCTACGCCCCTGGCGCGACTGCCTGAATCTCGACTGGCCCCATGCCATCGGCCAGGACGAGAAAGGCCCGCTCATCTGGCAGACCGCGCCGCATGACGACTGGAAGGCGCTGATGAAGACCCTGGCCATCGTCAAGATCGGGCTGCGCACCCAGAAACCCCAATTTGAGTTCACCTTGGACGCAGCGTCAGGAGACAAGCCAACAAAGAACGGCATCAATCATGGCCGTGCCCAAGCCCGTCACTGGTTGAGCTATCCCGTCACCAACCATTCCGTACAACCGTGGGATGCGGAATTTGTGAATGGCAAGAAAAAACCTCTGAACCTTCGCCTGCCCAACACCCTGCGTTTCAAGGTGCGTTTCACGCCGGACGGCAAACTCGTCGGCGTGATCTTCCACGTCCCCCATTTGCCGCCTGCGGCCTTCAACCCGAACCGCTCGGCCATCGAGCGAGTCTGGAAGCAGGTACATGCCTTTCTCGACGCGCCGGCGCAAGCCCTGACCCGCATCCCGGAGTAAGCCATGAACAACGACCTTTTCTGGCAAACCAAACTCGCCGCCCGCATCCACGACCCGGCGGAAAAGGCCCTCGTCCTGCTGCGCGACCCGGCGGGGCATGAAAACGGCACGAGCGCCGCGCTCAAACGCCTGCTCGGCCTGGATCAGCCGCCTGAAAACATCGACCCCGACAACGACGAGGTGCTATCCAACATCCTGTTCAAGAAAGGGCTGCCGCTCTCCATCTACCGCCTGGTGCAGCGCGCCGACTGGTGGGCCGCTGCCGCCGACCGCCCGCAATGGCCGATGGAAGAGATCACCCTGCCCTCCGGCAAGACTTTGGCGGTTGCCCCATGGGCACAGGTGCACTGGACCAGGTCCCCCGTGCTCACCCACCCATTGACCGGTGAGCAATACGACCTCGGCAAGCATGGCGGCCTGTCCGACACGGATTTCAAGGACATCAAAGAGCGCAGCTTCGAGCATTTTTCCAAGCTGCTGGTGAAGCTGGGGGCTTCGGCCGGCGAGGCCCAAGACCTGCGCAAGACCCTGCTCGCTTTCTGGCGTTTCGGGCCGGAACTCGCAGAAACCGAGGACTTCGGCAAACTGGGCGCGTTGTGGAAGCTGCTGCCTGCCGACACGCGCATCCCCGACCATTCCATCTGGGACCACCTCGACCTCACCTCCGCCTTCGCCGGCGCCTTCGCCGCGGACCCGAAGGGCGAAGCGGCGCTGCTGGCGCTGTCCATCGGCCCGGTGCAGGGCTTCATCGCCGCCGCCCGCAAGATGGACGACCTGTGGGCCGGTTCGCACCTGCTCTCGCGTCTCGCTTGGGAGTCCATGCGCCCGGTGTGCGAAGAGTTCGGCCCCGATGCCATCCTCTTTCCCCGTCTGCGCGGCATCCCGCAGGCGGATCTGTGGCTGCGCGAGATGGGTTTGCCGAAGGAACTGTTTGCGGACTGCGAATGGATGAAGGGCGGCACCGACGCCAACCCGCTGTTCTCCGCCGCCCTGCCCAATCGCTTCGTCGCCGTGGTGCCCGCCAGCCAGGCCAGGGCGATTGCCGAGCGGGTGACGCAGGAGGTGCGCAAATGGCTGCTGAATATCGGCGAGGATGTGGTTTCCCGTTTGCTGGATGTGGCCGGCTACGATGTCGAGACCGCCACGCCCTACGAGCAGATGAAGGAGCAGCTCGCCGGTTTCCCCGAAGTGCATTGGGCCGCCGTGCCGTTCTCGCTCATCCGGCCGCGCAACGCCGAAAGGCAGACCGATCTCGACACCAGCGCCCTGTCCGCCGCCATGTCCCCGTTTTTCCACCCCTTTCCTTCGGGGGGAGGGGCCGGGGGAGAGGGGGACTGCGGCTTCCTCGATTCGCCCGCCTGGAAAGCGCTCCAGAAAGAAATCCAATGGAATGACCGCATCACCTTCTTCGCCCCCAACCCCGGCGTGCTCTACCCGGCGGTGTACGACCTGGCCGAACGGGTCATGGCCGCCGCCAAGGCCACGCGCACTTTCGACCAGACGGAAGAACAGCAAGGCTGGCGCTGCTCGCTCACCGGTGAGGCGGAATGGCTGACCGCCGACCGGACGCAACTCGATGTCCCGGCGGGCAAGCGCAGAAGCCGCCAAGACAAGCGCGGTTTCAAGGAGGGCGAGCACGTCGAAACCCTGTGGACCAAGGTGGCTGACGAAAAACCCGCCTGGGCGAAAGCCGGGGAACACCTCTCGGCGCTTCCCGCCATCAAGCGGCTGTGGCCGACGATTTTTGCCGAAGAGGTCAAAGAAGCGACAGGCAACGCCATCGATCGCTTCGTCGTCTCGACCCACACCATGGCGCTGGCGCACCAACTCGACCGATGGCTGGAAAAGGGTGGCCTGACCGCCGGCGGATTGGACACCGGCAAGGCCGAGCCCGTCGCCCTGCCGCGCAAACTGATGCATTATCAGCGCGACAACCCCAAGGCGGTGGAAGAGGCCAAGCGCATCCCCGGCCTGCTGGAAGCCGCGCGCGATAGCGACGACGATACGGCCTACGAGGAAGCGAAGCGGATGGTGCAACGCACGCTGTCCCTCACCCCCGGCCCCTCTCCCGAAGGGCGAGGGGAGAAGGTGCGGCTGGAAACCTACTACGCCCTGATCATGATGGACGGTGACAAAATGGGCGCGATTCTTTCCGGCGACGAACACACCGGCACGGCGATTTCCTACCGCGACAGTTTCCATCCCCAGGTGCAGACTGGCTTCGACAATCACGCTGCCAAACAGCCGCTCATCAAAAAATACGGCGAGCAGAAACGCCCCGTCTCCCCCAACCGGCATCTGGCCATCTCCGGTGCGCTCAACGACTTCTCCCAGACCGTGGTGCGGCAGGTGGTGGAAGAGGAGCACCTGGGCCGGGTGATCTACGCCGGCGGCGACGACGTGCTCGCCATGCTGCCGGTGGCCGACCTGCTCTCCACCATGCAGCGGCTGCGCCATGCCTATTCAGGCATCGACCCGGAACACGAAGGCGGCGTCTGGCAGGGGCTGACCCTGCAAAATGGCTTTGCCGCACTCAAACAGAACGGCAGGTTGCAGGTCATGCGCATGATGGGCCGCAACGCCACCGCCTCGGCGGGCGCCGTCATCGCCCACCACCAGGCCCCGCTCTCGGCAGTGATGCGTGAATTGCGCGCCGCAGAAAAGCGGGCCAAGACAGAAGGTGGGCGCAATGCCTTCTCCATCACCGTCATCAAACGCTCCGGCGGCGCGTTGTATCTCACCGGGCAATGGGGCGAGCCGGTCAGCCTGTTGAATGAGCTGATCGCCTTTCTGCGAGACGAAGCCACCTCGCGCCGCGCGGTCTACCACAGCCTGGAATGGCTGCACGACCTGCCCGACCCCAAGGGGCAACCGGAGATGCTGGCAAGCCTGCTGGCCTATCAGCTTGCCCGGCAGTCCGGGGGCGACGCCAGAGACCGCGCCCCGGCCCTGGCCCAGCGCCTCGCCACGCTGGCCGCTCAACAACCCAAGGACGGCCTGAACTGGCTGGAAAACTTCCTCACCGTGGCCGAATTCCTGGCCCGCGAAACCCGCGCCGGAGGTGATGCATGAACGCCATCGAAACCCGTTTTCTCGAACCCCTCGACGTGCTCTTTCTGCGCGGCAACAAGCTGTTCGGCGACCCCGGCAGCTATGGTGAATCCCTGGTGCCGCCCTGGCCTTCGGTGGCGGCGGGTGCGCTGCGCTCGCGCATGATGGCCGACGAGGGCATGGATTTAGCGGCCTTCGCGCGGAATGAAATCGAACATCCCGCCTTGGGCACGCCGGGACAACCGGGCGCTTTTACCGTCACCGCCTTCCATCTCGCCCGTCGCCGTGACGACGGCATGGTTGAGGTGCTGATCCAGCCGCCGGCGGATTTGGTGGTCACGGAAGACGCCTCCGGGAATGCCATGGTGCGCTCCTTCACCCCAACCGCACCCGCAGCCGGGATTCTCGCCTCTGCTCCCTTCGCCCTTTTGCCTGTATTGGCCGAGCGCGAGCGCAGCAAACCGGCCAGCGGTTACTGGCTTGCCGAATCCGGCTGGCGCAAATATCTGGCGGGTGAAACACCTGGCGCCGCCGACCTGGTGCAAGCCAAACAACTCTGGGCGCTCGACCACCGCGTCGGCGTGGGGCTGGATGCCACCACCCGCCGCGCCGCCGATGGGCGCCTGTTCTCGGTGCAGGCAGTGGCCATGACCCAGCGGGGCAATCGCATCGGCACGGATAAGGAATCAAAGAAGCCGATCCTGGCGGACTACGACGTGGGTTTTCTCGCCGCCGTTTCCGGCGCCATTCCCCCGCAGGACGGCACGGTGCGGCTGGGCGGCGACGGTCGCGCAGCGGCCATCCGGCCCGCCACGGCGGCCTTGCCCGAGGCGGATTTTGATGCCATCGCCCGCGCCGGCAAGTGCCGTCTGATCCTGGCCTCCCCCGGCCTCTTTCCCGAGGGCTGGAAGCTCCCCGGCACGCAGCCGGACGGCACATTCCAGCTCGGTGAAGTCCGCGGCCGCGTGGTCTGCGCCGCCGTCCCGCGGGCCGAAGTGGTCTCCGGCTGGGACCTGGCCAGGTGGCAGCCCAAGCCCGCCCGGCGCGCCGCCCCCGCGGGCAGCGTCTGGTGGCTGGACGAACTGGAAGCCACCCCCGAGGCGCTTCGCAAGCTTGCCGCGCACGGCCTGTGGAACGATCCGTGCGAGGATGCCTCCCGCCGTGCCGAAGGTTTCAACCGTTTGTGGCTCGCCGCCTGGAAATAGGGAGAGAACATGGGCGACCTGCTGATTTACGAAATAGAGAACACCCAGGTCAGCGTGCGGCTGGAGGGTGAGACGGTCTGGTTGTCCCAGGATCAGATGGCGACCCTTTTCGACCGCGAGCGTTCGGTCATCACCAAGCACCTGCGCAACGTGTTCAAGGACGGTGAACTGGATGAGAATGCAGTATGTGCAAATTTTGCACATACTGCCGCGGACGGAAAAACCTACCAGACCCGCTTCTTCAACCTCGACGCCATCATCTCCGTCGGCTATCGGGTGAATTCCAGGCGAGGCGTGCAGTTCCGCCAGTGGGCCACCCGTGTACTGCGCGAACACCTGGTGCAGGGCTACACCCTCAACCAGGCGAAGCTGGCGGAACGGGGCATGAGCGAGGCCCGGCAGGCCATAGAGCTGCTGGCCCGCACCCTGGCGAACCAGGAACTGGTGACCGATGCCGGCCGCGAGGTCATCGCCCTGATTGCCGGCTATGCCAAGACCTGGCGCCTGCTGCAACAATACGACGAGGACAGCCTGGCGCTTCCCGCCACCTGCCAGCCGGCACGGGGCGTGCTGGACTACGCCACCGCCCGCGCCGCCATCGACGATCTGAAAACCGCGCTGCTGGCTCGTGGCGAGGCCACCGAGCTATTCGGGCGCGAACGGGGTGACGGGCTACAGGGCATCCTCGGCAGCATCGAGCAGACCATGTTCGGCGAGCCTCTCTACAAGAGCCGCGAGGAGAAGGCCGCCCATCTCCTCTATTTCGTCATCAAGGACCACCCGTTTTCTGACGGCAACAAGCGCACCGGCGCCTTCCTGTTCCTGCTCTACCTGCGCCAGGAAGGCATGGCCACGAGCCTCAACGCCAACGCGCTGACCGCGCTCACCCTGCTGGTGGCGGAAAGCGCCCCCGGCAACAAGAACCTGATGATCCGCCTCATCGTCAATCTGCTGGTTTCCAGCGACCCGAATTCCTGAAGGGAGAACACACCATGTTTGAAAAACACGCCGCCGTATTCCTCTATGCCGTCAGCCCCGTCCACATGGGCGCGGGCCAGGCCGTGGGGGTCATCGACAACCCCATCCAGCGCGAACGCCACACCAACCATCCCTGTTTTGCCGGCTCCGGCATCAAGGGCGCGGTAAGGCACGGGTTCGAGGCGCTGTCCAAAGGCATGACGCTGGAAAAACCGCTGAAGGAACTGATCGACACCCTGTTCGGCCCGGATGCCGGCAGCAGCGACTTGCACGCCGGTGCTGTCAGCTTCGGCGACGCCCAGCTCGTTCTACTGCCGGTGCGCAGCCTCAAGGGCGGCTATGTCTACGCCACCTGCCCGCAGGCCATCAGCCGGGCGCAGCGGCTGTTGAAACTGATCGGCATCCCTGCCGATTGGCCGGCGCTGGCCGTGGCAGAAGGCCAGTGCCTGCTTGCCAACCCCTCGCTGCCCTCCGGCGACAAACTTCATCTCGAAGCCTTCGAATACACCGTCCAGGAACGGGAAAGCGCGGTGGTGAAGGCCATCGCCGAAGACCTCGCCACCCGCGCCCTGCCGGAGGGCGGCAGCTACGACTTCTTCCGCAACAAGCTCAAGACCGATCTGGTCGTGCTGTCCGACACCGACTTCGCCTACTTCGCCGAGAACGCCATGCTGGTGGAACCCCATGTGCGTATCGACCCGGATACCGGCACGGCCAAGGAAGGCGGATTGTTCTACACCGAAAACCTGCCGCCCGAGTCCCTCCTCGTCGCCCCCATGCTGGCCAGCCAGACCCGCACCGGCAAGGGCAAGGACAACGAAACCCCCGCCGAAGGGGTGATGGGCCAGATCAAGGGCGTCATCGACGGGAAATTGTTGCAAATCGGCGGCGACGTCACCACCGGGCGCGGCCTGGTGGTGGCCAAGGTGGTGGAGGGCTGAAGCCATGAGCAAACCGACACTGGAACAAAAACGCGCCCAGGATGCCTGGGAGAAGTGCGCAAATTACACCAAGGAACACGTCAATGTCGCCAAGGGCCTGCCTGCCCTCATCATGAACAGCGGCCTCATGCAGGTGCTGGCGTTCTGCCATGAAAAAGGCCAGAAGGACTCCGGTCGCCATTACGAGCAGGTCGCAGCCCAACTCCGCACTTGGCTGTGCGGGCGATTCCCGCAGCGTTTTCAATCCGCCGACTTTGAGTCTTTCATGCAGGTGCTGATGCAGGCGCGGCCCGACGAATTCCAGGCCATCACCGCCGAAGCCTTCGCCTGGCTCAAATGGCTGCGGCAGATGGCAGCAGCGAGGCAGGGATGAGGGCCCGCCCCCTGTCAGACCAGCCCGCGCAGGCGTTGATAAGCCGCGCGCGGACTGAGAATGGGCATGCCTTCGTGCTGTCCGAGATCGAGCAGCGCCTTGTCGCCGGTGACGAACCCCTCCGCCTTGGCGTCCAGGGCGGCCGCGATGATCCAGGCGTCATCCGGGTCGGGGATGCCGGGCACGGGGGCTTGGGCGGCGGGCGCCATGATGCACGCCTCGCCAAAAAAGTCCTCGGCAAGGGCAAGCTGCTGCGCATTTGCCCGGAACCTCGTTTCTGCAATACGGAAGAACTCGGCGCGCACGCGCTCATCGAGCACCATCTCGACCCCGGCGCCAACCCAGGCCGACACCAGGTCCGCACACAGACCATGCCCCATGAGGCCGCTCAACCAGACATTCGTGTCGACGAAGACCCTCACGAAAAATCCCTGAAGAAGTCCTCGTCGGTCAGATATCCCTCTTTTTCGGCCAGAGGCCGCAACGCCGATTGGGCTCGCTTGAGCGTCTCCAGCGCCGTTTGCCGCCGCAGCATCTCGCGCACCAGATCGCTCTTGCTGCGGTGCGCCCGTTCGGCCATGCGCGTGAGCGCCGCATCCAGCTCATCATCGAGACGAATGGTCAGTGTGGCCATGTTCAACCCTCATCATCAGACTGTGTAAGACAGTGTAACACGGGAGCTCACATCATGCCGATTGCCGCCGTACCTGCCTATCTGGGAACAGATTTCAAGGATGCCTCGCCGGGCATGCGTTTCGGGATGTATCTCAAGCTATGGGGCGTCAACCGCCGTACCCATGCCCTGCTCTGGGAAACGCACGATATCGACTATGAAATTCGCGGGCAAAACCGGCAAGAACGTGAAGTCAAGAAGGAAAACAAGGTCGGTGCGCTCTCCGATGCGAAGAGCTTGAACAGACGCGACAAGGATGTGATGAACGCCCTGGCCACTCGCCAATCCACCCTCGCCGCCACCGTCCCCGCCGGCAGCCTCCTGCGTCTCGACGCTCTCGCCATCGCCCCCTTCACCACCGGCCTGGGCAACGAACACCCGCTGGAAAACGGCTTTGCCTTCTTGAACCCCTACGGCCTGCCCTACCTGCCCGGTTCCGGCGTCAAGGGCGTGCTGCGCCAGGCGGCGCGGGAGCTGGCCTCTGGCGAATGGGGTGAGAAACACGGCTGGGACGCCTTGCTCCCCTCGCCCTCGGGGAGAGGGGCCGGGGGTGAGGGCGTTT
The DNA here is from genome assembly GCA_040754425.1 of Pseudomonadota bacterium. Classification (GTDB taxonomy): domain Bacteria; phylum Pseudomonadota; class Gammaproteobacteria; order Burkholderiales; family Thiobacillaceae; genus UBA6918. Next base: position 3,722 of record JBFMCR010000024.1, on the reverse strand, counting down.
TCCCCATCGACGCCCTCTTCGGCCTGGAATCCAAGGACGGCGACAAGACCCATGTGCGCGGCGCCCTCACATTCTGGGATGTCATCCCCCAGATAAAGGGTGACAGCCTCATGGTCGAAATCATGACCCCGCACCAGAGTCATTACTACCAATGGAGAAAGGATCAACGCGGCAATCCCATCCCGGTGGCCCCCCACGAATCCGGCCAGCCCACCCCCATCAGCTTCCTCACCGTGCCGCCCGGCTCGGGTTTCACCTTCCATGTCGTCTGTGATCTCGCGCACCTGAACCGAATCGCGCCGCAACTGGCCGAGAACGATCAGTGGAAAACCCTGCTCGCCGCCGCCTTCGAACACGCCTTCCAGTGGCTCGGTTTCGGCGCCAAAACGGCGGTGGGCTACGGCGCCATGGCATCCGATGCCATGCGCCGCGCCAAGGAGGAAGAAATGGCGGCACGCCGTGAAGCCGAACGCCAGGCCGGGGAACAACGCAAGCAGGAACGGGTACTGGCCAACGCCGAGACCTGGGAAGGCGCACGCATCAAGTTCAACCGAGCAAACCAATCCCTCACGGTGGAAAAGAACAACAAGACCGCCATCGCCCTGGCACCGCTCGGCGCAAGCCTGCTCGCCTCGCTGCCGCCGGATATGCGCAGGAAAATCGAGACCGGTCAGTTCGTCAAGGTGACTGCGCGCGTATCCGGCAACGACTTGCTGGAAGTCGGTCCATGACCACCTTCTTCATCACCCGCCATCCCGGCGCCGTCGAATGGGCCGCCCGCCAAGGGCTGGCCGTCGATGAACGGATCGCCCACCTCGACCCCGCCGACATCCGGCCGGGCGACACGGTCATCGGCACCCTGCCGGTCAACCTCGCCGCCGAGGTCTGCGCGCGGGGCGGGCGGTTCTTCAATCTCTCCCTGGACGTGCCGCCGGAGGCGCGCGGCAAGGAATTGTCCGCCGATGACCTGGAGCGCTTCGGCGCGCGGCTCGAAGAATACGTGATCGACAAACCCGGAGAACGACATGGACCGGCCTGACATCCACCTCTGCATCGCCACCGGCCAGAACCTGGCCAATCTCATCCCCGCCGTCCAGCTGGGCGCGCGGGAAGTCGTCATCCTGGAAACCAGCGCCATGCGAGCCTCGGCGGAAAATCTCAAGGCGGCCTTGAAGTCGCACGGCATCGCCGTGAAGCGCCTGCCCTTCGACGACGCCAGCCCCGAGGCCATCGTCGCCTCGGCCCAGCGCATCGCCTACGACCTGGGCGAAACCCCCCTCGTACTCAACGCCACCGGCGGCCACAAGCTGATGACCCTCGCGCTCACCAACGAAATGCAGGAACTGGCCGGTGACAATCTGCACCTGCTCTATTGCGAGACCCGCTACGACCGCCTCGACTGGCTGCGGCCCGAGGCCGTCACCCAGCCCATGGCGGACGTGCTGAAGCTGGAAGACATCCTGCTGGCCCAGGGTTATCGTATCCAGACCCGGGGCGAGCGCGACGTGCAATGGTGCGTGGACGCCGACCAGCGTGGCGGACTGACCCGCACGCTGGGCGAAGGCGCCGACAGGCTGGCCAGGTTTTTCGGCACCCTCAACGGGCTGGCCGACAAGGCCCTCAACGAGCCGGACGGCCCCTTCCGGCCGCGCCAGGAATTCGACTTCGCCCCCGGCGGGCGCAACGCCGACCTGCTGCGCGAAGCGGAAAAACAGGGCCTGCTCCACTGGGACGGCGACACCGAGATCGTCTTCGCCCACCCCGAGGCCGCGCGCTACTTCCGCGGCGGCTGGCTGGAGGAATACGTCTGGCTCAAGCTGCGCAGCCTGAAACCCGCCGACGCGGCCATCAACCTGCGCATCGAGACCGCCGGCGAAAAGACCGACAACGAACTCGACGCCGCCATCGTCCACCGTAACCGCCTGCTCATCGTCGAATGCAAGGCCAAGCGCTTCGGCCGCGACCCAGGCAAGGATTCCGACCACATCTACAAGCTGGCGCAACTGGCCCGTCAGGTCGGCGGCATCATGGGGCGCGGCCTGCTGCTCTCCGCCCGCCCGGTCAGCAATGAACTGCGCGGCCGCGCCCGCGACAACCAGGTCGACGTCCTGGCCGCCGAACAGGTCAGGGAACTGGTGGCCTACCTCAAGCACTGGATGAGCGAGTGACCATGTTTCCCTTCCCCGCCGCCCGCTACCGCCTCGAATTTACCGCCGAGACCCCCGTGCGGCTGCCCGAATACGCCGGCTCCGCCCTGCGCGGCGCCTTCGGCGGCGCCCTGCGCCGCATCGCCTGCATGACCCGGGAGCGCGAGTGCAAACCCTGCCCGCTCTACCGCAGCTGTCCCTACCCGGCCGTGTTCGAGACGCCGCCGCCGGCGGGGCACGAGGTACAGAAGTTCTCGCAAATCCCCAACCCCTTCGTGGTCGAACCGCCGGCCTGGGGCGAGCGCCTCTACGCCCCCGGCGAAACCCTCGCCTTCGACCTGGTGCTGATCGGCCAGGCCCTGAAACACCTGCCGCTCGTGGTGCTGGCCTGGCAGCGCGCCTTCGAGCGCGGCGTCGGCAAGGGCGACGGCAGCGCGCGCCTTTCGCGCATCGGCCTGGGCGAGGAAACCGTCTTCGAGGCGGAAACCGGGAAACTGCGAGAACACGCGCAGACACTCCCTCCCCCGCCGGCGGGGGAGGGCAGGGGAGAGGCAAGCGCGCTGACCCTGCGCTTCGCCACCCCCCTCCGCCTGCAAGTCAACGGCAAGCCCCTCGGCGCCGGCGACCTGACGCCACGAAAGCTGCTCACCACCCTGGTCAAGCGCACCGCCCTGATCAGCGAATTCCACCTCGGCCGCAAGCTCGACCTGGACTTTCACGCCCTGGCCGAGGCCGCCGCCGCCATCGAAGGCGAAAAAAATCTGCGCTGGCGCGACTGGACCCGCTACTCCAGCCGCCAGAAACAGGAAATGGCCCTGGGCGGCGTAGTCGGCGACTGGACCCTGGAGGGCGACCTGGCGCCCTTCCTGCCCTTCCTGCATCTGGGCCAATGGCTGCACGTGGGCAAGAACGCCACCTTCGGGCTGGGGCGATACGCGCTCATCAAGCCGGATTAACAGATTGCTTCGCTGCGCTCGCAATGACGGCCGCGTCAATGCCAGCCGCGTCATTGCGAGGAGCATAGCGACGAAGCAATCTGGTTTATGGGCAAGGAAATGGACAAGTGCTATTACGTTTACATTCTCACCAACCGGCATAATCGTGTCCTTTATACCGGAGTGACCAACAACCTGAAACGCAGGGTATTCGAGCACCGTGAAGGGCTGACGGAGGGTTTCACCAAGCGCTACCGGGTGCACAAGTTGGTGTATTTCGAGGTGGCAGATAATGCTTATTCCGCCATCAGCCGCGAGAAGCAGATCAAGGGCGGTTCGAGGCAGGGCAAGCTGGACCTGATAAACCGCATGAACCCGGACTGGCGGGATTTGTACGACGAGATTTGAAAAACTCGTCTGTCATTGCGAGGAGCGTAGCGACGAAGCAATCTTACGCATGGGAAATCGAGATTGCTTCGCTACGCTCGCAATGACAGCGCCCGCCGAGGCGAGACAGATTGCTTCGCTACGCTCGCAATGACAGCCGCATCAATGCCAACTGCGTCATTGCGAGGAGCATAGCGACGAAGCAATCTTACGCATGGGAAATCGAGATTGCTTCGCTACGCTCGCAATGACA
>JBFMCR010000023.1:0-68444 GCA_040754425.1 Pseudomonadota bacterium | reverse complement strand
CCCGCCTGGACTGCTCGGCGCGCGCCGCCGCGGCGCGCCTGCGCTCGGCTTCCTGGGCGCGCTGCTGCTCTTCCTGCAGGCGCTTACGCTCCTCGCGGATGCGCTGGAGTTCGGCACGATACTCTTCGCCGAATTTCTTGATGCGCTCGGCGGCTTCCTCCATCGCCTTGTATTGATCTTCATTATTGGCCTGGACAGGCAGTGCACTCGCGGCCAGCAGGCAGGCCGCGGCGAACAGACGTGCAGGGGGCGCTTTCATTGTCATCTCCTTTGGCAGCGTTTCGACCCGGTTGTTTTTGTTTTTTGTTGTTATTTGTATTGTGGGCAGCTTGCGCGAAGGCAAAAGCATGACCATCACGATACTAACGTCCGGCCAGGCGAAACTATTTACCCTGCATGCAATATGGACTGACGAACGGCAGTGTTGGCAAAGTGCGGCTGTACCGACTTGCCACCCGAGGCTTCAGGTCTGCTCCCAGGGCAGTCCATCGAAACGCCAGCCGTTGACCGTGCTGCGCCGGCGCTGCGTATCGAGGTCGCCCTCGAAACCGTGCAGCACGTTGTAGACCTCGGGAAAGCCGTGCTTTTCCAAAAACTCGCCGGCGATCTTCGAGCGGTTGCCCGAGCGGCAGATCAGCACCACCGGGCGATTGACGCTGGAAGCCTTGCGCACGTGGCCGAGGAAATCCGGATTGAGGTCGAAGTTCTCGCCATCCTGCCAGGGAATGAGCAGCGCGTCCTTGGGGTGTCCGACGAACAGATATTCCATCTCGGAACGAACGTCGATCAACACGGCATTGGGGTTGGCCTTGAGGAACTCGTAGGCTTCTTTGGGGGAAAGATGCTTCATGGCTCGGGCACCGGATGGGATGGAACCTTATAATAGACGGCTTTAATCGACTTTTCTTCAGAGCCCATGTCCCGTACCGCCCTGCTCAAGGACGCCATCTCCCGCCGTATCCTGATGCTGGATGGCGCCATGGGCACCATGATCCAAAGCTATGGCCTCACCGAGGCGGACTATCGCGGCGAACGCTTCGCGGACTTTCCCCGCGACGTCAAGGGCAACAACGACCTCTTGTGCCTGACCCGGCCGGATGTCATCCGCGAAATCCACGAAAAATACCTCGCGGCCGGCGCAGACATCCTGGAAACCAACACTTTCAACGCCCAGCGCATTTCCCTGCACGACTATGCGATGGGCGAGCTGACCCGTGAAATCAACATTGCGGCAGCAAGGCTTGCGCGCGAAGCGGCTGACAAATTCTCCACCCCCGACAAGCCGCGCTTCGTCGCCGGCATCCTCGGCCCGACCTCGAAGACCGCCAGCATCTCGCCCGACGTGAACGACCCGGGCGCGCGCAACATCAGCTTCGGCGAACTGGTCGAGGCCTACACGGAACAGATCGACGCGCTGGCCGAAGGCGGCGTCGACATGTTCATGGTGGAGACCATTTTCGACACCCTGAACGCCAAGGCCGCGCTGTTCGCCATCGAGCAGTATTTCGACGGACGCGCCGACAAGCCGCCGGTGATGATCTCGGGCACCATCACCGACGCCTCCGGACGCACACTCTCGGGCCAGACCACCGAGGCGTTCTGGAATTCGGTGCGGCACGTGAAGCCCTTCTCGGTCGGCCTGAACTGCGCGCTCGGCCCGAAGCAGATGCGCGCCTTCGTCGCCGAACTTTCGCGCGTGGCCGACTGCTTCGTTTCCACCCACCCCAACGCCGGCCTGCCCAACGCCTTCGGCGGCTACGACGAGACCCCGCGGCAAATGGCGGAAGCGGTGCGCGAATGGGGCGAGTCGGGCTTGCTCAACATCGTCGGCGGCTGTTGCGGCACCACGCCCGCCCACATCCAGGCCATGAGCGAGGCCGTGGCCGGCCTGCCGCCGCGCAAAGTGCCCAACATCCAGCCCTGTCTGCGCCTCGCGGGGCTTGAGCCATTGAACGTCTGCCCCGGCAGCCTGTTCGTCAATATCGGCGAGCGCACCAACGTCACCGGCTCGCGCGCCTTCGCGCGCATGATCCTGGAAGGCCGCTACGACGACGCATTGTCGGTCGCCCGCCAGCAGGTGGAAAACGGCGCCCAGGTCATCGACGTCAACATGGACGAGGGCATGCTCGACGCCAAGGCCGCGATGGAGCGCTTCCTCAAGCTCGTCGCCGCCGAGCCCGACATCGCGCGCGTGCCCATCATGATCGACTCTTCCAAGTGGGAGGTGATCGAGGCAGGGTTGAAATGCGTGCAGGGCAAGTGCATCGTCAACTCCATCTCCATGAAGGAGGGGGCGGAAAAGTTCAGGCACGAGGCGAAACTCGCGCTGCGCTACGGCGCCGCTGTGGTGGTGATGGCCTTCGACGAGCAGGGCCAGGCCGACACTTTCCGGCGCAAGATCGAAATCTGCGAGCGCGCCTACAAAATTCTCGTCGACGAAGTCGGCTTCCCTCCGGAAGACATCATCTTCGACCCCAACATCTTCGCCATTGCCACCGGCATCGAGGAGCACGCCAACTACGCGGTGGACTTCATCGAAGCCACGCGCTGGATCAAGCAGCACCTGCCGCACGCGAAAGTCTCGGGCGGGGTGTCCAACGTATCCTTCTCCTTTCGCGGCAACGACACCGTGCGCGAGGCCATCCACACCGTGTTCCTGTACCACGCCATCCAGTCCGGCATGGACATGGGCATCGTCAACGCCGGCATGCTCGGCGTCTATGACGAGTTGAACCCGGAACTGCGCGAACTGGTGGAAGACGTGGTGATGAACCGCCGGCCCGACGCCGGCGACCGTCTGGTCGAGGCCGCCGCCCGCTTCGCCGGCCAGAAAAAGGAAGAAACCGAGGATCTCGCCTGGCGCAACGCGCCGGTGGAAGCGCGCCTCACCCACGCCCTGGTCAAGGGCATCACCAGCCACATCGTCGAGGACACCGAAGAGGCGCGGCTCAAGGCGGACCATCCGCTCAAGGTCATCGAAGGCCCGCTCATGGCCGGCATGAACGTGGTCGGCGACCTTTTCGGCGCCGGCAAAATGTTCCTGCCGCAGGTGGTGAAATCGGCGCGCGTGATGAAACAGGCGGTCGCGCACTTGATGCCCTATATCGAGGCCACCAAGGCCGCGGGCGGCGCGCAGAACAACGGCAAGATCGTCATGGCCACGGTCAAGGGCGACGTGCACGACATCGGCAAGAACATCGTCGGCGTGGTCTTGCAGTGCAACAACTTCGAGGTGATCGATCTCGGTGTCATGGTACCGGCGGACAGAATCCTCGACACCGCCGAACGGGAAGGCGCCGACATCGTCGGCCTCTCGGGGCTCATCACGCCTTCACTGGAAGAAATGGCCAATGTCGCCGGGGAGATGCAGCGGCGCGGCATGAAGCAGCCGCTCTTGATCGGCGGCGCCACCACCAGCCGCGCACACACCGCGGTGAAGATCGAACCCAATTACGACAATCCGGTGGTATGGGTGCCGGACGCCTCGCGCGCCGTGGGCGTGGCCTCCTCGCTGCTGTCGCGGGACTTGCGCGAGTCCTATGTCGCCAAGATCAAGGCCGATTACGCCATGATTCGCGAACAGCACGCCGGGCGCGGCGAAGCCAGAAAACTGTTGCCGATCGAAACCGCGCGCGAACGCGGCCTCAAGACCGACTGGAAGGGCTACACCCCGCCGGTACCGAGGCAGCTCGGCATCCAGGTGTTCCGCGACTACAGCCTGGCCGAGATCGCCGCCAGCATCGACTGGACGCCCTTCTTCCAGACCTGGGAGCTGGCTGGGCGCTACCCCAAGATCCTCAACGACGAAGTGGTGGGCGAGGAGGCTCGCAGGCTGTTCGGCGACGCGCAAGAGATGCTCAACCGCATCATCAATGAAAAATGGCTGTCAGCCAACGGCGTGATCGGGCTGTTCCCGGCCAACACCGTCAACCATGACGACATCGAAATCTACGCCGACGAGTCGCGCGAGCGGGTATTGATGACCTGGCACAACCTGCGCCAGCAGATGGAAAAGCCGCTGGACCGGCCCAACCTTTGCCTCGCCGACTTCATCGCCCCGAAAGAAACCGGGGTGAAGGACTACATCGGCGCCTTCGCCGTCACCGCAGGGGCGGGGCGCTTCGAGGAGAAGCTCGCCGAGTTCGAGAAAGCCAACGACGACTACAACGCCATCCTGTTCAAGGCCCTGGCCGACCGCATGGCCGAAGCCTTCGCCGAACGCCTGCACCAGCGCGTGCGCACCGAATTCTGGGGCTACGCCAGCGATGAAAATTTGAGCAACGAGCAGATCATCAACGAGGAATACCGCGGCATTCGCCCCGCACCCGGCTACCCGGCCTGCCCCGAACACACCGAGAAAGGCCCGCTGTTCGACATGCTCAAGGCAACGGAAAACGCCGGCATCGCGCTCACCGAGAGCTTCGCCATGTGGCCGGCTGCGGCGGTAAGCGGTTTCTACTTCAGCCACCCGCAAAGCCGGTATTTCGCGGTGGCCAAGATCGGCCGCGACCAGCTGGAAGACTATGCCCGACGCAAGGGCTGGGATGTCGCCACCGCCGAAAGATGGCTCGCGCCCAACCTTTAACGCGAAGCGTTTCCTCGTCTCCCTCTCTCCCGCGGGGAGAGGGCCGGGAAGAGGAAACGCACACTGCGCTGCGCTGCATTCATGATTCGGATTGGCGCAGTCGCCATGTCCGTTGGCGGAACGGGAAAAGCATGGTACGAATTTACCCGCCATGCCGAATTAACAGGACTTATCAATCCCAATATACTCCGAACATGCCCATAGAACTCTACAAAGACCCACACCATGCCTGCATCATGTTCAACGACCTCGTCGACGACAGCAAAAGCGAGGCGGTGCAGGCCAACCAGTTCCTGATCGTGACCGACGGCGAAGGCGCGCTGATCGACCCCGCTGGACAGATGACGTACAACGCCCTCATCATGGGCATGCAGAAATACTTTCCGCACAGGAATCTGCGCTACATCTTCGCCTCGCACCAGGACCCCGACATCGTCGCCTCACTCAACCGCTGGCTGTTTTCCAGCGAGGCCACGTTGTTCGTGTCTTCGCTGTGGGCGCGCTTCGTGCCGCACTTCTGCACCGGCGGACGCACCGAGGGACGCATTGCCGCGATTCCCGACAGGGGCGCCCGCATCACTCTCGGCAACACCAACATCTACGCCGTGCCGGCGCACTTTCTGCATGCGGAAGGCAATTTCCAGTTCTACGACGAGCGCTCGGGCATCCTGTTCTCGGGCGACGTGGGGGCATCGCTGGTGCACCACGACGAGGTGCTGGTGCCGATCGCATCCAAGGCCGATTTCGTGGCCAACCTGAAACACATGGAAGGCTTCCACAAGCGCTACATGGTGTCGAACAAGGCCTGCCGCCTGTGGGCGCGCATGGTACGCGGCATGAATATCCAGATGATGGTGCCGCAGCACGGTCGCTACTTCGTGGGCCGGGAGGCGATCCACGCATTCCTCGACTGGATCGAAAACCTGGAGTGCGGCATCGATCTCTTTACCCAGGACAACTACCGCTTCCCGCCGCCGGCCTGAACCTAGACCTGCCAGTCGCCGCGCGCCACCTTGTCCCACCAGAACAGGGCGGTGGTGGTCTTGGTTTCGCAGATTTCGCCGCGTCGGATCATGTCCATGGCCTCGGCAAACGGCACGCGCAGGATTTCGAGGAATTCGTCGTGGTCGCGCTCGTGGCCGACGTGCTCTAGCTCCTGCGCCAGGAAGAAGAACATCTTCTCGTTGCAGTAGCCGATGGCGGGATAGAACTCGAACAGGAAGCGCATGCTGCCGGCGCGATAGCCGGTTTCCTCGATCAGCTCGCGCTGGGCGCAGAATTCCGGGGGCTCGTCCGGGTCGAGCTTGCCCGCGGGCACTTCGATGAAGTCGCGCCCGCAGGGGTAGCGGTACTGGCGTTCGAGCAGCACGTCGCCGTTTTCGAACACCGGCAGGATCACGGCCGCCCCCGGATGCAAGATGAATTCGCGCGTGGAAATGCGGCCGTCGGGCAGGCGCACGGTATCGCGGCGGGCTTTTAGCAGCCTGCCCTGGCACATCCATTCGGAAGCCAGCATGGTTTCGGTGAGGTCTTCGGGAGTATCGTTCATTCGGACTTTCTCGGGCATGGCGCTGCGGCCAAAATTTGATGCACGGCAGAGGATGGGATATTCGTACCAGCCGGGGCACGAATCCAGTGTTCGCAATGGATGATAATCGAGACGGCAGTCGCCGCAAAACCGGGCGGGGGGATAAAAAAAGCCGGGTGGGAGAAACCACCCGGCGAAACCGGAGGAAACGGCTTGCGTCACCTCGCTGCGGAGAACTTGCCCTGACTGAACACGGTCAAGTTGAAGTCATCATACGGATGGTTTTTCAGTTTGCATATATAACTAAAGTTATAGGTCGCCCGTCCCTGCAGAAATAAAAAAACGTGAGCACGACAGGCCTTTTTCAGCGGCTGCCGAACAGGTTAGACTTTCGCAACCCGAGAAAAAGCCGCATTTGGCAGGCTTTGCAGGGGCCATTCAGGGAGCGCACCGGGAAATTCGATGAAAATTCTGCTGGCTGACGACCATCCCCTGTTCCGCGAGGGGGTCAAGCATGTGCTGATGCAACTGGGCGAACAGGTGGGCATCATCGACGCCCACGACTACCCTTCGCTGTTCGCCGAAGCCGCCGCCCATCCCGACCTGGATCTGGTGCTGGCCGACTTGTACATGCCCGGCATGGGTGGGCACGAGGGCATTGCCGAATTCAGGAACCAGTTTCCCGATACGCCGCTGGTGATCATGACCGCCTCGGAATCTCGCATCGACGCCCAGCGCGCCATGGCTTCCGGCGCGCTAGGCTATGTGCTGAAATCGTCCTCCAGCCAGGTCATGCTCGACGCGCTCGGCCGCGTGCTCGAAGGCGGCATCTACATGCCGTCCGTGCTCGAAGGCGATACGCAGCCGGAGGAGTCCGCCAGCCTGATGCCGCTTTCCGGCCAGGGCATCCATCTCACCCACCGCCAACTGGAAGTATTGAAGCTCATTCTGCGGGGCAAACCCAACAAGATCATCGCGCGCGAACTGGATTTGTCCGAAGGCACGGTCAAGATTCACGTGGCGGCGATTTTCAAGGCGCTGGGCGTCAGCAACCGCACCGAAGCCGCAGTCGCAGCCCAGCGTTTCGGCCTGAATCCGGCCGGTGCCTAGACGGGCATCGATGCTCCGACAATTCGCCAGCCGCTGCCGCCAGTCCGCCGCCCGCCGTTTCCGGCAACTGAGCGCGCTGTTCTGGCAGCAGAGCATACGCACCCGCATTCTGTTCATCGCCCTCCTGCCTTCGCTTGCCACTGCCGCCCTGCTGGCGGCCCTGCTGCTCAAGCAGACCATAGACGAAGCCCGCCAAAACGCGCGCATGGAACTGCTTGGCGCAACGCGGCGCCTGGCAGCCGTCGGCCAGTATGCCCTGATCAGCGGAAACGCCGAACTGCTAAGGCAGATCGTCGAGCATGAGCGCGCACAGGACAAGCTTGCCTTCGCCTGCATACAGGACGGGCTCGGCAGCGTGCGTCATTGTGCCGGCCTGGAAAATCCGCGCTCGCTGCCCATCCTGCCCGCCGTCGGCGACATACGGGAAGTTCCCGGCGCCTGGCTGGCTGCACACCCCATCAACCTGCCGGAAGTCGAACTCGACGGCGAGCTGCACGCAGATGCGCCAAGCGCACCTCAAACCATCGGCTACGCCATTGCCGCCGCCAACCTCGACCCGCTGCATGCCTCAAAGCGCCGGGCGCTGCTGACTGCGGCAAGCCTCATCGTCATCTCCGCCCTGCTGACCGCGGTGCTGGCCTGGCGCCTGTCCACCCGTCTTGCGCGCCGCATCCGGCACGTTTCACAGGCGGTGGACCGCATCGCCGGCGGCAACCTGCAAATCCGCGTCGATACGGACCCCTCCACCGAACTGGGCATGCTCGAAGCCGGCATCAACCGCATGGCGGAATCCCTGCAGGCGCACCAGGACGAGCTGCAGGTGCGCATCATCCACGCTACCTCCGACCTTGCCGCCAAAAAAGAAGAAGCCGAACGCGCCAACACGGCCAAGTCCAGGTTTTTCGCATCCGCCAGCCACGACCTGCGCCAGCCGCTGCATGCGCTCGGACTGTTCGGCGAAGCGCTGAAGCACCGGGTGCAAAGCGGCGAACTGCAGAGCCTGGCAGCGCAAATATCGAGCTCGATTTCCTCGCTGGAAACCCTGCTCAACGCCCTGCTCGACGTCTCGCGCCTGGATGCCGGCACCATCGAAGTGCGCAAGCGGCATTTTCCCGCCAGCCAGCTGTTCGAACACATCCGGCAGCAGTTCGAAGGCCCCGCCGCCGCCAAGGGACTGAAACTCGAGGTGCGCCCCAACAACTGGATCCTGTACAGCGACCCCGTGCTGCTGGAGCGCATCCTCATCAACCTCGTCTCCAATGCCTTGCGCTATACGCAAAGCGGCCGCATCGTGGTGGCGGGGCGCAGGCGAGGGAACTCGCTGCTGATCCAGGTATGGGACACCGGCATCGGCATTCCGGAAGATGCGCAGCAGGCCATCTTCGAGGAGTTCGTGCAGCTCAACAATCCCGAACGTGACCGCGAGAAAGGCCTGGGCCTCGGGCTTGCGATCGTCGCGCGCACCGCCAAGCTGCTGGGGCTGCGCATCAGCGTGCGCTCGCGCGTGGGGCGCGGCTCGGTATTCGGCTTTACGGTGCCGCTGGGCACGACGCATCAGCTCGCGCCCGCCGACGCCCACCCCCCCCTGCCGGCAGCCAGCCTGCAGGAGAAACTGGCCGTGGTCATAGACGACGAGGCGCCGATACTGCGCGCCATGGAAAGCCTGTTCAATTCCTGGGGCGTGGGCCTCGTCACCGGACGCAGCGCGCAGGAAGCGCTCGACCAGCTCAGGCAATCCGGCGCCCGTCCGGATTTCCTGATCACCGATTACAGTCTGCCGGGCAACACCGACGGCATCGAGGTAGCGCACCGATTCCGCAGGCAGTTCGGCAAGGACCTCCCGGTGCTGGTACTGACCGGCGACACCGCGGCAGACACGCTCGCCCGCATCACCGACGCCGGCTACAAGATCATGCACAAGCCGGTGCGGCCGGCGCGACTGCGTGCCGCGCTCGCCCACATGCTGGAAAAGGAGACGCAGGACTCGGCCTGGCAGGACAGCTCGCTCAAGCTGCCGCCGCGCAAGCGCTGAAACCGGCGCAGAAGGCTAACAGGCTGCGCGGCATGCGACACATTGTCGCAGCCAGGAATCGACGCAAAAGGGCCGCGCGACAAATCCACCAAGTAAAATGCCCGCATGACCGCACCCGTTTTTGCTCCCCGGACTTCCCGCAGCCCGCTGGCGCGAGTGTTCTGGCTGAGAAACTTCATGCTGGCCGGCTTGCTGCTGCTGATGCTGTGGTCCGAGCTGTACATCGGCGTGCAACTGCCATGGGTGGCAATGAGCGCAACCCTGCTTTTGCTCGCCGCGCTGAACGCATTCACTGCACTGCGCCTGCGCCAGGCCGCCCCGATCAGGCCGCCCGAGATCCTCATGCAACTGCTGGCCGATCTTGCCGGGCTCACCGTGCTGCTGCTACACACCGGCGGCTGGGCCAACCCCTTCGTGTCATTGCTGCTGCTGCCGGTGGTGATGGCCGCGCTGCTCCTGCCCGCGCCCATGGCCTGGTTAGCCGGCTTCCTGTCGATCGCCGCCTACAGCCTGGTGGCCTATATCAACATCCCTCTCAACATCCCGCCGGAAAAGGCCTTCTACCTGCACGTCTCCGGCATGTGGCTCACCTTCGCCGTCAGCGTTGCCGTGGTGGTGTTCATGGTGCTCAAGCTGCGTACCCTGCTCGCCGACCGCGAGCGCGAGCTTGCCGCCTTCCGCGAGGAAACCCTGCGCAACGAACAGCTGGTGGCGGTGGCGCTGACTGCCTCGGGTGCTGCGCACGAACTCGGCACGCCGCTCAACACCCTGGCCGTGCTGAGCGAAAGCCTGCTCGCCGACGCGGACGAAAAAAACCGCGAAGACCTCGAACTCATGCGCAGCCAGATCGAGCGCTGCCGGCTGCTGCTCAAAGACCTGTCGCGCACGGCCCAGGCCGCTGCTGTCGGCGAACCGCTGGCGGCCGACCGCTACCTGCAGCAACTGGCCGAGGAATGGCGCCTGCTGCGCCCGGCAGCGCAGGTGACGGTCGCCTGGCAGAGCGACAAGGCACCGCAGATACAGCCGCCGGCCAGCCTCGGTCAGGCGCTCATCAACCTGCTGAACAACGCAGCCGACGCCGCGCCCGGCAGCGTATGCATCGAAGGCAGCCTCGCGGACGAAGGCTGGCGCATCGACATCCTCGACGCCGGCCCCGGCCCCGCGCCGGCGCTGCGCGCGCTGGCCGAGCCGGGAATTTCCGCCAAAGGCGGGCTGGGACTGGGGCTCTTCCTCAGCAACGCCAGCATCGAAAACCTCGGCGGCCACGTCGTGCTCTCCGAGCGCGAAGGCGGCGGCACCTGCGTTTCCGTGTGGCTGCCACTCTCCGGGCTGCAAAAATGAGCACGGAACTTTCTCCGCTGCTGATCGTGGAAGACGATGAAATATTCGCCCGCGTGCTGGCAAAATCGCTCGCCGCGCACGAGCTGGATGTGCATGTGGCCCGCACCAGTGCCGCCGCACTGGAACTTGCGCAGCGGCACACCTTCGCCGCCGCCGTGCTGGATCTGAAACTGGCAGGCGAAACCAGCCTCGCGCTGATCCCGCAGCTGAAAGCGATCAACCCCGCCATGCGCATCCTCATGCTCACCGGCTACGCCAGCATCCAGACCGCCGTCGAAGCCACCAAGCTTGGCGCCACCAACTACCTGCCCAAGCCCGCAGGCGTGGCCGAGATTCTTTACGCCCTGCAAAGCGACCAGCCCAACCCCGACCTCCCCGTCACCGAGCAGCCGCTGTCCGTCGATCGCCTGGAATGGGAACACATCCAGCGCGTGCTCGCCGAACACGACGGCAACATCTCCGCCACCGCGCGGGCGTTGAACATGCATCGCAGGACGCTGCAGAGGAAGCTGGGCAAGAAGCCGGTCAAACACTGACTCAGCAGAAATATCCGCCCTGCGGTTGACGGGCTTTCCGATATTGTCGCTGACACGCGCCTGCCGCAGCATCAAGGGAATCTCTGCAAAAGCTACTGCGCATCCCGATTTAGGTAACAAGCATCCAAACGCATGGGGTCGTGATGTGTCTCCTCTATGGGGCTGCGTCTCGCTTCCCCGTATAAGCCCGATACCACTCCACCCACTTGCCGATGCCATATTCGAGCGGCGTCTTCGGCTCGAACCCCACATCGCGCCTCAAGGCTTCGATGTCGGCGCAGGTCGCTTCAACGTCGCCTGGCTGCATGGACAGGAAGTTCTTCTTCGCCTCCTTGCCGAGGGCCTTCTCGATGGTGGCGATGAAGGCTATCAGCTCCACCGGCTGGTGGTTGCCGATGTTGTAGACGCGGTATGGGGCGTGGCTTTCGGCCGGGCTGCCGTGTTCGTGATCGTAGTTCGGATTGGGCTGGGGGATGCGGTTCATCACGCGCACCGTGCCTTCGGCGATATCCTCGACGTAGGTGAAATCGCGGCGCATCCTGCCGTGGTTGAACACGTCGATGGGGCGATCTTCGAGGATGGCGGAAGTGAACAGCCATGGAGACATGTCAGGCCGCCCCCAGGGGCCATACACGGTGAAGTAGCGCAGGCCGGTGGTGGGCAGGCCGTACAGGTGCGAATAGGTATGCGCCATCAATTCGTTGGATTTCTTGGTCGCGGCGTAGAGCGACACCGGGTGATCGACGTTGTCTTCCACCGAGAACGGCAGCTTGGTGTTGGCGCCGTACACGCTGGAGGAACTGGCATAGACGAAATGCTCGACGCCGTTGTGTCGGCAGCCTTCCAGCAAATTGGCGAAGCCGACCACGTTGCTCTGGATGTAGGCGTGCGGGTTCTTCAGCGAATAGCGTACGCCGGGCTGAGCGGCGAGGTTGATGACGCGGTTGAATTTCTCGGCTTCGAACAGGTCCTCCATCGCCATGCGGTCGGCGATGTCGCCCTTGATGAAGCGGAAGTTGGGATGTGGCTTCAGTTGCGCCAGCCGCGCCAGCTTGAGATCGGGGTCGTAGTAGTCATTGAGGTTGTCGATGCCGACCACCTCCTCGCCGCGCGCGAGCAGTATCTGCGCGACGTGCATGCCGATAAAACCGGCGCATCCGGTAAGAAGAATTTTCATATCATGCGCCGGCTTCAGTGAAGGCTAACTTGCGCATGGCGCAAGTTAAGTGAGCGAAGCGAACGGCCGGAACCAAAACGGCGACGCCGGTGAGCAGGATTTTCATGCAACCTCCGTTGTAATGGCCGGATTTTAGCAGGGGGCGCATATCCCCCGTAAAATGCAGCCATGGCGCTTTTTTTCCAGGATTTTGTATATCGGCTGCTGCAATGGCTGCTGCTGCCGTTCATTCTCCTGCGTCTGTTCTGGCGCGGCCTGAAAGAGCGCGGCTATTGGCAGCACGTTTCGGAACGTTTCGGCCTGGGCACGGTGCCGCAGACACATGCCGTGTGGATCCATGCCGTCTCGGTGGGCGAGGTGCGTGCAGCCGCACCCCTGATCGAGCACTTCCTGGCGCAGGGAAAAGCCGTGCTCGTCAGCTGCATGACCCCGGCGGGGAGAGCGACGGCCGAGCGATTGTGCGGTGCACGCGCGCAAGTACGCTATCTGCCTTATGACTATTCCTGGGCGATGCGGCGGTTTTTTCGCAATGCGCGGCCAGCGTGCGGAATCATCATGGAAACCGAACTATGGCCCAATCTCGTGCGCGAGGCAAAGCGCGCCGGCGTGCCGCTTTATCTCGTGAACGCGCGGCTGTCCGAGAAATCGTCCGCGGGCTATCGACGGATTGCTGCGCTGACGCGGGAGATGCTGCAGAGTTTTGCGGCAGTGGCGGCGCAAACCGAGGCAGACGCGGCGCGTCTGCGTCAGCTCGGCGCAGACAAGGCAATGGTTGCCGGCAATCTGAAATTTGACGTCGAGCTGCCGCCAGGCCAGCTCGATCTGGGGCGGCATTTCAAGGAACTGGCAGGGCCGCGTCCCATATGGCTTGCTGCCAGCACGCGGGCGGGCGAGGAAAAACTCATTCTGCAGGCCTTCAAAAACGCGGCACCGCCGGAAGCATTGCTGGTGCTGGTTCCGCGGCATCCGCAACGTTTCGATGAAGTCGCCGCCCTGGTACTGGGCATGGAGCTGAGCCTGCAGCGCCGCAGCGACGGCACGCCTGTCGGCAGCACGACGCGGGTATGGCTGGGCGACAGCCTGGGCGAGATGTTTGCCTACTACGCAGCGGCGGATTGCGCCCTGATCGGCGGCAGCCTGCTGCCGTATGGCGGACAAAACCTTATCGAGGCTTGTGCCGTTGGTTGCCCGGTGCTGGTGGGGCCGCACACGGAGAATTTCCAGCAGGCGACGGAAGATGCCCTGGCGCAAGGTGCTGCGTTGCGCGTAGCCAATGCCGAGGCGTGGGTGGCCACCGCCGCCAGGCTTGACGGCGATGCGACTGCACGCCAGCGCATGGGCGATGCCGGCAAGCGCTTTACGGCGGCGCACAAGGGGGCAGCGGAAAGGCTTGTCAAGATGCTCGCACGCTGACTTACTTTGCGGCCACCAGCAGGCGGTCGATTTCTTCCAGATCGGCAGGGGACAAAGTACCGGCTGCCGCCTTCAGGTTCAGAACAGAAAGCAGGAAGTTATAGCGTGCAGCAGCCAGGTCCTTCTTCGCGGAAGTGACCTGTTGCTGCGCGTTGAGAACATCGACATTGGTGCGCACGCCGACCTCAAGGCCCAGCTGGGTGGACTCCAGCGATTTCTGGCTGGAAGCGAGTGCGGCCTCAAGCGCCCTGACCTGCGCCTCGGTGTTGGTGACATTGAGATAGGCCTGGCGCGTCTGCAGCGCCGCACTGCGCAAGGCGTCTTCCAGTTCCTGGCGCGCCTTTTCCTGATTGGCCACGGCTTCGCGCACGCGCGAGGAAACCAGACCGCCCTGGAATATCGGTACCGCCAGTTCCAGGCCGATGACGGTGGATTTGCTGTCGATCTGGACAGCGCCGAAATTCTGGTTGCGGCTGTCGGTGTAGTTGGCGGTCAAGTCCAGGGTGGGCAGGTGGCCGGCACGGTTGAGGTCGATTTCGCGGTCGGCGATCTGTTTGGCCAGCTGGCGGATGAGCACCTGGAGGTTGTTGTTTTGTGAACGGTTTACCCATTCGTCCATGTCGGCCGGCTGCGGTGTGGCCAGTTCCGGCTGCGGTGCAAGCGCGGCCAGGGTGTCGATGTTCCTGCCGGTCAGAGTGTAGAGGGCGCGGCGCTTGATTTCCAGTTCGTTCAGCGCGGCGATTTCCTGCGAGGTGGCAAGGTCGAAACGGGCTTGTGCTTCGTGGGTGTCGGTGATGGTGGCGGTGCCGACTTCGAAGTTGCGCTTGGCCGCCGCCAGCTGTTCGGCAATGGCGACTTTCTGCGCGCGAATGAATTCGAGGTTGTCCTGAGCCAGCAGCACGTCGAAATAGGCGCGCGCGGCGCGCAGTAGCAGGTCCTGGCCGGCGGCCTTGAACTGGTTCTCGGCCAGCCGTACGGAAATCTTGGCCTGGTCGTAGGCGACCCAGTTCTGCCCGCGATAGATGGGCTGCACGGCCGACGCGCCCCAGCCGTGGGAATAGAAGTCGCTCTTGGCAATGTCGCTGTCGATGTCGTTGTGGCGACCGTTGGCATTCAGGCTGAGGCTGGGCAGGAGGCCGGCACGCGCCTGCGGTGTTTTCTCCTGCGCCGCCCGGAATGCGGCTTGGGCTGCGGCATAGCCGGCATCGTAGGCAAGTGCCGCGCGATAGACCTCGGACAGATTTTCGGCCTGGGCCGGCAGGCTGAATGCCGCAGTCAGCAACAGGCTCAGAAATTTGGGGTTCATCATTTCCTTCTTTCTAGTATAGCGGCATGCCCGGGGCCACTTCTTTCGCCCAGGCATCGATGCCGCCGGTGAGGTTGATCACGTTTTCAAAGCCTTCATGTTCCAGGAGCCTGGCCACCTGCCAGGAGCGGATGCCGTGATGACAAACCACAACGATTTCACTGCGGGGGTCAAGCTCGTTCATGCGCGCCATGATCTGGCCCATGGGAATCCAGGTGCTGCCCGGCAGGCGGCAGCGGGCCAGTTCCCATTCCTCGCGCACATCCAGCAGCACCGGCGCTTCGCCCTGTTCCAGCCTTTCCTTGAGCTGATGCACGGTCAGATGGCGCATCAAAAAATAAATCGTTCAGGTTGCATGGCGTTGACCAGCGGTTTCAGACTGGTTTCGAAAAGATTTTCGCTGCGGTAGACGCCGCGCGCCACACAGGTCACCAGTTGCGCATTCATGACCGGATCGTCGCCAACCACAGCGAACAGGCGCCCGCCGGGTGCAAGCTGGACGGGCAGCGTGTCCGGCATGACCGGCAGCGAACCGGTGGCCACGATGACATCATACGGGGCGTGTTTTTCCCAGCCGCGGCTGGCATCGCCCGCTTCCAGAATGACGTTGTCGAAGCCGTGCGCATTCAGCCGCGCCCCGGCGTCCTCGAGAAACTCGGCATGGATCTCCACGCTGTGCACTTGTCCGGCCAGGCTGGCCAAGAGGGCGGTGAGGTAGCCGCTGCCGGTACCGATTTCCAGTACCTTGTCGGTTTTCCTGAGTTGCAGGCTCTGCACGCAACGCGCCTCGAGTTTGGGCGGCCACATGGTCTCGCCGTGGCCGAGCGGAATCTCCATGTCCACGAAGGCCAGCGAACGGTAGGTAGCCGGGACGAATTCCTCGCGTCTGACCTCGAACAACAGGTCCAGCACGCTCTGGTCCAGTACATCCCAGGGCCGGATTTGCTGCTCCACCATGTTGAAACGCGCTTGCTCGATATCCATTGGCTTTATTTTCAAAGGGTTATTCAGAAGGCCTGCCTTGCAATTATTCCATATTTGGGCTAATTTCGGGCCATCGCTAGGGGTCTGCCGCAACCGGAATTCCGTTGCCGCAGTGAGAAATACCCTTGGAACCTGATCCGGGTCATTCCGGCGTAGGGAAGCGTGTTGCGCTTCTCTATATTTGGCGTCGGCGAAGCGTGTTGCGCTTCCCGATATTTTAAAGCTGGCGAAGCGTGCTGCGCTTGCCGCCATGAATTCCAGTGAAGCGCCAAACGATCGACCGCGCTTCCAGTTTATCTCCCAGGAGCGCACATGAACGCCAACCCCCAATTCCTCGCCGCCACCGCCACGGTGGACGAAGCCGCCATTCAACCTCTGCCCAACTCGCGCAAGATTTACGTGCAGGGCTCGCGACCGGACATTCAGGTGCCGATGCGCGAAATTTTTCAGTCCGACACGCCTGCCTCCTTCGGCGCGGAAAAGAACCCGCCGATTTTTGTCTACGACTGCTCCGGCCCGTACACGGATCCGAACGTAAAGATCGACATTCGCAGCGGCCTTTCTCCGCTGCGCGCCGAGTGGATCAAGGAACGCAATGACACGGAAGAACTTGCCGGCCCCACTTCCGAATACGGCCGCGCGCGCCTGAACGACCCCAGGCTGGCCGAGCTGCGTTTCAACCTCAAACGCAAGCCGCGCCGCGCCCGCGCCGGCATGAACGTGACTCAAATGCACTATGCCCGCAAAGGCATCGTCACGCCGGAGATGGAATTCGTCGCCATCCGCGAGAATCTGCGCCGGCAGGAATACGTCGAATCCCTGCGCGCCGCCGGTCCTACCGGGCAGCGCATGGCCGAGCTGCTCACGCGCCAGCATCCGGGGCAGAGCTTCGGCGCCTCCATCCCCGAAACCATCACGCCGGAATTCGTGCGCGACGAGGTCGCGCGCGGTCGCGCCATCATCCCTGCCAACATCAACCACCCGGAATCCGAGCCGATGATCATCGGCCGCAATTTTTTAATCAAGGTAAACGCCAACATCGGCAACTCCGCCGTCTCCTCCAGCATCGGC
This sequence comes from Pseudomonadota bacterium, assembly GCA_040754425.1. Classification (GTDB taxonomy): domain Bacteria; phylum Pseudomonadota; class Gammaproteobacteria; order Burkholderiales; family Thiobacillaceae; genus UBA6918. Next base: position 51,361 of record JBFMCR010000023.1, on the reverse strand, counting down.
GAGGAAGTGGAGAAAATGACTTGGGCCATCCGCTGGGGCGGCGACACGGTGATGGATCTTTCCACCGGCAAGCACATCCACGAGACGCGCGAGTGGATCATTCGCAACTCGCCCGTGCCCATCGGCACCGTACCGATCTACCAGGCGCTGGAGAAAGTCGACGGCAAGGCCGAAGAGCTGACCTGGGAAATTTTCCGCGACACGCTCATCGAACAGGCCGAGCAGGGCGTGGACTACTTCACCATCCACGCCGGCGTCTTGCTGCGCCACATCCCACTTACCGCCAAACGCATGACCGGCATCGTCTCCAGAGGCGGCTCGATCATGGCGAAGTGGTGCCTTGCCCATCACAAGGAGAACTTCCTTTACACCCACTTCGAGGAAATCTGCGAAATCATGAAGTCCTACGACGTGGCCTTCAGCCTGGGCGACGGCCTGCGCCCCGGCTCCATTTACGATGCCAACGACGACGCCCAGCTGAGCGAGCTGAAGACCCTCGGCGAGCTCACCGGCGTCGCCTGGAAGCACGACGTACAGGTGATGATCGAAGGCCCCGGCCACGTGCCCATGCATCTCATCAAGGAGAACATGGACCTCGAGCTCGACTGGTGCAAGGAAGCGCCGTTCTACACGCTCGGCCCGCTCACCACCGACATTGCCCCCGGCTACGACCACATCACCTCCGGCATCGGCGCGGCGCAAATCGGCTGGTACGGTACGGCCATGCTGTGCTACGTCACGCCGAAGGAACATCTGGGCCTGCCCAACAAGAATGATGTGAAGGAAGGCATCATCACCTACAAGCTCGCCGCGCATGCGGCGGATCTCGCCAAGGGTCATCCCGGCGCGCAGATCCGCGACAACGCATTGAGCAAGGCGCGCTTCGAGTTCCGCTGGGAAGACCAGTTCAACCTCGGCCTCGACCCGGACCGCGCGCGCGAATTCCACGACGAGACCCTGCCGCAGCACGGCTCCAAGGTGGCGCACTTCTGCTCCATGTGCGGGCCGCACTTCTGCTCCATGAAAATCACCCAGGACGTGCGTGAATATGCAGCCAGGGAGGGTTTGAGCGAGGACGAGGCACTGTCCAGGGGCATGGAGCAGAAGGCCATCGAGTTCGTGAAGCAGGGCGCCGAGATCTACCGCAAGGCCTGAGCACATGGCGGACGGCACATTGACATTGGATGCGGCGCTGGAAGGGAAACCTTTCCGCGTAATCCTGAGTGCCGCCGCACAGCGTGCCCTCGCTGCACGCGGCACGCCCCTGGTTGCTGAAATGGAACTGTATTTCTCTTGCCTGATCCGGCTGCAGGTACGCTTCCATGACGGCGATGCGGACACCAACACAACGGCTGTGACGGACAAGCTCGCGGTACGCTTCCGGCCGGTAGTGGGCCAGCGTTGCGACTTGCATGCAGCCGCGGACAAGCCGCCGCTCATGGATGCGCCGCTATCCCGGCGCGCGCCTTTTGTGCCGCGCTGGCTGCGCCTGGATCATAGAAAAGGCGAGTGGCTCGGCGAGTTCGGCCATACCGAACCGCCGGGCTTAGCGCAGCAGAAACGGAACCCTAGCAGCCTGTCGGCCTCAAGTCCGGCAGGCTAGTTTGCCGGACTGCCGAAATTCCCGATATTGACGCCGGCAGCCAGGAGCTTTTCCAGTTCGCCGGCCGGCAGCGGACGCGCGATGGCATAGCCCTGTGCCTCGTCGCAGCCCATTTCGTGTACCAACCGCAGTTGTTCCTCGCTTTCCACGCCTTCCGCCACGGTGGTAAGGTTGAGCGTGCGGGCCAGGGCGATGATGGTGCGCACGATTTCCCGGTCTTCGTTGGCCTCGTGGATATGGCGCACGAAGGACTGGTCGATTTTCAGCGTCTGAATGGGGAAGCGCTTGAGATAGGCAAGCGACGAATAACCGGTGCCGAAGTCGTCGATCGCCAGCCGGAACCCCAGTTTGCGCAGTGCATTCAGCTTCGCCAGACTGTCGCCCGTGTGTTCCATCAGAAAAGTCTCGGTAATCTCCAGTTCCAGCAGGCCACGCGCCAGGCACTGGGCCGAGGCGTGCCTGGACAGGCGCTCGACCAGGTTGCTTTGCGAGAATTCCCTGCCCGAAAGGTTGATCGAAATACAGATGGACGGGCGCTGTTCCTCGCGCCAGCGCCGGGTTTGTTTGCATACTTCGCCCATTACCCAATCTCCGACTTCCTCGATCAGGTTCGAGCCCTCAAGGGTTTTCAAAAATGCATCGGGGGCAAGCAGGCCCTGCTCGGGGTGGTTCCAGCGCAGCAGCGCCTCGGCGCTGCTGATGCGGCCGCTGGCAAGGTTCAGGCGCGGCTGGAAATAGACTTCGAATTCGCCGCGCGCGATGGCCATGCGCAGTTCCTTTTCCTGGCGGACGCGGAACTGCATTTCGTCGTCCATGTCGCTGCTGAAGAACTGGAAACGGTTGCGCCCGCCCCACTTGGCGCGATACAGCGCAAGGTCGGCGTTCTTGATCAGGGTTTCGGGATCCTTGCCGGAATGCGGGTATACGGCAATGCCGATGGAGATGGTGGTGCGCACTTCCTGGTTGCCGATGTTGAACGGCTTGTGCATGACCCCGATCAGCTTGACGGCGAAGCTGGCGGCATCGCCGGCGCCTTCGACGTGCGGCAGGATGACGATGAACTCGTCGCCGCCCCAGCGCGCAAGCATGTCCTCTTCGCGGATCTGGGTGGACAGGCGGTCGGCCGCCTGCTTCAGCACCTGATCGCCGTAGCCATGGCCAAGACTGTCATTGATGTCCTTGAAGTGATCCAGATCGAAGAACAGCAAGGCGGCCTGCCGTCCCGTGCGCCTGGCCGAGGCCAGCACATGCCGCAGGTAGTCTTCCGCGGTCTGGCGATTGGACAGCCCGGTGAGCGGGTCGTAACGGGTGAGCACCTGCAGCCGTTCTTCGGCTTTCCTGCGTTCCTTTATCTCCAGGATTAGGCTGGTGTTTATGTCGGCGATGCGCACACGGCGGTTGCGTTCATGCACCCAAAGCGCAAGGAACAGTAGCGCGGCTGCGCTGAAAGCCAGCCAGTAGGCGAACATGTCGCGCCAGATGTCCGCAGCGGCCTCCTCGTAAAATCCCGGCCGCGGACGCGCGGCCAGCTTCCAGCTGGTATTGGGGATGGGGGTGAGACCGTGCAGTTGCTTGATTTCATCGGCGTTCAATGGCGGCAGGTCCATGGCCGATCTGAGGCCTGTATCCACGGTCAGGTCTTCATTCAGGGTCTTGTCCCCGCTCAGCAGTACCAATTGGTGGCCTGGCAGTTCGTGCAGCTTCAAGAGCTGCTGAAGCGTTGCGGCGTGTATGCCGAGAAAGAAGAACCCTCCCTCGGGGTTTTTGACGATGATGTCGAAATGCTGGTCGAACTTGTTGCCGTCGCGCGTGAAGTGCGTGCTTGGAGTGTAGACGGCATTGGGGTCTCCCGAATGGGTGATGACGTAGCGCGCAATGTCGTTCTGGCATCGCGGGCCGATGATCTGTTGCGGATTGGGCAGCAGCAGGGCACCAAACTCATCCACAAGCGAAAAGCTGATGACACTGTTGAACACGGCGTCGATGCGCCGTTTCAATTCGGCCTTGAGTTCCGCGTCGTCGGGATGCTCGGCCAGATTGTGCAGGAGCTGCGACTGCTGTTTGGCGAATAATGCCGTGGCCACGTGCAGGCGCCCGACTTCGCGGCTGATGGTGGCGGCGGCGCCGCGCGCCGAATCCGTCATGATGGCGCCCTGCTTGTTCTTGAATTCTTCCAGCCGGCTGTTGCCGTGCCAGCGCAGCGCGGCTCCAGCGACCGCCAGGATGACGATGCTGGCGCCGATGATGGTCCAGGGCCGGAATCGGAATAAGCGCATCGGGCAAGTTTGAGGCGGGGCTGTAGGGGTGGCTATAGGACAAACGGCTTACTTCGATGGAATTTTCGGCCGGCCTTGGCCGGACAAGGCTCTGCCCGTGCCAGGTTTGTGGGCTGGCGTCACTGCCGCTTCCCCGTCATGCGTTATGATGGAGCCCGGCATCACGCCGCATAAGCGCATCACACATGGATATCGTTCTTGTTCTGAAAGCCCTGGTCATGGGCATCGTGGAGGGGCTGACCGAGTTTCTGCCCATCTCCAGCACCGGGCACCTGATTTTGGCCGGAGATATGCTCGGATTCAACAATGACAAAGGCAAGGTGTTCGAAATCGCCATCCAGCTGGGCGCGATCCTGGCCGTGGTATGGGACTACCGCGCGCGCTTTGCCTTTGTCGCAGCGGGCCTCGGGCGCGATCCGGTGGCGAACCGCTTCGTGCTCAACTTGTTTCTGGCCTTTCTGCCGCTGGCAGTCATCGGCCTTCTGTTCGGCCAGCAGATCAAGGCCGCGCTGTTTTCGCCGGTTCCGGTGGCGCTGGCTTTCATCGTCGGCGGCATTGCCATCCTGTGGGCGGAAAAAATGCCCCACAGCAAGCATATCGACGAGGTCGATAAGATAACCTGGAAGGACGCCCTGGTGATGGGCTTCATCCAGGCCCTGGCCCTGATCCCGGGCACTTCCCGCTCCGGTGCAACCATCATCGGCGGGCTGTTGTACGGCCTGACGCGCAAGGCGGCCACGGAATTTTCGTTTTTCCTGGCAGTGCCGACGCTGGGTATCGCTTCGCTCTATGAGATGTACATGCACTGGCACCTCTTCAGTCAGGATGACATCGAGATGCTGGCGGTCGGTTTTGCCGCCTCCTTCGTCAGCGCGGCAATAGCGGTGCGCGCCTTGGTACGCTTCATATCCAGGCACGATTTCACGGTGTTCGCCTGGTACCGCATCGTGTTCGGCGCGGTGGTGCTGTTGACTGCATATACAGGCTTGGTCGACTGGAGCACCCCGGCTGTCGGCTGACGAAAAAAGCGGCCGGCGCCGCCTTTTTCGTGTCTTGCCGCAGCGTCCATCAGACCGATATCAGAGCGCGTTCGCCCAGCAGATCGGCGATGTACGAAAGCAGCACCGCCTCCTGGTACGGCTTGCCCATGTAGACGTTGACGCCGATTTCCAGCGCGTGGTTGCGGTGCTTGTCTGCGGTGCGCGAGGTGATCATGATGATGGGCACGCTTTTGAGGCGGCTGTCGTTGCGCATGACACGCGCAAGCTCAAAGCCGTCCATGCGCGGCATTTCGACGTCAAGCAGCACGACATCCGGCAGGATGTCGTTCATCTTCTCCAGGGCATCGACGCCGTCCTTTGCGGTTTCGACGCGGTAGCCTTCGCGCGCCATCAGGCGGCTGGTGATCTTGCGCACCGTCAGCGAATCGTCGACGATCATGATCAGCGGCGGCTGGGCAGCCTCTTCCTGGGCAACCGTTTCCGGCGCTACCACGCGCACGGTTTCCATCGGCAGATTGAGCGCTCGGATGGCAAGCGGTACCGGGTTCAGGATCAGCACCACCTTGCCGTCGCCGCGCACGGTGGCGCCGGCGATGCCGGTGATACGCGAGACCTGCGGGCCGATGTTCTTGACCACGACTTCGCGTGCACCCTCGACCGTGTCGACGAGGATCGCGGCATGTGAGGCAGCGCTCTTCATCAGGACGATGGCATTGAAGCGCTGCACTTCGTGCAGTGCGTCGTTCTGCCCAAGCAGATGGGGCAGATAGAACAACGGGTAGCTGTTACCGCGCCATTCGATGGCGCGGGCCCGCAGCGCAGCGGCAAGCTGCTCCGGCTTCAGTTCCTGCACCTGCTCCACCAGCGTGGCCGGCAGGGCATATTCGTTCTTGTTCGCGGTGATGATGACCGCCTGCGTCACCGCCAGAGTCAGCGGCAGATAAATGGTGAAGGTCGTGCCCTTGCCGGTTTCGGTGTCGATTTCGACGCGGCCGCCCAGGCCGGCAATCTCGTTCTTGACCACGTCCATGCCGACGCCGCGTCCGGCGACCTGCGTGACTTCGTCGGCGGTGGAGAAACCTGGCACGAAGATCATTTGCGCCAGCTGCTGGTTGCCGGGTTCGACGCCGGGGTCGAGCAATCCGCGTTCGACGGCCTTCTCGTGTATGCGCTTCAGGTCCAGGCCGGCGCCGTCGTCGCTCACGCGCAGCACCATCTCGTTGCCCTCGTGCCTGGCGATGAGCCTGACCTCGCCGAGTTCCGGCTTGCCGGCCTGCGCGCGCCCTTCCGGCGTTTCCAGGCCATGGGCGATGGAGTTGCGCAACAAATGCTCGATGGGCGCGACGATTTTCTCGAGCACGCCGCGGTCGATTTCGATGTCGCCGCCCTGGATGTCCAGTTGCGCGCGTTTGTTCAAGTCGCGCGCCGTCTGGCGCACCACGCGGTACAGCCGTTCGGACACGCTGTACAAGGGCACCATGCGCACGCGCATCAGGCTTTGCTGCAGTTCGCGGTTCATTCGCGCCTGTTGCAGCAGCGCCGCATCGGCTTCGCCCAGCTGGGTGGTGAGCGTCTGCTGCACGGTAAAAATGTCGTGCACGCTTTCCGCCAAAAAGCGCGTGACTTCCTGGAAACGCGTGAAGCGATCGAATTCCAGCGGGTCGAACTGTTCCTTCTCGGCCTGGCTCTGGAAGGTGGCCTGCATCTGCGATTCGGCCTGGATTTCCACCTCGCGCAGGTGGTCGCGCAGGCGGCGCAGGGCTTCCGAGAGTTCCGCGGTCTGCCGCTTCAACGCGTACATCTGGCTTTCGATGCGCGAGCGCGCAATCGCCACTTCGCCGGCCTGGTTGACCATGCGGTCGACCCAGTCCGCGCGCACGCGCAGGGTGGCGCTTTCACGGTGCACCGCTTCGACTGCCGCGGGTGCGGCTGCCTGAGCGCGCTGCGGGGCTGGCGTGGCTTCTGCGGGCGGCGCCTCCGGCCGCTCCTCGGCCTCGGCGGCTTTCTCCATGCCCGGCACCAGCACGTCGGCATCGGCAGCCTCGGTCTCGACATGCCGGGTTTCGACCGACTCGTGCGTGCCGTACTTGAGGCGGTCGACCGCGGAGGCAAGGTGGTCGAATTGCTCTTCGAGCTTTTCCAGCACGGCGGCATCGGCAGTCACCTGGCCATCGAGCACGGAAATGACCTGTGACTCCATGATGTGGGTCAGTTCGCCCAGTCGCATGGCGCCAGCCATGCGGGCGGAGCCCTTGACCGTATGCAATACGCGGCGCAAAGCGGAAGGCCCCTCGGTGTCGTTGGGGTCTGCCATCCATTTGCGCAGGGCCTGCGCGGCTTCCGGCACGAGCGTTTCGGCCTCTTCCAGGAAGATAGGCAACAGCACCGGGTCGATCTCGTCCTGTATGGTGCGCTCCTCGAAAACAGGGGGCGGGGCCGGAGCCGGTGTCTGCGCCACCATGTTGGCCAGCTCGATTTCCTCGCTGACTTTCTCGATGGCCGGAGCGGGCGTTTCGATTGCCGCTTCCGCCTCAGACCCCGTCGCTGCAGCCGCCTCGCCGGGAAACCCGATGGACGGCGCGCTTTCCTCGGATTCGGGCGCCGGTGCGCTGATCTCGATTTCTTCCACAACAGGTTCGACTGTTTCCGGCGCGGCAGCTTGCGCGGTTTCTTCTGCATCGAGCGGCAGCTGATTCAGGGTGTAGATCAGTGGTGCGGCCTGCATGGGCACAATGCGCGCATGCAGGCTCTCGATCATGCCGTTGATGCGCTTGAGCGCCTCCAGGACGGTGCCGAGTGCGGCCTTGGGAACGGGGCGCACATCGAGTTTCCTGAAATAGGATTCGACGGCGGAAGCGAGATTGGCAAGCTGCACGAACCCGGTGGTGCCTGCGATGCCGGCCAGCGTATGGACGCCGCGGCGCGCAACGTCGCTAATGACGGCATGGTCGTTTTCGGACAGGCGCTCGATCTCCTCGGCCAGGGTCTTTGCCAGGGCCTCGGATTCGCTTTGGAAAATATCGAACAAGGCGGCCGACAGGCGCACGGCGCCAATCTGGATTTCCTCGCCTTCGCCTTCTTCCGCCTTGGCCCCGACTTCAGCTTCGGCTTCGATTTTGCGCTCCATTACCGTTTCGCTTGCTTCAGATGCAGGTTCTGCAACAGGCGACGCCTCGGCGGCGGGCGCGGAAATCTCGATGGGTTCTGGCGCTTCGATGACAAGCGATTCCAGTGCGGGTTCGGTTGCGGGCACTTCCGCAACCGTTTTCTCCTCCACTGTTTCCTGCGGTCCATGCGCCACCTCATGGGCTTCGGCCAGCAGGCTGCCGGCGTCTACGAGGGCAGCGGGGTTCTCGCGCAATTGCGCGACCCAGTTTTCGAACAAGTCATGCGCGCGACGCACGAGGGCGATGAGCGGAGCGGTCGCGGGTTTTTCGGCCGCAAGCCAGCCGTTCATCAGCTGTTCCATGCCCCAGGCAGCCTCGCCAAAGTCGGTAAGGCCGACCATGCGGCCGCTGCCCTTCAGGGTGTGGAAGGCGCGGCGGACAACGGTCAGGCTTTCGCGGTCGTCGGCATTGTCCTCGCAGGCATCGGTAGCATTCGCCATGTTGTCGAGAACTTCGCCGGCCTCCTCCAGGAAGATATCCAGCAGTTCGGGATCGATTTCGGGGGCAGCGGCAGGCGCAGGCGGGGTGGCAGCCGGTTCGCCGGCGGCAGCGGGTTTTTCAGCCGGGGATTCGGCGGATGCAGCCGGGACGGTCTCAGTGGCGGCTGCAGCCTGTTCTTGGCGGGCCTGCCACTTGGCATAGGACTCCAGGTCGAGCAAGGACTCGTCGATTTCCGCCTCCTGCGGCTCGACGGCTGCAGCTTCGACCGCTGCTTCGGGTGCTTCGGCGAGCGGCTCCATCCCGAACGGCGGCAGTTCGAGGGCATGCGGCTCATGCCCGGGCTCGGCCCCCGTTGAGGGTTCGCCTGCCGGCGCGGATTCGTTTACCGCAGCGGCGATGGCAAGCTCCATGTGATCGAGTTCGATTTCCGAGGCGGTCGTGGATGCCGCCTCAGATACGAAAAAATCTTCGTTTTCCTTGGGCTCGGGCTGTGGTTCGGCCAGCCCGAAGGCGGCCAGGGCGGGCTGCAGAATGCGCCCGGCGTCTTCGCGGCCGGCGCAATGCGCTTCGATGAAAAGACCCAGGCTGGAGAGCGCGTCGGCGATGCGCGTCTTCTCCTCGTCGCTCGGTGTGCCGGAAATGACGTAGGGCCGGATCAGTTCCATGCTGCTTTGCAGCAACTTCCCTGCCTCGGCCTGTTCCAGGATGGCCAAGGCACCCTGTACCTGGGCGGCGAGGATGTCGAGCGAAGCCAGGCCGTTGCGGGCCTCGGTGTCGCGGAAGAACGCGTCGAGCGCCTCTTCCATTTGCTGCAGGCTGCTGCGGATTTCCTGGCCCAGCTGGGCGAGCAGGGCGTGTTCCGCCGCCTTGCGCGAGCCTTCGTCCATGAGATCGGAAGCGCTGAGTTCGGCGTGGCCGGCGCTGGCGGCGTCCAGGCGGCGCATCTGGCTTAGTGCGCGCGACTCGAAATCCGGATCGAGGATGTCTTCACTGTCCACGGCGTTTTGCAGGAACAACAGGGTGGTTGCGATCTCAAGCTGAGCGGCGGACAGGGCATCGCCGGAAAGCCCGCCCATGGCTTCGATAGTCTTGCCGATGGCCGCGATCAGTTCTCCCGCAACCGGTACGCCAAGGGCGCCGGACTGTGTAGATAGGCGTCCGACTGCGGCCCGGAAGGGTTCCAGCGCGTCCTGCCTGCCTTCGGAAAAGCCGTGCCAGTGATTGCGCGCCTCGCCGAGCGTTTCCTTGAGCAGCTTCAGTACCGGGCGTGCACGCGCCATCTGTTCCGCATCCATCTGGTGTTTGGGCAGATATTTGTCGAGGCCGAAAGCCGAACGCACGGCCTCCGAATCGCTGCCTACGGACTTGCTCTTGGCAATAAAGAACAGCGCATCGCGCATCAGCTGTTCGGCAACCTGGGGAGAGCCTTCTATGAGCTTGCGCATCTGCAGGTCGATGCGCGCAAGCAGCTGCTTGACGTGGAAATCCGGCTCGACGCCCTTGTTGATCAAGGCGTCGACAAAGCCTTTGCATGCCCACCAGAAAGCGCGTGCCGCCTGCGAGGAGACGCATGACTCGACTTCGGCAAGCGATTTTGCCATGGCGGCAAGCCCGGCTTCAGGCTTGGTGCCGCGCAGGAAGGCAAGCAGCCCGCGCTGGAAGCCGGCGCGCGAGCCTTTGACGCGTTGCGACAACTCTTCCTGGGAGATGCCGGGCTGAGTTTCGGCTGTCACCTGAATCTTGAGATCAGGATAGAACAGCTCGCCTTCGAACACTTTTTCAGCACCGACCAGCTCGCGCAGCCTGCGATAGGTCGGGAACAGCGCAAGCTCGCCTTCGCCGCGGCCTTCTGCCATGCGCACCAGCCACTTTTGCAGGGCTTCGATCGCATCGAGCGCTACCTTGGTGTTGAGCTCGTCGGCCGCGATGGTTTTTTCATCCATGGCCGCAAGTGCGTCTTCCAGTGCGGCGATGACCTTGGCGGCGCCTTCCAGCCCGACCATGCGCATGGCGCCGGTTGCCCCGTGAATCTCATCGCGCGCAAGACGCAGGGCGTTCTCCAGGCTCCGGTCGGCGCCAAAGGCGCGGATTCGTTCGGCGGCGCCCTTGAAGGCGTTTTCGATATCGCCGCGTACCCAGTTCAGCGGTCCGGTATCAAAATCCAGCGTGGCACTCATGCGGCAATTCCTCGAATATCATACGGACGATCAGGCGAGCTTGAAGCCGGACACCGAGTCTTTCAGCGATTCGGCCAGCTTGGTCAGGCTGCCGATCGACTGTGCGGTCTGGCGCGTACCTTCACTGGTCTGCATGGAAATGTTGCGAATGTCCTGCATGGTTTCCGCCACCCTGGCAGTAGCCTCCGCCTGGCTCTGGGTCGCCGCCGAGATGCCGGCAATCAGCGTGGCGAGTTTCTTCGACACTTCGCCGATCTCGTTCAGGGTCTGACCGGCCGCATCGGACAGCTTGGCGCCTTCCACCACGCCCTGGGTGGAGATTTCCATGGCCGCCACGGTGTCCTGGGTGTCCGACTGAATGGTCTTCACGATCGCGGCGATCTGCTTTGTGGCCTCGGCGGAGCGTTCCGCCAGGCGCTGCACTTCTTCCGCAACCACCGAGAAGCCGCGGCCCGCCTCGCCGGCGGAGGCCGCCTGGATGGCGGCATTGAGCGCCAGCACGTTGGTTTGTTCGGTAATGTCGGAAATCAGCTCCACGATTTCGCCGATCTCCTGCGAGGATTCGCCCAGGCGCTTGATTCGCTTGGAGGTTTCCTGGATCTGCTCGCGCAGGGCGTTCATGCCGGCGATGGTGTTCTGTACCGCCTGCTGGCCTTTTTCCGCGGCCGCCAGGGATTGTTCGGCAACCTGGGCGGATTCGGCTGCGTTCTGCGACACCTGCTGCACCGACTGGGAGATGTTCACGACTGCCTGCGAGGTTTCTTCGATTTCGTCGGCCTGGCGCTTGGAAGCGGCGGTGAGCTGTTCGGAAATCTGGTTGGCGTCGCGCACGGCGTTGTTCAACTGCACGGTCGCGTTGTTGATGTTGCGCACCAGGGTACGCAGTTCTTCAACGGTGAAGTTGATCGAGTCGGCGATGGCACCGGTGATGTCTTCCGTCACGCTCGCGGTCACCGCCAGGTTGCCGTCGGCCAGTTCGCCCAGCTCGTCCATGAGGCGCAGAATGGCTTCCTGGTTGCGGGTGTTTTCCTCTTCGGTCTTCTTGGCGCGGGCCTTGGTTTCGTTGATGTTGACCAGACCCAGCATCACCAGCGAAGCCACCGCCAGCACCGCGAACACGGCGGCAAGCGCGTACGAAATCGAGCCGGCCGTGCCATATTTGCCGCTCAGTTCGGTGGCGGCTTTCAGCAACTGGTCGCTGTTGTTGAACAGGTCGCGTGCGGCGGATTTTGAGCGCAGCAGTTCCGGGGTGTTGGCCAGCACGATGCCCACGGATTCCACCAGGTCGCCTGTCTGGTCGCCGACCTCGGCGAGCAATTCTCCCGCGTATTCGCCGATGGCGGCTTCTTCCAGCGTGCCCACGATGTCGCGGAAGCTGGTGATGTCCTTTTCCAGTTGCAGAAAGATGGAGGGGTTGGGGGTGTCTGCCGCCTGCAGGGCGTTGGCATTCTTGGCGATACGCTGGGTCAGCGTCACCAGCTGGTTGGCATTCGACAGGATGCGGTTGCTGGCGTTGCTTTCCAGCAGTGAAGCGGCCATCTGCTCGGTCAGTTCCTGCATGTCGTTCGACATCTCACTGATCTTGGCGATGTTCTTGTTCAGGTTGATGAGCACGGTCCGGTTTTTGGAAATCATCTGCGCCTGCGGCTCGAGCTTTTTCCAGATGGCGTCGATCTGTGTCAGGACGGCCTGTGCGTCGCCGGGCGAGGCCGGTGCCGCATCGCTGCCATTTTGCAACTCCCTGAGCGTAGAGGTGAAGTCCCTGGTTTCCTCGGCGAGGTCCGCGAAAGCCTTTTCGTTGCCCTGCACGGCCTGTTGCGCCAGGCTGGGCAGGCGTTGCGAGAGCATGCCGATATAGCCGGCGCGGTCGAGGTAGTGGCCCTGGTATCCGGACTTGATGGCGCCGTAGACGGTAAAGCCGGCTGCCAGCAGCAGGGAAGCCAGCAAGGTGCCGCTGACGTAGAGATACTGTTTTTCCACCGGCAGACGCCCGACCAGCGGAACCTTGCCTGCGGGTCGGTCCGCAAGCTTGCGCAGGTTCTGCATGATCATGGTGGTCTGGTCTTTCGCCGTCACGCCCTTGACTGAGCTGGACATGCGGCCGGCAAGGCCCTTGATTTTGGTGATGGGGTTAGCCTTCGACATGGTGTTCTCCACAGAACGATTATTGTGCTTCTACAGACAGGAAGACGGGGTCGGCAAGCAGCCGGGCAAGATCGATTTCCACCCAGTCGGTGCCATCGGACTCCAGGTAACTGTCGGCGCAGTATGGCCATTTGGCTGTCACTTCGCGCTTTTCGAACTGGCTGATCTGGCGCAGGCCGAGCGAACGCCTGATGATGAGGGCCGCATTCACGCCATGCTTGCGGTGCACGAGCAAGAGGCGGTTGTCATCGGCCTCGGGAGTGGGCGACCCTGCCAGGAAATCGCTCAGGTCGGTGACTGCATACAAGTTGCCGCGAATATTGGTCATGCCGCGGAACCAGCGTTTGCTTCCCGGCGTGGCCACGATTTCGGGCAGGGGCATGACTTCGTCGATCTCGTCCAGGGGGACCAGCCAGTTGGTGTCGGCGGCCTGAAAGCCCAGACGCGAAGCCTGTGCGGGCGCAAGCGCGGCCGCCTGCATGCGCTGCGACAGATCGGTCTGGAATTGGCGAAGATTGAATTTGCGGGCCATGTCTTCTGCCGCCTGCTCAGCCCAGGGCGCGGATCTGCCTTAGCAGGTCGTTCGGGTCGATCGGCTTGGTCAGGTAGGCTTTGGCGCCCTGGCGCAGGCCCCAGACCTTGTCGGTTTCCTGGTCCTTGGTGGTGCAGATGATGACCGGGATGTCCTTGGTTTCATCATCCTTGGCCAGCGCACGCGTGGCCTGGTAGCCGTTCATGCCGGGCATGATCACGTCCATGATGATGAGGTCGGGCCGCGTCTGCTTGGCCTGGGCGATGCCTTCCTCGCCGCTTTCGGCCATGCTCACCAGATAACCGTTCTTGACCAGCAGGTCGGAAATGAAAAAACGTTCCGTCGGGGAATCGTCAACTACGAGAATTCGGCTGATTGCCATGTCTAGCTCCGTCTAAAAAGTCAGGCCGCCTTGGTCAGGGTATGGTCACGCACCGCCTTTAGCAGTGTGTCCTTGGTGAAGGGCTTGGTCAGGTATTCGTCCGACCCCACCATGCGGCCGCGCGCGCGGTCGAACAGTCCGTCCTTGGAGGAAAGCATGATGACCGGCGTGTTGCGATAGCGCGGGTTGCGCTTGATCAGCGAGCATGTCTGGTAGCCGTCCAGGCGCGGCATCATGATGTCCACGAATACCACGTCGGGCTGATGGTCGGTGATTTTTGCCAATGCCTCGAATCCGTCCTGGGCCAGTATGACTTCGCAACCGGCCTGCTTCAGGAAGATTTCGGCGCTGCGCCGGATGGTGTTGCTGTCATCGATCACCATTACCTTGACGCCTTGCAATGAGGCCGGGGTTTCCATTGGTACGCTCTGCGCTCGAAATGTTGCGAATGTGTCAATCAGTAACGTCCACGCACCGGCAAAACTTTACTGCCGGTGCGTCTGTCGGGAGTTACTGGGCCGGGCCTTTGGCGCCGGCAACGGCAGACAGCGTTGCCAGGATTTCATTGGGGATGTGGGAAATCCGCATGAACGTACCCATGCCGGTTTCCGGGAAGCTCACGGCAAGACGGAAGCGGGCGTGGAGGCCGTGGATTTCCTTGCCCATGACGAAGATCTCGTAAGGCAGGCCGGCTACCGCTTCCGGCTGTTCAATGGCTTTCAGCCAGTTGGCATCGCCGGTCTTTGGGTCATTGAAGGCCACGCCAAAAACCGCCAGTTGCTTGTCGGGGATGACCACTTCATAGACCTTGGAAGTGTCGGCGACCTTTTTCGCCAGGTTGTCGCGCACGGTTTTGACCGCGTCATCGAAACTTGCGGCTTCATTCAGCTTGTTCTTGTAGGAATCCAGGCGCTCCATGCCGATCATGTAACGGTAGTTGCTCAGGGATTTCTCGCTTTCGTTCCCGCCGAAACCCTTGCCGGAACCCAGCGCCTTGGCCAGTCTGCCCTGGATTTTTTCGGCGGTCTTTTCCACGGCGGGGAAATCCTTGCGGAAATAAGCCCGGCACCAGTAGTCGGGATTCATGTAGGAAACCGTGCCATCGGCCTTGACGCCGACCCGGATGCCGGCAGCGACGATGGTTTGTTGGCCGATGTCGCCGATATGCTTGAGCAGGTCGGCATCGGTCACCACGACCACGCCATAGCCTTCGTGATTCCTCGGGAAGTACTTGCCGACGACCTTGAAGCCTTGCGATTCCAGTCGGCTTTCGGCTGCGGCAGCGACTGATTGGACGGTGCCGGCCTCCAGCTTGTTGCCGTAGATGTAGGGACTGATGGCGTATGCGGCGCAGGACATCAGCAGCCCGACCAGGGTAAGCGCGATGCGATTGAGCATGGTTTGTCTCCGGTTGGTGTTTCGTGTTGTTGCGGGGCAGTTATCTTTCCACCCTCGAACTACGCTAACGGCAGACGAGCTTGTTTCTTTAGCCACGATGCGGCACCGGCTCTACCTATTTCACTTCCGCCAGCAGGCGCTGCATCATGGTCTCGGCCTGACTTGCATAGCCGCCGCCGAACAGGTTGGCGTGGTTCAGGATGTGGTAGAGATTGTACAGGGTTTTGCGGACGGCATAGCCGGGGTCCAGCGGCCAGGCCTCGCGGTAGGCGGCATAAAAACGCGGCCCGAAACCGCCGAACAATTCGGTCATGGCGAGGTCGGCTTCGCGGTCGCCGTAATAAACCGCGGGATCGAAGACGACCGGCTCGCCGGATTCGGCATAGGCGGCATTGCCGCCCCACAGATCGCCGTGCAGCAGGGAAGGAAGAGCGGTGTATCCGGGGAAAAAGGCCTCCAGTCTGGACAGGAGTTCGTCGCCCAGGCGCTGCAGCCTGCCCCTGTGGCCGTTTTCGGCCGCCAGCCTCAGCTGCAAGCCCAGCCGCTGTTCGCGCAGGAAGGTCAGCCAGTCCGGTGTTTGTGCGTTGGGCTGGGGGGTGCTGCCGATGGTGTTGTCATGCTCCCAGCCGAAACGGTCGGCGGTTTTGCGGTGCTGCAGGGCCAGCCTGCGGCCCATTTCGGCCGCATCGCCACGGCTGTTCAGTTGCAGATGCTCGAGAACCAGGAAGGCTTCACCGTCGCCGATGCCGCTTGCCACCGGCCTTGGCACGCGCAGGGCCCGGGCCGATTCCAGCTCGGTCAGGCCGAGCGCCTCGGCCTCGAACATGGCGGCGAATTCGGCGCGGTTGGTCTTGACGAAATAGCGCCGGCCGCCGCCTTCGACGATCCAGGCCTGATTGATGCAGCCGCCGCCGGCAAAACGCTGGTGCTCGATGCGGAAAAACCTGCCCATGGCGGCGCTGATTGCGGCTTCGACCGCGGCGGCCGCCTTCATGTCCTAGCTGTTGTATTGGTGGTCGGCCGGGACGCGCGAGGCGCCGGCCGCCTCCATGCGCCGCAGATAGTCTTCCCACTTGGCGGCGTAATTGACGCCCAGATCGTACAGGTAATCCCAGGAATAAATGCCGGAATTGTGCCTGTCGGAGAATTCCAGCACCACGGCATACTGGCCGACGGGCTCGATGCGATCGATGTCGACGAACTGCTTGCCGACCTGCAGCACTTCCTGGCCGGGGCCGTGGCCGCGCACCTCGGCCGAGGGCGAATACACGCGCAGATATTCGAACGGCAGTTCGAAGCGGGCGCCGTCGCTGAAGGCGATTTCCAGCTTCTTCGAGGCCTTGTGCAGCTTGATCTCTGTGGGGATGGGGGAGTCGGGGGAGAGTCCGGACATTGCTAATTCCTGAGTAAATTACTAAAGAATTGATTGCACCACAAAGCCGGTGCTCAGGGCAAGGTGCCGAAGAAAAACTGGCGCGCCCGGCGCGATTCGAACGCACGACCCCTGCCTTCGGAGGGCAGTACTCTATCCAGCTGAGCTACGGGCGCGGGAGGGCGAAGCTTATCCTTTTTTGCCATGCGCCGTCCAGAAACCGAAACCATGCGTGGGCCGGCATATGGGTGGCTGCGCGCGGCAAACGACCATTCCTGGCTTTTCGGTCGCACGGGGTTTACATATAATCCAGTCTTTTGAGTTTTTCTAATAAGGACAGAACATGGCTGACTCCCACGCCAAAATGGCCAAGGCAACGCCACAGGAAATGATGATTTCCGTTGTGCTTGGTCTGCTTGCTCCCCTGATCGCCATCGTGTTGATTCTTTTCCTGGTGAACAGTATCCAAAGCGAGCAGATCGATGTGGACAGCCCTGAGGTTGCCCAGAAGTCAGTGCTGAAGAACATTGCACCCGTGGCCAAGCTGGTGGCGCTGGATGCCAATGCCCCGCGTGTCGAGCGTACGGGACAAGAGATCTACGATGCCGTGTGTACGTCCTGCCACGCTTCCGGGGCGCTGGGTGCACCCAAGCTCAACAGCAAGGGCGACTGGGGGCCGCGTATTGCCCAGGGCTACAAGAAGCTGATCGACCATGCCATCAACGGTATCCGCCAGATGCCCCCGCGCGGCGGCGATCCGGACATCTCCGACATCGAGATCGCCCGCGCCGTGGCTTTCATGGCAAACTCCGCCGGTGCCAGCTTCAAGGCGCCAGAGCCGCCTGCCCCGCCCAAAGCCCCGGCCAAGGCAGAAGCCGCCAAAGGCGGTACCGCGGCCACGGCAGCGCCGGCCAAGTAAACCTACGCAAGCCGCAAAACAAAAGGCCGCACATGCTGCGGCCTTTTGTTTTGCGTTGTCCGGATCAGCCCGCAGCCAGCATGGCCTTGAGCGCGGCCAGGCGGTCGCTGCCGCTCTGGCGGGATTCCTCGGTTTCGGGCTTGCCGGGCAGGCGGATGTCGCTGCCCATTTCCGCGATGAAGCGGCTGGGTTCGCAGCCCTGCCACTCGCCGGCGCGCTTGCGGCGTTCGCAGTAAGTCACGGTCAGCGACTTGCGCGCGCGCGTAATGCCGACGTACATCAGGCGCCGCTCTTCCTCCAGGCGACCTTCCTCGGCGGCTTCGCGGTGCGGCAGGATGCCCTCCTCGACGCCGACCAGGAAGACGTGGTCGTATTCCAGGCCCTTGGCGGCATGCAGGGTGGAAAGCTTGACCACGTCGGCCTCTTCGTCTTCGCGCTCGTCGAGCAGGGTGATGAGTGCGACCATCTGCGTCAGCTCCAGCAGGTTTTTCCCGTCCTCCTCGCCGCGTGTTTTCAGCCAGCGCAGGAAATCCTGCACGTTGTTCCAGCGGGTTTCCGCGGCCCTGGGCTCCTCGTTGTCGTAAAGCCAGGCCTCGTAGCCGACGGCCTGCATGAGGTCGTCGAGCACCTGCTCGGCGGGTTCCTTCTCGGCGCGGAAAGCAATGCGGTTGATGAACTCGCAGAACTCGCGCAGCGGCTCCAGTTGGCGCGCATTCAGTCTCGCCTCTGCGGCGCTCGTGAACACCGCCTCGAACAGGCTGACATGCAGGTCGGCCGCCACCGCGCCCAGCGCCTCCAGCGTGGCGGCGCCGATACCGCGCCTGGGCGTGGTCACCGCGCGGATGAAGGCGGGATCGTCGTCGGCATTGGCAACGAGGCGCAGGTAGGAAGTGATGTCCTTGATCTCGGCCTTGTCGAAGAAGGACTGCCCGCCGGACAGCTTGTAGGGAATCTTTTCGTTGCGCAGCGTCTGCTCGAACACGCGCGCCTGGTGGTTGCCGCGGTAGAGAATGGCGTAGTCGCGATAGCGCGCGCGGTGCTGCATCTTGTGCGCGAGCAGGCGCATGACCACGGACTCGGCTTCCTGTGCGTCGTCTTTGGCGACGATGACCTGGATGGCATCACCCACGCCCAGTTCACTCCACAGCTTTTTCTCGAACAGCTTGGGGTTGTTGGAAATCAGGCTGTTCGCGGCCTTGAGGATGCGCACGGTGGAACGGTAGTTCTGCTCCAGCTTGATTACATGCAGTTGCGGGTAGTCGTCCTTCAGCGCGGCGAGATTGTCGGCCGAGGCGCCGCGCCAGCCGTAGATGGCCTGGTCGTCGTCGCCCACTGCGGTAAAGCTCGCGCGCGGACCGGTCAGCAATTTCAGGAGCTGGTACTGCGCCGCGTTGGTGTCCTGGTATTCGTCCACCAGCACGTGGCGCAGGCGGTTTTGCCATTTGTCGCGGATATCGCCCTGCTGCGTGAACAGGCCGGCTGGCAGGCGGATGAGGTCGTCGAAATCCACCGCCTGGTAGGCGCGCAGGGTGGCGTCGTAGCGGTCGTAGAGCTTGGCCCAGACCTGCTCATGCTCATTGGCGGCGATACGCTGGGCTTCGGCGGGCGAGAGCAGGCCGTTCTTCCACAGCGATATCTGCGTGGCAGCCTGGCGGATCAGCTGCTTGTCGGTGGTCTTGAGGATCTCGGAAATGATCTGCATGGCATCCGCGCCGTCCAGGATGGAGAAGCGCGGCTTGAGTCCGGCCGACTCGGCCTCCTCGCGCAAGATGCGCAAGCCCAGCGAATGGAAGGTGGTGACGATGAGGCCCTTGCCGTCCTTGCCTTCCAACAGCTTGCCGGCGCGTTCCTGCATTTCCTTCGCCGCCTTGTTGGTGAAGGTGATGGCGGCGATGCCGGAGGGCTTGAAGCCGCATTCGCGGATGAGCCAGGCGATCTTGTGGGTGATGACGCGGGTCTTGCCCGAGCCCGCGCCCGCCAGCACCAGGAGCGGGCCGTCCAGGTATTTCGCGGCTTCGCGCTGGGAAGGATTGAGATGCGACAGCATGGGATGCAACAGGAAAGTCGGCCTGCGATTGTATCATTGGAACAAAGCACGAATGATGAAGGAAGACTGTTGGCGACATATGTGATCGGAGATGTGCAGGGCTGTTTCGCTTCACTGAAAAAGCTTCTGGGCGAGTGCGGGTTCGACCGGGCGCAGGACAAGCTCTGGTTCGTCGGCGACCTCGTCAATCGCGGCCCCGAGTCTCTGCAGACGCTTTATTTCGTGCGCGACCTGGGCGAGCGCGCCGTGGTGGTGCTGGGCAACCACGACCTGCATCTTCTGGGCGTGTGGGCGGGGCATCGCCGGTTTCACCACACCGATACGCTGGCTCCGGTTCTGGAGGCGCCGGACTGCGACGACCTCATGCACTGGCTGCTGCATCGCAACATCGCGCACTTCGAGCATGGCGTGCTGATGGTGCATGCCGGAGTATGGCCGGGCTGGACGCTGGATGAGACCCTGGCACATGGCAAGGAACTGGAAAACGTGCTCCGGGGGCCGGATTACGTGCAGGTGTTCGCAAAACTGTACGGATCGGTGCCGGCGCAATGGTCGGACGAACTGGCGGGCGCCGATCGCCTGCGCGTTATCGTCAACGCCTTCACCCGCATGCGGTTTTGTTACCCTGACGGGGAGATGGAATTCCATCACAAGGGACGCCTGGGCAGCGCGCCGCCGCCGCTCGTGCCGTGGTTCGACGTGCCGGGGCGCAAGACCGCAGGCATTCCCGTCGTCTGCGGCCACTGGTCGGCGCTGGGGCTTTATCTGCGCGAGGACGTCATGGCGCTCGATACCGGCTGCCTGTGGGGCGGCACACTTACGGCGCTGAGGCTGGAGGATCGGCGGGTATTCCAGGTGGATTGCCCGCAGATGAAGGCGCCGAAGCAGTAGTCTCGAAGCCCAGCATCCCGGCGATTTCGTGGTAGGCCGCCTCGGCCAGCATGCGGCGGCTGTCGCCATGTATGGGCGCACCGAAGGTCATGCGCGCCACGATTTCCTTTTCGCCGGCGATGCGCCAGAGCGATGTTCCGAATGAAACGTTGTCGGCATAGGCCGGCACATCGGTGTATTTCCCTTCAGGCGTCAGATATTGCAGCGCCACGGGCACGATGGGCAGGCTTTCGTCCACCGCGGGCTGGAACAGCGAAGGCAGGAAACGCAACAGCCTGCTGCCGTCGGTCGAGGTGCCTTCTGGGAACACCGCCACCCAGGCGCCGTCCTTGAGCAGCGCATGCATCTCGGCATTGATGCGCGCGGTGTCGGATTTTTTCGCGCGTTCGATGAACAGGGTTCCGGCACGCCAGGCAAGCCAGCCGATTACCGGCCAACTGCGTATCTCGTGTTTGGAAACGAAGTGCACGCGTCTGGCGGCGTGAATGACGAAAACATCCAGCCAGGAAACATGGTTCGCCACCAGCAGCGCGCCATGCGTGAATTCCGGCGGTGTGCTTGCGACGATCCGGATGCCGAGGATTTCCAGGAGCTTGGCCGACCAGCGCGAAATGACGCGGTCGCGCGTGGTCATGGTGTAGAAGCCAAACATCACCGCGGCCCGGAACAGACCCAGCAGGAGATGCAGGCCAAGCCGGGTCAGTCGGGAAAGGCGTCGAAACAGGATGCGCATGCAGCCTATTGTAAGGCTGCAGGCAATCAGGATGCCTTGTTCACGAAATGCCGCATGTAACTGCGGTTGATTTGCTTCATGGGCAGCAGCAACAGGAGGTCGGCGGTGTTGAAGTCGGGGTCCCAGGCCGGTTCGCCGCAGACCATGGCGCCCACGCGCAGATAGCCCTTGATCAGCGGCGGCGGCAGGCCGGGGGTGCCGTTGTCGAGCAATTCCAGCGGCAGGGGATTGCGCGGCGTGGCGCGCCATTCCACCGGGCTCATGTGCCTGGCGCTGACATGGCGGTAGACACTGGCGGCAAGGTAGCCGCCGTCGGCCATGCCGATGCTGGCGCAGCCGATCATGTAATCATAGCCATGGCGTGTCATGTAATCCGCGAGGCCCATCCACAACAGGGCGATCACCGCCCCGCTGCGGTAGGCAGGATGCACGCAGGAGCGGCCCAGTTCGGCCATGCGCGGACGCAAAAAATGAAAACGGGTGAGGTCGAATTCCTGCTCGGAGTAGTAGCCGGATTTTTTCGCCGAGTCGGGAGGCAGGATGCGATAGGTGCCGACCACTTCGCCCGAGAAGGTGTCGCGCACCAGAAGATGGTCGCACAGGCTGTCGAACGAGTCGATGTCCATGCCCATGTGCGCGCTGGGCAGCCTGGCGCCCATTTCCTCGGCAAAAACCTTGTAGCGCAACTGCTGGGCTTCGGCGATCTCGGCGTCGTCGACGGCAAGATAGACTTTGAAACGGCCGTGTTGGCCGGCGGATTTTCGTACAGCGGATTCGAGCATGGCATAACCTCTCAGTTGGTTACGCGCAGACTATTGTCGTGCCGTTAAATCTCTATGACGCTTGCGTGACGTACCGATGACACAAATCCAGGGAAGGCTGCCGGAAACGCGGCAGCCCGGCGCCGGCCGAGCTTACAACCGATAGCCGAATGACTCGGCGAACCGCGTTTCGATTTCAGGACGGCTGGGGGCATGGTTCTGTCCTCCTCGGCTTTCTATCTTGAAAGCACCCATGAGGCTTGCCAGCCGCCCCGTGGTTTCCCAGTCCATGCCGTGGGCAAGGCCATGGAGCAGCCCGGCGCGGTATGCGTCGCCGCAGCCGGTGGGGTCGATCACCGCGCTTGCCGGGGCGGCGGGGATGGAGACGATCCTGCCGCCGACATGGATATCCGAGCCCTCGGCGCCTCTGGTGACGATCAAGGCGTCGACCTCGCGCGCCAGCCGTTCCAGTGTCTTGCCGGTGCGGCTTTGCAGCAGCTCGGCTTCGTAATCGTTCAGCGTCACGTAAGTGGCCTGGCGCACCATTTGCAGCAGTTCTTCGCCGTTGAAGAGCGGCATGCCCTGGCCGGGGTCGAAGATGAAGGGAATGCCGGCGGCGGCGAATTGCGCACAGTGGGCCAGCATGCCCTCGCGCCCGTCGGGCGAGACGATGCCGAGCTTGATGTCGCTGGCGGCGGAAGCGTCGTTCAAATGTGAAAAATTCATCGCGCCCGGGTGGAAGGCGGTGATCTGGTTGTCGGAAAGATCGGTGGTGATGAAGGCCTGGGCAGTGTAGCTGCCCTCGACCGTACGCACGCATTCACGCGTCAGCCCCAGCCCGTCCAGGCGCGCGGCGTAGGGCGCGAAGTCCTCGCCCACCGTGGCCATGATCACCGGCTCGCCGCCCAGGAGCTTGAGGTTGTAGGCGATGTTGCCGGCGCAGCCGCCGAACTCGCGGCGCATGTCCGGCACCAGGAAGGACACGTTCAGGATGTGGATTTTGTCCGGCAGGATGTGGTGCTTGAAATGGTCGTGGAAGACCATGATGGAGTCGAAGGCGAGCGAGCCGCAGATGAGGGTGCGCATTTTGTTGTCGGTTTCGGCTGGTTTGTCGGTATCAGGTGAACAGGATCAGTGTCCAGACGGTTGCCGCATTGACCAGGGAGAGCAGCACGGCGGCGCTGCCGATGTCCTTGGCACGCTTGGCGAGATGGTTCTTTTCCAGCGAGACGCGATCGACCACGGCCTCGATGGCGGAATTGACGAGCTCCACGATCAGTACCAGGAACAGCGAGCCGATCATCAGTGCCCGGCCAACCGCGCCCGGCTCCAGCCACAGGGCGAGGGGGATGCAGACCAGACTCAGCAACAGCTCCTGGCGAAAGGCGTCTTCATGCCGGAAAGCGGCTCTGAAGCCATCGATGGAATAAAACAGCGCGTTCCAGACGCGGGCAAGTCCGGTTTTGCCCTTGAAAGGCGATTCGTCAATCGGTATGGGCCTGGCGTTTGCCCCCTCCCCCCTTGAGGGGGAGGATTGGGGAGAGGGGGTCGGTTCGTGATGCTTCATGCTCAGGCCGTGGGCTTGTAGGCGAGATCCAGCTCGCGCGCGGCCTTGACGTCGTCGAGCCGCCGTACCGGCTGGGTGTAAGGCGCGCCCTTGACCAGATCGGCGTTGGAATACGCCTCTTCCTTGATCTCGATGCAGGCCTCGATGAAGGCGTCGAGCGTTTCCTTGCTCTCGGTTTCCGAAGGCTCGATCAGCAAACATTCGGGCACCAAGAGCGGGAAATAGGTGGTGGGCGCGTGGAAGCCGTAGTCCAGGAGGCGCTTGGCGAAATCCATGGCCGTCACCCCGGTCTCGTCCTTGAGCTTTTTCAGGGTGACGATGAACTCGTGGCTGGCGCGTCGGGTCGGGTAAGCCAGCTCGAAGCCGGCATCGCGCATTCTCGCCATCAGGTAATTGGCATTCAGCGTGGCGAATTCGGCCACGCGGTGCATGCCTTCCGCACCCAGCATGCGCGCATAGATGTAGGCGCGCAGCAGCACCCCCATGTTGCCGCCGTTGGCGCTCATGCGGCCGATGGATTGCGGCATGTCTGCCTCCGACGCGTTGCGGTAGACGCCGTTGTCGTCGATCACCACCGGCACCGGCAGGAAAGGCAAGAGGCGCTCGGCCACGCCCACCGGACCCGCGCCGGGGCCGCCGCCGCCGTGCGGCGTGGAGAAGGTCTTGTGCAGATTCATGTGGATGACGTCGAAACCCATGTCGCCGGGTTTGACGCGGCCGAGGATGGCGTTGAGGTTGGCGCCGTCGTAGTAGAGCAGGCCGCCGGCGTCATGCACCAGTTTCTGGATCTGCTGGATGGTCTTCTCGAATACGCCCAGCGTGGAGGGGTTGGTGAGCATGAGGCCGGCGGTCTGCGGGCCGACGGCGGCTTTCAGCGCTTCTAGGTCGACGTTGCCTTCGCGGTCGGTGGGGATTTCCTTGACCGTATAGCCGCACATTACCGCGGTGGCGGGGTTGGTGCCGTGCGCCGCGTTGGGCACGAGGATTTCGCTCCTCGCCGTATCGCCGCGTGCATCATGATAGGCGCGGATCATGGCGATGCCGGCGAACTCGCCCTGCGCCCCGGCCATGGGTGCCAGTGAAACCCCGGCCATGCCGGTGACGTCCTTCAGCATTTCCTGCAGTTCGAACATGCAGGCAAGGAAACCCTGCCCGGTTTCCGCCGGCGCGTGCGGGTGGCGCGCCAGAAACTGCGGCAGCATGGCGAGCGAATTGCAGGCGCGCGGGTTGTACTTCATGGTGCACGAGCCCAGCGGATAGAACTGGGTGTCGATGGAGAAGTTCTTCTGGGAGAGGCGGGTGTAGTGGCGCACCACGTCCAGTTCCGAGCACTCCGGCAGCGCGGGCGGCGCCGCGCGCAAGAGTTCGGGAGGCAGATCGTCGAGCGCGCCGTCTTGGGGCGGAAGCTGCGCATTCGCCGCGCGGCCGGGATGGGAGAGGTCGAATATCAGCATGATTCAGGGTTCAGGATTCAGGGTTTAAGGGCCAGGGAAAACCGGAATCGACTTGTGCGGCGCAGCCGCTCCAGCCCTGACTCCTGGCCCCTGAACGCTCATTTCAATGCCGCCAGCGCGGCGTCGTAATCGGGTTCCTGCTTGATTTCCGGCACCAGCTCGGCGTGCAGGACCTTGTCGTTTTCATCCAGCACGACCACGGCGCGCGCGGTGACGCCGGCGAGCGGGCCGCTGACGATGTCGACGCCGTAGTTGCGCTTGAACTCGGCGCCGCGCATGGTGGAGAGCGTCACCACGTTGCCGGTGCCCTCGGCGCCGCAGAAGCGGCTCTGCGCGAAGGGCAGGTCGGCGGAGATGATCAGCACGACCGTATTGCCGACAGCGGCGTCGTTGAACACCTTGGTCGATTTCGCGCACACCGGGGTGTCGAGGCTGGGCACGATGTTGAGGATCTTTTTCTTGCCTTTGAAGTCGGCCAGCGAAACGTCGGCCAGGTCCTTGTTTACCAGTTTGAAATCGGGCGCGGTGTCGCCCACCTTAGGAAAATTGCCTGCGACTTCAATCGGGTTGCCGGCGAGGGTTACGGTTGCCATGTCGATCTCCTTTGCGTTTGTTTGTTTAAGGGCCACTACTTCCGCGCGCAGGGCGGCGGTTCGGAAAGTTTGGACACGATGCGCCCCAACTGCTCGGCGTAGCGATCGAGGTCGGCTTCGGTCCTGGTTTCGGTGGCGCACACCAGGATGGCGTTGCCAAGCTCGGGGTAATCCTTGGACAGGTCGTAGCCGCCGACGATGCCCTGTGCGGTGAGCGAACGCAGCAGCCTGGCGTTGTCCACACTGGTGCGTATCACGGCCTCGTGGAAATAGGCGCCGCTGAACACCTGCTGTGCGCCGGCGGCGACGAGTTTGCCGACAAGTGAGCGGGTGTTGGCGTGGCTTGCGCGGGCGACGCGGGCAAGCCCTTCCGGTCCGAGCAGGCTCATGTAGAGGGTCGAGGCCGTCACCACCAGTCCCTGGTTGGAACAGATGTTGGACGTGGCCTTGGCGCGGCGGATGTGCTGTTCGCGTGCCTGCAGAGTAAGGGCGAAGCCCGGCTTGCCGTCGAGGTCGACGGTGCGGCCGACGATGCGGCCCGGCATCTGGCGCACGAATTCCTGCTTGCAGCACATGAAACCGTAGTAGGGGCCGCCGCTGGCTAGCGGCGCGCCCAGCGGCTGTCCGTCGCCCACGGCGATGTCGGCGCCGATCTGCCCCCACTTGCCCGGCGCTTTCAGCACAGCCAGCGTGGTGGGGTTGGCCAGGGCGATCGCCAGCAGATTGTTGGCGTGCGCCCAGTCGGTCATGGCGTCGACGTCTTCCAGCACGCCGAAGAAGTTGGGCTGGGGGATGACCAGCGCGGCGCAACCGTCCGCGTCTTTCGGCAGCACGGTCTTGCCGCTGGCGGGATCGTAATCCACTTCCGCCAGCTCGATTTTCTGGTTCTTCACGATGGCGCGGCAGGCGGCGCGATAAAGCGGATGCACGGTCTTGGGCATGAGCACGCGGCGGCTGCCTCCCTTGTTCGCGCGCACCGCCATCAGTACCGCTTCGGCCAGGGCCGAGCCGCCGTCGTAGAGCGAGGCGTTGGAGGCGTCGAGCCCGGTCAATCGCGTCATCATGGTCTGGTATTCGTAGATGACCTGCAGCGTGCCCTGGCTCGCCTCGGCCTGGTAGGGCGTATAGGCGGAATAGAACTCGCCGCGGGTGGCGATCTGCCAGACCGCAGCGGGAATGTGGTGTTCGTAGGCGCCGGCGCCGACGAAGTTGAGGTAGCGGCCGTCGGCTTCCGCGCGTTCCATCATCAGGCGGGTGATTTCCATTTCGGAAATGCCCGCCGGCACCCGGGTCAGCTTGCCGGCCCTGAGTTCGACGGGGATTTCGTCGAACAGCGCATCGATGTCCCTGGCGCCGATGGCGGCCAGCATGTCGGCGATGTTCTGTTCGGAGTGGGGAATGAACGGCATGGTGAAACCTTGTTTTTTACAGGGAGGCTCAGTGAGGTAAGGGAGTAAAAACTTGGTTTTCTCCCTGAACCTCCCTTTCCTCTCTGTTAATGATCACATTGAAAGATCAATGCGCTTCGGAAGCGACATGCGCTTCGTAAGCCGCGGCGTCGAGCAGTGCGTTCACGTCGGCGACATTGTCCGGCTTGATCCTGAACATCCAGGCACCGTAGGGGTCCTGGTTGATTTTCTCGGGGCTGGATTCGACTTCCTCGTTGGCTGCGACCACTTCGCCGGCGATGGGCGCATACACGTCCGAGGCGGCCTTGACCGACTCGACCACGGCGCATTCCTCGCCGGCAGCGAGCTTGCGGCCCACGGCGGGGTTTTCGACGAACACCATGTCGCCCAGGAGATCCTGGGCGTGGTGGGTGATGCCCACGGCAATGGTGCCGTCGGCTTCGACTTTGACCCACTCGTGGGACTTGGTGTATTTCAGGTCAGCGGGAATGCTCATGTTTGCTCCAAATCAAATTTCACAAAGAGGACATGAGGACAAGAGGAAAAGCAAAGGAGGGCTTACTCCTGTCCTCTTGTCCTCCTTGTTCAAATTAAAACCTTGCCGTTGCGCACAAAGGGGTATTTAACCACTTTTGCCTTTAGTTTCCTGTCGCGGATTTCCACTTCCACCTCTTCGCCGGGTGCGATGCCCAGGGGAATCCTGGCCAGCGCGATGGACTGCTGCAGGGTGGGGGAGAAAGTGCCGGAGGTGATTTCACCTTCGCCGTGTTTGGTGAACACTTTCTGGTGGCTGCGCAGTACGCCCTTGTCGAGCAGCACCAGGCCGACGAGCTGCCGGGTGACCTCGCTCGCTTCCAGTGCCTTGCGGCCGACGAAGTCGCGCTCGCCCTTGAGGTCCACGGTCCAGGCAAGGCCCGATTCCAGCGGGGAGGTGGTCTCGTCCATGTCCTGGCCGTAGAGGTTCATGCCGGCTTCGAGACGCAGGGTGTCGCGCGCGCCCAGGCCGATCGGCCTGCCTCCCGCCTCCATCAGCGCCTTCCACAAGAAAGGCGCGGATTTGGCCGGCACCATGACTTCGAAGCCGTCTTCGCCGGTGTAGCCCGTTCTGGCGATGAACATCTCGCCGATAGTGGCGGCGTTGAAGGGCTTCAAGGTTTCGGTGATGCTGTCGGCGCCGGGCAGGGCTTCGTTCAGCACGCGCTTCGCATCCGGTCCCTGGATGGCGACCATGGCGAGATCGCGGCGCGGGGTCAGGGCGAGATTCATGCCCCAGTCGGCATTGCATTGCTGCATCCAGGCCAGGTCTTTTTCCGCGGTGCCGGCGTTGACCACCAGGCGGAACCAGGATTCGTCCATGTAATAGATGATGAGGTCATCGATGACCCCGCCGTTTTCATTGAGCATGCAGGAATACAACGCCTTGCCGGATACCTGCAGCTTGTCGACGTTGTTGGCGACGAGGCGGCGCAGGAAGGCGCGGGCATTCTCGCCCTTGATATCGAGCGGCAGCATGTGCGAGACATCGAACAGGCCGCAGCCCGAGCGCACGGCGTGGTGTTCTTCAATTTGGGAGCCGTAGTTCACCGGCATGTCCCAGCCGCCGAAGTCGACCATCCTGGCGCCGAGCTCGCGGTGCGTGCTGTTTAGCGGAGTGCGTTTGAGTTCAGGCATTTTTTTAAACCTTAAAATCTTAACAGGGAGGTAGGAGAGGTTCAGGGAGAAATGAGGTTTACTCCCTTGCCTCCCTTAACCTCTCTGTAAATTGGTTTTGAATTTCTTCGGCGTAATAGCTGCTGCGCACCAGCGGCCCGGCCTTGACCCAATTGAATCCGAGTGCGCGCGCTTCGCTTTCCAGTTCGGCGAACACGTCGGGGTGGACGTATTCCGCCACCGGCAGGTTGGCAAGCGTTGGGCGCAGGTACTGGCCCAGCGACACGCGGGAAACACCTGCGCTCTTCAGCTCCTTCAACACCTCGACGACTTCACCAGGGGTTTCGCCCAGGCCCAGCATCAAGGCCGACTTGGTTTCCACCCCGATCTGACGGCCGGCCTTTTCCAGCAGTTCGAGCGAGCGCTCGTACCGGGAGCCGCGGCGCGCGGTCTTGTACAGGCGAGGCACGGTTTCCACGTTGTGGCCCCACACAAGGCCGGGAAGGGGGGAAGGGGGAAGGGGACGGCTGTTTACCGCATCCATGACGATGTTGATGGCCTCGTCCTGCACGTTGCGAAAATCCGGGGTGAGGAATTCCACGCCGATTTCCGGCCGGCGCATCCTCAATTGTCTGAGGCTTTCGGCAAACACCCAGGCGCCGCCGTCCTCGAGGTCGTCGCGGTTGACCGAGGTCAGCACGACGTAGTTCAGGTTCAAACCGGCGACGGCCTCGGCCACGCGCTGCGGCTCGTTGGCGTCGAACCAGCCGGGCTTGCCGGTCTTCACGGCGCAGAAACCGCAGGCGCGGGTGCAGGTGTCGCCCAGCAGCATGAAGGTGGCGGTGCCGCGGCTCCAGCATTCGCCGCGATTGGGGCACTTGGCTTCCTCGCACACGGTGTGCAGGCGGTTGCCGCGCACGGCCAGATGCGTGCCGCCGAAGCCCGATTCGCGCCCAAGGTTCTGGCGGATCCAGGATGGCATGCGGCCGATGTTGCGGTTGAGGGCAACGCCGCTACGCGGCGCCGCGTCCCCCTCGCCCTCGGGGAGAGGGCCAGGGTGAGGGCGAGCAGTGCGGATGGGCGTGACAGTATTCAAACGGGCTCCGAAAACAAAAAAAGTGAGATAAACCATCAAAGTTTATCTCACCCCTCTGTCCTTGGTGCCTGAGAGATTGATCCCCTTCGGCGGCGGCCCTTGCCGCACTCTCCAGAGTGTCTGCCTGCTTCCTGGTGGTCCTTTTGCCTGAGCGTTCCCGGGTGATTGCGCCTTCGGCGGCGGCTCCTGCCGCGCTCTCCCACCGGCTGCGCATCTTATCACAGCCGGGTGCGGCTCTCAGTAAAACGTGCGGATGCGATAACCTGCGGCCTTGATGCCCCTGCTTTGCAATTGCAGGTTGAGCGGCACTTCGCTGCGGGCTTGTATGCCCTTGGATTCCATGTTGGAAGGGAGATATTCGCTGGGCGCGAACATGCGGCGGGCGAGCGGCTGATCCTCGACATCCGTGAGAGTCAGTTCCAGCACCGGCCAGGCCATGGGATAGGCGGCGTGATTGGCCAGAGTGAGTTCCAGATCGAGGGTGCCGCCCTCCTCGGCCCGCAGGTTGGAGCCGAGAACGCGCACTTGCCGGGTATCGCGCGGCAGACTCAGGCTGCAGCCGAGCACTGCGCAGGCTTGCGCCAGGTGCGGGCGCAGGGCGGGGTGGCTGGCGGCCAGCTTGTCGCGCAGGTAATAGGCCAGTTGCGCGCCCAGCGCCAGCAGCAAGGCCAATATGATCAGCAGCCAGAGCAGCCCCAGCTTGCCGCGCTTTTTTTCGGTTTGCACGGGCGCGCGCGGGGGGGGGCGGCGCGGGATCCATCCGGTATCGGTGGCAGTCTTTCTTCCCCCGCTACCTGATTGAGCCGGCGCAGGAGGGGTGTATGCAGGCGAGGCGGGCGCTTCGGGTTTGGGCGCTTCGGCCTTGGCCCCGAATGTCGGCATCGGGCCGTAATCGTCATCTGCGTTTGGCGAATTGGGGTCGACCAGGATGATGGATTGCAGCTTGGGGCCGAATATGGACGGCACATCCTGCGCTTCCGCCTCAGTTTCCGACATGCGCTGGGCCAGGCCACTCAGGCCGGCGGCGGCCGCTTGCGCGCCGGCTTCCGGCGCAACTGAGGCAGCTTGGGCGGGTTCGGCCGCAGCCGGCGTCTGCGCTGACTGCGTGGCGGGGGCTTGGGCTGGCTGTGGGGAGGAAGGCGTGCGGGTCGCGGCAGGGCTTGGTGCGGTAGGCGCCGGCGCGGCTGCAGCTTCGGCGGGATGGATGCCGGAATGGAAGACATTGCCGCACATGCCGCATTGCACCCAACCTTTCGCTGCCTGCAGGTGCTGGGGCGAGAGCCGAAATACGCTGCCGCATTGCGGACATTTGGCAACGAGGTCTTTTTCTGCGTTCATCTTTTCACTCCACACAGCCTGACCCAGCCCTCTTCCATGGCCGGGGGCTCAAATTCGAACCAGGTGCGGTAGACATCCATCACCGCGCCGGCCTGATGTTCCAGGATACCGGACATGACCAGCCGCCCGCCGGGCAGGGTCAGGCTGGCAAGAAGCGGCGCCAGCGCCTTGAGCGGGTTGGTCAGGATGTTGGCGACCACAACTTGCGCGGCCGTTGGAGGTGCCTGATCCGGGACATAAAAGCGGGCATTCACGCCGTTGATATCGGCATTGTAGGCCGCGGCTTGAATCGCCTGCGGATCGATGTCCACGCCCCAGACCTCGGCGGCACCCAGTTTGGCGGCGGCAATGGCGAGAATGCCGGAGCCGCAGCCGTAATCCAGTACGGTTTCGCCGCCCTGGATATTTTCCGAAAGCCACTTAAGGCACAGGCGGGTGGTGGGATGCGAGCCGGTGCCGAAAGCCAGTCCGGGGTCGAGGCGGATGTTCAGGGCATCGCCATCGGGCGCATCGCGCCAGGTGGGCACGATCCACAGGCGCGGCGAGACGGGGATGGGGTCGAACTGCGACTGGGTGAGCCGTACCCAGTCCCGGTCGTCCACGGTTTCCTGTGTCCACGCAGGCAGTTCGGCGAGCCCGGCAACGAGCGCGGCACGGGCAATGAAGTCGGCTGGGTCGTGCTGCGGCTCCACCAGGGCAGTGACGATGCAGTGCTGCCACAGTCCGGCAGCGGGCTCGGTCGGCTCGCCGAAAATCGGCGTTTCGTCGATGCTGCCCGCATCCGCGTCTTCCAGCGAGGCGGAGATCGCGCCCAGCGCCATCAGCGCTTCGGAAAAGGCCTCGGCGCGGGAGGCATCGAGGGTGATGCGGAGGGATTGCCAGGACATTTCAGGGGGCAGGGGGCAGGATTCAGGGATCGGGGGCCAGGAGTCAGGATTCAGGGAATGTGCTTCGCGCTTTGATAATAAAAAGTAGCGCGGCCTGCGGCCGCACCACCCCTGACCCCTGACCCCTGAATCCTGGCCCCTGACTCCTCACTTTTTCTCCGCCGCCAGTTTCTGTTCCAGGTAATGGATGCTGGTGCCGCCTTCCTGGAAGGCGCGGTCGTTCATCAGGTCCTGATGCAGGGGAATGTTGGTAAGGATGCCGTCCACCGCCATTTCCGTTAGCGCGCCGCGCATGCGGGCGATGGCCTGCGCGCGGGTCTTGCCGTAGGCCAGCAGCTTGCCGATCATGGAGTCGTAATATGGCGGCACCATGTAGCCGGCGAATACGTGCGAGTCCACGCGGATGCCGGGGCCGCCGGGCGGATGCCAGGTGGTGAGGCGTCCGGGCGAAGGCACGAAAGTATAGGGGTGCTCGGCGTTGATGCGGCACTCGATGGCGTGGCCCTTGAGTTCGATGTCTTTCTGCTTGTAGCGCAAAGGCTCGCCCGCGGCGATCCAGAGTTGCTCCTGCACGATGTCCACGCCGGTCACCAGCTCGGTCACCGGATGCTCGACCTGCACGCGCGTGTTCATTTCGATGAAGAAGAATTCGCCGTCTTCGTACAGGAATTCGAAAGTGCCGGCGCCGCGGTAGCCGATTTGCCGGCAGGCTTCGGCACAGCGCTCGCCGATCTTCTCGCGCAGCCTGGGGTCGAGCCCGGGCGCGGGCGCCTCTTCCAGCACTTTCTGATGACGGCGTTGCATGGAACAATCGCGCTCGCCCAGGTGGATGGCATTGCCGTGCTCGTCGGCCAGCACCTGGAATTCGATGTGGCGCGGCTTTTGCAGGTAGCGCTCCATGTACACCATGGGGTTGCCGAATGCGGACTGCGCCTCGGCCTTGGTCATTTCGACGGAGGAGAGCAGCGCCGCCTCGGTGTGCACCACGCGCATGCCGCGCCCGCCGCCGCCGCCGGCCGCCTTGATCAGCACCGGATAGCCGACATCGCGGGCGATGCGCAGGATTTCCTCGGGGTCGTCGGGCAGAGCGCCATCCGAGCCGGGCACGCAGGGAACGCCGGCCTTTTTCATGGCGTCCTTGGCGGCCACCTTGTCGCCCATGAGTCGGATGGAATCCGGGCGCGGGCCGATGAAGACGAAGCCGGAGGACTCCACGCGCTCGGCGAAATCCGCGTTCTCGGAAAGAAAGCCGTAGCCGGGATGGATGGCCTCGGCGTCGGTCACTTCCGCCGCGGCGATGATGGCGGGGACGTTGAGGTAGGACTGGCTGGAAGGCGGCGGGCCGATGCACACGGACTCGTCCGCCAGTTTTACGTACTTGGCATCGCGATCGGCTTCGGAATGCACCGCCACCGTCTTGATGCCCAGTTCGCGGCAGGCGCGCTGGATGCGCAGGGCGATTTCGCCGCGGTTTGCGATCAAAATCTTTTCAAACATTTTGTGTCTCCGCGGCAAAATCGCCCTGGCAGCTTTCAGCTACCGGGCGGTTTGGCTTCGCCGCTGCGCCGCCTTGCGGCGGCTGGTCGCCGCGGTTGGCAATAAGGATTTTCTCGAACATGGTTTTCCTAGGGGTCAGGGGTCGGGATTCAGGGTTCAGGGAAAGTGCTCCGCCTTGTTTCAACAAGGCGCAAAGCACCGCCCCTGAACGCCGCCCCCCGTATCCTGAATCCTGAACCCTTTCTTATCCAATGATAAAAAGCGGTTCGCCGTATTCCACCGGCTGGCCGTTCTCGACCAGAATGGCTTTGATCACCCCGCCCTGGTCGGCTTCGATCTCGTTCAGGAGCTTCATGGCCTCTATGATGCAAAGCGTGTCGCCGACGGACACGCTTTGCCCGACTTCCGCGAATGCCTTGGCGCCGGGCGAGGGGGCGCGGTAGAAAGTGCCTACCATGGGCGAGCGCACCACATGGCCCTCGGGCTCGGCGGGGGCGGCTTCGGCCGCCGCGACAGCCGGCTCGGCGGGCGCGACGGGAACGGTCGGGGCCGGCATGGGAGTATTCATGTAAACCGGCTGGTTGCCGGCAATGATGCGCGCGATGCGCACCTTTTCTTCGCCCTCGGTGATTTCCAGCTCCGCAATGCCGGACTCCTCCACCAGATCAATGAGTTTTTTCAGTTTTCTGAGATCCATGACTTGTGACTTTCACGTGTAAATGACGCAGGGCGAACTCCAGCGCAAGCTCGTAGCCCTGGGCGCCCAGCCCAGCGATGGTGCCCAGCGCCAGGTCGGAGAAATAGGAATGGCGCCGGAAGGGTTCCCGTGCGTGGACATTCGACAGGTGCACTTCAACGAAGGGTATGGCAACGGCTGCCAGCGCATCGCGCAAGGCCACGCTGGTATGCGTATACCCGGCGGGATTGATCAGGATGAAATCAACGCCGTCCAGCTTGGCTTGCTGCACCCTGTCGATCAGCGCGCCCTCGTGGTTGCTTTGGAAGCTTTCCACGTTGACGCCGCAGGCTTCGCCACGCGTTTTCAGCGTCCGGTTGATGTCTTCGAGGGTGGCGAGACCGTAATGCTGCGGCTCGCGGCTGCCCAGCAGATTGAGGTTGGGGCCGTGCAAAACCAGAATGGCCTTGGGTAAGGCCACGGTTTTGCTGCCCCTGCGCGTGCTGGTCGATTTCGGCATGGGCGCAAGTTTGATACAAGTTCAGCGAACTTGTCCAGATATTGACGGGAAATTCGGGTTAGATTAGGGGTTGAATCAGACGCTCCAGCCGCGCCCGGTCTAGTCCGCCGATGATCTTTTCCCGCAGTCGGCCGTCGCGCCCGTAGATCAGCGTATACGGCAGTCCCCCGCCGGGGTTGCCCAGTTTGCGCAAAGTCTCCGACTCGTCGATGCCGCCGATCAATACCGGATAATTGATGCCGAACGCGCGCACGAAATCGGCAACCCGCGCGGGATCGTCCAGGGCAATGCCGACGAATTGCAGGCCTTTGCCCCCGTGTTCGGTCTGTGCCCGAATGAATACCGGCACTTCCTCGCGGCAGGGCGGGCACCAGGTCGCCCAGAAATTTACCACGAGAACCTTGCCGCGGTATCGGGCCAGGGTTTGCCGCCGATTTTGCATATCCGGCAGGGACGCCGAGAACAGGGCCTCGGCCGCTCCGGGGTTGGCTGTGCCCGGCTGCTTGAGCCAGGTCGCCACGCCCGCTCCCGCCAGCAGGGCCAAGGCGGCGGCGCTGGCGAGTAGCCAGTTGTGTCGGTTCATCCGCCTGTGTCTGGCCGTTACTTCAAAGCCTTGTCGATGCTGGCCAAAAACTTGTCGGCTGGCTCATAGCCGATGACCTTGTATGCGGACTGCTCGCCCTGGGCCTTCCAGAAAATCAGGCCGGGCGGACCGAACAGGCCGAAGCGCTTGAGCAGTTCCTTGTCGTCCGCGGTGTTGTCGGTGACATCGGCTCTCAGCAGCAGCACGTCCTTGAGCCGGGCCTGAACGCGGGCGTCGGAGAAGGTGAACTTGTCGAATTCCTTGCAGGACACGCACCAGTCGGCGTAGAAGTCGAGCATGACCGGCCGGCCGGCGGCTTTCGCCTCGGCCAGGCGCCGGTCCAGTTCGGCGCCGGTTTTCACTTTCTCGAACGGCAGCGCCGAACCCTGTGTTGCTGCAGCGGCTGACGCGCCGCCGATCGGGCCCGCCATCACGCCCTGGTATATGGTCAGCGGTTGGAGCACGTCGCGGCTGCCGCCGAGCGCGCCCAGCAGCAGGCCGACGCCGGTGACCAAGAGCACCACGCCCACGCCTTTCCAGAACTTCTTCCAGCCCGTGACCGGGGCCGGCAGGGCATCGAGCGCGTGCAGGTAGACGGCGGAAATGATCAGCAGGGCGGACCACAGCGCCATGACCATCCAGCCGGGCAGGAAGGGCGAAATCAGCCAGATCGCCACGCCCAGCATGGCGACGCCGAAGAAGTATTTCACGCCGTTCATCCAGGGGCCGGCCTTCAGCATCAGCGTGCCTGCCGACAGCCCGACCGCAAGGAGCGGCACGCCCATGCCCAGGGCGAGGAAGAACAGCGACAGGCCGCCCTTGAGGCTGTCACCCGTCTGGGCGATGTAGGCCAGCGCCGCCGCCAGGGGTGGCGCCACGCAGGGGCCGACGATGAGGGCGGAAAGCGCACCCATGCCGAATACACCGGTGAAATGGCCGCCATGCAGCTTGTTCGAGGTCTCGGTGAGCTTGCTTTGCAGTGCGCTCGGCAGCTGGATGTCATAGAAGCCGAACATGGACAGCGCCAGCGCCACGAAGATGGCAGCGCCGATGCCCAGCGCGACCGGGTTTTGCAGCGCGTTGGACAGCAGGGTGCCGGACTGGGCGGCGATCACGCCGATGATGGCGTAGGTGATGGCCATGCCCAGCACATAGGCGAGCGAGAGGAAAAAGCCGCCGGCGTGGGTGACGTTCTTTTGTCCTGCGATGATGCCGGACAGGATGGGGATCATCGGGAACACGCAGGGGGTGAGGGAAAGTGCCAGGCCAAAGCCGAAGAAGGCCACGATCGCCACCCACAGGCCGCCCTTGTTGAGGGTTCTTTCGATGCTGCCTACGTCGCCGATGTCGGCTTGCGCATTCTCCTCCAGGCCGGATACGGTTTCGGCCGCGACAGCGCTCCTTGCGACCAGAGTAAACGTCTTGCTGCTGGGGGGGTAGCACACGCCCAGTTCGCTGCACCCCTGGTAATGGACTTCCACCGCCAGTTCTTCGCCTTCCTTGAGCGGACGCGACAGTGCCACTTCGGCGGTGAAGTCCTTGTGGTAGACCTCGGTGCGGCCGAAGCTGGGGTCGTCCTTCACGTCCGGCGCCGGGGTGGAGACGTTGCCGGCAGTCACGTCCGCCGGCGACTTGACGACAAATTTCAGCTTGTCGCGATAAAGGTAATAATCCTTGGCGATGCCGTAGTCGACTGCCACGGTCTGCGCATCCTTGAGTCGCGCCTCGGCCTTGAATGCCTCATCGGGCAGCAGCAGCTCGGCGCTGCCGTCATTGCCCGCCAGGCTGCGCAGTCCGGCCAGCGCCGAAGCCGGGGCAGCGCTTTGTTGCGGCGCTGCCGCAGCGGCCTGGGGTGCATCGAGTGCGGGGAGACTGAGCGAAGCCGTGGAAGTGACGGGCATGTAGCACACGCCGTCTTCGGCACAGCCCTGGAAAGTCGCTTCCAGCGTCACCGGCAGGGGGCCGCCGGCCTCGCGCGTCACCGGCAGCTCGATGCTGACCGATTTCTTGTAGACCTCGACCGAGCCGAAAGTCGGGTCATCCTTGATCGTGCCAGCCGGATAGCGGGCGTTGCCAAGCCGGGCGCCGGTCAAGGCGAACTTGAACTTGTCCTTGTACAAATAGTAGCCGTCGGCGATTTTCCAGCTTGCCTTAATGGTTTTGGCGTCGATCACGCGGGCGGAAAACTTGAAGGCCTCCTCGGGGTCGAGGAATTCCTGCGCGTGGCCGCTGCCGGCGGCAAGCGTCAGCAATAGGCATGGCAGGGCAAGCAATGTTCGGGTCAGGCGATTCATGGCGGTCTCTCGTTATTTGTTGTTGCGGGCGGTTTCCTGCGCCACCCATTCCAGATAGCCCGGCAGGCCGGCTTCGGCTCGGACAGCGAGAATTTCCGGAAGTTCGTAAGGGTGGCAGGCTTTCAGCGCCGGCTCAAGCTGCGGGTAGGCTTCCTGCGTGGTCTTGATTACCAGCATGACCTCGCTGGACACTTCGATTCTGCCCTGCCAGCGGTAAATCGAATCGATGCCGGGCAGGATGCTGGCACAGGCGGCCAGGCGGCTCTCCACCAGCGAGTCCGCCGCCGCGCGGGCGCTGGCTTCATCGGGGAAGGTGGAAAACACGATCAGGACGCCCATGGTTGAAAATTGTATTTGTGCAATGAACGGATTGAACTGGCACGAAACACCCAAATTTGCAAATCGTCGACGCCGATTTCAAGGAGCTGCGAAATCCGGCGTCGGCAGCCCCTGCCATTCTGCTACTGAAAGACCCCGACATGTATCCCTGGTTGTTGCTTTTTCTGCTGATCGCCTTTCCCGTGGCCGAAGCGCTGTCCATCATGTGGCTGGCGGAACGGATCGGCTGGTGGACGCTGGCCTGGCTGACGGCGGCCTTTTTGGGCGGCATCGCCCTCATCCGTTTCGAGCGCATCGCCTTCGCCCCGCGCATGCTGTTTACCATGCAGCGCGGCGAAACGCCTTTTCGCGCGCTCTTCACGTCCACCCGCCTGTTCGTCGCCGGCGGTCTGCTGATGTTCCCCGGCCTCATCACCGACGTCATGGCCCTGGTTCTGCTGCTTTATCCGGGCACCTGGAAACGTTCGCCCATGTCGCGACCGGCGGCGAACGACGACATCATCGAGGGCGAGTTCAGGAGGGAACCCGAATTTCCTTCAGACAGGTTTCCACATCGGGATATTTGAGCTTCGCGCGCAGTTCGGTTTTCAATCGTGTGTTGTCGAGGATGCGCGACTCGCCGAGAAAAGACAGCAATGCGGGCGACAGCGCTTCCTGCGCTTCTGCGCGCGGGATGCGCGGGGGTCTGGGCAGGCCGAAATGGTCGGCCACCCTGTCGAAGTAGTCGCCCATTTTCTTCACGCTGTCGTCCACGGCATGGTAGACCCGGTTGTTCCTGCCGCGAAACAGTGCGAGCCAGACCAGATTGGCCAGGTCGTCGGCGTGGATGTGGTTGGTGTAGCTGTCCTCCTCGCTCCTCACTGCCGGCGTCTGCCTGCGGATGCGTTCGAGCGGCAGGCGGTCGGCGGCGTATATGCCGGGCGCACGCAGGATGCTGAGCTTGATGCCGTTGCGCGCGGCGAAGCGGCGCAATCGGCGCTCGGCATCGACGCGGCGACCGGCGCGCGGGGTTTTCGCGGCAGTGGGGCGATGCTCGAAGACTCTTTCGCCGTTGCAGTTTCCGTATACCCCGCTGGTGCTGATATAGACCAGGCGGCGTGGTAGACTGCCACGCTTTGCCAGCGCGGCGATCAGGCGGCGGGTGCGCGGGTCGCCATCGCTGTCCGTGGGCGGCGGTGCGAGATGCAGCACCCACGGCGACAGGCCCGCCAGGCGGGTGAGGCTCGCGCGCCGGTCGAGGTCGGCGGAGACCGGCGTCGCCCCGGCGGCGCGCACCGAGGCCGCGGATTCGACGGAGCGGGCGACGCCCACAACCCTCATGGCAGGATGGGAAACGGCAAGGCGGCGGCCGATGTCGCCCATGCCGACAATCAACAGTGAGTGTTTTTTCATCAGCGAATTTTAAGTCATGTCTTACAAGGTAACGATCCGGCCCAGCGGCCACCAGTTCGTCGTCAACGAGGACGAGACCATACTTGCCGCCGCCCTGCGCGAAGGCTTTACCCTGCCCTATGGCTGCCGCAACGGCGCCTGCGGCTCGTGCAAGGGCAAGATACTCGAAGGCAAGGTCGACTACGGCAAGTACCAGGAAAACGCCCTGAAACCCCACGAGATCGCCGAAGGCAAGACGCTGTTTTGCGTGGCCAGACCGCTGTCGGACCTGGTGATCGAGGCCAGGGAGATTCGCGCCGCCGGAGAAGTGCCGGTAAAGACCCTGCCCTGCCGCGTGCAGAAGCTGGAGAGGCTGGCCGACGACGTGATGCTGATGCAATTGAAGCTGCCGGCCAACGAGCGCCTGCAATTTTTCGCCGGGCAATACATCGATTTCCTGCTGAAGGATGGCAGACGCCGCAGCTATTCCATTGCCAATCCGCCGCACGCCGACGAGTTCATCGAACTGCATTTGCGCCACGTGCCGGGCGGCCGCTTCACGGACCACGTGTTCTCCGCCATGAAGGAAAAGGACATCCTGCGCTTCGAGGGGCCGCACGGCAGTTTCTTCATCCGCGAGGATTCCGACAAGCCGATGATCTTCGTCGCCGGCGGCACCGGGTTTGCGCCGATCAAGGGCATGATCGAGCACTTGTTTGCCGAGGAAAGCGAGCGCCGGATGATCCTGTACTGGGGCGCGCGTGCGAAGAAGGACTTGTACATGGCCGAGCTGCCGCTGCAATGGCAACAGGCGCACGGGAATTTCACTTTCATTCCGGTGCTGTCCGATCCGGCGCCCGATGACCGCTGGCAGGGCCGCGTCGGCTTCGTGCATCAGGCCGTGCTCGACGACTTTGAAGATTTGTCCGGCTTCGAGGTGTATGCCTGCGGCGCGCCGGCCATGGTCGATGCCGCCCGCGACAGCTTCACGCGCACCCGTCGGCTGCCGGAAGAGGCCTTCTTTGCGGATTCGTTCGTCTATCAGGCGGATTGACCTGTCCGGCGGGCGCGGCTAGTCCTCCTTGCGGCAGAGTTCCAGCGCCTTGCGCATGTGCATGCAGGCCTCGCCCGGCTGCCCGCTTTGTTCCTTGAAGGCGGCGAGCGCAAGGTGGCCGTCCACGTTCGGCGCCACGGCTATGCTGGCCTCGGCATAGCTTTTTGCCTTGCCCCAGAGTCGTTCGTGCGCGCACAAGTCGGCCAGCGCCATCAGCAAGGCGCCGTCGCGCGGGTGTTCGCCCAGCCATTTCTCGGCCTGCCGGATCTGCGCCAAGGGGTCCTTGCCGACGAACTGTCCGTAGCGGGCGACGAGCTTTTCATCCCAGGATTTGTTGAGCGCATCCTCCAGGATGGCAACCGCGGTATCGGCATCGCCGCTGCGGGCAAAAGTAATGGCGGCCTCCAGCGCGACGGCAGGATTGGTTTTTTCCGCGCCGGGCAGCTTTTTCCAGTAATCCTGCAAACCCTTGTAGTCGTGGGTGCGCCGCTTGATGTTGCCTAGGTGGGCGGCGCGGCGGACATGCAGCAGCGTGGCTTCGTCCAGGGCGTTGGCCTTGCCCAGCTGTTCGGCGAGCTTGAGCACCTCGTCCCATTGCCCCAGTTGTTGGCGCACCCTGAGTTCCAGTTTTTGCAGGGCGGTGTGCGCGGGCGAGAGCACCTTGCCGGCCTCGATGGCGGCAAGCGCGCCCGTCAGGTCGCGGTCTTCCAGCCGGGTCTCGGCTTCGGCATACAGCGCGGCGAGCGGCCGGTCGTTGTCCTTGGCCTCTGCGAGATAAGCGTCGCGGCGGCCATAAGCACGGCTTTCATGCGCGGCGCGCGCAGCCAGCACGCGGGCCAGCATTTCGCGGCGCGGCTCGGTGACGAGCTTGGCGGCGATCTTTTCCGCTTCCTGGAAACGGCCTTCGAGAAAGGCCGCAAGCGCGTCGGTAAAACTCTCGATCTGGCGTTCGGCTTCCTTGCGCGCCTTGTGTTCGCGCACCGTTCTAGGCAGGTTCAGGGTGGCGATGGCAAGGCGCGTGAGCAGGTAGGCGCCCACGATCAGCAGCGCAAGCAGCAGCACGAAGCTGACGAAGGACAGTTCCACGCGCCAGGGCGGGTAGACCAGCACGACATAACCCGGATCGTAACGTCCGGCCAGCGCGAGGGCGACAGCGAGAACGGCGACGACGATGAGGCTGATCAGCCAGCGCAAAACGCTTCCCCTTTATGGTTTGACCGAATGGTAGGACTCCAGCGCAGCCAGGCTTTCCTTGAGTTCGGGCAGCCTGGGGACGACGTTCTGCATGGCGAGCTTGCGCAGTTCGGCCTGGGCCGCCGCGACGGCGGCATCTTCGGTGTTGAAATAGCGCGCAAGCAGCTTGCCGGCGGCGTCGAGGTCGGCCCGGTAGGCGCCGGCATCGCGTGAAAACAGTGCAAGGCGCGCGCTCAGCAGGCGCAGCTTCAGGTTCTCGCGCAGGAAGTATTCCTGCTCCGGCGTGAGCAGGGCCGGTTCGCCCTGGTCGAGCCGGCGTATCTGTACCAGGTTCTTGAACTCGGCGATGAGGTCCCGGGTCAGGCTGGGTTTGACGTTCTTTTCCCTGGCGGGTTTTTTGGTGTGGGTGCTGGCCAGCGGCCATTGCCCGATATTTTCCGCCAGCGCATTGAGCCGGAGGCTGATGCCGGTCTGGTCGACGAACGGCGTGGCGCGCAGACGCGCCAGATCGTTGGCGATGGCCTGGCGAAGGCGCGTGAACTGCGGCTTGTCCAGGCGCAACAGGCGCTGGTCGGCGGTTTCCAGCGCAATGATCGCCGCCTTGACGTTGCCAGCCAGCTGAAGCTGCTGGCTGGCAGTGAGCACGATCTGTTCGATGTCGGACAGGGTCCAGAGGTCGCGGTCGCGCGCCAGCTCCTTGTACAGGTTCTCCAGCGCCTGCTGCTGTTCCCTGGAACCCGCCTGCTGCGCTTCCAGTTGCGCTATGCGCGCAAGGTTCTGGCGCATGAGTTCGTCGGCGTTGCGCGCCAGCACCCGGCTTTCCTGGATGGAAGCGTCGAACTCGGCGAGCTTGCGCGCCATGTCGGTTTTCACGTCGACGAAGTGGCGCTGGATGTTGAGCCAGGAGGCGGCGGCGAGGGCGATGGCGACGACGGCCAGCACGACGCCCCAGTTGACGTGTAGCGCATGGCGCGGCGAGACGGGGGGTGTGGTCTGTTCGGTCATGACTGGAAGAATTTAATCATAGCCTGCATTGTGCCCGCATCTCCGTTTTCGGCGACCTGTACGCATTCCAGGCCTTGTTCGCGCGCGGCTTCGGCGATGCGCACGTGCGGCACGAAGACCGGTACGGTTTTGAAGGCATCCCACGCGTCGCCGAGCATGGCGCGCAGATTGTCCAGGCTTTCGCGGCTGGTCAGGATGATGGCGGAGAACGGCTGTTTTTCGTGCTGCCGCAGTAGCGGCGTGATGTCCGCATCGGGCCTGGCGCGCCGGTAGCAAACAGCGTATTCCACTGTCGCGCCGCGACTGGCAAGGGTCTGCGCCAGGAGTTCGCGCCCGCCCTCGCCGCGGAAGATCACGATGCGCTTGCCGGCGACGGCCTGCAACTCCGGCAGCGCCAGCAGGGCCTCGCTGTCGGAGCGGCCCTGCGGGGCGACGATCCCATCGATGCCTTGTGCGCGCAAAGCCCCGGCGCTGCCCTGGCCTGGCGCGGCAATCCTGACCGATTGCGGCCAGCCGCGCCCGGCAATGCGTCCGAAAGCGCACGCGACGGCGGTAGGGCTCACGAAAATGGCGAGGTCGAAATCGGCCAGATCGTGCAAAATTCGATCGAGCAGCGCAGGATCGTCGGGCGGCCGGATCTCGATGCAGGGAAACACGAAAGGCAGGCCGCCGGCATCACGGATCAGGCGACTGATGTGGTCCGACTGCCCGGCCGGCCGGGTCACCAGAATGCATTTGTTGGCAAGCGCCGGGGCGCTCATGAGGCGGAGAATGCGGCAAGAATGGCGTCCGCGCCCTGGTCGCGCAAAGCTTGGGCAAGCAGCCGGCCCAGGGCTTCGGGGTCGTCCGGGCCGCCCGAGCATTCGGCCTGCAGGAAGGTCTTGCCGTCCGGGGAGGCGACGAAACCGCGCAGGAACAGGGCGTCTTCGCGCATCACGGCATAGGCGCCGAGCGGAACCTGGCAGCTGCCGCCCAGCCGGCGGCTGACTTCGCGCTCGGCGCGCACGCACGCAGCGGTTTGGGCATGGTGGAGGGGAGCGAGCAAGGCTTCCATATCCGTGCGGTCGGCGCGAATTTCGATGCCCAATGCGCCCTGCCCTGCGGCAGGCAGGCTATGTTCGGGCTCCAGCACGGCGGCGATGCGCTCTTCCAAGCCAAGCCGCTTCAGGCCTGCTGCCGCCAGGATGACGGCGGCATATTGGCCTTCGTCGAGCTTGCGCAGACGTGTGTTGACGTTGCCGCGCAGGGGCCGGATGTCCAGATGCGGATAGCGCGCGCGCAACTGCGATTCGCGCCGCAGGCTCGAGGTGCCCACCACCGCGCCCGGCGGCAGATCCGACAGCCGGCGGTACCGGTTGGAGACGAAGGCGTCGCGCGGGTCTTCGCGCTCGCCGATGGCGGCAAGCGCAAAGCCTTCGGGCAGCGCCATGGGCACGTCCTTCAGCGAATGCACCGCCAGGTCGGCGCGACCGTCCTGCAATGCCTGTTCCAGTTCCTTGACGAACAGCCCCTTGCCGCCGATCTTGTTCAAGGTAACGTCGAGGATGCGGTCGCCCTGCGTGGTCAAGCCGAGCAGTTCCACCTCGAGCCCGGGATGCAGCGCCATCAGGCGGTCGC
Source organism: Pseudomonadota bacterium (assembly GCA_040754425.1). Taxonomy (GTDB): domain Bacteria; phylum Pseudomonadota; class Gammaproteobacteria; order Burkholderiales; family Thiobacillaceae; genus UBA6918. The sequence goes on along the minus strand of JBFMCR010000023.1, from coordinate 7,372 downwards.
GGACGTGGTGTGCCTGCCAGAGCGCGAGCGCGCTTTCGCGGGTGGCGATGATGAGGGGGCGGTCAGGAGGCATGGTTTTGGTAGTAAATTACACTGTCCCGGCATGGCGGTTTGCCGCACATTCCATTTATGTGCGCGGCCGTGCGCGGAAAATCAGGAAAGCGATGAAAGCAAAGCAATTGATTGCGGGCATTTTAGCATGGGCGCTGCTGCTCCCCGCGCTGGCAGCCGGGCGCGGGGACGTGCCCATGGCGGAAGATTTGCGTGTCCTGGGCAAACGGGCGGAAGCGGAGAGGATTCCCATCCTGCTGGTGTTCACCAGCCCATTCTGCATTTATTGCGATCGCGCGAAGGAGGAATATCTCGGCCCCATGGTGGACGACCCGGAATATCGCGACAAAGTCATCATACGCCAGATCGAGGCCGGCGGGGATCATGCCCTGATCGGCTTCGATGGCAGGAAGACCACGCATGGCGCCTATGCGGCCAGCCAGAAAATCGTCATGGTGCCGACCATCAAGGTGCTGGACGGCCAGGGCAGGGAACTGGCCGATCCCATCGTCGGCTTTCTTACGCCGGATTTCTATTTCGGCTACATCCAGGATGCGGTGAATGAGGGGCTGGAGAAAATGCGGGGGAAAGCAGGGGTCGGGAAATAAGGGTCGGGATTCAGGGGTCAGGGTGCGGTCCGTTTCGTCCGCCTCCCCTGAATCCTGAATCCCGATCCCTAGTCCCTGAGCAATTCGCGCAACTGCGAATACTGGCGCCGGCTGACCGGCAGCTGTTCGTCGAGGCCGCGCAAGCGCACGTAGTGCCCTTCTTCGCTGCCGGGGGTTTTGCCGATCTGATCTATCTTGTCGCGCGCGACCAGGCAGTTGCGGTGAACGCGCAGGAAGCGTTCGCCGAATTCCGCTTCCAGCCTGACCAGTGACTCCTCCAGCAGGAATTCGCGCTCTGCGGTCTTCAACGTCACATATTTCAGTTCCGCCTTGAAGTAGAGAATCTCGTCCACGGGCACCAGCCTGAGCCTGCCCTTTTCCGATAACGACAGGTGGGTACGCGACTTTGGGTGGGCCTCGCGCAACGCGTCGAGCACGGCCAGATTGAGATGGCGGGCCTTGGCGAGCGCGGCGGCCAGCCGCTCGGCGCGCACCGGTTTCATCAGGTAGTCCACGGCGTTGACTTCGAAGGCCTGGCAGGCATAGTTGTCATAGGCGGTTGTGAAGATCACCGCCGGCGTGCGCGCCAGCTTCTGCATGTGCTGGGCGACCTCGATGCCGTCCATTCCCGGCATGCGGATGTCGAGCAGCACGGCATCGGGTTGCTCGCGCTGCACTTGCTCCAGCGCATCTACGCCGTTGTCGGCTTCGCCCACGATCTTGAGCGGCAATTCCCGGCCGCAGTCCTCCAGCACTTCGCGCAGGCGGCGGCGTGCGGGCGCTTCGTCATCCACGATAAGCAGGCGCAGCGGGGCGGGCAGGTTGTGTGGCACGGGTATAGGGCAGGGTGATGTGAACCTGATAAACGGCACCCATGGGCTGGGACTTGAGCGTGGCATCCAGGTCGAAGTGCAGGGCAAGGCGCTCGCGGATGTTGGCCAGCGCCAGCTTGTTGCCTGCGTGGTGCGAGCCGGTTTCCGCGTAGGGATTGCGAATGACGATGTGCACCGCGTCGCCGCTGCGGTAGATGTTGAGGCTTACCTCGCCCGCCTCGCGGCTGGGCTCGATGCCGTGATAAATGGCGTTTTCCACCAGCGGCTGGAGGATGAGCGGCGGAATCAGAGCGTCACGCGGCATCTTGTCTATGTGCCAGGCCACGGCAAGGCGGTCGCCCAGGCGCAGCTGTTCGAGTTCGAGATAGGCGCGCGTCAGTTCGACTTCGTTTTGCAGGGTGGTGAGTTCGCGGTTCTCGCGCATGAGCGCGCGGAACAGTTCCGACAAGTCCTCCAGGGCGCGTTCGGCGCGGCGCGGGTCGGAACGCACCAGGGACAGCACGGCATTCAGGCTGTTGAACAGGAAATGCGGGCGGATGCGCGCCTGCAGGGCCTGCAGGCGCGCCTCGGTGACGGCCGGAGACAGCGCCTTGCTGCGCAGATGGTAATAGAGCAGCAGCAGGCCGGCCAGCGCGGCGCTGAAAGCCCCGCTCGGCAAAACGCCCGGCACCGGCAGGCCGGGCAGAAACCTCTGGAACAGGAAGGCGACGAGGCTGGGGACGACGGTTGCGGCCACGAACAGGACAGACATGCCGAGGGGATATGGCAGCTTGCGGATGGGGCCGCCGGCCAGGCATAGCAGCAGCATGCTCAACAACAAGGTGGGCTGGATCAACACGGAACGCTCGGCGAACAGCGTCAGCGCATCGGGGATGTCGGCTGCGCAGGCAAATGCGGCGAACAGCGCGCCCGCCTCGACTGCGATGATGGCCCTGAGGCTGGTCCCGAGGTGGCAGAAATTCGGCAAAACGCCCGGCGGGTTGTTATGATTTTTACTTTGCTGCTTCATTGAAAACTCTCATGGACAAGAATTCAGGAGCCTGGTCTGGGCGCTTTTCCGAGCCGGTCGATGAGCTGGTCAAGCGCTACACGGCTTCCATTCCATTCGATTATCGGCTGGCCGAGTTCGATATAAAGGGTTCGCTTGCCCATGCCAGGATGCTTGCCCATGTCGGCGTGCTGTCGGCGGAAGACCTGGCCGCCATCGAAGACGGCATGGCCCGGATCCTGGAAGACATCCGCGCCGGGCGCTTCGAGTGGTCGCTGGACCTCGAAGACGTGCACCTAAATATCGAAAAGGCCCTCACCGCCAGGATCGGCGACGCCGGCAAGCGACTGCATACCGGGCGCTCGCGCAACGACCAGGTGGCGACTGACGTGCGCCTCTACATGCGCGACGCCATCGACCGCATCCAGACCGGCCTAAATGCCTGCCAAAGGTCGCTCCTGGACCTGGCCGAGGAACACGCGGCCACGGTCATGCCCGGCTTCACCCACTTGCAGGTGGCCCAGCCGGTCACCTTCGGCCATCACATGCTGGCCTATTTCGAAATGCTGTCGCGCGATTACGCGCGCATGGGCGATGTGCGCAAACGGGCCAACCGCCTGCCGCTGGGGGCGGCTGCGCTCGCCGGCACCGGTTATCCCATCGACCGCGAGTTCGTGGCGCGCGAGCTGGGCTTCGACGGCGTCTGCGAGAACTCGCTGGATGCCGTGTCCGACCGCGACTTCGCCATCGAGTTTTCCGCTGCGGCCTCGCTCGTGATGCTGCACCTGTCCAGGCTGTCGGAGGAGATCATCCTGTGGATGAGCCCGCGCTTCGGCTTCATCGACCTGGCCGACCGCTTCTGCACCGGTTCCTCCATCATGCCGCAGAAGAAGAATCCGGATGTGCCGGAGCTGGTGCGCGGCAAGACCGGACGCGTGTTTGGCCATCTGATGGGGCTCATGACCCTGATGAAAGGCCAGCCGCTCGCCTACAACAAGGACAACCAGGAAGACAAGGAACCCTTGTTCGACACCGTCGACACCCTGATCGACACCCTCGCCATCTATGCCGACATGCTCAAAGGCGTGAAGGTGAAGCCGGAGGCGATGCGCCGCGCGGCGGCCGAGGGTTTTTCCACCGCTACCGACCTTGCCGACTATCTGGTCAAGAAAGGTCAGCCTTTCCGTGACGCCCACGAGGCCGTGGCGAGAGCCGTACGCGCGGCCGAATCCAAAGGCTGCGATCTTGCCGACCTCACTTTGGCCGAACTGCAGGCCTTCAGCCCGCTTGTGGGCGAGGATGTCTTCGCCGTGCTGACCCTGGAGGGTTCGCTCGCCGCCCGCAATCACATCGGCGGCACCGCGCCGGCGCAGGTGAAGGCGGCGGTGGCCCGTGCGCGCGCCGCGCTGGCCCGATCTTGAAATCGATTGACCGCGGTCAAAGGTTTCAGGTTTTTTCAACCGCGTTTTGCTCAAGCCGCGTTTTCCTCGACCGGGCTGTGCTCGCGGCAGATTCTGCCGACCTCGCGGCTGGAGAGCTTTTCCTTTGTGAGCCCGCACACATAGCTGCGCGGGCCGATGTGCAGGTTGTGGCGGCAGGTGACGCACACGCCGAAGCTGCGGTGGCCGTTTTTGGCCTGCAGTGCGGCCAGTGCCTCCTTCAGAACCTTGGTGGCAGAACCGAGGCGCGCGGGGCTGGCGGTCTGAAGGGCGTCGCGCCAGGCATTGGCCAGCCCCAGATCCTTGAGCACTTCCTTTCCCTTGTCGGTCAGGGTCAGTCGCACGACCCGGCCATCCTTCTCGTCGGCATGGCGTGCGATGAGCCGCCGCCGCGCCAGCAAAAGCAGGCTTTGCGACACCGTGCCCTTGGTGAGGCCGAGGTATTCGGCCAGGGCTTGCGGCGTGTTGCTGTAGCGGTTGGCCTCGTTCAGATAGAGCAGCGCCTGCAGGTGGATGGGCTGCAGGCCCTGATTGACGCCGGCTTGTCGCAGCCCGACACGCAGCAGGTTGCCCAGCCTTTCCACCGTGTCCAGCAGGATCAGCGCCTGGTTTTTCATGCTTGCCATCCTAGATTCATGTCTTGTCCTTGACAATAGCACGGCCTGTCCTAGATTGGTATCGACACGAAACGTATCGTGTCGATACTTTAAAAGGAGGATGCCATGAAGAAACCGTTTTTAGGCCTTGTGTCCGTTCTGGCGATGGCTGTCCAGGCCGCAGAACCGCCCGCCGTCGCCTTCCCGGAGGGGTATCGCGACTGGCGCCACGTGAAGTCGATGGAGCTGAAGCCGGCCCATCCCCTGTACGAATCCTTCGGCGGCATACATCACCTGTATGCCAACCCGAAGGCGGTCCAGGGCTACCGCAACGGCCGCTTTCCCGACGGAGCGACGATCGTATTCGACCTCCTGGAGGCGCAAAACGGGGTCAATGCCATGACCGAAGGCAAGCGCAAGGTGCTGGGGGTAATGGTGCGCGATGCGAGCAGACATGGCGCCACTGGCGGCTGGGGCTTCGAGGCCTTTGCCGGAGGAGACCCGAAAAAACCGGTTGTGGGCCGTGACGCCGCCAAGGCCTGCTTTGGTTGCCATGCCACAAGGCAGGACAGCAACTATCTGTTTTCCAGTCTGAGGGACTAGTCCCGGCAGAAGTCGACCTTGCCCCCGCCCTGGGCTGAGATCAGTGCGGCGAGCTTGGCGAAAAGCTCGCTGCCGTCGCGGGTGTCTTTCCAGGCGGCGCCGTCATGGCGGAAGTGGAAGCCGCCAGAACGGGCGGCCACCCAGATTTCGCGTGCGCTGCCGTGCCGGTTTAACACCATCTTGCTGCCGTCGTCGAACTCGATCTCGAGTATGCCGTCGGTCGGCTGCTCGAAGTCGAGGTCGGCGTTTTCCAGGCCTTGCTGGATGCGGGCAAAGGCGGCGTCGGCCAACTGAATGAATTCGCTGTCGCTCATGGGGATGGGTCCGGAGATGTGAAGGGCTCAATTCTGCCGGGCCAGCGGCTTCCCTGCAATTCGCCAGCCGAGGCGGGAGGGAGCGAGTCGGCCGTGGCTCCTTGCGCCCTGCCGCGTGTTAACATCGGGCCATGAAAACGCTCGCTTTTCTGCTGGCTCTGACTTTCCTGCTGACGCAGCTTGCCGCCTGCGGTTCCAAGGGGCCGCTCACCTTGCCTGAACAAAAGCCGGCCGACACCCAGAAATCATCCAAATGAACCACTTGCACCGCAAGAATGGATGCCTTTTCCTGGAAGAGGTGCCTCTCGATGAATTGGCACGCCGGTACGGCACGCCTTTGTATGTCTATTCCACGGCCGCCCTAAGCGAGGCTTACCAGTCCTACGAAAGCGCCCTGGCCGGCTTGTCGCACCTCATCTGCTATGCGGTCAAGGCCAACGGCAGTCTGGCCATCCTCCAGCATTTCGCGCGGCTCGGTGCCGGCTTCGATATCGTTTCGGGCGGGGAGCTTGCACGCGTACTGGCCGCCGGCGGCACAGCCGACAAGGTCGTGTTCTCGGGTGTGGGCAAGACCGCAGAGGAAATGCGCATGGCGCTCACGGCCGGAATCCGCTGCTTCAACATCGAGTCGGAAAGCGAGCTCGATCGCCTCGACAGGGTGGCGGGCGAGCTTGGCATACGTGCCCCGGTGTCGTTTCGGGTCAATCCGGATGTGGATCCCAAAACCCACCCTTACATCTCCACCGGCCTCAGGCAGAACAAATTCGGCGTGGACATCGCGCAGGCGCCTGACCTCTACAGGCGTGCAGCCGCAATGGACAACGTCGAAGTCCTGGGCGTCGACTGCCACATCGGTTCGCAGCTGATCGATCTTTCGCCCATCGCGGATGCCCTGGACCGGGTGCTTGCGCTGGTCGACGACCTTGCCGCCTCGGGCATCAAGCTGCGCCATGTCGATATCGGCGGCGGGGTCGGCATCCGCTACCGGGACGAGATCCCGCCCGACATGGCGGCCTATCGGGAAATCCTGCAGAGCCGTTTCAGGGGGCGGGAGGAGGAAGTCATCGTGGAACCCGGGCGGTCGCTGGTGGGCGAGGCGGGGGTGTTGCTGACCCGGGTCGAATATATCAAGCGTGGCGAGGACAAGACATTCGTCATCGTCGATGCGGCAATGAACGATCTCATGCGCCCGGCGCTGTACGACGCTTTCCACGACATCGTGCCGCTGGCCGATTCGAACGCCTCTCCCTTCCTTTGCGACGTGGTGGGGCCGGTCTGCGAAACCGGTGATTTTATCGGGCTTGACCGGCGTCTGGCGGTCGCGGAAGGGGACCTGCTGGCTGTGCTCGCGGCCGGCGCCTATGGCATGAGCATGAGTTCCAACTACAACAGCCGCCCCCGGGCGGCAGAAGTTCTGGTGACCAAGAATGAAATTTTCCTGGCCAGAGAGCGGGAAACCCTGGCTGGCATGATGGCGGGAGAACGGCTTGTTTCCTAGCTTTCCGGGAATCTGTTTGTTCCGGTGCGGCGTCTTGGAATGGTATCGACACGATAATTTTTGTTAGGGTACCACATTTTTTGCCGGCAAAAATCTCAAAAACTTGACAGTTTGTTGAACTGCTGAAAAAAGTATCTAGAATGGGCGTCACCAAGCGGAGCTTTGGTGTCGCCTATTCCATGCGGGTTTCGGAACAGGAGGCCGTTGTGGATGCCACGCTTTGGAAGTGCATTTCCAACCTCTGCACGCTTTGTTTGTAGTTGTAGTGAATTGTCCAACTTCAGAAGGAGTGTGATATATGGCTACTGCCAAGAAACCTGCCGCCAAGAAACCGGCGGCCAAGAAGGCGGCGCCGGCCAAAAAGCCTGCCGCCAAGAAACCGGCAGCCAAGAAGGCGGCGCCGGCCAAAAAGCCGGCAGCCAAGAAGCCGGCAGCCAAGAAA
>JBFMCR010000022.1:0-54052 GCA_040754425.1 Pseudomonadota bacterium | reverse complement strand
GAACACTGTCGCCTCGGACGCGATGGAATGCAACAGACGGGCCGGATGCCGATGACCAATTTGACTCGGAATGCATCCAGCACAGGTCAATACGGCAGATTTGCACTCTGCCGCGCAGACTCCTAGGCTTGGCCTGACTGGATTGCCGCGTCGTGCTGCTCCTCGCAATGACCGGGCTGCGCAAAAAACGCCTGCACCTCCTCCAGCTTGCGCGTGCGCTTCATTGGCGGCAGCGCGTCCAGCACCTTGCGGCCGTAGGACTTGCCCATCAGTCGCGGGTCGCACAGCATGAGTACGCCGCGGTCGGTTTCGGTGCGGATGAGCCGACCGGCGCCCTGCTTGAGCGAAATCACCGCTTCCGGCAGCTGGTAGTCCATGAAGGCATTGCCGCCGGCTTCGTTGATGCGCGCGATGCGCGCCGCCACCACCGGATCGTCGGGCGGTGCAAAAGGCAGCTTGTCGATGATGACGACCGACAACGCCTCGCCCGGCATGTCCACCCCCTCCCAGAAGCTCTGGCTGCCCAGGAGCACGGCACGGCCGGACTGCCGGAAACGTTCCAGCAGCACCTGCTTGGGCTCGTCGCCCTGGGCCAGCACCGGGAAATCCAGACCGCGTTGCTTGAAGGCCTCGGCCAGCATGGCGCGGGCGTTGTCGAGCGCGCGCAGCGAAGTGAACAGCATGAAGGCGCGCCCCCCGCTCGCTTCCAGCACCGGCAGCGCGGCATCGACCACGGCCTGGGTGTGCTCGCGCGTGTTGGGTTCGGGCAGGCCGGTCGGCAGGTAGATGAGGCCCTGGCTTGGATAGTCGAAAGGGCTGTCCACGCACAGGGTCTTGGCCTCTTCCAGGCCCAGGCGCGAGAGCAGATGCGAGAAATCGCCGCCGACGCTGAGCGTGGCCGAGGTCAGCACCCAGGCACGGCCGTCCTGCATGACCTGCGCGCCGAAGAAGTCGGCCACCGACAGCGGCGTGGCGTGCAGGGTCATCGAGCGACCCATGGTTTCCACCCAGCGCACCCACTCGGCCTCGTCCTTGCCCTGCCAGTTTTCCAGGCGACGGATCATGTCCCGCGAACGCACATGGCAGTCCGCCAGTTCCTCGGCACGCTCGGCATGGGCCTTGAGCCCGGCATCGAGCTCGGCCAGTGCACTCTTGGCTGCTTCCAGCGCGCTGACGAAATCGGCGCGGGTCTGCGCCAGTTTCGCCGGCAGGCGCAGGTTCAATTCCGGCACCGACATCCTCAGGCTCTTCGCCGCCTTGTCTAGCTTTTCTGCGGCCTGCGCCAGCGCCGGCGTGTCCTTCGCGAACACCATCGCGGTCTGACGCGCATCGCGCGCAAGATCGATGATCTGGCCGGTGGACACCGACTGCCCGAAGAACAGCGCGGCAGTGTCTGCGAGCTGGTGGGCCTCATCGAGGATGACGTTGTGGCTGGCTGGCAGCAATTCCGCCACGCCTTCGTCGCGCAGCCACAGGTCGGCAAAGAACAAGTGATGGTTGACCACCACCAGTTCGGACTCCAGCGCTTCCTTGCGCGCCTTCATCACAAAACAGTCGCGGAAATGCGCGCATTCGGCTCCCTGGCAGTTCTCGCGCGTGGACACGGCATAGCCCCAGGCCGGATGGGTTTCGCGGATGCCGGTGGCTTCGGCTCTGTCGCCGCTGTCGCTGGTCAGCGCGAAACGCTGGATGCGGTGCAGGGTGGCAGCCTCGTCCGGACTGGCGAAACGGCCGTCGGCGAGGTTGCGTTCGAGATGGAAATGACACACGTAATTGGCGCGCCCCTTCAGCAGCGAAGTCTTCACCGGCAGCGACAGGGCTTGCAGCACCGCCGGGATGTCGCGCCGGTAGAGCTGGTCCTGCAGGGCCTTGGTGCCGGTGGAGATGATGGTCTTGCCGCCGGCCAAAAGCGCCGGTACCAGGTAGGCCAGGGTCTTGCCGGTGCCGGTGCCGGCCTCGGCAACCAGCACCCCGCCTTGCGCCAGCACCCCTGCGACCGCTTTTGACATATCATGTTGCTGGGGTCTGAAACGATAATCAGAGAGACGGGAGGAAAAAACCCCATTGGAAGCGAAGATTCTTTCCAATTCAGTGAAAGCGGTCACGCGCGGTTCTCGATTGCCGGACAAGTTCCGCATGTTACCGCAGCGCCTGCTCCGGATGGCGCGCCGCCTGGCAAAACCGTCCCTGCTCGCAGCTTGCCTTGCGCTCTCCCATGCCCCTCAGGCCGCCATCGTCGAAATCCAGACCCCTGCCGGCATGACCGCCACCGCAGAATACCGCCCCGGCGATGTCGGCAAGCCCGCCGCTCTGGTCCTGCACAGCTTCCTGCAAACGCGCGAATTCGGCACCACGAAAATTCTCGCCGATGCGCTTGCCGATGAAGGCTATACCGTGCTGAGTCCCAACCTCACGCTGGGCATTTCCCATCGCAAGCGCAGCCTGGATTGCGAAGCCCTGCACCTGCACGACATGGAGGGCGACATCCGGGAAATCCAGCTATGGGTGCAATGGCTGCGCAAGCGCGGCCACCCCCGGATCGTCGGCATCGGCCACAGCTTCGGCGCCACGCAGCTGCTGGCTTGGCGGCAAGGCGCACGGGCCAGGGGTTTTGCCATTGTCGGCATCAGCCTCATCGGCAGCGATCCCTTCATCCTGGAAAACAAACCATCCCGAAGCGGGAAAGCCGCTCCTCCGCCCAAGCCGGTCAACGGCCTGATCCAGGCGCCGCTATCTTTTTGCGAGGCTTTCACGGCGCCCAGGGACAGGCACGCCTCCTATGCGCAATGGAACGAAAGCCGCACGCTTGCCGCGCTCGGGTTTGCTGGTGCGCAAACCGATGTCATCCTCGGCAGTGAAGACAAGTACCTGCCAAAAGACTGGAACACGCGGCTGGCCAGGGCGGGCGCGCGGGTCAAGGTAATCTGGGGAGCAAACCATTTCATGGACGGCCCGCAGGAATTCGACATGCTCGACGCCGTAATCGATGCGCTGAAACGATGATAGACAGACGCTTTTCCATTTCCCACTGGGTGGCTGCCTTCTTCATCGTATTGAGCGTCATCATCGCCATGCTCTGCGGCATCGGCCTGTACCGCCTGTACGAAACCGGCGCCGAACTCGAGCGCTCGCGCCAGCGCGCGGCGCAGCAGGAACTTGCCGATGCGATTTCCGACCTCGCCGCCTTCCTGCAGCAGCAAAGCAGCATCATCGCCAACTGGGACGAGGTCAGGCAGCAGCTGGCCGAGCCCAATTTCTACGGCTACTGGAAGGCCTCGCGCGTGCAGCAGTCTGGCCAGGTGTCGCCGCTTTTCGGCAGCTTCGATCTGTACGACAGCAGCGGCAGGCTCCTGCCCGGCGGCAACCCGGACAGCGCGGTACAGCTCAGGCCCGACGAGGCCAACAAGACCGTCTTTTACCCCGACCAGGGACTGTCCCGCATCGTGCACGCCTTCCCGATCTATGCCGGCGACGGCCAATCCCTGCTCGGCTACGGGCGCGTGAGCTTCGATTTCGTCAAGGCCATGCAGGCGGTCCGCAGCTTCAGCTACCTGATGCCGGAGTCGCTCACCCTCACCAGTTTTTCGCCTTCGCCCGTGCCGCTGCAGGAACTTGGCCGTCTGCTGAACTATGAAATCAGCACCGCAAACGAAGTCAAAATGCTCGAAGAGGCGGTGACCAAGACCTACACCATTCTGGCCTTCGCCATGCTGATCGCGGCAATCACCGCCTATCTTTTCATCCAGCGCCTGCTCGCGCGCCCGCTGGCGGAACTCGCCTCCGCCATTGGCGAATTGCAGGCGGACGAGGCGCAGATGAACTATGTGGAAGAACTCGAATCGCCGTACATGCTGAAGGAGCTGGACACCGTGCGCCAGTCCATCCAGGACTACCGTCAGAAGCTCTCCAATGCCCGGCTGGAGCTGGAAAACCGCAATGTCGTGTTCCAGCAGCAGGCGTTGCAGGACTCGCTCACCGGTCTCTACAACCGGCGCGCCTTCGACGAGGACTGGGAAAACCTGGTCAGGGCGCTTGCCGGGGAAAGCGAGCCCCTGGCCCTGCTGCTGTTCGATTGCGACCATTTCAAGCCCATCAACGACACCTATGGCCACCACGTGGGCGACCTGGTTTTGCAGACCATCGCCGGCGCGGTCAACGAGGTCATGCGTTCGGGCGACAGGCTGTACCGCATCGGCGGCGACGAATTCGCCACCCTGCTGTGGGGCGCGGACGAGCACATGGCGCTGCAGATCGCCGAACGCTGCCTGAACAGCGTGCGCAGGCAGGATTTCCGCCAGTTCGGCATGCTGGAGCCGGTTTCCATCAGCATCGGCATGGCCATCGACGAAATCAGCAAGCTCGAAGACTTGACCCGCCTGCAGGCGCATGCCGACGCCGCCATGTACCAGGCCAAGCGCCCCGGCAACAAGAAAATCGCAATCTACCGCCACGGCCAGAGCAACGAGGATGCCCTGGTCGCCAACCTCGAAATCAACGCGCTCTACCAGGCGCTGAGCACGCCGGACAAAATGGAAATCCATTACCAGCGCATGATGCCGCTTGCCGGCGGGCGCGAGTATCTGGAGGCGCTCGCCCGCATCCACCACCACGACCTGCTCATCATGCCCGACCGTTTCCTGCCGGTGGTGCACGGGCGCAAGCTGGAAGCGGAATTCGATCTCGTGGTCATCCGCCACATCCAGAGCGACCTGAAATCCGGCGTCGTCCCGCTGGAAACGGGGGTGTCGATCAATCTGTCGGCGCAAAGCCTGCACCACCCTGAGATCATCACCCAACTGATCGAGATGACCCACCACACCGACCGCCATCCGCTGATACTGGAGATCACCGAGACTTCGCTGGTGCCGCAGCTGGCCGAAATCACACACTTCCTCGGCATCCTGCGCAGCGGCGGCTTCAAGATCGCGCTCGACGACTTCGGCAGCGGCTATTCGCCGCTGCGCTATCTCGCCGACCTGCCGGTGGACATCATCAAGTTCGACATGGGACTCATCCACCAGCTCAACGGCAATGACCGCACCAGCATGGTGGTGGCGGATTTCGCCAGGCTCATGCGCGATGCGGGTTACGAACTGATTGCGGAAGGCGTGGAAGACGAAGCCATGCTGCGCAAGGTGGTGAGCCTGGGTTTTGCCCATGCCCAGGGTTTCTACATCGACAGGCCCCATGCCCTGGCGCCCGGCGAAGCCAAGGTCGCGAAGCTGTTCAGATAATTGCCGGCTAGCGCTTCCCGGAGCGCCAGATCGAGAACAGTATCCACAGGCTGTTCAGGAAGGCGATGAGAAATCCGACCAGGCCGAAGAACGGCAGGCCGAACAGAGTCGGCCCGCCTTCCACCGTCATGATGATGGACGAGCCGATCACCAGCGAGGCGGTGAGGATGCCCATGGTCAGGCGGTTGCTGGCGCTGTCCAGCTGGTGGCCGAAATGGTCCAGGCGCTTGAGGTCGAGGTCGATCTTCATGCGTCCGCGCCGCGCCTCGCGCAGCAGGTGCGACAGATCGCGCGGCAGCCCAAAAATGATGCCGGCGACATCCTTCAGGCTCTTGCGCCCGCGCTCCATCAAGGCCTGCGGCGTATAGCGCTCGGCAATCACCTTCTCCACGAAAGGCTGGATCTGATCGACCATGTGGTAATCGGGGTTCAGTTGCTGGCCCAGGCCTTCGAGGGTGATGATGGTCTTGAACAGCAGGGTCAGGTCGGCCGGCAGCACCAGCGAATTGTCGCGCATGATGGTGGTGATGTCCTGCAGCAGCGCGCCGATCTTGATGTCCTTGATCTTGAGGTCGTCATAGCTGAACACCAGCTCCGAGAGGTCGTGCGCAAGCCGCGCCTCGTCGATCTCCTCGTCTCCGGCCCAGTCCAGCAGCACTTCCAGCATGCCGTTCTCGTCGCCGTAGACGATGGAATGCAGCAGGTCCACCACCTCGTTGCGCCGGCGCTCGGTGAGATGCCCGACCATGCCGAAATCGATGATGCCGATGCGGTTGCCCGGCATGAAAATGATGTTGCCCGGATGCGGATCGGCGTGGAAATAACCGTCCAGCAGCACCATCTTCAGCACCACCTCGCTGCCGCGCGAACCCAGCAGCAAGGGGTCGAGGTCGTTCTCGCGCAGCAGTTCGCGGTTGACGCCCTTGATGCCGTGGATTTCCTCCTGCACGTTGACCGCGTCCGAGGTGTACTCCCAGAACACCCGCGGAATCTTGACGTTTTCGTCACCGGCGAAATTGCGCGCGAACTTGTCGATGTTGCGCGCCTCCCGCACCAGGTCGAGCTCGCGCCTGATCGAGCGCTGGAACTCGCCGACCATGCGCACCGGCTGGTAGCGGCGCAAGTCCGGCATTTCGCTTTCGACCAGCCTGGCGATGTGTTCGAGAATGCGCAGGTCGGCGTCTATCTTGGCCTCGATGCCGGGGCGTCGCACCTTCACCACCACCTCGGTGCCGTCCTTGAGCACCGCGCGATGCACCTGGGCGATGGAAGCCGCGGCCATGGGCTCGGGGTCGAACCTGGCGAACGCCTCCTCCGGCGGCCGCCCCAGCGCGCGCGTCAGCTCGGCATGCACGAGAGCATAGTCCGAAGGCGGCACGCGATGGTGCAGGCGCTCGAATTCGACAATCCAGGCGGGCGGGAACATGTCCACGCGCGTGGCCATCAGCTGGCCGAACTTGATGAAGGTCGGCCCCAGTTCCTCCAGCGCCATGCGGATGCGCACCGCCGGCTCCAGGAGCGAAATCTCGCTGGTGGTCTGCCAGTGCAGGATGCGTCCGGCCCGTTCCAGCGCGTGCGCCAGGCCCAGCAGCCTGACCATGTCGCCCCAGCCGTAGCGGATCAGGATGGACGCGATTTCATGCAGACGGTGCAAATCGCGAATGACGGTAATGGTTTCCCAAAGCATTGAATTGTTGTTTCCCCGGCGTTAGAGTGAAGCTGTCCGTTTCCTCAAGATTAAGCCAATACGACCGTTTCCTGGCAAACGAATATTTTGGTTTGGCGTTCCATATGCAGATGATGCCATTATTGCCGAGATTGATCCTTGCCTTGGCAAGCTGCCTGCCGCTCGGTGCATGGGCCTCGCCGCCTCCGCCCATGACCGCGCAGGAACTCGACGCCTGGTTCTCCGGCAAGAGCGCCTCGGAAGTCAACGAAGGCGAACTGACTTTCCTGAGCATGCCGCCGGGCAAGCCCGTGCACCATCACCGGAACCGCATCCGCATCACCGAGGAAAGCTTGGCCAGCGGCTGGACCGAGCTCGAGCAATGTCATGACAACCTCGACGCCGTGCCGCGCGCCCAGATCACCTTCCGCGAGGGCTATATCCGCAACCTGCGCGTGCTGGAAACGCACGCCATCGAAGAAGCCTGGGTGGAGGGCCCCAGCGTACAGTTGCGCGGGGTGCAGCCCGGCGCGCACCTTTGCCTGGCGGCGCAGACCCGCGCCCTGAACGATTCCGGCAACGGCTATTTCACCCTCAACAACGGCCCCTACATGCGCAAATTCCTGGATGGCTACTACCCCATGCAGGTATCGCTGAGGCTGGAATACCCGGCAAAACTGTTGCAGATAATCGACATTTCGCCCATGGCACAGGAGGGCTTTGACATCACGGAGAAGGCCGGAATCGTCGATATTGATACACTATTCGAGGGCGAGCTGCGCACGCAGGTACAATTTGAGCGCCTGCGCTAGCCCAGCCGCACACAAATGCCTGAAACACTGGTAGCATCAGGCTTCCATCAACCAAAGGAGAACACATGAACAAGTCCGAATTGATCGATGCCGTGGCCCAGGGAGCCGACATCAGCAAAGCCGCCGCCGGCAAGGCGCTCGACGCCGCCATCGAAGCCGTCGTGAAAGCCGTTTCCAAGGGCGACACCGTCACCCTCGTCGGCTTTGGCACTTTCAAATCTTCCAAGCGCGCCGCCCGCACCGGCCGCAACCCCCAGACCGGCAAGGAAATCAAGATTGCCGCCACCACTGTGCCCCGCTTCACCCCGGGCGCCGGCTTCAAGGCCGCTGTCGCCGGCAAGAAAGCCAAAAAGAAGTAAATCGCAGATTACGAAAGTGGCGCATGGAAATGCGCCACTTCTCGTTTCAGCCAATAAAAAAACCGGCAGTGCCGGTTTTTTTATTGCGGCCCCATTCTTGCTTGTATCTTCCCGTAGGCCATTTCGTGTCGCAAAACCTACAGGAGCCTGCAATGCCGCTTTACGATTTTCGCTGTCCCGCCTGCAACCGGACTTTCGAGTTGCTGATCCGCGCTTCCGACCACCCCGCCTGCCCGACCTGCGGCAACCGGGAACTTGAAAAACTCGTCTCCGCGCCCCAGGCTCCCGGAAAAACCGCAAGCGTCATCGCCAGCGCCCGTCGGCAGGCGGCGCGCGAGGGCCACTTCAGCAACTACTCCGCCGCGGAACGAAAAAAACTCAAATAAAGGATGCCGGGCCTCCGGGATTTGTAGGGTTTGCGACAGAGAAACCGGCCATGCACTTGCCCAAGTACTTGAAGAGGCTCTTTTCTCCCCCTGGCATGCCGGCTGCTTCATAGGCCGGAGTCCTATCTCTTGTGGGCGCTTTGGAATGACGGGAATACTTTCATGTTGAACGCTTCACTGCTGTCCATCATCGAAGAGGCGGGAGTCGCCGTGCTGACCCTGACCGAAGGTTTGGAAAAGGACGAGTTATTGGCCTCGCGCCTCACCCGGGCGGAAACCACGCGCCTGCTGAAAATCATGGGCGACTCCGCCGCCAGCGTGCCGCTGCCCACGCAAAGCCGGTTTGCCGAAATCGACTGGCGTGGCTGGCACACGGTTGCACGCCGGATCGGCAGCGGCGACGACGCTGAAGAGGAAGCGCTATGGTTCGCCGTGCGCTCGCTGGTGCCGGCCACGCTGATGTGGCTGCGTGTGTATCGCAAGAGCCAGCCGGAAGTGTTCGGCTACAAGTCTGACCCGCCGGCGGAATCCGGCTCAGCCTGAAAACCTCGGGAGCCGCCATGCAATCCCTGCTCAAAATCGAAGGCGAACACGCGCACCTCGCCTCGCCGGCGGAGATCGCCGCCGGCATCAATGCCGCCTGCGCGGTGTTCGCGCAGAACAATGCCGACCCCCTCGCCTGCGCCGCTGCCAGCGAGAAGCTGGACAAGAACGAAGAACTGACCCGCGACGAAGCCCTGCTCTGCGTGATCTGGGACACTGCTGAAGACAAGGCCTTCCGCGCCGTGACCCTGGGCTGGCTGGCCCGCGACGTCGACATCCGCCTGGCACTCGCATGACCGTCGAACAGCTCATTGCCGCCCTGCAGCAGATGCCTGGACAAGCCGTGGTGCTGATCGAAAGCGATGCCGGCTATTCACCCGTGGGCGGGCTAAAGTTCGAGGAAAACGGCAACGGCGTGCCGGATGAAGTGATCCTGCAGCCGGCGATGGAAGATGGCTGACTCCGAATACCCCCTTGAAAGCCACACCGCGGCCCCGTGAAGTTCTTCAACAGCCTGTTAACACGGCGATCCAGGCAAACCAGGCCCGGCAAAACTTTCTTCGGATAATCAGGAATTCCCATGAACGACAACGCACTTGAACACAACCGCGTCATCCTGTGCCACTTCGACAGTTACAGCTGCGCCCTGAACTTCGCCCGCTACGGCGGTAGCGTGCTTGCCCCTGCGCCCTTGCCGGAGGCAACGAGTGACATGCCGCCGCCGGCCAAGGCCGACGAACGACATGCCCCTGCCGAGGTACTCGATGCGCTGGTGGCGAAGTACGACCTCGATCCCGCGCAGCTGAAGATCGATGACGACTTCGAGGCCTGGCTATCCAGCGACAAAGGCCCCATCCGCATCCACCTCGCCCGCTTCACCGGCCTTGATGCGCCGCACGCGGCAATCGAACCGCTGGGCGGCGTATTCAAGCCCATCAGCCAGATGCGCGGCATGCCCATGACCGAGCTGAACCTGATGCGGAAGGTTTTCAATCTCATCATCGGCGGTTAAGAATGAGTCCTCCGATTCCCGCCATTACTCAGAACCTGTCCGTCCTGACCACCTCCTCGTACGCGAGCTGGCCGCCGCGCGGCCAGGGCGCGTCGGTGCCCTTGCCGATTGCCACATACATGGCGATGACGTGGTCTTCGGGCAGGTTGATGAGCCTGGCCACGGTGTCCACGTCGCCCAGGTCCATGGGGCTGCTGTTGTAGCCCATGCTCTGCGCCGCCAGCATCAGCGTCTGCGCGGCGATGCCGCAGGAGCGCATGGCCTCTTCCACCTGAAAGCGTTCGCGCCCTTCATAGTGCTGGCGGATGCCTTCCAGCAGCCCTTCGCGCACCTCGGGCGGCGCGGTCCGCCAGTAGCGTTCCGGCGATTTCTGCCAGGCCTTCACATCGGCACAGATCACCACCAGCAGCGAGGCATCGGTGATCTGCGGCTGCATCCGGCAGGCCGCGCGAATCTGCTCGCGCAAGTCCGGGTCGCGCACCAGCACGAAGCGCCAGTGCTGGATGTTGAAAGCGGTGGGCGACAGCATCGCCAGCGACATCAGCTCGCGAATTTCATCCTCGCCCATCGCATGCGCCGGATCGAGCTTCCTGACCGCGCGCCGGGTTTCGATGGCAGTTCTTACGTCCATGGTTTCTCCTTTGTTTGAGATGCTTGGCACATGCCGAAGGCGATGCTAGCCTCATGGAAATGTTTTCGTAAGAATGCACAAATTCAGCCCATAGTTACATTTTGTATACCGAGGACGCGATGCGCCACACACGCTACGACTGCAATTTCGGCTGCCCGGTGGAAGCCTGCCTGGAAGTGATCGGCGGCAAGTGGAAAGGCGTGATCCTGTTCCACCTGCTGGGCGGAACCAAGCGTTTCAACGAACTGCTGCGGCTGATCCCCGGCGTGACCCAGCGCATGCTGACCCGGCAACTGCGCGAACTGGAAGACGACGGCATCGTGGCCAGAAAGGTCTATGCCGAAGTGCCGCCCAAGGTGGAATACTCCCTCACCGAATTCGGCCGGACCCTGGAGGACCTGCTGAGGCATTTGCAAAGATGGGGCAGCGATTCGCTGGAGACGATTATCCGGATCAGGAGCCAGGGGAAGTGATCGCCACCTGAAATAAGGCTGTCGAAGGCGTAGGCTCCCCCCACCATCAAAAATGTGCTATTTACACATTTAGTGATATATTGTGCGTTATCAGCACGATGTTTAAAAGGAGCACCCCATGAATCTCGCGATCGCGCACGGCGCAGACAAGGCAAGTGTGTTGGCCGAGGCGTTTGGCAACGCCGGCAGGCAGCTCGGCATGAGCCAGGCCGAGCTCGGGGAAATCATCGGCAAGGACCGCTCGGCCGTCAGCCGCGGCCGCATCGACCCCGACAGCAAGGCGGGCGAACTGGCCCTGCTGTTCATTCGCTGCTACCGCGCGCTCTACGTTCTGGTGGGCGGCGGGCAGAAGGAGATGCGCCACTGGATGCGCACGGAAAACCTTCACATCGGAGGTATTCCCGCCGAGCAGGTCAAGAGCATCCAGGGCCTGGTCAGTGTGCTCGAATACCTGGATGCCATGCGCGGCAAGCTGTAAGTGGCCGACTGGGACGCCTGCCTTGCCGCCGCGCCGATAGGCCGGATTTCCGGCAGGCTGCTTCGCCTTGTCGAAAGCCAGGAAGAGGTTGCGACCAACCAGCTGGTCGCCTCGCTCGAGCGTCAGGCCGTGCTGGAGGATCTGCTGGAATCGACCAAGCCGCCGCTGCGCAAAGGCTCGGAAAGGCTGCATTACCTGCTGGCAACCCCCTTCCGCTACCCGCCCTTGCGCCATGGCTCGCGATTCGGCGCGCGCAGCGAGCCGAGCCTGTTTTACGGCTCGCTGGGGCTAGACACGGTACTGGCCGAGGCGGCCTATTACCGCTTCGTTTTCTGGCAGGGGATGGCCGTTCCGCCCGAGGGCAAGCTGGTCACCCAGCATACGATGGTCGAGGCCGACTACCTGGCCAGCCGCGGCTTGCGCCTGCATCAGCCGCCCTTCGCGGCGCACCGGCAGACGCTGACCGACCCGGCGGACTACCGCGCCACGCAGGAACTGGGCACGAAGATGCGGCAAGCCGGCATCGAGGCCTTCGAGTTCACCTCCGCACGCGACCCCCACGGCGGAACGAATGTCGCCCTCTTCACCCCCGACGCCTTGCCAACGGACGCCCCGCTTTCAATGACGCCCTGGCTTTGCGAACTGACGGGCGGACACGCCAAGTTCAGCGCCGGCCACGACAGGACGGTTTTTGATTTTCCGGTCGGCCTGTTCATGGCGGGCGGCAAGTTTCCCCAGCCTGCCTGATGTTCCGATTTCGGTTGAATGGCGGGCCTGCCGGATTTGTTCGGGCCAGGGCCCATTGCGATTGTTTCTCGGAGTTCGGCCCTCCCCAGCCCCATTGGCGCCAATGTTGAACACTGTATATTTACGGTATACAATGTGTTCATGATCAAATCCTTCCAGCACAAGGGTCTTGAGCAGTTCTTTTTTTCCGGGAGCAAAGCCGGCATCCAACCGGTTCACGCCATCAGGCTGAGATTGCAACCATTTACGCCAGGGTGAGCACAGTGCGGCAGGCCGCATCCAACCGGTTCACGCCATCAGGCTGAGATTGCAACTGGCCAGGCTGGATGCCGCCAAAATGCCTGAGGACATGAATCTGCCCGGCTGGAAACTGCACCCCTTGTCCGGCAAGCTCAAGGACCATTGGGCGGTTTGGGTGGACAAGAACTGGCGCATGACCTTTACTTTCGACGGCGAGGATGCAGTGCTGGTGGACTACCAGGATTACCACTGAGGACGAATACAGGAGCATCGACATGAGCAGAATGCACAACCCCCCGCACCCCGGCGAAGTATTGCGTGACGGCGTGTTCGCCGATACCGGATTGACCGTAACGGATTTCGCCAGGCGCATCGGCGTGACCCGCGTAACACTCTCGCGCGTGCTGAACGGCAAGGCCGGCATCAGCGCCGACATGGCGATCCGCCTCGCCGCCGCCCTCGGCGGCAGCGCCGAATCGTGGCTGCACATGCAGGCAGACTACGACTTGTGGCAGGCGCAGAAAGCGCTCAAGCGCATAGCCGCCAAGATCGAGCCACTGAAGCTCGCGGCCTGAATTGGCAATTTGTTCAATTCAACAAGGAGGGGCTTTGATCGCGCGCGGCCGGCATTTTTTTCTGCACCAGGCGCATGCGCTCAGCCAGGCCCTGCGGGCTGGATTCGAATTCGGCGCGCGCTGCCTTGAGCGCGTTGTTCGCGGCCAGCGCCTCTTCCCGGGTCGGCGGCACGCGGCCGGCCATGTGGGTGGCGTCGGGCGCCGCCTCGGCGATGCGTTCGGGGAGAGAGGGGATTTTTGTAGTTGGGGCAATCAAACCGGCCGGTTTTCGCCGGGGTCGCGCACGGGGCCCATGACCTTGAGACCTTCCTCGTAGCTCATGCCGGGAAAGTTGCCGGAAAACTTCAGCGCGGTGTCGGCGACCTTGTCGACCTTGCCCGCGGTGTCCAGCTTCTTGAGGTCGTTGCGCTCCAGGTACAGTAGTTCCAGCAGTTCGTTGTACACCGTGGCTTCGTCGATGGGCAGCACGTAGAAGGTCTTGCCGTCGTAGGGTACCTGATACTTCTTGCTCAAATCGATGTTGTTGCAATAGAGGAAATACTTGCCGTCTGGCTTGAGCGCGGGGCCCATGGCATCGGCGAGCGGCTTGAGATATTCGAAGGACAACAGATAGGCCGCCATGAAGTCGAGGCCCGGATCACCCTCCATTGCCACGGCGATCACCTGGTCGGCGGTGATTTCGGGCGGGCGCGCCTCGTCGGCGAATTGCTGCGCGAACTTGATGGCGATTTCGCCGCGGAAGCCGAAGCGCCCGGCGGTGCCGGTTGCGCCCTTGAACACGGGGTTCTGCAGGCGTTTTTCTGCTTCGAGTTGTTTGAAGGCGGTCTGGTCTAGCGTGGTCATGCTTGTGCTCTTTGCAATGGTTGGAGAAAGTTCGTTCGACTTCTCCAATGCAAGAGCGATGCCAGCCGCGGCAATCCGCCTAAGTGCATGATGCGGCAAAGCTTTACGCGCCTCATCGCACCGTATGGGACGTGTCGCAAACGCGACAGAACGGCAAAAAACCTTGAACGCAGAGGCGCAGAAAAAGAATCGGCAACAGGGAGGTTAAGAGAGGCAAGGGAGTAGTTCCTTGTTTCCTCCCTTATCCTCCCATGCCTCCCTGTAAAAGCTTTTGGGGTTTTTCAGCGTCTCCGCGTTCCGGATTGTTTTTGCCTTTGTCGCAAAACAGACAAAGCCTACACAGGCAGGCGCCTGCCTTGGGTGCAATTAAGTCCCGGCTATTCAAGCAGTTAGCGATTTATCGGGCACATGGCACATGAGTTGCTTTTAGCCAGGCATGAAGCGGTGACACTTTCACCGCCAGACCCGAGCAAAGCGAGACGCCCATGCCCAAGCTGCCCATCTATCTCGATTACTCCGCCACCACGCCGGTCGATCCGCGCGTGGCGGAGAAGATGATTCCTTACCTCACCGAACAGTTCGGCAATCCCGCCTCGCGTTCGCATGCCTATGGCTGGGAGGCGGAAAAGGCCGTGGAAAAGGCGCGCGAAAATGTCGCGAACCTGGTCAATGCCGATCCGAAGGAAATCGTGTGGACATCGGGCGCGACCGAATCCGACAACCTCGCCATCAAGGGCGCGGCGCAGTTCTACAAGGGCAAGGGCAAGCATCTGATCACGGTGAAGACGGAGCACAAGGCCGTGCTCGATCCCATGCGCGAGCTGGAGCGCCAGGGCTTCGAGGTCACCTATCTCGATCCCGAGCCGAACGGCCTGCTCGACCTGGACAAGTTCGCCGCCGCCATCCGCCCCGACACCATTCTCGCCTCGGTCATGCACGTGAACAACGAGATCGGCGTGATCCAGGACATCGGGGCCATCGGCGAACTCTGCCGTTCCAGGGGCGTGATCTTCCATGTGGATGCCGCGCAGTCCGCCGGCAAGGTTCCGATCGATCTGGCCAGGCTCAAAGTCGATCTGATGTCCTTTTCCGCGCACAAGATCTACGGGCCCAAGGGCATCGGCGCGCTCTACGTCAGAAGGAAACCGCGCGTGCGCATCGAAGCACAAATGCACGGCGGCGGCCACGAGCGCGGCATGCGCTCCGGCACGCTCGCCACGCACCAGATCGTCGGCATGGGCACGGCCTACAAACTCGCGGCCGAAGGGATGGCCGCGGAAAACGAACGCATCCGCATGCTGCGCGACAGGTTGTGGGCCGGCATCGGCCAGATGGAGGAAGTGCACCTCAACGGCGACCTGCAACGGCGCGTGCCGCACAACCTGAACGTCAGCTTCAATTTCGTCGAGGGCGAATCGCTGATGATGGCGCTGAAAGACATCGCCGTATCCAGCGGTTCGGCCTGCACCTCGGCCAGCCTGGAACCCTCCTACGTGCTGAAGGCGCTGGGCCACAGCGACGAACTGGCGCACAGCTCGATCCGCTTTTCCATCGGCCGCTTCACCACCGAGGAAGAAATCGACTACGCGATACAACTCATCCACAAGCACGTGGGCAAGCTGCGCGAACTGTCGCCGCTGTGGGACATGCACCAGGCCGGCATCGATCTGAACACCGTGCAGTGGGCGGCACATTGATTTTAGGGGTCAGGATTCAGGGATCAGGATTCAGGGAGGGTGCGCTTCGCGCCTTATAAATTAGCGCGGCCTTTGGCCGCACAACCCCCTGACCCCCGAATCCTGATCCCTCGCAAGCGACTGAAAGGAGCGAACTAATGTCATACAGCGACAAGGTACTGGATCACTACGAGAACCCGCGCAACGTCGGCGGCTTCGAGGCGGAAGACGCTTCGGTCGGCACCGGCATGGTGGGCGCGCCGGCCTGCGGCGACGTGATGAAGCTGCAGATCAAGGTGAACGAGGACGGCGTGATCGAGGAAGCGCGCTTCAAGACCTACGGCTGCGGTTCGGCCATCGCTTCCAGTTCGCTCGTGACCGAATGGGTCAAGGGCAAGACCCTGGACCAGGCGCTGGCGATCAAGAATACCGACATCGCCGAGGAACTGGCGCTGCCGCCGGTAAAGATCCACTGCTCGATCCTGGCCGAGGACGCCATCAAGGCCGCGGTGGCCGACTACCGCAACAAACACGACGTCGCGAGCGAAGGCTACGCCGCCTGCGATCCCAAAGCTGCATAAACCCAGGAGAACGCAAATGGAAACCGCAATCGAAAGCCCGCTCAACTTCACCGATGCCGCTGCAACCAAGGTCAAGGAGATGATCGTCGACGAAGGCAACGATGCCCTCAAGCTGCGCGTCTATGTTTCCGGCGGCGGCTGCTCCGGCTTCCAGTACGGCTTCGCCTTCGACGAGAACATCAACGACGACGACACCGTCGTCGAGAAATGCGGCGTGGCGCTGCTCATCGACGCCATGAGCTTCCAGTACCTCGCCGGCGCCGAGATCGACTACCAGGAAGGACTGGAAGGCGCGCGCTTCGTGATCAGGAACCCCAACGCCACGTCCACCTGTGGCTGCGGCAGCTCGTTCTCGGTTTAAGGGGAAACGACATGGCGATCACGCTTTCGGAAAATGCCGCCAGGCGCGTGCAGAAATTCCTGGAGCAGCGCGGCAAGGGCATCGGCCTACGACTGGGCGTGCGCACCAGCGGCTGCTCGGGCATGGCCTATACGCTCGAATTCGTGGACGAGGCCCTGCCTGACGACCTCGCCTTCGAGTCGCATGGCGTGACCGTGCTGACCGATCCCAAGAGCCTGGCCTTCCTCGACGGCACCGAACTCGACTTCGTGCGCGAGGGACTGAACGAAGGCTTCAAGTTCAACAACCCCAACGTGAAGAACACCTGCGGCTGCGGGGAGAGCTTCAACGTATGAGATGCGAGTGAGATACAAGTTACAAGACACAAGGTGCAAGGGGAAACCACTTGGAAACCTTGAGTCTTGCATCTTGAATCTTGCATCTTGAGTCTTGAGTCTAAGGAATCAATCATGGCCCTACTCCAGATCGCGGAACCCGGCTTGAGCGCTGATCCGCACCAGCATCGGCTGGCCGTCGGTATCGATCTTGGCACCACCAACTCGCTGGTGGCCACGGTGAAGAGCGGCGAGGCGGCCGTCATCGAGGACGAGGCCGGGCGCGCCCTGCTGCCCTCGGTGGTGCGCTATGTGCATGGCGACAGCCCCGAAGTCGGCTACGAAGCGCAGCTGCGCCAGAGCGACGATCCGCACAATACCATCGTCTCGGTCAAGCGCTTCATGGGGCGCGGGCTAAAGGACGTTCCGGGTGCTGCCGCCATGCCTTACCGCTTCGTCGATGCCCCCGGCATGGTGCGCCTGGAAACCCGCGCCGGCGTGAAAAGCCCGGTGGAAGTGTCATCCGAAATTCTCAAGGCGCTGCGCAGCCGCGCCGAAGCAGCCCTGGGCGGCGAGTTGACCGGCGCGGTCATCACCGTGCCCGCCTACTTCGACGACGCCCAGCGCCAGGCCACCAAGGATGCCGCGCGGCTCGCCGGCCTCAACGTGCTGCGGCTGTTGAACGAACCGACCGCGGCGGCGATCGCCTACGGTCTGGATAACGCCTCCGAGGGCACTTTCTGCATCTACGATCTGGGCGGCGGCACATTCGACGTGTCCATCCTGCGCCTGCGCCAAGGCATCTTCGAGGTGGTGGCCACCAACGGCGACTCCGCCCTGGGCGGCGACGATTTCGACGAGCGCATCGCGCGCTGGGCGACCGAGCAGGGCAATGTCGCCGAACTCCAGGTCACCGATGCGCGCCTGCTCTTGAGCCTGGCGCGCAAGGCCAAGGAGACCCTTACCGACAACAACGAGGCCCGCATCGCCGCCACGCTGGCCTCCGGCCGGGAACTGGACCTGACGCTTTCCGCCGAAACCTTCTTCGAGCTCACCGCCGACCTCATCGCCAAGACCCTGGGGCCGACCCGCAAAGCCCTGCGCGATGCGGGCTTGAGCGTGGAAGACATCGACGGCGTGGTGCTGGTGGGCGGCTCCACCCGCATGCGCCATGTACGCAGCGCGGTGGCGGAATTCTTCCGGCGCGAGCCGCTCACCAACCTCGACCCGGACAAGGTCGTGGCGCTGGGCGCTGCCATGCAGGCCAACCTGCTCGCCGGCAACCGCAAGGCCGACGATTGGCTGCTGCTGGACGTGATTCCGCTGTCGCTGGGTCTGGAAACCATGGGCGGGCTGACGGAGAAAATCATCCCGCGCAACGCCACCATTCCCGTGGCGCGCGCCCAGGACTTCACCACCTTCAAGGATGGGCAGACCGCCATGAGCATCCATGTGGTGCAGGGCGAACGCGAACTGGTGGCCGACTGCCGCTCGCTCGCGCGCTTCGAGCTGCGCGGCATTCCGCCCATGGTAGCGGGTGCGGCACGCATCCGCGTCACTTTCCAGGTCGATGCCGACGGCCTGCTGTCGGTATCCGCTCACGAGCAGACCAGCGGCGTGCAGGCAAGCGTCGAGGTCAAGCCTTCCTACGGCCTTTCCGATGACGAAATCGCCAACATGCTGCAGGAGTCCTATACCAACGCCCAACGCGACATCGAATCCCGCAACCTGCGCGAGCAGCGCGTGGATGGCCTGCGTCTGATCGAAGCCACCCAGGCGGCGCTGGACCAGGACGGCGATCGCCTGCTGTCCGACGTCGAACGCATCAGCATCGAACGCGCCATGGAAACCCTGCGCGTGCTGCTGAACCAGTCGGACTACGGTGCCATCAGGCGCGCGTCCGAATCTCTCAACCGCGCCACCGCCAAGTTCGCCGCGCGGCGCATGGATGCCAGTATCCAGAGCGCACTTTCCGGCAAGCGCCTGGATGCGCTGGAGACTTGAGCGTGATTCACCTTCAAAAACCCGGATTGTCGCGGCGGCTTTGCCGCCAGGCAATGAGGTCATCTCGAGGCCCGTACCCTCTCCTCCGGCCCCTCTCCCCGAGGGAAAGGGGGGCAAACGCAGGGCCCGCGCCGACTCAACATGGCGATCCGCTTCTCGCGGATTGAATCGACATGCCGCAAATCATCGTTCTTCCGCATGAATCGCTGTGCCCGGACGGCGCCGCGTTCGATGCAACCTCCGGCGCCACCATCTGCGACAGCCTGATCGAGGCCGGCATCGAAATCGACCATGCCTGCGAGAAGTCCTGCGCCTGCACCACCTGCCACGTCATCGTGCGCGAAGGCTTCGATTCGCTGAAACCCGGCAGCGAGAAGGAGGACGACCTGCTCGACCGCGCCTGGGGCCTGGAACCTGAATCGCGTCTCGCCTGCCAGGCTGTAGTCGACGGCGCCAATCTCGTGATCGAGATTCCCAAGTACTCGATCAACATGGTCAAAGAAGGGCATTGACCCAAAGGCCTTTCTGTCGCAATTCCTACAATCTTCGACAAATGTCGTTTTCCCCCCTTCACTTTTGCTTCGTCAAACCCTTAACACGCTGATTCGACAGGCCAAATCGTCCTGGCATACCCCTTGCTGGGATATGGGCGAGAGTCACCGAATGTGAGTTTGCACGGAGTGAAAATGGCCCACACCCACGTAGTCGTCAATGACACCACCCTGCGCGACGGCGAACAGACCGCCGGCGTGGCCTTCACTGCCGAGGAACGTATCTCCATCGCTACTGCGCTTGCGGATGCCGGCGTACCGGAAATGGAAATCGGCATCCCGGTCATGGGGCCTGAAGAGCGCGAGAACATCCAGGCCATCGTCCACCTGGGCCTCTCTTCCGAACTCATGGTGTGGGGTCGCATGCACGAAGCCGACCTCGACGCCGTCGCCGGTTGCGGAGCGCACATCGTCAATCTGTCGATTCCGGTTTCCGACATCCAGCTCCGCCACAAGCTTGGACGCGAGCGCGAATGGGTGCTGGGCACCATCCACCATTTCGTCAACCGTGCGCTCGATCTGGGCATGGACGTGTGCGTGGGCGGCGAGGATGCTTCGCGCGCCGACACGGACTTCCTGCTGCGCGTGCTGGAAACCGCGGAGCTCGCCGGCGCGCGCCGCTTCCGCTTTGCCGACACCCTCGGCCTGCTCGATCCCTTCGCCACATTCTGGCGCATCCGGCAGCTGCGCGAGAACACCGATCTCGAACTGGAAATGCACGCGCACAACGATCTGGGGCTGGCCACCGCCAACACCCTGGCAGCGGTGCTGGCCGGTGCCACGCACATCAACACCACGGTCAACGGCCTGGGCGAGCGCGCCGGCAATGCCGCGCTGGAAGAATCCGTCACCGCCATGCACCACCTCTACAACATCGACACCGGCATCGACAGCCGCCGCTTTCCGGAAATCTCGCGCCTGGTATCCATCGCCTCCGGCCGCCCGGTGCCGGCCAACAAGAGCATCGTCGGCGAGGCCGTGTTCAGCCACGAAGCCGGCATCCATGTCGACGGCCTCATGAAGAACCCGCTCAACTACCAGGGGCTGGACCCCGCCGATGTCGGACGCACGCACAAGCTGGTGCTGGGCAAGCATTCCGGTTCCGGCGCAGTGATGCGGGCCTACGCCGGCCTCGGCATTGCGCTCACCGAATTCGAGGCCAGGACCCTGCTCGCGCGCATCCGCGCATATGCCGTCGCCACCAAGCAGACGCCGAGCAATACCGACCTGGAACGCTTCTACCTGGAAGCCATTCCGCAAACGCTCAGCCAGTCCTGACGGAGAGGGAAAAGCCATGTCCGCGATAATCGACCAGGAACTTCTCGGCATCCAGCAGCCCACCCCCGGCCTGTTTGCCCTGCTGCGCGAAGACGTGTCCTGCGTGTTCCAGCGCGATCCGGCAGCGCGCACCGCCTGGGAAGTCGTCACCACCTACCCCGGCATCCACGCCCTGCTCTGGCATCGCTTTTCCCATGCATTGTGGAAGCGCAAATTGCACTACGCCGCACGCTTTTTGAGCTTCGTGGCGCGCATGTTCACCCAGATCGACATCCATCCCGGCGCCACCATCGGCCGCCGCTTCTTCATCGACCACGGCTGCGGCGTGGTCATCGGCGAGACCGCAAAGATCGGCGATGACGTCACGCTCTATCACGGCGTGACCTTGGGCGGCGTGTCCTGGAACCCGGGCAAGCGCCATCCCACACTCGAAGACGGCGTGGTGGTCGGCGCCGGCGCCAAGATTCTCGGCCCCATCATCGTTGGACGCGGCGCGCGCGTGGGTGCGAACTCGGTGGTCATCCACGACGTGCCGGAAGGCATGACGGTAGTGGGTATCCCGGGCCGCGTGGTGCTGCCGGAAAGCCAGCGCCGCATCACCGCCCAGGGCATCGACCTCGACCACCACCTGATGCCGGACCCGGTGGGCAAGGCGATCTCCTGCCTGCTCGACCGCATCGCCTGCCTGGAAAAACATTTGGGCGTTTCTGGCGATACGCCCGCATTGCCGGCGACAAACGACTGTGCCACCTGCACTGAAACCTGCGACCCGGCGCACGTCGCCGTGAACCTGAAACGAACCACCCACTAGGCAAGCATCGGAAAAACCATGAGCGAACTCTTCAGGAAAATGGCCGGCTTCTCGGCGGCGGAGGATTTTCTGGATCACTTCCAGGTCCCCTACGAGCAGTCGGTCGTCAACGTCAACCGCCTGCATATCCTCAAGCGCTTCAACCAGTACCTGCGCGCCACACCCGGCACCGCCGAGATGGACGACGAAACCCTTTCCGGCGTGTGCAAGGAACTGCTGGCCAAAGCATACGAGGACTTCGTGCGCTCCACCCCGGCGCAGGAAAAAGTGTTCAAGGTATTCCAGGACACGGACGGCAAGCAGCACGTATCGCTCGACAGCCTGCGCGTTTCGCTGCCTTCGCATGGTTGAGGGGAAACCATAATGCAAGCCACAGAGAACACAGAGAGGGGGATTTTCGAGATGTTGCACAAACAACCGGCCGATACGTCTTGCCGATTGACAAGAGAGTTTCTCTCTGTGACCTCTGTGCTCTCTGTGGCTGTCATGTTTTTCAAGTCTTAAAGGCCAGACCATCATGCATATCGTCGTTTGCATCAAGCAGGTTCCCGACAGCGCACAGATCCGCGTGCATCCGGTGACCAACACCATCATGCGCCAGGGCGTGCCAGCCATCATCAACCCTTATGACCTCTTCGCCTTGGAAGAAGCGCTCAGGATCAAGGACAAGTACGGTGCGCGCGTCACCGCCCTGTGCATGGGACCGCCGCAGGCCGAGGCCGCACTGAGGAAAGCCCTATCCTACGGCGCCGACGACGCCATCCTGGTCACCGACCGCGCCTTCGCCGGTTCCGACACCCTGGCGACCAGCTTCGCGCTGGCCTCCGCCATCAGGAAAGTTCGGGAAGACATGCCGGTGGACATCGTGTTCGCAGGCAAGCAGACCATCGACGGCGATACCGCCCAGGTCGGCCCCGGCATCGCCAAGCGCCTCGACTTGCAACTCCTGACCTACGTGTCGAAGATCGAAACACTCGACCTGGAAAAACGCGAAATCATCATTCACCGCCGCGCCGAAGGCGGCGTGCAGGTGCTGAAGACCAAACTGCCCTGCCTCATCACCATGCTCGAAGGCACCAACGAAATGCGCTTCGCCACCATGGCCAACATGTTCCGCGCCGCGCGCTATCCGCTCAAGCAATGGGACAAGGACGCCGCAGGCATCGAGGACATCACCAAGATCGGGCTGAAAGGCTCGCCCACCATCGTCAGCAAGGTGTTCGCGCCGCAGCCCAAGTCGCAGCGCGCCGAGATCATCGACTGCGAAAGCCGCGAGCCGAAGGACCTCTCCGTCACCCTGCTGGCGAAGATGTTCACCAGGTACCCGAACCTGGCCGAGGAAATCGGCAAGGCCGGGGCATAAAGGGACTCGAAAATGCAAATTCAAGCCACAGAGAGCACAGAGAACACAGAAAAGGCAATGCTGAAAGGGGCAACGCTTTCACGTGTTTTACAAAGGTTTTCCTCTGTGCCCTCTGTGGCTGAAGTTTTTTAAGCAGTTTCTGAAACAAGGATCGCAAGATGAGCGAAACAACCGAACAGAAAAAACCCGCCGGGCGGCGCAAATTCGAACTGGACCCGCGCCTGGAAAAATACAAGGGCGTGTGGGTCTTTGTCGAGCACGAGCGCGGCGCGGCTCATCCCGTATCCTGGGAACTGATGGGCGAAGGCCGCAAGCTCGCCGACAAGCTCGGCGTGCCGCTGGCCGGCGTGGTCATGGGCGCGCCGGGGCTACAGACCCGGCGCTTCTGCCAGGAGGCTTTCCACTACGGCGCCGACCTGTGCTACCTGATGGAAGACCCGCTCTTGTCCGACTACCGCAACCAGCCCTTCACCAAGGGGCTCACCGATCTGGTCAACGCCTACCAGCCGGAAATTCTGCTCCTGGGCGCGACCACACTCGGCCGCGATCTCGCCGGCAGCGTCGCCACCACTTTGCAGACCGGACTCACTGCCGACTGCACGGAGCTCAACATCGACATGGAGAACCGCAGCCTCGCGGCAACGCGCCCGACCTTCGGCGGCAGCCTCTTGTGCACCATCGTCACCCTGAACTACCGCCCGCAGATGGCGACCGTCAGGCCGCGCGTGATGAGCATGCCGAAGAAGGACGAGACCCGCAGCGGCGCCATCATCGAACACCCGCTCGGCATGATCGAGACCGACATCGTCACCAAGGTGCTGGAATACATTCCCGACAACCTCGCCGGCAAGCCGCAGCTGCCCTTTGCCGACATCATCGTCTCCGGCGGGCGCGGCATGAAGCGGCCGGAAAATTTCCAGCTCGTCTGGGATCTCGCCAAAGTGCTCGGCGCCGAAGTCGGCGCCACACGCCCGGTGGTGCAGGCCGGCTGGGTGGAGCTCGACAGACAGGTCGGCCAGTCCGGCAAGACCGTACGCCCCAAGCTCTACATCGCCGCCGGCATCTCCGGCGCCATCCAGCACCGCGTGGGCATGGAAGCCTCGGACGTGATCATCGCCATCAACACCGACGAGAACGCGCCGATCTTCGACTTCGCC
This sequence comes from Pseudomonadota bacterium, assembly GCA_040754425.1. Classification (GTDB taxonomy): domain Bacteria; phylum Pseudomonadota; class Gammaproteobacteria; order Burkholderiales; family Thiobacillaceae; genus UBA6918. The sequence goes on along the minus strand of JBFMCR010000022.1, from coordinate 29,957 downwards.
ACCTACGGCATCGTCGGCAACGCCATGACCATCCTGCCGGCACTGACCGAAGCGTTCCGGCAGCATTTGGCCACACGGAAGATGGCGGTTTGAAAACTTCAACCGCGGAGTACGCAGAGTGAATCAAGGCAGGGGGTTCGCGGATTTTCCTCCGCGAACTCCGCGGTAAAAAAGCGTTGCAGTACAGGAGAAACAAATGGACGAAAAATTTGACGCAATCGTGGTCGGCGCAGGCCCCTCGGGCAACGCCGCCGCCTACACCATGGCCAAGGCCGGACTGAAAGTACTGCAGATCGAGCGCGGCGAGTACCCCGGCTCGAAGAACGTGCAGGGCGCGATCCTGTATTCAAAAGCACTTGAGGAAATCATTCCCGACTTCCGCGAGGATGCGCCGCTCGAGCGACACATCATCGAGCAGCAGATATGGGTGCTGGACGACGAATCCTATGTCGGCTCCACCTACCGCTCGGCCGAGTTCAACAAGCAGCCGTTCAACCGCTACACCATCATTCGCGCCCAGTTCGACAAATGGTTCTCCAAGCGCGTGCAGGAGGCCGGCGCGCTGCTGGTGTGCGAAACCACGGTCACCAATCTGATCATGGACCGCAACCGCGTGATCGGGGTGCAGACCGATCGCGAGGGCGGCTCGGTCTATGCAGATGTGGTGATCCTGGCCGACGGCGTGAACTCGCTGCTCGCAAAGAAAGCGGGCTTCCATCCCGAGCTGGAACCCAAGGACGTGGCGCTGGCGGTGAAGGAAATCCACTTCCTGCCGGAAGAAACCATCCAAAGCCGCTTCAACATCGGCGAGGGCGAAGGCGTGGTCATCGAAATGGCCGGCAAGATCACCCAGGGCATGATGGGCACGGGCTTCCTCTACACCAACAAGGACTCGCTCACCATCGGCGTCGGCTGCATGCTGTCCGACTTCAAGCAGCAGAAGACCACGCCCTACATGCTGCTGGAACAGATGAAGGCGCATCCCGCGATCAGGCCGTTGATCGAAGGCGGCGAGATGAAGGAGTACACGGCGCACCTGATCCCCGAGGGCGGCTACAAGGCCATGCCCAAGCTCGTCGGCGACGGCTGGATGATCGTGGGCGACTCCGGCATGTTCGTCAACGCCGTGCACCGGGAGGGCTCCAACCTCGCCATGACCACCGGGCGGCTCGCCGCCGAGACGGTCATCGACCTGAAGCAGAAGGACCTGCCCATGACCGCCGCCAACCTCGCCTACTACCAGGGCCGGCTGGAAGACAGCTTCGTCATGAAGGACCTGAAAAAGTACAAGAACCTGCCCGAGATCATGCACAAGAACAACCAGTTCTTCACCGACTATCCCGAGCTGGTCAACCGCGCCGCCCACACCATGCTCACCGTGGACGGCATTGACAAGAAAACCAAGGAACGCGATATCCGCAAGAGCTTCAGGCAGCGCCGCTCGCTGTTCGGTCTGATGGGCGACGCGTTCAAGATGTGGAGGGCATTCGAATGATTCCCGTGAAAGTGGAAGAAAAACTTTTCCAGAACCGCTACCGCGTCGACACCGGCCGGCCGCACATCAATATCAAGAACCCGACCACCTGCCAGGTCGAGTGCAAGACCCAGGAATGCACAGTGTGCTGTCCGGCAGGCTGCTATACCGCCGAAGGCAACGGCCAGGTCGTGCTGATCACCGACGGCTGCCTGGAGTGCGGCACCTGCCGCATCATCTGCACCACCTTCCGCAACGTGGAGTGGGAGTATCCGCGCGGCGGCTACGGCATCCTGTTCAAGTTCGGTTGATTCATGTGAAGGGGGAAGGGTGTTGCCACCCGGTGCTTTTAACCCTTCCCCCTTCCCCCTCATTCTTTTAGGGACTCAATATGCCCAAACCCGAAAAACACATCTTCGTCTGCGTCCAGAACCGCGGTCCCGGACATCCGCGCGGCTCCTGCATGCAAAGCGGCGCCACCGACATCTGGGAGGAATTCGCCTACGCCTTCCAGCAGAAGAATCTCAACGGCCGCTTCGCGCTGTCCAACACCGGCTGCCTCGGCCCCTGCAATGGCCCGCACGTGCTGGTGTATCCGGAAGGCGTGATGTACGGCAAGGTGAGCAAGGAAGACGTCGCCGCCATCGTCGAGGAACACCTGCTCGGCGACAAGCCGGTAAAACGGCTGATGCTGCCGCCGGAAATCTGGGGCTAGTACCTCGACACATGGATTTCGCTATGTTCGACGCGCACCGCATCGCCGATTGCTTTGTCGCTCATCCTCGCCATAGCGATGGCTATGGCTGCGTTTCGCTTCGCGCACTCGGCGCGCGGATGCGCGTCTCGGCATGTACGCAAACCCATGAGTCGAGGTACTTATGAGTGGTGACGCCTTCGGCGTGGCCATCGGCTTCGCCGCCCCGCCCGAGATCGACGAGAAGCTGCGCGAGGCCGCGGCCTGCTATGACGACACCGAGCGCGCCGAGGAGTTGCTGTGGACAGCACTGAAGGCCGACCCGCAATGCCTGGGCAGCCACTTTTCGCTTTACAAGTTCTACTTCTACAAGCGCATGCTCAAGGAAGCGGAAGGCGTCGCCCTGCTCGGACTCGGCACTGCCGCCAGACTGGGCGGCTTCACCTCGGACTGGAGCAAGCTCGATGCGCACTCCGTCGACTGGCGCCGCGTCGATGCGCCGCAGCACTTTTTCCTGTTCACACTCAAGGCCCTGGCCTTCATACGCCTGCGCCTGGGCTACGCCGAGGAAAGCCACGCCATCCTGTCCAAGCTGCAGGAATTGGACCCGCACGACTCGGTGGGCGCATCGGTGATCCGTGATCTGGCGGCGGTGTAGTGCCCTCCGTGGCCGCCGTAGAATTCGACGGCGGCACAGCCGCGGCGATGAATCCGCATAAACCCGACAGCAGTTGCTTGCAAAAGCTGTGTACGGCCGCAGGCAATTACGATTTCTTCATGGTGCGGAAGGGGGGACTCGAACCCCCACGCCTTGCGGCGCTGGAACCTAAATCCAGTGCGTCTGCCAATTCCGCCACTTCCGCGATCAAGGCCGGTTCCGAAGTCGGGCGCGGAACCGGTTTTGGGCAGGCAATGGTAATATAATCGATCTGCTGCTGTCAGCCGTTCAGCCTTTTTCGAAGGCTTCCCGCCCTTTCATCCAGATCCTAGTCGTGCCGGTCGATCATTACGAGAATTTCCCCGTCGCGTCGTTTGCCTTGCCGCCAAGCCTGCGTCGTCCGGTGGAGGCGATCTATGCCTTTGCCAGGACGGCGGACGATTTTGCCGACGAGGGCGAGGCCCCGGCGGATGTGCGCATCGCCGTGCTGGATGACTACGAAGCCCAACTGGACTTGATCGAGCGCGGCGAGCCGGTGGAGGTCAAGCTGTTCGACAGCCTCGCCGCCGTCATCCGCGAACACCGACTGCCGCTGCAGCCTTTCCGCGAACTGCTCTCGGCATTCCGCCAGGATGTGACCAAGACTCGTTATGCAAATTTCGGCGAGGTCATGGATTACTGCCGGCGCTCGGCCAACCCGGTCGGTCGTCTCTTGATGGCGCTGTTCAAGGATGGCGATTCGCGCCACCTGGCTTATTCGGATGGCCTGTGCAGCAGCCTGCAGCTGATCAATTTTTTGCAGGACGTAGCCATCGATTACCGCAAAGGGCGCGTGTACCTCCCGCAGGACGAACTGGCGCGGGCAGGACTCTCGGACGCGCTGCTGGGCATGCTGTGCGGCGAACCGTTTCGGGACGATGCCGTCCCTGCCCTCGCACCGCTGGGGGGCATCCCGGTGGTGTCAGCAATGTCCGCGCCGGAAGACCGTTTTCGCGGCTTCATGCTCGGCCAGGTGAAGCGCGTGCGCAGCATGCTGCAGGCCAGCGCTCCGCTCGGCCTGGTACTCAAGGGGCGCATCGGTTTCGAGACGCGCATGATCATCGCCGGCGGCGACCGCATCCTGAGAAAACTCTACAACGACCCATTGGCGCCACTCAAGCGCCGGGTCAGGCTCGATGCCTGGGACTGGACTGTCATCATCCTGCGCGCACTGCTGAAGAAATAGACATGACCCCAGACCAATACTGCCAGGACAAGGCCGCAGCCAGCGGCTCCAGCTTTTATTACAGCTTCCGCGCGCTCAAGCCGGATGTGCGCAGGGGCATCACTGCCTTTTACGCGCTGTGCCGCGAACTCGACGACGTGGTCGACGAGTGCAGCGACCCGCAGGTCGCCCGCATCAAGCTGGCCTGGTGGCGCACGGAACTCGGCCGTCTCTATGGCGGCCAGCCCGAGCACCCGGTGACCCAGGCACTGCTGCCGACGACGCGCGGCCGCAACATCCCGCGCGAATGGCTGGAGGAAATCGTCGACGGCATGGAAATGGACCTCGACTTGCAACGCTATGATGACTACAAGTCGCTGCTGCTCTACTGCCACCGCGCCGCAGGCATAGTCGGCCAGGTCGCGGCGGAAATCTTCGGCTATGAAAATCGCCAGACACTGAAATATGCGCACGAACTGGGCCTGGCTTTCCAGCTCACCAACATCATCCGCGATGTGGGCGAGGATGCACGGCGCGGGCGCATCTACCTGCCGCTCGATGAACTCGATCGGTTCGGGGTGAAGCCGGCGGAAATCCTCGACCGCCGACATTCGCAACGCTTCGAGCGACTGATGCACTTCCAGTACCGGCGCGCAGCCGAAGCCTACGAGCGTGCGCTCGCCTGGCTGCCGCAGGAAGACCGCAAGACCCAGCGTGCAGGGCTCGCCATGGCTGCCATTTATCGAGCGCTTCTTGAGGAAATCCGCCGCGACGGATTCCATGTGCTGGACGGCAAAATCTCCCTTACCCCGCTGAGAAAACTCTGGCTGGTCTGGAAGGCGATGACTTTCGCATGAATGCAGGCATCATCGGCGGCGGCTGGGCGGGCTTTGCAGCCGCCATCGAGCTCGCCCGCGCAGGCCACGGGGTCACGGTGTACGAAGCCGGCAGGGTGCTGGGCGGGCGCGCACGTCGCATGGCGACAGATGGCCCGGCACTCGACAACGGCCAGCACCTTCTCGCCGGCGCCTACGGCGAAACCCTGCGCCTGATGGAACTCGTCTTGCCCGGCAGTTCGGTGAGCGGCTTCCTGCGCCTGCCGCTGGCGCTGGTTTATCCCGACGGCGTCTCCATCCGCGCTCCGCGCCTTCCCGCACCGCTGCGCCCGGCTTTCGCCCTGTTGTTCGCACGCGGGCTGACGCTCTCGGACAAGCTTGCCGCCATCGGCTTCATGCAGGCGCTGAAGAAAATCGATTTCGCGCCCACACCGGACATCACGGTCGCCGAGGCGCTCGCCGGCCAGCCCGTAGCCGTGCGCAAATACCTGTGGGAACCCATCTGCGTGGCCGCATTGAACACCCCGATCGAACAGGCTTCGTTCCGCGTGTTTGCGCGCGTGCTGAAGGATGCGCTGACCGGCAGGGCCGCGAACAGCGATTTTTTGATTCCCGCGCGCGACCTTTCCGCTCTCTTCCCGGAACCTGCCGCCGCCTGGCTGGAAAAAAACGGCGGCGAAGTCAAAACCCGCACCCGCATCAGCGCATTGCAGCGCTCAGGCACGCAGTGGAAGGTGTTGTGGGACGGCGGCGAGGCCCTGCACGACAAGCTCATCGTCGCCACTGCGCCTGCGCACGCCGTCGATCTCCTGAGTCCGCTGAATGACTGCCGGCAGATCGTGCGCGGGCTCGGCAATTACAGCTACCAGCCCATCCTCACCGTTTACGCGCAATATGATTTGCTGCCTGAATTTCCCGCCCCGCTGATCGGCTGGGTGGAGCCGGTGCCGATGTTCATTTTCGACATGCAGGCCAGCCTGGGCATGAAGGACACCATCTCGGTCGTGGCCTCCGCCTCCGGCCCGCATCTGGAATGGGACGATGTTCGCTGGATAGAGGAAATCGAAGCGCGCATGCAGCAGGCCTTCGGCCCCTTGCCGCCACCGCGCCTCATCAGGCGCATTACGGAAAAGCGCGCCACCTACACCTGCGCGCCCGGCATGTTCAGGCCGGCCGCCCAAACACCCTGCGCCGGCCTGTTCCTGGCCGGCGACTATGTGGATGGCCCCTACCCCGCCACGCTGGAAGGTGCTGTGAAGAGCGGCGTACAATGCGCACAGACTTTACTTGCGACATCATGACCCAGCCTGCCCGATCCGCTCCCGATTCCCTGAAAGACCGCGTCATCCTGGTGACCGGCGCAGGCTCCGGTCTCGGCCGCGAAGCCGCCCTGTCCTACGCGAGGCACGGCGCCACCGTCGCCTTGCTGGGCCGCCGCGAGAAAAAGCTCGAAGCCGTGTACGACGAGATCGTGGCCGCGGGCGGTGCGGAACCCGCGATGTTTCCCTTCGATCTTGCTGCCGCCGACGATGATGGCTTCGAACGCCTGGCCGGCACGATTTCCTATCACCTGAAACGCCTGGACGGCATCCTGCACAGTGCGGCTGCCTTTTTCAGCCTAACGCCCCTGCATCTGCAAACCCTGGAACAGTGGAACACGCTGCTGAAAGTGAATCTGTCCGCACCGTTCTGCTTGACCCGAGCCTGCCTGCCGCTGCTGAAAGCCTCGCCGGACGCATCGGTCATCTTCACCGGCGAAACCCACGGCAAACAGCCAGCCGCCTACTGGGGCGGCTACGCGGTTTCCAAATCCGGCCTGCATGCGCTCACCACCATATTCAGCGAAGAGCTGGAGCTGACGCCGAACGTCCGCGTGAACACCCTGATCCCAGGCCCGGTCGCTTCGCCGCTCAGGCGCAAGACCCATCCTGGCGAAGACCCCGATACCTTGCCGCAAATCGCGGATCTCATGCCCTGGTACCTGTGGCTCATGGGCCCCGACAGCCGCGAGGTACGCGGGCAGATCATCGAATTCGGAAAAACCAAATAAACGCAGAACTGCGAGAAACCTGGAAAGCAATTACAGAGAGGTAAAGGAGGAAGGGGAGGAAAACCAAAAGCGATATCTCCCGCTTTACTCCCTTACCTCCCCCTTCCTCCCTGTTAAATGTTTTCTCTCTCAGAACAACTGGCCGAGCGCCTCGTCCACGCGCTTGACCGGAATCACCTCGATGCCGGCGATCCTGGTCTTGGGCTGGTTCGCCGCCGGGATGACGGCGTGGGTGAAGCCGAGCTTGGCGGCTTCTTTCAAACGCTCCTGCCCGCGCTGCACCGGGCGGATTTCGCCGGCCAGGCCGACTTCGCCGAAGACCACCAGCTTGTCGCGCACCGGCTTGCTCTTCAATGAAGACACGATCGCCGCCAGCACGGCGAGGTCGGCGGCCGGTTCGGCAATCTTCACCCCGCCCACCGCATTGATGAACACGTCCTGGTCGAAACAGGCCACGCCGGCATGGCGGTGCAATACCGCGAGCAGCATGGCGAGGCGGTTGCTTTCCAGGCCGACCGACAGGCGGCGCGGATTGCCGCCGTATGCGGAATCCACCAGCGCCTGGATTTCCACCAATAAGGGGCGGCTGCCTTCCTGCGTCACCACAACGCAGGCGCCCGGCACCGGCTGGCCGTGGCGCGAGAGGAACAGCGCCGAGGGGTTGGTGACATTCTTCAGCCCGGTTTCGGTCATGGCGAACACGCCCAATTCATTGACTGCGCCGAAGCGGTTCTTGAAGGCGCGCACCAGCCGGAAACTCGAACCGGTGTCGCCTTCGAAATACAGCACGGTGTCGACCATGTGCTCCAGCACGCGCGGCCCGGCGAGCGCCCCTTCCTTGGTGACGTGGCCGACCAGGAACAGGGAGGTCGCGCTGCGCTTGGCGTAGCGCGTCAATTGCGCCGCGCATTCGCGCACCTGTGCCACCGAGCCCGGCGCCGATTGCAGCGCCTCGGAATAGACGGTCTGGATCGAATCGACCACCGCGACCTGCGGCTTGCACTCTTCCAGCACGGCAAGGATTTTCTCCAGCTGGATTTCTGCCAGCAATGGCAGCTCGTCGGCCTTGAGGTTCAACCGCTTGGCGCGCAGCGCCACCTGGCGCGAGGACTCCTCGCCGCTGACATAGAGCGTGGGCAGTTGCGCCGACAGATGCGCGAGCGCCTGCAACAAGAGTGTGGACTTGCCGATGCCGGGATCGCCGCCGATCAGCACCACCCCGCCCCGGACCAGGCCGCCGCCCAGCACGCGGTCGAGTTCATTGATGCCGGTTGGGATGCGCTCGTCCTCGACGGCTTCGACCTCGGCCAGGGATTTCACCTCGCTTCTCGAGGCCAGCGACTGGAAGCGGCTCGCCGCAGCCTTCTCGACCACGGTCTCCACCAGCGTGTTCCAGGCCCCGCAGGCCGGGCACTGCCCCTGCCACTTGGGCGAGACGCCGCCGCATTCGGTGCAGGTGTATTGAGTCTTGGCCTTGGCCATCAAGCGGGAAAAATTCCGGTTGATAAGTACCGGTCCCCGCGATCGCAAGCGATGGAAACGATGACCGCATTCTCGACTTCCTCCGACAATTGCAATGCGGCATACAGCGCGCCGCCGGAAGAGATGCCGGCGAAGATGCCCTCCTCGCGCGCGAGCCGGCGCGCGGTCTCTTCGGCCGCCTGCTGGCCGACGTAGATCATGCGGTCGATCATCCTGAAGTCGCATATCTTCGGCAGGTATTCCGCCGGCCATTTGCGGATACCGGGAATCTGCGCGCCCTCCTCGGGCTGCACGCCGACGACCTGGATGGCGGGGTTCACTTCCCTGAAATAGCGCGAGCAGCCCATGATGGTACCGGTGGTGCCCATGCTGGAGACGAAATGGGTGATCTTGCCTTCGGTGTCGCGCCAGATCTCCGGCGCGGTGCCTTCGTAGTGCGCAAGCGGATTGTCCGGGTTCGAGAACTGGTCGAGCATGACGCCGCGGCCTTCGCGCACCATCGCATCGGCCACGTCGCGCGCCGTTTCCATGCCGCCTTCTTTCGGCGTCAGCACGATCTGCGCGCCGTAGGCCGCCATGCTCTGGCGGCGCTCGACGGAAAGATGCTCGGGCATGACCAGGACCATCCTGTAGCCCATCATGGCCGCGGCCATGGCGAGCGCAATGCCGGTGTTGCCGGAAGTCGCCTCGATCAGGGTGTCGCCGGGCCTGATCTCGCCGCGCGCTTCGGCGCGGCGGATCATGGACAGCGCAGGCCTGTCCTTCACCGAGCCGGCCGGGTTGTTGCCTTCCAGCTTGAGAAGGATCGTGTTGCCGGTTTTGCCCGGCATGCGCTTCAAGGCCACCAGCGGGGTGTTGCCGACGAAGTCCTCGACGTGCTTCCAGTTCATTCCGTTATCTCTTATGGAGACAGACTCATTGTCTGCCAATGGGGAAGTATTCGATGCCGTGTTCGCGCACGAAGGCCGGCTCGTAAAGATTGCGGCCGTCGAAAATCAGCGGCTGCTTCAGGCGCGTCTTGATGTCGTCGAAATCGGGGCTGCGGAACACCTTCCACTCGGTCACGATCAGCAGCGCATCGGCGCGGTCCAGCGCCTGCATGGGCTCGTCGACCAGGGTCAGCTGCGGATGATCGCCATAAATGCGGCGGGCTTCGTGCATCGCCGCAGGATCGTGCGCGACGACGTGCGCGCCTCTTGCCCACAAGGCTTCCATCAACACGCGCGAGGGCGCTTCGCGCATGTCATCGGTGTTGGGCTTGAATGCCAGGCCCCAGAGCGCGAAGCGCCGCCCTTGCAAGTCGTTGCCCAGTCGCGCCACGAGCTTGTTAAGCAACAACTGCTTCTGCGCCTCGTTGGCATCCTCGACGGCGTCGAGCACGCGCAGGGGAATGCCGTTTTCCTGCGCCGTGCGGCGCAGCGCCTGCACGTCCTTGGGAAAGCACGAACCGCCATAGCCGCAGCCTGCATAAAGAAAATGGTAGCCGATGCGCGGATCCGAGCCGATGCCCTGGCGCACGTGCTCGATGTCCGCGCCGAGCTTCTCCGCCAGCACGGCGAGTTCGTTCATGAAGGAAATGCGCGTGGCCAACATGGCGTTGGCGGCGTATTTGGTCAACTCCGCCGAGCGGATGTCCATGACGATGAGGCGCTCATGGTTGCGCTGGAAGGGCGCATACAGTTCGCGCAGCAGATGGGTGGCGCGCTCGTCGTCGGTGCCGACGACGATGCGGTCGGGTTTCATGAAATCCTCGACCGCAGCGCCTTCCTTCAGGAATTCGGGGTTGGACGCCACGCTGAAGGGAATGTCCGCGCCGCGCTTCTGCAGCTCCTCCCTGAGCGCCGCGCGCACCTTGTCGGCGGTGCCCACCGGCACGGTGGACTTGTCGACCACCAGCTTGTAGTCCTGCATGTGGCGGCCGATGTTGCGCGCTGCGGCCACCACGTACTGCAGGTCGGCGGAGCCGTCCTCGTCCGGCGGCGTGCCCACGGCGATGAACTGGATGGTGCCGAAGGCCACGCTTTCCTCGATGTCGGTGGTGAAATGCAGCCGGCCGGCGGCCACGTTGCGCTTCACCATGTCCTCGAGACCGGGCTCGTAGATGGGGATGCCTCCCGCTTTCAGAATCTCGATCTTGCGCGGATCGACATCCAGGCACAGCACGCTGTTGCCCATTTCCGCAAGGCAGGTCCCGGTCACCAGGCCAACATAGCCCGTGCCGATGACAGTGATTCTCATGCCAGTTCCTTCTCCACTTCCAGATTGATTTGCCGCAAGACGGACACCGGATCCGACGCCTGCGTGATGGGGCGACCGATCACCAGGTAATCGGCCCCGGCCCGGATCGCGCTGCCCGGCGTCATGATGCGCGACTGGCCGCCGGCGTCAGCGCCGGGCGGCCGAATGCCCGGCGTGACCAGGGTAAAGTCCGGGCCAAAGCGCGCGCGCAGATCGCCCGCCTCCTGCGCCGAACATACCACCCCATCAAGACCGCTTTGTTGCACAAGGCCCGCTAGATGCAGCACCTGTTCGCGCGGGCTGCGGCCAACCCCGATTTCGCGCAAGGCCGCCTCGTCCATGCTGGTCAGCACGGTGACGCCGATCAACAAGGGCCTGTGCGCGCACCGGTCCACCGCTTCGCGCGCCGCCTCCATCATCTTGCGTCCGCCGCTGGCATGCACGTTCACCATCCATACGCCCAGTTCCGCCGCCGCGCGGCAAGCCGCCGCAGTGGTGTTGGGAATGTCGTGGAACTTGAGGTCGAGAAACACCCCGAAGCCCTTTCCGAGCAGTTTGTGCACGATGTCCGGACCTGCGGCGGTAAACAACTCCTTGCCTACTTTCAGCCGGCAGTAAGTGGGATCGAGCCGCGCCGCCAGTTCCAGTGCCGGCTTCGCCTCCGGATAGTCGAGCGCGACAATCACCCTCGGATTGTCACCCTTCTCCCTTCTCCCTTCCCCCTTCACCATCTACTCCTCATGCCTTGCCGGATCGAAACCATCCCAGCGGCCGCAGGCCGGGCAGCGCCAGAAAAACTGGCTGGCCTTGAAACCGCAGCTGCCGCAGTGGTAGCGCGTCAGGCGCTGCACGTGGCGCTGGATCAAGCTCTTGGCATTCTGGATCACTTCGCGCCGGTTCTCGGGCGCGGTAATGAGTTCGGCCTCCGCCAGTCGTTCCAGCGCATGCAGGCTGGGGTTGCGACGCAACTCGTCGCGCGCGAGCTGATAGGCGGCTTCCGCACCCTGCGCCTCCATGACGGCGTGATACAAGGTGTTGAACATGTCGAGCGAGGGATGGCGTGTGAGCAGGCCCTTCAGCCAGTCGAGGCCTTCCTGCAAACGATCCTGCTTCCTGTAGTGATCGAGCATGCGGTCGACCACCAACACCATGTGCGCCGGACTTTGCGCCTCGATCAGGCGCCAGGTTGCCAGCGCCTCCTCGGATTTGCCCTGCCCGGCCAGCAGATCCCCCAGCATGATGTTGGCGCGGGCGCATTGGCGGTTTACGGCAAGCGCCTCGTCGAGGTGCTTCTGCGCCTTCGCGTGTTCGCCCCTGACCATGGCCAGTGCGGCCAGTTCGCAATGGAAATGCGCGATCTCGGCGCTCATCGGACGCGCAGACTGCCTGCCAAGATCGAGCGCGGCCTGGATCGCCTTGTGCCAGTCCTTTTCCTGCACGTAGATTTCCAGCAGATGGCGACGCGCCTGCCCGGCAAAGGGCGTTTCCAGCAGGCGCGTGAACACTTCCTCGGAACGGTCGAGCAGGCCGGCCTTGAGGTAGTCCTGGCCCAGTTCGACCAAAGCCTTGATGCGATCCTCCTCGGCCAGGGTTTCGCGCTCGAGCAGGTTCTCGTGCATGCGGATGGCGCGGTCTAGTTCACCACGCCTGCGGAACAGCGCCCCCAGGGTGAAGTGCAGGTCTATGGTTTCGGGATCGAGCTTGACCACTTCCAGAAAGGCATCGAGCGCCTTGTCCGGCTGCTCGTTCAGCAGGAAGTTCAGGCCGCGGAAATAGGAATTGGGAACGGTGCGCGACTCGGTGACGACCTGTTTGATGTCGACGCGGGCAGCCAGCCAGCCCAGGGCAAAAAACAGCGGAAAGGCCAGCAGCCACCAGAATTCGAATTCCATTCAGCTTCTGTCTGCGCCGAGTGCGGGCGTCGTGGTGTTGGCGTCGATCATGCTGTCGAGTTCGCGCCGCAACTTGGTGCGCTCGCCGCGCAGGCGGAACAGCGTGGGCAGCAGCGCAAGCACGCCGAGAAAGGCGCCCAGCGTAAAGGCAGCCAGCAGCAAGGCCACCAGCGGCGCTTCCCAGACATAACCGAAAAAGTAGTGCAGCGTCACCGGCTGGCTGTTCTGCAGCGCGAAGCCGAGCACCGCCAGGAAAATCAGGATTTTTACCGCCCAGCCGACGTAGTACATGCGTTTGGCTTGTCCGTATCAGTATTTGGCGTGATTGTACTCCAGGCCACGCGGGTTAAGCGCACGACCGAAAATTCGCGCCGCGTACATGAAAAACGGCGCCGTAGCGCCGTTTTTCAATCAGGACGAGACGCGACTAGCCATCAGGAGGCCTGGTGGTAATCCACCTTTTCTCTCAGTTCCTTGCCCGCCTTGAAATGCGGCACATACTTCGCCGGGACCTCCACCTTTTCGCCGGACTTGGGATTTCTCCCCATGCGTGCAGGGCGGTAATTCAGGCAGAAACTGCCGAACCCGCGTATTTCGATACGCCCACCCGAAGCCAGGGTCTTGATCATGGCATCGATGATGGTTTTCACGGCCAGCTCGGCGTCCGCACCCTGGAACTGCGGGTGGCGAACGGCAAGCCGGGCGATGAGTTCGGACTTGGTCATGCCGCCGTCGGGGCTTGTCGGCCAGCTTACTGCTGGTCGGTGTTCTTGGTGTCCATCTTGGCCTTGAGCAGCGCACCCAGGTTGGTGGCGCCGCTGGCGGCTGCGGCGGACTCGGCGCTGAATTTCTTCATCGCCGCATCCTGCTCGGCCGAATCCTTGGCCTTGATGGAAAGGTTGATCACGCGGTTCTTGCGGTCCACGTTGATGATCATGGCCTCGACCTCGTCGCCCTCCTTGAAGTGGGTGCGCATGTCTTCGACGCGGTCGCGCGAAACTTCGGAAGCGCGCAGGTAGCCTTCCATTTCGCCGCCCAGGTCGACGTTGGCGCCCTTGGCGTCCAGCGACTTGATCACGCCCTTCACGATGCTGCCCTTCTCATGGCTGCCGACGAAAGAGTTGAACGGGTCGCCTTCCAGCTGCTTGATGCCCAGGGAAATGCGCTCGCGCTCGGTGTCGATGGCCAGCACCACGGCTTCCACGTCCTGGCCCTTGCGGAAATTGCGCACGGCTTCTTCGCCGGGCACGTTCCAGGACAGGTCGGACAGGTGCACCAGGCCGTCGATGCCGCCGGGCAGTCCGATGAACACGCCGAAGTCGGTGATGGACTTGATGGCGCCGGAGACCTTGTCGCCCTTCTTGTGGTTCATGGCGAATTCTTCCCAGGGATTGGGCTTGCACTGCTTCATGCCCAGGGAGATGCGGCGCTTGTCCTCGTCGATGTCGAGCACCATGACTTCGACTTCGTCTCCCAGTTGCACGACCTTGCTGGGGCTGACGTTCTTGTTGGTCCAATCCATTTCGGACACGTGCACCAGGCCTTCGATGCCGGGCTCGATCTCGACGAACGCGCCGTAGTCGGTGAGGTTGGCCACCTTGCCGAACATGCGGGTGCCCTGCGGGTAGCGGCGGGCGATGCCGACCCAGGGGTCGTCGCCCAGCTGCTTGATGCCCAGGGAGACGCGGTTCTTTTCCTGATCGAACTTGAGGATCTTGGCTTCGATTTCCTGGCCGACCTGCACCACTTCGGAGGGATGCTTGACGCGGCGCCAGGCCATGTCGGTGATGTGCAGCAGGCCGTCGATGCCGCCGAGATCCACGAACGCGCCGTAGTCGGTGATGTTCTTGACCACGCCCTTGACGATCGCACCTTCCTTGAGGCTTTCCATCAGCGCTTCGCGGTCGGCGCCCATAGTCTCTTCAAGCACGGCGCGGCGGGAAACCACCACGTTGTTGCGCTTGCGGTCGAGTTTGATGACCTTGAATTCAAGTTCCTTGCCCTCAAACGGCGTGGTGTCCTTGATCGGACGCATGTCGACGAGCGAGCCGGGCAAAAAGGCGCGCAGGCCGTTCATCAGCACGGTGAGACCGCCCTTGACCTTGCCGGCGACCAGGCCGGTGACGATGCGGCCCTCGTTCATGGCGGCTTCCAGATCCAGCCAGGCGGCCAGTTTCTTGGCGCGCTCGCGCGAAAGACGGGTGGAGCCGAAACCGTCTTCCAGGGATTCGATGGCGACTTGCACGAAATCGCCGGGCTTGACTTCGATTTCTCCGCGGTCGTTCTTGAATTCCTCGGTGGGAATCAGGCTCTCGGACTTGAGGCCGGCGTTGACCACAACGAAATTGTCATCGACGCTCACCACTTCGGCGGTGATGACTTCGCCCTGGCGCATTTCCTGGCGATGGAGGGATTCCTCGAACAGGGCGGCAAAGCTTTCGTTGGAGGCGGAGGTTTGGGTAGCAGACATTGTATTAAGACCTTCGGGCCACTCTTTCGAGTGGGTTTGGTTGCACACATGCCAGTCAATCCGGACTGGCGCCGATGTTCACTTCAGTTACTTCAAGTCCGAGTGGCGCGATAGCATTGCAGCACGGCCTCCACCACCTGATCGATGTTCATCGCGGTGGAATCCAGCACTGTCGCGTCCGGTGCCGGTTTCAACGGCGCAACGGCACGCCGGGTATCGCGCTCGTCCCGCGCCCGCATATCGCGGACAAGGTCTGCAAGATTAGCAGAGTTTCCCTTTTCGATCAACTGTTTATAGCGTCTTTCCGCCCTCGCCTCGGGGCTGGCGGTAAGGAAAACCTTGGTCTGCGCCTGGGGGAAAACCACCGTACCCATGTCGCGTCCGTCCGCCACCAGGCCCGGGGCCCGGACATAGGCGTGCTGGCGCGCCAGCAGGGCCTTGCGCACCGCCGGCAGGGCCGCCACCCTGGAGGCGCCCTCGCCCACCTCCTCGGTGCGGATGGCCTGGCTCACGTTCTCGCCCGCGAGCCAGACCTCTCCTTGGCGGAATTCCGCCGGCAAGCTCGCCGCCAGCGCCGCCAGCGCCGCCTCGTCGGACAAGTCGATACCCTGGCGCATGGCGTAAAGCGCCATCAGGCGATACAGCGCGCCGGAATCGAGCACGTGGAAGCCCAGCCTTTCGGCCACTTTCTCGGCGACGGTGCCCTTGCCCGAGGCGGACGGGCCGTCGATGGTGATGATGGGGATGTTCATAAACCTTGTTTCACAAAGAGGAATGGGAGGCTAAGGGAGTAAATCAAAACAGAATGTCCTCTCGTTCCTCGCTGAACCTCCCTGTCAACGCCTTTCAAACCAGCTTGCAGGCTGCGGGCTGGCCGGTGATGGTCGCCAGCACGTTGAAGTATTCCGGGAAGGTCTTGTTCACGCACGCAGGATCGTTGATGCGCACCGGCACCCCGCCCAGTGCCACCAGCGAGAAACACATGGCCATGCGGTGGTCGTCATAAGTGTCTACCGCCACGTTGGGCGTAAGGCGTGAGGGGCGAGGCGGGGTGATCTTGAGGTAGTCAGTACCCTCTTCCACCTCGGCGCCGAATTTCCTCAGTTCCGTCGCCATGGCATGAATGCGATCGGTTTCCTTGACCCGCCAGGAACCGATGTTCCTGAGCGTCGAGGGGCCGTCGGCGAACAAGGCCAGCACCGCCAGCGTCATGGCGGCGTCGGGAATGTGGTTGCAGTCCATGTCGACGGCGCGGATCTTCTCGCTGCACGGCAGCTGCGCCTCGATCCAGTTCGGCCCCATGCCGATTTCGGCGCCCATCCTGGCGAGCGCGGCAGCGAACTGCACGTCGCCCTGCAAGGCGTTTCTGCCCACGCCCTGCACCCGCACCGGGCCGTGCCCCAGCACACCGGCGGCAAGAAAGTACGAAGCCGAGGAGGCATCGCCCTCCACTTCGACCTCGCCCGGGCTTTTGTACGTGGAAGCGGGCACGGTGAAGCGCTCCCAGCCGTCCTGCTCGACCTCGATGCCGAACCTGGCCATGAGGCCCAGGGTGATCCTGATGTAGGGCCTGGAAATCAGCTCGCCTTCCACTTTGATCGTCACGCTGCGGCCCAACAAGGGCGCCGCCATCAAAAGCCCGGTGAGAAACTGGCTGGAGACATTGCCCTTGACGCCGACTTCCGGCGCGTCGCCAACCTGGGCGGGATGAACATGCAGCGGCGGGAAGCCCTCGCTGCCCAGATAGTCGATGCGCGCGCCAAGCTGCCTGAGCGCGTCCACCAGATCGCCGATGGGGCGCTCGTGCATGCGCGCCACGCCCTTCAGCACGTAGTCGCCGCCCGACAGCGCACAGGCCGCAGTCAAGGAACGGAAAGCGGTGCCGGCATTGCCGAGGAACAGCTCCGCCTGCTTGACCGGAAACACGCCGCCGATACCTTCCACACGATAATTGTCCGTGCCGGGATGGCGCGTCCATTTCACGCCCAGTCGCGAGAGCGACTCGAGCATGACCTGGGTGTCATCCGAATCCAGCAGTTCCCTGATTTCCGTGGTGCCGGACGCCAGCGCCGACAGGAGCAGCACGCGGTTGGAAATGCTTTTCGAGCCCGGCAGCTTGACCATACCGGAAGCGGATTTGCAGGCGGGAAGATCCAGATATTCCATACAAAACTCGTTGACGCAGAAGCACTATAAAGAAAAGCAACTCACAAGGAGGTAAGGGAGGGACGGGAGGGAATTTTTTTGCCTCTCTTGCCTCCCGTTCCTCCCTGTTTAAGATTTTGCTGTTTTCGTGTCTCTCTGCTGAAATTGATTCACTTTGTTCCCCAATTGCGCCGCGCCTGACTGGCCCGGCTGAAGATTCGTTCCAGCGCGGCAGCATCGCCTTTTTCCAGGGCGGCGGCGATTTCAGCCAGATTGTTCATGTAGGCAGACAACTCGGCGAGCAGCGCTTCGCGGTTGGCGAGCGCAATATCGCGCCACATCTCGGGATGGCTCGCAGCAATCCGGGTGAAATCGCGGAAGCCGCCGGCGGCGTAGCGAAAAAAATCCCCGGCATCGGGCCGCGCCGCGAGCTCGTCCACCAGGGCAAAGGCCGCCAGATGCGGCAGGTGGCTGACCGCGGCGAAAATGCGGTCATGGCGCGCGGCGTCCATGTGCACGACCTGCGCCCCCGTGGCCTGCCACAGCGCAGTCACTCTTGCCAGCGCGTCGGCATCGGTTTCGGCTTCGGGGCACAACACCACGTGGCGGCCGATGAAAAGATCGGCGCGCGCCGCCTGCGGCCCGCTGTTCTCGGCGCCGGCGACGGGATGGCCGGCAACGAAGCGGGAAAAGTTTCTGCCCAGGGCGCGGCGCGCGGCGGCGATGACATCGCCCTTGGTGCTGCCGGCATCGGTGACGATGGTCTTGCCGTCCAGATGCGGGGCGATGGCTTCCAGCACCGGGCCCATCTGCGCCACCGGCGTGGCCAGCACGATCATCTGCGCGCCGGCAAGCTGCGCCGGCGCATCGGCGATGGCATCGATCAGCCCCAGCGCCCTGGCCTGCTCCAGGGTTGCGCGGCGGCGGCCCAGGCCGATGATTTCGTCCGCCACCCCGGCCTGCTTGAGCGCGGCCGCGAGCGAGCCGCCGATGAGGCCGGTGCCGACGACGGCGAGACGGTCGATGTGCAAGCTCACAGACTGGCCTTCAGCGCTTCGAGGAAACGCGCATTCTGTGCTTGCAATCCAACCGACACGCGCAGGAACTCGGGCAGGCCCCCGAGCGGGCGAACGATGACGCCGCTTCTGAGCAGCGCCTGGTTGATGCGCGCGGCATCGCCCACTTTCGCCAGCAGGAAGTTGCCCCTGGACGGCACGTGCTCGATGCCCAGTGCGGCCAGGCCGGCCGCCAGCTGTTGCAGGCCGGCGATGTTCACCCGGTAGCTTTGCTCGAGAAATTCAGTGTCATCAAGCGAGGCTTCCGCGGCAACCAGCGCGAGCGCGCTGACGTTGAAAGGCTGGCGCACGCGGTTCATGAGGTCGATCACGCGCGGGTGCGCGAGGCCGTAGCCCACGCGCAGGCCGGCCAGGCCATAGGCCTTGGAGAAGGTGCGCACGATCAGGAGGTTGGGGAACTTCGCCAGCCATGAAACCGTGTCGAACCGGTCCGCGGGGGGCAGATACTCGCCGTAGGCCTCGTCCAGCACCACCAGCACGCGGCGCGGCACCTCGGCGAGGAAAGCCTCGACCTTGGCCCAAGGCAGAAAGGTGCCCGTGGGGTTGTTGGGGTTGGCGATCCACAGCACCTGCGTGTCGTCGCGGATGGCCGCGCGCATGGCGGCAAGGTCGTGGCCGTAATCGAGCGCGGGCACTTCGATGCCGGCCGCGCCGACCGTGAGCGTGGCGATGGCATAAACGGCGAAGGCGTGCTGCGCATACACGGCCGAGGCGCCCAAGCCGAGGAAGACGCGCGCTGCCATGTCCAGCACGTCGTTGGAGCCGTTGCCGAGCACGATGTTTTCCTGCGCCACGCCGAGCTTGCGGCACAGCGCAGCCTTGAGCGAAAAGCCCGCGCCGTCGGGATAAAGAGCCATGTCCTTCAGTGCCTCCCGCGCCGCGGCCAGCGCTTTCGGGCTGGGACCCAAGGGGTTCTCGTTGGAAGCGAGCTTCACGATGGAAGATTCTTCCAGGCCGAATTCGCGCGCCAGTTCGGCAATGGGTTTGCCCGGCACGTAGGGCGCGATGGCCTTGACGTGCGGCGCAACGCGTTCGCAGGGATCGGCAAGAAAAATCTCGTGCGGCAGATTCATGCGTGAGGGTACCTTCAGCGTGCCGCCGGGTAGGAACCCAGCAGCTTGACCATGGATGCGCGCGCCGTGACTTCCTTCAGCGCCGCAGCGACCGCGGGATCGTCGCGATGGCCTTCGATATCGACGAAAAACAGATATTCCCAGTTGGCGCCCTTGACCGGGCGCGACTCGAACTTGGTCATGGACACGCCGGCATCGGCCAGCGGCTGCAGCAATTTCACCACCGAGCCCGGCACGTTGGGCGCGGACATCACCAGCGAGGTCTTGTCGCGGCCGGAAGGCAACGCGTCGTGGTCCGACAGCACCAAAAAGCGCGTGGTGTTGTTCGGCTCGTCCTCGATGCGCGGCGCCACGACATCGAGGCCGTAGGCCTGCGCCGCGCCGTCGCCGGCAATGGCCGCGGCTGCCGGATCTTCGGCCGCCAGGCGCGCGCCTTCCGCATTGCTCACCACGCTCACGCGCTCGGTCCCGGGCAGGTGCCGGTCGAGCCAGTGCTGGCACTGGGCCAGCGACTGGGCGTGGCCATAGACGCGGGCAATGCCGTCCATGCCCCCGCCTTTGCGCAGGAGGTTCTGATGGATGGGCAACAGCACCTCGCCGCAGATTTTCAGCGGGCTGCACACGATCAGGTCCAGGGTGCGCGAAACCGTGCCTTCGGTCGAATTCTCCACCGGCACCACGGCATAGTCCGCGCGCCCGGTTTCCACGGCGCGAAAGACTTCGTCGATGGTGGCGCACGGCACCTCGCCCACGGCATGGCCGAAATGCTTGAAGGCGGCGGCCTGGCTGAAGGTGCCCTGCGGCCCCAGATAGGCGATCTTCAGGTGCTGTTCGAGGTCGCGGCAGGCCGACATGATCTCGCGGAACAGGTGTTCGATATTCTCGGGCTTGAGCGGGCCGGGGTTTTCCGCGCACAGGCGGCGCAGCACCCGGGCTTCGCGCTCGGCGCGGTAGATTTGGCCGTTCTTGATGTGGCCGACCGCCTGCGCCAGCTTGGCGCGCTCGTTCAAGATGCGCAAAAGTTCGGTATCGAGCGCGTCGATGCGATCGCGCAGCCTGGTCAGTTCTTCACTCATCGGCAGGCAGATAGCGTACGTTCAACACGCCTTCGATGGCGCCCAGTTTCTGCAGCACGGCATCGGTCACCGCGCTGTCCACATCCACCAGGGTATAGGCCATGTCGCCCTTGGATTTGTTGACCATGTTGTGGATGTTGAGGCCGGCGCCGGCAAGCGCCGAGGTGATCGACCCCACCATGTTGGGCACGTTGGCATTGGCGATGGCCAGGCGCCAGGCCGATTCGCGCCCCATTTCCACGTTGGGGAAATTGACCGAATTGAGGATGGTGCCGTGCTCGAGGAAATCCGCGACCTCCTCAGCCGCCATGATGGCGCAGTTTTCCTCGGCTTCGGCGGTGGATGCGCCCAGGTGCGGCAGGGTCACGATCTTGTCGTGGCCCTTGAGGGCGTTGGCCGGGAAGTCGCAGATGTAGGCGGCGAGCTTGCCCGCGTTCAGCGCCTCGATGACGGCGGCGTTGTCCACCGTGCCTTCGCGCGCGAAATTGAGCAGGATGGCACCATGGCGCATGGCGGCGATGCGCTCGGCATCGATGAGATTGCGCGTGGCGTCAATCAGCGGCACGTGCAGGGAAACGAAATCGCTCTGGCGCAAGAGGTCTTCCACGCTGGCTGCTTTCCTGACCTGGGCCGGCAGGCGCCAGGCCGCCTCAACGGTGATGCCGGGGTCGAAGCCCACCACGTTCATGCCCAGCTTGATGGCGGCATCCGCCACCAGCGAGCCGATGGCGCCCAGACCGATCACGCCCAGGGTGCGGCCCGGCAGCTCGCCGCCGGCAAACTGCTTCTTGCCGGCCTCGGTGGCCTCGTGGATTTCCTCGTCCGTGCCGCTCAAGCTTTCGCTGAATTTCAGCGCCGGCACCAGGTTGCGCACGCCCATGAGCATGCCGGCGATGACCAGTTCCTTCACCGCGTTGGCATTCGCCCCCGGCGCGTTGAACACCGGCACGCCGCGCTCGCTCATGAGCTTGACCGGGATATTGTTGGTGCCGGCGCCGGCCCGTCCGATGGCTTTCACGCTGGCGGGAATCGCCATGCCGTGCATGTCGTGCGAGCGCACCAGGATGGCGTCGGGATCGGCCACGTCGCCACCGACGGTGTAGCTTTGCGGCAGACGCGCCAGCCCCTTGGCGGAAATGGCGTTGAGGGTGAGGATCCTGTAGGCCTTGGGCATGCGTTCAACCCCGGCTCTTCTCGAATTCGCGCATGTAGTCGACCAGCGCCTGGACACCCTCCCTGGGCATGGCGTTGTAGATGGAGGCGCGCATGCCGCCCACCGAGCGGTGGCCCTTCAGTTGCAGCAGGCCGCGCTCTTTTGCGCCCTTGAGGAAGGCTTCATCGAGCGCCGCGTCCCTGAGGGTGAAAGGCACATTCATCAGCGAGCGGTTTTCCTTCGCCACCGGCGAGTGGTAGAAGTCGCTGCTGTCGAGCAGGTCGTACAGCAGCTTGGCCTTCTCGCGGTTGATTTTTTCCATTGCCGCCAGTCCGCCCTGCGCGGCGATCCACTTGAACACCAGACCGGCCACGTACATGGCGAAGGTGGGCGGGGTGTTGTACATGGAGCCGTTGTCGGCATGGGTCTTGTAGTCGTACATGGTCGGCGTGCCGGCCACGGTCTGGCCGAGCAGGTCCTCGCGCACGATGACGATGGTGAGCCCCGCCGGGCCGATGTTCTTCTGCGCGCCGGCGTAGATGAGGCCGTATTTCGATACGTCGATCGGACGCGACAGGATGGTGGAGGACATGTCCGCCACCAGCGGCACGTCGCCGGTTTCCGGGGTCCAGAAGATTTCCACGCCGCCGATGGTTTCGTTGGGGGTGTAATGCACGTAGGCGGCGTCGGGATCGAGCTTCCATGCGCTCTGCTCCGGCGCGTAGGAAAAATTCCTGTCCTCGCTGCTGGCGACCACATTCACGCTGCCGAATTTCTTCGCTTCCTTGATCGCCTTCTTCGACCACTCCCCGGTGTTGAGGTAGTCGGCGGAGGTTTTGCCGCGCAACAGGTTCATCGGCACCATGGCGAACTGCGCGGAGGCGCCGCCCTGCAGGAACAGCACTTTGTAGTTGGCGGGAATGTTCATCAGCGCACGCAGGTCGGCCTCGGCCTCGGCAGCTATGCCCATGAACTCCTTGCCGCGGTGCGACATTTCCATCACCGACATGCCGCAGCCGTGCCAATCCACCAGTTCGGTCTGGACCTGTTGCAAAACGGCCTTGGGCAATACCGCGGGGCCAGCGCTGAAATTGTAGATGGTGCTCATTTTTCCTTCATTGCCGTGTTGTCGATTGCAAGAATTTCCGCGCTCGGCTTGCCCGTGTTGCTGTGGCCGACGAAGCGCGCGCCGGATTCGATGTCCAGGGCCTGGGCGGTCACGTCGCCCTGCACTTCGCCCTGGCTGTGGATGCGCAACTGCTCCTCGGCAGTCAGCGTGGCCTTGACCAGGCCGTGAATGACGATGTTGCGCGCATGGACGTCTTTCCCCTCGATGATGCCGCCCGGCGACACCTCGATGTCACCCTGCGCATGCACATTGCCGCGAATGACGCCATCCACCCGCAGGTTGCCGGCGACATGGATGTCGCCCTTGACCTCGCTGCCCTTGCTGATGAAGGTCATGGCCATGTTCTGGCTCTCGACCTTCTTCTCCTCCCTGACCGGTTTGGTTTTGAATACCATGCTCATCTCCCTTTCGATACTCAGTTGGCCTTTACATAGCGGGCCGGATTGACCGTCTGCCCGCGGTAATAGAGGGTGTAATGCAGATGCGGCCCGCTGGAGCGCCCGGTATTGCCGGACAGCCCGATCAAATCGCCGCGTTGCACCCGGTCACCCGCCTTGACCTCGACCTTCGACAGGTGCGCATAAACGCTGCGGTAGCCAAAGCCGTGGTCGATGGCGACACGGTTGCCGTTGGGTCCGTCATAGCCTGCCGCAATGACCCGGCCCGGGCCGGTAGCCAGCACCGGCGTGCCGCGATCGACGATGAAGTCGATGCCGTTATGGAATTCATGGCCGCTGCCGAAAGGATTGGAACGCACGCCGTAGCGCGAACTGATCTCGATATCGCCGGCAATCGGCTTGCCCACGGGACGGGACAATTCACGCGCCAGCGAAGTCTCCAGCTCGGGCAAAAGGCTGTCCAGGCTCTCGTCGAAAAGCGTGAATTCGGAATTCATCATTTGCGCTGCATTGGCCTCGCTCACCGGGATCGCCACGCCGCCCTTGGGCTTGTTCGCTTCGACGGGAAATTCGGTTTCGGCGTGGTTGACGATGCCATGCACACGCGCAGCCAGCTGTTCGACCCGCGCGCGCAGGTTGAACACATACTGGCCCATGCTCTGCTTTTCCTCGGCCAGTCTGATGTTGCTGGATTCGAGTTCGGCTATCTTCGCGGCCTGCTGTTCGGCCCTGGCGATCGCCTCCATGTTGGAAACATGCGAATACGCCACATAAAAAGTGCCGCCGAACCAGGCCAGAAACAGAATACCCAGTCCCTGGCCGACCTTTTTCAGTGTGCAAAGGTTGATGCGGAAGGTGTGTGCGGGGCGCCCAGTGAGCGCCACCACGATTTCCAGGTAGTGCGGATGCCGGGCTGCGCGGCCGCTTGGCTTGCGAAAACAATCGCGCAGCCAGCGCGTCATCAGTCCTCTCCCTCGCTTTCCTGGATCGATTCGATGCCGATCAGCTTCTGGCCCTCGTCCAGGTTGATGAGCGTGACACCCTGGGTGGCGCGGCCCATTTCGCGGATTTCCTTCACCCGCGTGCGGATCAGCACGCCGCCGTCGGTGATGAGCATGATCTCGTCTTCTTCCTTGACCAGGGTTGCGGCCACGACCTTGCCGTTCCTGGCCGTAGTCTGGATGGCGATCATGCCTTGTGTGCCGCGCCCATGGCGGGTGTACTCGGTGATGGGCGTGCGCTTGCCGTAGCCGTTCTCGGTTGCGGTCAGCACGGAATCGGTTTCGTTTTCCGCCACCAGCAGGGAAATGACCTTTTTGCCTTCGCCAAGGCGCATGCCGATGACGCCGCGCGCGTTGCGGCCCATGGGGCGCACGTCGTTCTCGTCGAAGCGCACCGCCTTGCCGCCGTCGGAGAACAGCATGACGTCGTGGCGGCCGTCGGTGATGGCGGCGCCGATCAGGAAATCGCCCTCGTCCAGATCGACCGCGATGATGCCGGCGGTGCGCGGGCGCGAGAATTCGGCAAGCGGCGTCTTCTTGACGATGCCGTTGGCGGTGGCCATGAACACGTAATGGTCGTCGTCGAAGGTCTTCACCGGCAGCAGGGTGTTGATCTTCTCGCCTTCCGCCAGCGGCAGCAGGTTGACGATGGGCTTGCCGCGCGAGGCGCGCCCGCCCTGCGGCACGTTGTAGACCTTGAGCCAGTACATGCGGCCGCGGTTGGAAAAGCACAGGATGTAGTCGTGGCTGTTGGCCACGAACAGCTTCTCGATGAAGTCGTCTTCGCGGGTGGAGGCGGCCTGCTTGCCGCGCCCGCCGCGTTTCTGCGCGCGGTAGTCGGCGAGCGGCTGGGCCTTGATGTAGCCCGAGTGCGACAGGGTCACCACCATGTCTTCCGGCGCGATCAGGTCTTCCATGGAAAGATCCTGCGTGTCGGTGACGATCTCGGAGCGGCGCTTGTCGCCGAACTGCTCCATGACCTGGGTCAGCTCTTCGCGGATGATCCGGGTCACGCGCGCCGGGTTGGCGAGGATGTCGAGCAGGTCGGCGATGCGCTCCATGACCTCCCTGTACTCGCCGACGATCTTGTCCTGCTCGAGGTTGGTCAGGCGCTGCAGCTGCATTTCCAGGATGCGCTGGGCCTGCACGTCGGAGAGATGATAGCCGTCCGTGTGCAGGCCATACTGCGGCGCGAGGCCGGCGGGGCGCGAGAAGTCGGGCTCGACGCGGGAGAGCATCTCCTCCACCAGCGCCGAGCGCCAGGCGCGGCCCATCAGCCTTTCCTTGGCGATGGGCGGGGTCTCGGAGGATTTGATGATGCGGATGATTTCGTCTACGTTGGACAAGGCCACCGCCAGGCCTTCCAGGATGTGGCCGCGCTCGCGCGCCTTCTTGAGTTCGAATACCGTGCGCCGCGTCACCACCTCGCGACGGTGGCGCAGGAAGGCGTCGATCATTTCCTTCAGGTTCAGCAGGCGCGGCTGGCCGTCGACCAGCGCCACCATGTTCATGCCGAAGGTATCCTGCATCTGTGTATCCTTGTACAGATTGTTCAGGATGACGTCGGCGTTTTCGCCCCGCTTGAGTTCGATGACCACGCGCATACCCGATTTATCGGACTCGTCGCGCAAATCTGAAATGCCTTCTATGCGCTTGTCGCGCACCAGCTCGCCGATTTTCACCAGCAGGTTGGCCTTGTTCACCTGGTAGGGCAGTTCGTCGATGATGATGGCCTGGCGCTCGCCGCCCTTGCCGATGTCCTCGAAATGGCACTTGGCGCGCATCACCACGCGGCCGCGGCCGGTGCGGTAGCCCTCCCTGACGCCGGAAAGACCATAGATGATGCCGGCGGTGGGGAAATCCGGCGCCGGCACCAGATCGATCAGCTCGTCGACCGAGGTTTCCGGGTTGTCCAGCAGGGCCAGGCAAGCCTTGCCGACTTCGTTGAGGTTGTGCGGCGGGATATTGGTCGCCATGCCCACGGCAATGCCCGAACTGCCGTTGATCAGGAGGTTGGGAATCTTGGCCGGCAACACCAGCGGTTCCTGCTCGGAGCCGTCGTAGTTGGGGCCGAAGTCGACGGTTTCGCGGTCGATGTCGGCCAGCATCTCGTGGGCGATCTTCGCCATGCGGATTTCGGTGTAACGCATGGCGGCGGCGTTGTCGCCGTCGATGGAGCCGAAGTTGCCCTGGCCGTCGATGAGCATGTAGCGCAGGGAAAAATCCTGCGCCATGCGCACGATGGTGTCGTACACCGCGGTGTCGCCGTGCGGATGATACTTACCGATGACGTCGCCGACGATGCGGGCCGACTTCTTGTAAGGCTTGTTCCAGTCGTTGGAAAGCTCGCTCATGGCGTAGAGCACGCGGCGATGCACCGGCTTGAGACCGTCCCGCACATCCGGCAGCGCCCGCCCCACGATCACGCTCATGGCGTAATCGAGGTAGGAGCGGCGCATCTCCTCTTCCAGGCTGATCGGCAGGGTTTCTTTGGCGAACTGTTCCATGTACCCGCTTGTTATGTAAATCAAAGCCCGGATTTTAGCATGACCGCCCCGGCTTCCCTCCCGGAAGGTTTCTGGAGACAATGCCGGGGAAGCGTTCAACCGATTACGACATGGCCCAACCCGTCGATTTGCTGATTTTTCCCCGCTGGATCGTCCCGGTATCCCCCGCCGGTGTGCTCGAAAACCACGCCCTGGCGGTCAAGGACGGGCGCATCGTGGACATCTGCCCGGCCGAGGCCGCCGGCCGCTTCGCCGCGCGCGAAACGGCGGAACTGCCCGAGCACGTGCTGATTCCCGGCCTCGTCAACCTGCACACCCATGCCGCCATGACCCTGCTGCGCGGCTACAGCGACGACGTTCCGCTGATGCAGTGGCTCACCGCCCACATCTGGCCGGCCGAGCGGAAGGCCGTTTCTGCCGATTTCGTGCGTGACGGCTCGCTGCTGGGCTGTGCCGAAATGCTCGCTTCCGGCACCACCTGCTTCAGCGACATGTATTTTTTCCCCGCCGCCGCCGCCGATGCCGCGCTGGAAGCCGGCATGCGCTCCGCGCTGGGCATGATCGTGATCGACTTTCCCACCGCCTATGCCTCGGACGCCGAGGATTATCTCAACAAAGGCCTGGCGGTGCGCGACAAGTACAAGGGCGAAACACGGCTTTCCTTCACCTTCGCCCCGCATGCGCCCTATACCGTGGCCGACGACATGCTGGGCCGTATCGCCGTGCTGTCCGAACAGCTCGACGTGCCGGTGCACATCCACCTGCACGAGACGCGCCAGGAAATCCAGGACAGCCTGGACAAATACAAGGTGCGGCCGCTGGAGCGCGTGGCCAAAGCCGGCCTGCTGTCTCCGAAACTGATCGCCGTGCATGCCATCCACCTGCTGGACGCCGAAATCGAGACCCTGGCCAAATACGGCTGCCACATCGCGCACTGTTCCGCCGCCGCGCTCAAGCTAGCCAGCGGCCTGCCCGCGGTCAAGAAATGGATCGACGCCGGCATCAATTTCGGCCTCGGCACCGACGGACCCGCCAGCAACAACCGCCTCGACATGTTCTCGGAAATGCGCCTGGCCGCCCTGCTCGCCAAGGGCGTATCCGGCGACGCCACGGCCCTGCCGGCAGCGAAGGCGCTGGAGGCCGCCACCCTGGACAGCGCCCGCGCGCTGGGACTGGACACCCGCATCGGCTCGCTCGAAGCCGGCAAGTGGGCGGACATGGCCGCCGTCTATCTCGGCGGCCTCAACACCCAGCCGGTGTTCGACCCCGTCTCCCACCTGGTCTATGCCGCCGGGCGCGAGCAGGTCAGCCACGTCTGGGTGGGCGGCGAACTCAAGTACGCCGACGGGCGCCTCACCTCCATCAACCTGCCGGACCTGAAAGCGCGTATCGCCTATTGGCGCGATAAACTGGCGGCCTGAACACCATCCACCGCACCATGAGCGCACCATGAACAACGTAGACGCCACCGAAATCGACAAGTTTTCCGAACTCGCCCACCGCTGGTGGGACCCGGATTCGGAATTCAAGCCCCTGCACGACATCAATCCGCTGCGCCTGGACTGGATCGACAGCCATGCCCATCTCGCCGGCAAGAAGGTCATCGACGTCGGCTGCGGCGGCGGCATCCTGAGCGAGTCCATGGCCGACCAGGGCGCTACGGTTACCGGCATCGACCTTTCCGAAAAGGCGCTCAAGGTCGCGCGCCTGCACCTGCTGGAATCCGGGCGCAGGGTCGACTACCGCCACATCGCGGCCGAAGACATGGCGGCGGAAAGCCCGGCCGCCTTCGATGTCGTCACCTGCATGGAAATGCTCGAACACGTGCCCAGCCCCGCCTCCATCGTCCAGGCCTGCGCGCAGCTCGCCAAACCCGGCGGCTGGGTGTTTTTTTCCACCCTGAACCGCAACCTCAAAAGCTATGCCTTCGCCGTGCTGGGCGCGGAATACCTGCTGAAGATGCTGCCCCGCGGCACGCACGACTACGCCAGGTTCATCAAGCCGGCGGAACTCGCCGCCTTCGCCCGCGGCGCCGGCCTGGAAGTGGCAGACCTCGTCGGCATGACCTACAGCCCGCTTACCAGGACCTACGCGCTGGAAGCCGACACCGGCGTGAACTACCTCATGGCCTGCCGCAAGCCGGCTGATAACTGATGTCGATCCGCGCAGTACTGTTCGATCTGGACGGCACCCTGGTCGATACCGCCCCCGACCTCGGCTACGCCCTAAACCTGCAGCGCGCCCTGCACGGCCTGCCGCCCCTGCCGGACGAGGAAATCCGCCCGCAGGCCTCGCACGGCGCACGCGGGCTCCTGATGCTGGGCTTCGGCTTGAGGCCCGAGGACAGCGGCTTCAACCCCATGCGCCAGGAATTCCTGCAGCTATACGCCGACAACCTGTGCCGGCATTCGCGCCTCTTCGACGGCATGGCCGAGACCCTGGACGAGCTGGAAGCGCGCAGCCTGCCCTGGGGCGTGGTCACCAACAAGCCGGCGCGCTTCAGCGAGCCGCTGCTCTCGCTCTTGGACCTGGCCGAGCGCGCCGCCTGCATCGTCTCCGGCGACACCTGCCCCGAGCCCAAGCCCCACCCCGGGCCACTGCTCCATGCCAGCACACTCATCGGCATCCCGGCAGAAGACTGCCTGTATGTGGGCGACGCCGAGCGCGACGTCGAGGCTGCGAAGAACGCCAACATGCCCTGCATCGTCGCCCATTACGGCTATCTGGGCGAGAGCGACGATCCCGCGGCCTGGGGCGCGGCCGGCTTCATCCACCGTCCGCAGGAACTGCTGAATTTCCTGGGCGCTTGAACTTTCTCCCCCGAACCTCATCTGAGGTATACAATCCGAATTGCCAAGTTTCCCAGGGGCCGACCTGGCTTCGACGTGGGTCGCAAAGCAGTGCAGGGCATACCGAGGGTCAGAGCACCTCGTAAATCCAACTGAAAATTCATAGTCGCCAACGACGAAAACTACGCCCTGGCCGCCTAAGGCCAGGACCCACACCGGATCGTTCATGGGCCGGGCCGGGTAAAACCGGCAGTGGGTTAATCAACATGAAATCGCGTTTGCCCGGGTGGCTTGGACAAACGTTAAAACAAGGCCACTCGCCTGATGCCAGCCTGTCCGGCCGGCGTGCATCGGGTCAAAACCAAACGACCGGAACAAGTATGTAGAACTGCCTGTAGAGGGCTTGCGGACGCGGGTTCGATTCCCGCCGGCTCCACCAATATATGAAGGCCAACCCTTATCGGTTGGCCTTTTTTCTTGCGCGTTCCCCGCGTGTTGGCGCGTGTTCACGGCGTGATCTTGCGGACGCAGCCTTTGAGCTCGGACCGCCTTCGCCCCTCACGGCCTCTCTGTTCTCTGTTTTTCGCTCAGTGTCCGTGGAGGACTCCGGGG
>JBFMCR010000021.1:0-21825 GCA_040754425.1 Pseudomonadota bacterium | reverse complement strand
CGGGGGCGCATTCCGAATCGCCGCGCCATCACCGAGCGCCCGCTCTCTCTCGAGAGCCGCCGCCGCATCGGTCACTGGGAGGGCGATACCCTTATCGGCAAGGGGCGCAGGCAAGCCATCGTCAGCCTGGTCGAGCGCAAGTCAGGCTTCTGCCTGCTGGCCCATGTCACTCGCAAAACCAGCCAGGCCGTCAGTGATTCCATCATCCGTCTACTGGAACCCATCAAGGCCAGGGTTGCCACCCTGACCTTCGATAACGGCCTCGAATTCGCACAGCATGCCGACATCGACCAAGCGCTGGGGACCACCTCTTACTTCGCCGATCCCTATGCTTCCTGGCAGCGCGGGACCAATGAAAACACCAACGGACTGGTGCGCCAGTACCTCCCCAAGTCCAGAGACTTCGATACCGTTACCCAGGAGGAAATTACCATGATCATGCATCGCCTCAACCACCGCCCAAGAAAACGCTTGGGGTGGAAAACACCTCATCAGGTTTTTATGCAATCATTCAACCGCGTTGCACTTCGTGATTGAATCCGCGATTCGCAACAGCGCCGGGGAACCCGTTTTTTGTCGCGGCCGGTTCGTCAGTGCAGGTTGGGCGGCGCCGAGTCGGCCGCCATGCCGCTTAGCATTTCCTCCGGCGTCGCCTCGCGGATGTTCAGGATGTTGACCACGCAGATGGCATTCTGCCCGGCCAGGGGATGGTTGCCATCGACAGTCAGCCTGCCGTCCTCGATGCTGGTGACGTAGAAGGTCCTGGTCTCGCCGGCTTCGTTCGCCATCCGGACCTGCGCGCCGACCATGCGAAACTGCGGCGGCACGTTCTCGATGTCATCGGTAAAGCTAAGATCGGGGTCGCGTTCGCCGAAGGCATCCTGCGGCGCCAGTATCACCTCGACCTGGTCACCGACTTTCTTTCCGACCAGCGCGGCCTCGATGCCGGGCAGCAGACCGCTGTTTCCTCCCTGCACATAGCCGACCGGCAGATCGTGCTGCTCGACGACATTGCGCGCCTCGTCAAGGATGGAATAGCTAATGTAAACGACCAGTCCGGACCGGACGACTTGCTGATTCATTTGCGAACTCCTGGATGAGTTTTCGCATTGTCCATGAAAAGAGGGGATAGGGGATAGGGATTGTGGATTGGGCTTCGCGCCATTTCCGCGAGTGCGGCCTTCGGCCGCTCCAAGCCCCGATCCCCGATCCCCGACCCCCTCAGCTCGACCGCCGCATGGTGCCGCCCGCCTCCACCTGCTTGCCCTCTCCGCGGCAGATGGGCTGATCGAGATGCGAGGGCGGCGTCACGCCCAGCAGTTGGTAGAGACGCTTGAGATTGTCACGGTAGAGCTTGTCGAAACTGGCAACGGCATGGGCGGGATTGTAGTCGCCGAACCACCAGAACCAGTCCGAGCTTTCGCATACCGCCAGCTGTTTGAGCACCGCCTCGCTTGCCGACTCGTCCAGCACGCCCGAGGCCAGTATCTTGTCCAGAGTGCGCTTGGCATCGCACAGCAGGTCCCAGGCTGCATTTTTTGCAGGATCCCCGATCCAGGTGGAGAAAGTGCCATACACCCAGCTGCCCGCCACCAGGCGCGGCAGTTTTCCGATCTCTTCTTCTTTCGCCTGCGCCAGGTATTCGCTGAATGTGGTCATGCGGATGTAGGGATGCGCGGACAGGGCGGCATACAGGCCGGACAGGAAGTAAAACCCGTTGTAGGGGTAATACTCCCAGGCATTCTCGCCGTCGAGGATGACGGAAACCACGGCCTCCCGGTCGCCCGCCTCCCCGTGTATACGCTCGAGCTCGGCAACGAAATGGGCCACCGCATCGGCACCATGCCATTTCGAGTACTCGAAGCCGATCAGATCGGACAGTTTGTCGTCACGGAAAAAGCAGACCGTATGCCGGTCTGCCGCATCATCGCGATAGGGCCGGTACAGGTAGTCGGCAAGACGCTCCGTCTTTTCGCCCGCGCGCCTTAAGCTGTTGGCAAGCACGGTGCCGCCGCTTGCCGTCCAGCTCAGTCCGGCCTTGGCAAACTGGCTGACCACGTCATCGGATATCCCGCCTTCCGCCGGCCAGAAGCCGGCCGGCGGCGAGTCGAAACGGCGTGCATGCGACTCGATGGCAGAGCGCACATGGAAGACAACGCGGTCCCGCCCGCCCGGATAATGGTGGCTGCGCGGCAGCAAGGCCTCCGGCCATGCCTCGCGCGCAGTCTGGAAATCGATCAACAGCGGCGCGATCGGGTGCGTGTAAGGCGTGGAAGAGATTTCGATGCGCCCGGCCGCAGCCAGCGCGCGGTAGCGCGGGATCAGTCCGCCGATCACGCGCGCGATCAGCTGCAGCAAGGCCTTACGGTCGGCGAAGTCGAAGCCTTCGCCCTTGGCCATGAGCCGCACCGGCAGCGGATCGCTGCGGCAAATGGTCTCCCCTATCCACACCAGGTGGTACCAGACCATGAGGTCGACAAGGTACTGGGCGGACAGATAATCCAGTCCCTTGCCGTCTATTTTTTCAGCCTGCTCGTACAGTTCGTGCAGCCGCCTGTAGGAGGGATAGGGCGCGACCATCTGCTCATGTCCGAGGCGAAAGCCGCATTCGAAAATGAATTCGCGCTCGGCCTGCGTCAGGTTCTCGTAATCCTCCCGCGCCAGCAGCCTCAACAATGGGTCGCGATACCGGCCGCTGGCGAACTGCTCGACATAGTCTTCCAGCTGGTCGAGCAATACCGGCACGAAATTGAACACGGCGCGCGCACGCGGCTCGGCCTCGAGGTGCGCCACCATGTCGGAATAATCCTTGAGCGCATGCAAATACGTCCACGGCAGGCGAAATTCCCCGCTCGCGGAGTCGCGGTAGTCCGGCTGGTGCATGTGCCAGCACAGGATGAGATACAGGTTGCGCTTGCTCATCTTACGTAGTGGATGTGCTGGCCCAGCATCTCGGGCGTGATCATGGTCACGCCATCGGGCGTGACATGGAAGGATTTTGCATCGCGCTCGCGGTCATACCCGACCTCCATCCCCTCGGGGATGATGCAGCCCTTGTCGATGACCACTTTCTTCAGCCTGGCGTGGCGTCCGATCACCACGTCCGGCAAAACCACGGCATCTTCGAGCCTGGCGTAGCTGTTGACCTTGACATTGGAAAACAGCACCGAGTGGCGGACCGTGGCTCCGGATATGACGCAGCCGCCGGACACCATGGAATCGGTGGCCATGCCGCGCCGGTCGTCGTCGTCGAACACGAACTTGGCCGGCGGCAACTGCTCCTGGTGCGTCCAGATGGGCCAGTTCTTGTCGTACAGGTTCAGGTCCGGCGTGACGCCGGCAAGATCGATGTTGGCTTTCCAGAAAGCCTCCACCGTGCCGACGTCGCGCCAGTAGGGCTCGGCCCCTTCGCAGCCCACACAGCTGTCGGAAAAGCGATGCGCAACCACGCGATAACGCGGCACCATGTAGGGAATCAGGTTCTTGCCGAAATCGTGCTCGGATTGATGGTCGTCCGCATCGCGTATGAGCTGCTCGTACAGAAACTTGGCATTGAAAACGTAGATGCCCATGCTGGCCATGGCCCGGTCCGGGCGGCCCGGCATGGGCGGCGGATTGAGCGGCTTTTCCATGAATTCGGTCACGAGCGAATTTTCGTCCACGGCCATGACGCCGAACGCCCTCGCCTGCTCCAGCGGCACTTCCAGGCAGGCCACCGTCATGTCGGCCTGGTGCTGGACGTGGCAGGCCAGCATTTCGCCGTAGTCCATCTTGTAGATGTGGTCGCCCGCCAGGATCAGCACGTATTCCGGGTCGTACTTGCGGATGATGTCCATGTTCTGGAACACCGCGTCCGCCGTGCCCTTGTACCAGTCGGCCTCGATGCGCTGCTGCGCCGGCAAAAGCTCGATGAACTCGTTGAACTCGCCGCGCAAAAAACCCCAGCCGCGCTGGATGTGCTTGATCAGGCTGTGCGCCTTGTACTGGGTAAGCACGCCGACGCGGCGGATGCCGGAATTGAGGCAGTTGGACAGTGGAAAGTCGATGATACGGAACTTGCCGCCGAAGGGCACCGCCGGCTTGGCGCGCCAGTCAGTCATCTGCATCAGCCTGGAACCGCGCCCGCCGGCGAGGATGAGCGCGACGGTTTTCTTGGTCAACAAACTGACGAAACGGGGTTCGTTGCCTAAGGGGTTTCGCATGAGTCCGCTTCCTTTTCGCAATGATCACACATATTCTTATGATAGGCTTTAAATTTGTGAAAATATGCTGACCCCTTCCACTGACACTCGCCTGCTCGAACTCGTCGCCGGCCGCAGCCACGACCCGTTCGCATTTCTCGGCTGTCACCCCGGGCCGGAGGGCCACGTGGTGCGCGTATACGAGCCGCATGCCGACAGCGTCGAAATCGTCGGCCTCGGCCCCATGGAAAAAAGCGATGCACGCGGCCTTTTCGAGTGGCATGGGTCGCATGCGCCCGAACTGCCTTACCTGCTGCGCATCAGCAATGCGCATGCCGGCTATGAACGTTACGACCCCTACTGCTTTCCGCCGCTGCTGTCGGAATATGACCTGTATCTGTTCAACGAGGGGCGGCTGCTGCAAGCCTACGACATGCTTGGAGCACACCCCGCCAGGGTCAACGGCATCGATGGCGTAAGGTTTGCGACCTGGGCCCCCAATGCCGAGCGGGTGTCGGTCGTGGGCGACTTCAACCAGTGGGACGGCCGTGTCTACCCCATGCGTTCGCGCGGCAGTTCAGGCGTATGGGAACTGTTCCTGCCAGGCATCCGGCCAGGCGCGCATTACAAGTTCGAAATCCGCAATCGCGCGAGCGGCCAGGTCCTGGTCAAGGCTGACCCTTATGCGCGCTGGTTCGAACGCCGCCCCGGCACCGCACCGCGCGTGTGCGCGCACTCCGCCCACACCTGGCAGGATGGCGCCTGGCTCGAACGGCGCAGACACTGGGACTGGCTGCATGCGCCCATCAACGTCTACGAAGTTCACGCTGGTTCGTGGAGACGCCACCCCGACGGCCGTTTTTACAGCTACCGCGAATTGGCGGACAGCCTCGTCCCCTATCTGCAGGACATGGGCTATACCCATGTCGAGCTGCTGCCGATTTCCGAGCACCCGCTCGACGAATCCTGGGGTTACCAGACCACAGGCTACTTCGCGCCCACCAGCCGCTATGGCACGCCGGACGATTTCCGCGCCTTCGTCGACGCCTGCCACCAGGCGGACATAGGCGTGATCCTCGACTGGGTGCCGGCGCATTTTCCGCAGGACGACTGGGCGCTCGCCCGTTT
Source organism: Pseudomonadota bacterium (assembly GCA_040754425.1). GTDB lineage: Bacteria > Pseudomonadota > Gammaproteobacteria > Burkholderiales > Thiobacillaceae > UBA6918. The sequence goes on along the minus strand of JBFMCR010000021.1, from coordinate 16,516 downwards.
CGACGGCACCGCGCTGTACGAGCACGAAGACCCGCGCCGCGGCTACCATCAGGACTGGGGCACGCACATCTTCAATTACGGCCGCGCCGAGGTGAAGAATTTCCTGCTCGCGAGCGCGCACTACTGGCTTTCAGAGTTCCACCTCGACGGCCTGCGCGTGGACGCCGTCGCCTCCATGCTCTATCTCGACTATTCCCGCAAGCCGGGCGAATGGCTGCCCAACCGGTTTGGCGGGCGCGAGAACCTGGAAGCCATCGACTTTCTGCGCGAACTCAACATCATGGTGCACGAGGAATTCCCCGGCGCGCTCACTTTCGCCGAGGAATCGACCGCCTGGCCCATGGTGTCGCGCCCGGCCTATCTCGGCGGCCTGGGCTTTTCGCTCAAATGGAACATGGGCTGGATGAACGACACCCTGAGCTACATGCACGAGGACCCGGTGCACCGGCGCTGGCATCACAACAAGCTCACTTTCGGCCAGCTCTATGCCTATACGGAAAACTTCATCCTGCCGCTGTCGCACGATGAGGTGGTGCACGGCAAGGGCTCGCTCCTCGCCAAGATGCCGGGCGACGTCTGGCAGCAGTTCGCCAATCTGCGCCTGTTGATGGCCTGGCAGCTGGTCAGCCCGGGCAAGAAGCTCAACTTCATGGGCAACGAATTCGGCCAGGGACGCGAGTGGCAGGTGGGCTGGGAACTCGACTGGCCGCTGCTCGGCATCGGCTGGCATGCCGGCATCCGCAACCTGGCACGCGACCTCAACCGTCTGTACCGCGACGATGCGGCGCTGCACGCCCTGGATTTCGAATCTGCCGGGTTCCAGTGGCTGGACTGCAATGATGCCGATCATTCCATCTACAGCTTCATGCGCCGCGCACCCGACGGGCAATGCACCATCGCGGTGTTGAACTTCACTCCCGTGCCACGGCACGGCTATCGGGTCGGCGTTCCTGCTCCCGGTTACTACCGTGAAATCCTCAATACCGATGCAGCGCTCTATGGCGGTTCCAATGCCGGCAATGGCGGCGGCGTGAACAGCGAGGCACAGCCGTGGATGGAGCAGCCGCACTCGGCCATCCTGACTCTGCCGCCGCTGGCAGGCGTTTTGCTCAAAATCTGATTCCGAAAACCATTTGAGACATGCTGCTGACCGAACTTCCCTCCTGGCAAAAGCTTCTGGCCCATCGCAAGACCTGGGAAGGCGTGCGCATGCGCGATCTATTCAAGGCCGATCCGGGCCGCTTCGAGCGTTACAGCATTACGCTCGACGATTTCCTGCTCGATTATTCGAAAAACCTCATCAACGAAGAAACGCTTGCGCTGCTGCGGCAGCTCGCCAGCGACGCCAATGTGCCGGCCTGGACCGAAGCCATGTTCAACGGCGAAAAAATCAACTTCACGGAAAACCGCGCCGTGCTGCATGTGGCGCTGCGCAATCGCCCCGACAGGCCCATCCTGGTCGACGGCAAGGACGTGATGCCGGGCGTGATGCAGGTACTGGACCACATGCGCAGCTTCACCCACGCCGTGCGCGAAGGCAAATGGCGCGGACACACCGGCAAGATCATCACCGACATCGTTAACATCGGCATCGGCGGCTCGGACCTCGGGCCTATGATGGCCTGCCGTGCGCTCAAGCCCTATGGCAATGCGCGCATCCACATGCATTTCGTTTCCAACGTCGATCCCAACCATGTCGGCGACACGCTCGACGACCTCAACCCGGAAACCACGCTGTTCATCGTCTCCTCGAAGTCGTTCACCACCCTGGAAACCCTGGCCAACGCCAAAATCGCGCGTCGCTGGCTGGTCGAGCGGCTGGGCTCGGAACTGGCGGTATCGCGCCACTTCGTCGCCGTCTCCACCAACGAAGAGGCGGTCAGGGCTTTCGGCATCGACCCCGCCAACATGTTCGTGTTCTGGGATTGGGTGGGAGGCCGCTATTCCATGTGGTCCGCCATCGGCCTGCCCGTCGCGCTCTATGTTGGCATGGAACACTTCGAGGAACTGCTTGCCGGTGCGCGCGACATGGACGAGCATTTCCGCGCCGATCCGATCACGAGCATCCCCGGCACGCTGGCGCTGCTTTCCATCTGGTACCAGCATTTCTGGGATTCGCCGAGCCATGCCGTGTTTCCCTACGACATCCATCTCTCAAGACTGCCCGCCTACCTGCAGCAGTTGTGCATGGAATCCAACGGCAAGAGCACCACGCGCCTGGGCGAAAAGGTCAACTATCCGACCGGCGAGATCGTCTGGGGAGAGCCCGGTTCGAACGGCCAGCATGCCTTCTTTCAGCTGATGCACCAGGGCACCCGCTTCGTGCCCAGCGACTTCATGTTGGCGGCCGTCACCACCCACGCCTTCGAGGGCCTGCACCAGATGCTGGTCGCCAACTGCATTGCGCAATCCGAGGCGCTCATGCTCGGCAAGACCGAGGAGGAGGCGCTGGCCGAACTCAAGGCCGAGGGCGCCAGCGAGGAAGCCATACGGCTGTTGCTGCCGCACAAGACCTTCCCCGGCAACAAGCCCTCCAACACCATGCTTTATCAGAAGCTGTCGCCGCGCACCCTTGGCCGCCTGGTCGCGCTCTACGAGCACAAGACCTTCGTGCAAAGCACGCTGTGGAGCATCAATGCCTTCGACCAGTGGGGCGTGGAAATCGGCAAGCGGCTGTCCGGCGCTCTGATCAAGGAACTGGGTGAAGACCAGATCATCTCCAGCCACGATGCCTCCACCAACGGCCTCTGTGCGCACTACCAGAGGCTGAAATGGAAATGAGGGCCGGCAGCCGGCAACGATAACCGGCCCGGCTGCGCCTCATTCCTCCAGCAGGAGAATTCTCGCTTCGGCAGTCTGTTTGTCGATATCGAACAGCACTTCGCAATATTCGGTCTGTTCGTCGATTGGGGTCGGGTCGTCGGCGCAACTGCAGCCGGCGATGATGCCCTGATAGAAAATGCCGGTCTTGACGAGGAGCTTTTGCGGTTCCTCCGACACGTTCAGCACAACCACCTCGTAAGCGTCGCCGCTGACATGGCTGCTCCGGCACAGGCCATGTTGCAGGGGCAGTGCATTTGCCCCCAGTTGCCCGACCTCCTGCTTGAACACTTCCCTGAAATCGGGCGTTCTCCAGGCATTGAGCGATTTGTCCAGCCTGGCCATGCTCAGTACCTTACCAATACGCGATAAGTCAGCACCGCCTTGCCTTCCGCCGGCACCGTGACATCCCACACGGCAGTGTCGGCGGCAGCCTTGACATGGGGATGCGATTCGGACTGCACCTGCCAATCGCCCGGCATGGGCTCGACCACCTTGACCGTGACCGCCTCGCTTTTGGCATTCCTGATGGTGATCTGATAGGCACTTTCGAACACATAGTTGTAGCGCGAAGTGCCGCCCAGTTTCCTGAAGTCGGTCTGCCTGCGGTCGGCGGTCACGTCGAAGGCCTCGCCCAGTTTCAGGCGCACGGTCTCGTTCCTGGGCGTGTGATCGATGCGGTCCTCGCCGATGAATTGCGCATTGCCCTTGCTGTCCTTCTTGTATACCCGCACCACGCCCCTGGGCAAGGGAATGCCGAGACCTTCTCCTTTGTTGGCGAATTCGACGAATACGGACGCCTTCAATTTCCGCCCGAGTTCGCCGTACTGTCCCGAGTAATAATAATTCTGGCCGGCAAACCGCAATTCCTTTTTCACCGGCACCGATGCCGCGCTCATCAGGGCAACCTGCTTGGTCTGGTTGTCGGCGATGGTGGCAGGCCGCTCGAGCGTATAAAGATGGTATTCGAACAGGCCCTCCTGACGCATCTCTGCCGCTTCCGCCATGGCTGCCTTGGCCACGGACGGCTGCGGCAGGCCGCGCACGAACTCCTCGCGCACGCGGTTGACATCTCCCGCCACCAGTTGCAGTCTGGCGTTTGGATATGCCGTGCCGCTGCGGTTGGTGAGGGTGACCCAGCCGTTGATGTCGAGGCGATCGTCCTTCTCGTTCAGTTCCGCCACGTAATCGGCCTTCCACGACAGTCCGCCGGTGAGATAGGACAACTCGAGATCCTGTTCGCCCCCCCTCGGGCTTGCCAGCGTGATGACCAGGGTCGGCTTGTCACGCAGGTTCTCCGGCACGCCTGAAAATGCAAGCCGCCCCGGCACGCCGGTCTCGATGCGGTCGGCAAACCCGAGCACCACGCCGCCATTGGTGGCGAGCACCGTGGCGGTCTCCCTTTTTTCCACGCCGCTGGCAGGATTGAGGCTGATGACGGCGACCTCCCTGCCCGCGTATTTTTCCAGCAGTTTTTGCGGCGTCAGCAGATCGAAGTCGAAATTCTGCTCGATCAGCCTCAAGCCTGCGGGGCTGGAGACATTCCTCAGCAAGGCGGTCTCCGGGCGCATCTGGGCGGAAACCTCGCGCCAGGCGAGCCGGTTGTCCCCCCGCTCCAGCCCGACCCTGCGACCGTCCTTCACCAGCGCCAGATTGTCGTTGTAGATGGTGACGGCGATTTCGCGCTGGTCTGCGCGCGTGCTGAGCTTCTCGCCGGGCGGCGCAGCCGTAGCAGTGGACAATGCTCCTGCGGCCAGCATGGCAGTCAGCAAATGCGTGCGTTTCATTCCTTCCCTCCATTTGTCATGACGCCATCCGGCCAGGCTGCCCGGTCTGCGAGCACAAGATGCCTTTGCTGCGCATCGATGCGGCTGGCCGGAATCGGCCGTCCCTGCCGCCAGCGCATGAGCGCTTCGCGCTTGGACGCCCCCGTCACCAGAAACATCACCGTGCGCGCCAGCGACAGCCGGCGCGCGGACAGGCTGATCCGTTCGCGCGGGGGCTTGGGGGCATCGAATACCGGCAACACGTCCGCAGACGACGCATCCAGACCGATATCGTGCCCGGGAAACAGGCTGGCGGTATGGCCGTCCTCGCCCAGCCCCAACAGCACCAGATCAAACGTCCCGACCGTACTCAGTTCCCTGCAATAACTTGCCGCCGCCTCGGTTGCGCCGTGCTCGGCGGGCGGAATGTGTATATGCCGTGCCGGAATCGGCACCTGCCGCAGCAATGCCTGCCGGGCCTGATAACTGTTGCGCTCCGGATCTTCCTGCGGCAGACAGCGCTCGTCGCCGAAATATACCTGCCATTTTTGCCACTGCATGGGAGCCCGGGCCAACATGCGATAGAGCGCAAGCGGGGTCTGCCCGCCCGCCAACACGATGGCAAATTCACTGCCGCTGTCAGCCTCGCTCTGGCGGATGACTTCGAGCGCCGCCTCGAGCAGCGAGTCGCAATCTTTATATACGCGCCATTCAGGGGCCATCCTGGTTTCCTTCATCCGTCCTGTAATGGCATGATAGCGGCTACCCGGAACATTCCAAAACCTGCATAAATGGCTTCATCCAGCAGCAAAGGCAAAGGCGGCGGCATCGACACCCAAACCCTGAATTCCGGGGTGGTCACTTTCGTCGCGGGGGAAAATGCGCCCCGCCCGGTGCGCGAAGAGGACTTGCGCAACCGTTTTCTGTCCTTCGAACCCATCTTCAACAGGAATGGCGACGTGGTGGCACGCGAACTGGTGTTGCGCGGACAGGATGCAGTCGAAGCGCAGTCGCCGGAGCTGCGGCGCATGAACGAAGACATGCTGCTGACCGGCCTGTATTCGCTGTCGCAGGATGGCCTTGTCAGCGGCCAGTCGCTGTTTGTGAAAATCAGCCATGAGGTGCTGTTTTCCGATGCCCTGCCGCAACTGGCCGATCCTGGCATCGTCTGGATAGTCGGCAATGCAGACGACCGGGTTGCCGCACGGGTCAGGAGCCTTTCCGTCTCGGATGGCATGCGTTTTTGCCTGGAAGCGCCGGCCGCCGACCTTGCCCGAAACGTGTGGGAGTACCAGCGCATACCCGCCGGCACAAAGCCGGTCGCCCCCGCCGATACCCGGCTCATCGTGCAGGGCATCGCACGCGATTACGAACTTCCTGCCTGGCCGGAATCCAGCTGGTTCATGGGCGAGTATTTCACCGGCCCGCGTCCGGCAGCGAATGCCAGGCCGGACCATGACCTGCGCCTGGAACTGGTCTCGGTGGCCATGCGCCAGGCTTTGCCCAGCCTGATCCAATTCATTCGGCTCAACCCTGCGCTGGAAATCCAGATGCTGCACATCGCCACTTCCATGGCCGGCGCGCTGAGCAGCGAAGCCGATTCGGCAGCCCACGCGATGATCAAGCTGGGCGGGCAGCGCTCCCGGCGCGTTGCCATCCTGGCGGCGCTAGCCGGCACGCCGGTGACCGCCGACAACCGCCTCTATACCCAGGTGGCCTTGAGCCGTGCCTTGTTCATGGGCAAGCTGGCGCGCAACATCCCGGCCATAGCCCAGCCTGATGAGGCTTTCGAGACCGGCCTTTTTTCCACCTTTCCCGCCGCATTCTCGCTGACGGTAAACCAAATCTACCGCCGTCTGGGTTTGCCGCGCCGGGTGTACGAGAGTCTGGCCGGGCAGGATACCCCGATCAACAAGCTGCTTCGCCTGGCCCATGCCTGCGAACATCATGACAGCCCGCTCATGTCCAGGCTGTCTGCGGAACTGGGCATTACCATGGACAGCGTGGCTGCAAGCCATGTCGAAGCCGTGGTTGGCGCGGAAGACGTCGGTGCCCGCCTGATTTAGGCAATCCACGCGGTAAAATTGCTTTTTTACTCCGCAGGGCCGCCGACGTGACCCCCGTACTCGTATTCGACATCGAAACCATCCCGGACACCGCGGGTTTCGCCCGCCTGCACGAGTTGCCGGACAACACCCCCGCAAGCGAAATCGCGGAAATGGCGCTGTTGCAGCGTCGCCAGGCCACGGGCAGCGACTTCCTGCCGCATTACCTGCATCGCATCGTGGCGATCTCCTGCGCGCTGCGCATGGGTGAGCAGTTCCGCGTGTGGACGCTGGGTCGCGACGGCGAGCCCGAGCGCGACATCGTCCAGCGCTTCTACGACGGCATCGAGAAGTACACCCCGCAGCTGGTGTCCTGGAACGGCGGCGGCTTCGACCTGCCGGTGCTGCACTACCGCGGGCTGGTGCATGGCATCAACGCCCAGCGCTACTGGGAATGGGGCGAGGAGGACCGCGACTTCAAGTGGAACAACTACCTCAACCGCTTCCACACCCGCCATCTCGACCTCATGGACGTGCTCGCCATGTACCAGCCGCGCGCCAACGCGCCGCTGGACGAACTGGCCAGGCTGTGCGGCTTCCCCGGCAAGCTGGGCATGGACGGCAGCCAGGTATGGGACGCTTTCCAGGCCGGCAAGCTGAACGAGATCTGCGACTACTGCGAAACCGACGTGGTCAACACCCACCTGCTTTACCTGCGCTTCGAACACATGCGCGGGGCGCTGACCACCGAGGCCTACCACGGCGAGACCGCCAAGGTGCGCGCCGCCCTGCAGTCCATGGAAGGCGAGCACTGGCAGACCTTTCTCGCCGCCTGGAAAGACTAATCGTGACCGAGGTGCATATCGATGCCCTCGACCACGAGGGCCACGGCATCTGCCGTGTGGACGGCAAGGTCACTTTCGTCGACGGCGCACTGCCGGGCGAGACCGCGGAGATTTCCGTCTTCCGCAAGCACCCCAGGTACGACAGCGCCAATGCCGTGCGCATCCTCAAGCCCAGCAGCCAGCGCACCACGCCGAAATGCGTTCACTACGGCCGCTGCGGCGGTTGCGTGCTGCAGCATCTGGAAGTGAGCGCGCAGGTTGCCGCCAAGCAGCGGATACTCGAAGAAAACCTGCAGCGCATCGGCAAAATCCGGCCGGAAATCATTCTGCCCGCACTTTACGGCCCATCATGGGGCTATCGCCATCGCGCGCGCTTTTCGGTCAAGCGCGTGGACAAGAAGGGCGGCGCACTGGTCGGCTTCCACGAAAAGAAATCCTGGTTCATCGCAGACATGCACACCTGCGAGGTGCTGCCGCCGCATGTGGCTTCGCTGTTCATGCCCATGCGCGAGCTGATTTCGCAACTGTCCAACTCCGACCGCGTGCCGCAGATCGAGCTGGCCATCGGCGAAACCTCCACCGTGCTGGTATTCCGCCTGCTCACACCCTGGAACGTGCAGGACGGGGAAATCGTGCGCGCCTTCGCCGACCGGCATGGCCTGGAAATCTGGGTGCAACCCAAGGGCCCGGACACCGCCGTGCCCTTCCACCCCGAAAACGGCGGCCTGCTGCACTACAGCCTGCCCGAGTTCGACGTGGTGCACTCCTTCAGGCCTACCGAATTCACCCAGGTCAATCCCCACATCAACCGTGCGCTGGTGCGCCGTGCCCTCACCATGCTCGCGCCGCAGCCGAACGAACGCATCGCCGACTTCTTCTGCGGCCTGGGCAACTTCACCCTGCCCATCGCCCGCTCCGGCGCGAAAGTGCTAGGCATAGAAGGCAGCAAGGCGCTGGTCGCACGTGCCGAAGAGAATGCCCGACTGAACGGCCTTGCCAATGTCGAATATGCCGTCGACAACCTGTTCGAAATGACGCCCGACAAATACGCCGCGCTCGGCCACTTCGACAAGCTCCTGATCGACCCGCCGCGCGACGGCGCCATGGAACTGGTGAAATCCCTGCCGGCGAACCATCCGCCCCGGCGCATCGTCTACGTTTCCTGCAACCCCTCGACGCTGGCGCGTGACGCCGAAGTGCTGTGCCACGTCAAGGGCTACCGGCTCAAGGCGGCAGGTGTTGCCAACATGTTTCCGCACACGGCCCACGTCGAATCCATCGCCCTGTTCGAGCGGCCTTAGCCCTGCCGGCCGGCCGCCACAGGCAGCTTTTCCGGCCGGATCGAAACGCACGGGACAGCATGGAAATTCCCCATTTGCAGTAGAATTGGAATTTTTTTACCGTCCGCATAACAGCAAATGGCGTTGATCGTTCAGAAGTATGGCGGCACCTCGGTCGGCAGCATCGACCGCATCCGCAATGTCGCGCAAAGAGTGGCCAAATACCGTGCCCAGGGGCACCAGGTCGTCGTGGTCGTTTCCGCCATGTCCGGCGAAACCAACCGCCTCATCGCGCTGGCCAGGGAAATGCAGGCCCAGCCCGATCCGCGCGAACTGGATGTCATGATCTCGACCGGCGAACAGGTCAGCATCGCCTTGCTGTCCATGGCCTTGAAAGACCTCGGCATCAAGGCGAGGAGCTATACCGGCTGGCAGGTGCCCATCCGCACCGACAGCGCCTTTACCAAGGCCCGCATCGAGAATATCCCGGACACCAACCTGCGCGCCGACCTGGATAGCGGCCATGTCGTCGTGGTGGCTGGCTTTCAGGGTGTGGACGCCAACGGCAACATCACCACCCTCGGCCGCGGCGGTTCCGATACCACCGGCGTGGCGCTGGCTGCGGCACTGAAGGCCGACGAATGCCAGATCTATACCGATGTCGACGGCGTCTACACCACCGATCCGCGCATCGTGCCGGAAGCCAGGCGTCTTAAGACCATCACCTTCGAGGAAATGCTGGAAATGGCCAGCCTCGGCTCCAAGGTGCTGCAAATCCGCTCGGTGGAATTCGCCGGCAAGTACAAGGTGAAACTGCGCGTGCTGTCCAGCTTCGAAGAGGAAGGCGACGGCACGCTGATTACTTTCGAGGAAGACGAAAACATGGAACAGGCCATCATTTCCGGCATCGCATTCAATCGGGACGAAGCCAAGATCACCGTTCTGGGCGTACCGGACAAGCCCGGCATCGCCTACCAGATCCTGGGGCCCATAGCTGACGCCAACGTCGATGTCGACATGATCGTGCAGAACGTCGGCCACGAGAACACCACCGACTTCACCTTCACCGTGCATCGCAACGATTTCGCCAAGGCCCTGGATATCTGCAAGAAGACCGCTGCCGCAATCGGCGCGCGCGAGGTCATCGGCGACGACAAGATCGCCAAAGTCTCCATCATCGGCGTCGGCATGCGCTCGCATGTGGGCATTGCGCGCAGGATGTTCGAGGCGCTGGCCAGGGACGGCATCAACATCCAGATGATCTCCACCTCGGAAATCAAGATTTCCGTGGTGGTCGAAGACAAGTACATGGAACTCGCCGTGCGCGTGCTGCACCAGGCATTCAACCTCGACAAGGCTGCCTGATATGGATTCGGGGTGGCAGAAGGGGCCGTTTTCCGGTATTCTTGCGCCTTTTCCGGAGACGTGGCCGAGAGGTTGAAGGTACTCCCCTGCTAAGGGAGCATGCGGGCTTAAACCTGCATCGAGGGTTCGAATCCCTCCGTCTCCGCCAGACAAGAAAAGCCCCATTCTGGGGCTTTTTTATTTCGCTGGCAGTCCGCTTTCTGCTCACAAACAGATTGCCGGTTTCCACCACCATACCGTCCGCTTGACATTCTACACACCCGGTTTGTACTTCAACTTTTGGCCGATGCCGGACAATTACTGCCTGTCGTAAACAACGAAATAGTAGTCGAGGCCGCTCGCTTCGTCGTGGCGCTTGTCGCGGCTGACTTCGCGCCATTGCGTGCGGTCGTAGTCGGGGAACCAGGCGTCGCCTTCGACATCGGCCTGGATTTCGGTGAGATAGAGCCGGTCGGCGAGCGGCAGCGCCTGGCCGTAGAGGTCGGCGCCGCCGACGAAGAAAATCTCTTCATCTTCGCCGCAGACGTCGATGGCCTCCTGCAGCGAGTGCGCGATCTTCACGCCCTCGGGCGCGGCATAGTCGCTGCGCGTGATGATGACCGTGGTGCGACCGGGCAGGGGTTTGCCGATGGACTCCCAGGTCTTGCGTCCCATCAGGATGTGGTGGCCAAGTGTCAGTGCCTTGAAGTACTTGAGGTCCTCGGACAGACGCCACGGCAGGGTGTTGTCGATGCCTATGGTGCGGTTTTTGGCGATTGCCGAGATGATACTGATTCTGGGTTTTCCCGCCTCGCGCCTCATGCCTGGCTCCTTGCCGTCATACCGCCACCGGCGCCTTGATCGCCGGGTGCGGGTCGTAGCCTTCCAGCGTGAAGTCCTCGAACCTGAAGGCGAAGAGGTCCTTCACCTCGGGATTGAGCTTCATCCTGGGCAATGGGCGCGGCTCGCGCGCGAGCTGTTCGTTGACCTGGTCCATGTGGTTGAGATAGATGTGCGCATCGCCCAGGGTGTGCACGAAGTCGCCGGGTTTGAAGCCCGTCACCTGCGCCACCATCATGGTGAGCAGAGCATAGCTCGCGATGTTGAAGGGCACGCCCAAAAACAAATCGGCGCTGCGCTGGTAGAGCTGGCAGGACAATTTTCCGTCGGCGACGTAGAACTGGAAGAAGGCGTGGCAGGGCGCCAGCGCCATCTTGTCGAGGTCGGCGACGTTCCAGGCCGAGACGATGATGCGGCGCGAATCGGGATTGTTTTTCAGGTCGTCCAGCACGCGCTGCATCTGGTCGATGTGGCGGCCGTCCGGCGCGGGCCAGGAGCGCCATTGGTAGCCGTAGATGGGCCCCAGGTTGCCCTTTTCGTCCGCCCACTCGTCCCAGATGGAAACGCCGTTGTCTTTGAGATACTTGATGTTGGTGTCGCCCTTCAGGAACCACAGCAGTTCATGAATGATCGAGCGCAGGTGGCATTTCTTGGTGGTCACCAGGGGGAAGCCGTCTTCGAGGTTGAAGCGCATCTGGTAGCCGAACACGGAAACGGTGCCGGTGCCGGTGCGGTCGGATTTTTTCACGCCGGTGTCGCGCACGTGGCGCAGGAGGTCGAGATAGTTTTTCATCGTTCGGTAGCTGAGGGAGCTGCGGCTTTTGCATCCGTATTATCGCCGGTTTGCGGCATAGATTGCAGCGCGTCGGCCAGGATGCGCGCCGGCCCGGCGCCGTAAACGTCCCAGAAGGCGATTTCGAAATCCCGATTGTCCTGCAAGGCCAGCGCCAGCCTGCGAAAAGCATCGGCATCCCTGTCTTTCAGTTGCGCCACCATCAGCATGGCCTGGCGATAGAACACATGGATGCCGAGCCCGAACGCGTCCGCTCGATGGCGCATGTCCGGCGTATCGCGCACGCCAAGGTCGATGCGCCTGCCCGCCTGTGCGGCCTGCAGCGCCTGTTCGTCGCTGGCGAACTCCGCCCCGCCGCCCAGGGCGGTGAGCGCCGCCCAGCCTTCGTGGAACCACACCGGAATGTTGTAGTGGTAGTGGCCCGCGCGCTGGCCCAGGTGCAGGTGCGCCAGTTCGTGCACCAGCAGATTCTGCAGGCGCCAGCGTTCCCTGCCGTCGAGCCTGGGCGAAAGCACCAGGCGATTGTCGGGAATGACGGCAGCGGAAAGCCCGGGGGTGTGGACGTAGCGCCGGAAGCAGGCTTCGCTGCCGCATACGTACAGCCGCGGCGCGTGGGCAAAGGGCAGGTAATGCGCCGCTTCCACGCGGGCGATGGCGGCATCGAGCAGTTGCGACACGCGCAGGCCGTAATCCTCGGCGCCCGGCTCCACCCACACACGGCCGTCGCCGGGCAATGGCTCGAAGCCCTGCATGGGCTGCAGGGCGCGCGGATGGCTGACGGTGAGCGCGCAGCCCGCAAGCAGCGCCGGCACCAGCAGGCTTGGCCAGCGCCAGGCCGGGCTCACGCGATTTCCGTCCACACCCCTTCGACCAGCCCCTGCAGCGGGCGGTAGTTGGTCTTGTAGGCCATCTTGCGCGATTCCCTGATCCAGTAGCCCAGATACACATGGGGCAGGCCGAGCGAACGCGCGAGCTCGATCTGCCACAGCACGGCGTAGGTGCCCAGGCCGCGCTTTTCCAGCTCGGGGTCGAAGAAGGTGTACACCGCCGACAGGCCGTCGTCCACGCGGTCGACCACCGCCACCATCACCAGCCTGTCGCCGTCGCGAAATTCCACCAGCGAGGTATCCACGTGGCTGGAGAGCAGAAACTGCGAATACTGCCCGCTGTCGTCCCGGTCCATGCCGCCGCCGGCATGGCGCATGCGCTGGTAGCGGCGGTAAAGCGCATAGTGTTCGTCGTGGAATTCCAGCGGCAGGATGCGGGCCGTGAGCGCCTGGTTGCTGCGGAAATTGCGCTTCTGCGAGCGGCTGGGCAGAAAGCGGGCGACCTCCACCCTGACCGGCACGCACTGCCTGCAGCCGTGGCAGTGCGGGCGGTAGGTGTAGTGCCCGCTGCGGCGAAAGCCTTCCCGGATGAGGCGGCTGTAGGCGCGCTGGTCGATGAGGTGGGCGGGGGCGGCCACCTGCGAGCGCGCCTCGCGCTCCTGCAGATAGCTGCAGGGATAAGGCGCGGTGAGGTAGAACTGGATGCGCAGGAAAGGCGGTTCAGTGGGAAACATGGTTCGGCTCGAAACGCCAGGGTGAAGGTACCGGTTCCAATTCTAGCAAGCGTTTCATTTCGCGGATGAAGTCCCGGCGCGGTATCGGCTTCGCGCCCATCGAGGCGAGGTGGGCGGTTTCCATCTGGCAGTCGATGAGGCCGAAGCCCCAGGTTTCGAGCTGCCGGCAAAGATGCACCAGCGCAAGCTTGGAGGCGTCGGTACGCCGCGAAAACATGGACTCGCCGTAGAACATGCGGCCGATGGCCATGCCGTAGAGGCCGCCGGCGAGCTCGCCGTCCATCCAGGTTTCCACCGAGTGCGCATAACCCATTTCGTGCAGGCGGCCATAGGCTTCCAGCATGGGCCGGCCGATCCAGGTGCCGGTCTGTCCCGCGCGCGGGGCGGCGCAGGCCAGCATCACCTCCCTGAACGAGGTGTCCACGCGCACCTCGTAGCCGCCGCGCTTCATGCGCCGTTTGAGCGAGCGCGAAACCTTTACCTCGCCCGGCACCAGCACCATGCGCGGATCGGGGCTCCACCACAGCACCGGTTCGCCGGGATTGAACCAGGGAAAGATGCCGTGGCGGTAGGCGTCGAGGATGCGCGCGGGCGAAAGGTCGAGCCCCGCGCACAACAGGCCGTTGGGCTCGGTGAGCGCCGCCTCGACGGGCGGAAAAGGTTCGTCTGGTTGCAGCCAATGCAGCATGGGGCGATTTTATCCGGCGACAACTGTTAACATCAGGACTTTCTGATCCTGTTTGCACGATGTCAGTTCCACCCTCCTCGACGACCGACGCCGACCCGCAGACCTGCTTTCACTGCGGACTGCCCGTGCCCGAGGGTGCCAACTACCCCATCACTTACCGCCGGCGCACCGTGCAGGCCTGCTGTCGCGGCTGCCAGGCGGTGGCGCAGACCATCATCGACTCGGGCCAGGGTGACTATTACGAGCATCGCACCGCCCTGCCGCCCACGCCGCAGGACGCCGTGGCCGAACTGGAAAAGCTGGGGCTTTACGATCTGCCGGAAATCCAGCAGAGCTTCGTGCGCATCGAGCCGGAAAACGTGCGCGAGGCCGCTCTGATCCTGGAGAACATCGTGTGCGCCGCCTGCGTGTGGCTGAACGAGCGGCATCTTTCGCAACTGCCGGGCGTGATTTCGGTGGACATCAATTACGCAACGCGCCGCGCGCGCGTGCGCTGGGATTCGACGCGGCTGAAGCTCTCCGACATCCTGCGCGCCATCCAGGAAATCGGCTACGTCGCCCACCCCTTCGACGCCAGCAAGCAGGAAGAAATCTTCCGCAAGGAGCGCAACAGCGCGATCAAGCGCCTGGCCATCGCAGGTCTGGGCATGATGCAGGTGATGATGTACGCCATCCCCACCTATACCGCCGATCCCTCGGAGATGACGCCGGACATCGTGGCGCTGATGCGCTGGGCCAGCCTGATCCTGACCATCCCGGTGATCTTCTATTCCGCGTGGCCCTTCTTCCGGGGGGCGTGGAAGGACATTTCTCGCAAGGCCCTGGGGATGGACGTGCCGGTGGCGATCGGCATCGGTTCGGCTTTCGCCGCCAGCGTGTGGGCCACGGTGACGCAACAGGGCGAGGTGTATTACGATTCGGTCAACATGTTCGTCTTCCTGCTTTTGACCGGGCGCTTTCTCGAACTCAACGCCCGCCGCCGCAGCGCGCAGGCGGCGGAAGAACTGGTCAAGCTGATTCCGGCGGTGGCGACCCGCCTGCCCGAGTGGCCGTCGCGCCGCGAGGAAACCGTGCCCGCCGCGCAGCTCGCGCCCGGCGACCACGTCTTGATCCGCCCGGGCGAAGCCATCCCCGCAGACGGCGTGCTGGTGGAAGGTGAAAGCAGCGTGGTCGAGGCTATGTTGACCGGCGAGCCGGAACCGCGCCGCAAGCAGCCCGGCGCGCAGCTCATCGGCGGCACCCTCAACCAGCAGAGCCCGATGGTCATGCGCGTGGAAAAAACCGGCGAGGAAACGCGGCTTTCCGCCATCGTGCGACTTTTGGACCGCGCGCAAAGCGAGAAACCGCGCATCGGGCGCATGGCCGACCGCGCCGCGTCCTGGTTCGTGGGCCTCCTGCTGCTGTTCACCGTGATCATCGCCGCGGCCTGGTACGCCATCGACCCGGACAAGGTGCTGTGGATCACGGTGTCCGTCCTCGTCATCACCTGCCCGTGCGCGTTGGGGCTCGCCACGCCCGCGGCACTCACCGCCGCCACCGGCCGGCTGACGAAACTGGGCCTGCTCACCACGCGCGGCCATGCGCTGGAAACCCTGGCCCAGGTAACCGACATCGTGTTCGACAAGACCGGCACCCTCACCCTGGGCAAGTTGAGCCTGCTTAACGTGGAGCCGGTCGCGGGGCATGGCAAGGACGAAATCCTGCGGCTTGCCGCCGCGCTGGAAGCCGCCTCCGAACACCCCATCGCCCGCGCGATCAGACAGGCGGCGGGCATTTCCGTGCCAAGCGCCGAAGCGCCGGTGAACCACCCCGGCGAAGGCGTGGAAGGCAGTGTCGGCGGCCGGCGTTATCGCCTCGGCAAACCTGCCTTTGCCGGCACCGGGATTCCCGAGACCGCGCCCCATCCTGCCGCCACGAGCCTTGCGCTGGCCGGCCCCGACGGGCTGATGGGCTGGCTCTACCTGGGCGACGTGGTGCGCGACGACGCCGCCCGCGCCATCGCCACGCTGAAATCGCTGGGCGTGCGCGTGCATCTTCTGTCCGGCGACAACCAGGCCGCCGCAAATGCAGTGGCCGCGCAACTTGGCATCGAACACGTGCGCGCCGAGGCCCTGCCCGACGACAAGCTGTCTTATGTCAAGGCGCTGCAGGCCGAGGGCCGCATCGTCGCCATGGTCGGCGACGGCATCAACGACGCGCCGGTGCTGGCGCAGGCGCAGGTGTCCATCGCCATGGGCGAAGGCACCGACATCGCCCAGGCCGCGGCCGACATGGTGATGCTGGGCGGGCGGCTGACCGCATTGGCCGACGGCGTCGCCATCGCGCGCAAGACGCGCCGCATCATCCACGAAAACCTGGCCTGGGCGCTCTCCTACAACCTCATCGCCATCCCGCTTGCCGCACTGGGCCACGTCACGCCCTGGATCGCCGGCATCGGCATGTCGTCAAGCTCGCTGCTGGTAGTACTGAACGCCCTGCGCCTCACCGATTTCGAGAGCGCCGCGCAACCCCACCCTTCCCCCTTCCCCCTTCCC
>JBFMCR010000020.1:0-11032 GCA_040754425.1 Pseudomonadota bacterium | reverse complement strand
GGCGTCACGCAGCAATTGCACATCGGTCACCTTCCACGGCGACCGCAATCCAAGAATCTGGGCGTATAGGTCTATGTCTCTCATGGTTCAACAGGTTAAGCTACCCACTTGATCCGGGGAAGAGCCAATTGCTCTAGTGATGCCGTTTTTTCGCCCCATATTTTCTTGTGAAATTTTACTAAAGAGTGATACCACTGATCTGCACTATCCCGCACGGTCAAAATGAATTTGCTTTCGGGGAAATGCATATCCATTGCCTGAAATGTATAAGGCAAGCTAAACGGGATATCCTGAAAAGCCTGGGCAGTATGACAATAAGCCACAAGCCGCCTGAAATCCCTGACAGCCCAGTCCTTCAAGAGCAATTCGGCGGGCTTTTGATTGCCCACCCTGACCCCCAACTCTCTCAAAGCGGCCGCAAGTGAAGTTGTTCCGGTCTTGTTTCTACCAATGCAAAATATTTTTTTGTGCCAATCAGCAGGAAGAGGTGGCATGGCATTAGGCCTCCCTGCCAATCTCCTCTTTTGCGCCAACCTCGTATTTTCATTCATAGGTGTTATTCCAGAAACTCAGTTTAAGAATGCTTACAATCCATTCGCATTCTTGATGATCTCGCATATCCTCGCCACCTCGTCCGCCGCAAGCTGGCCGTAGAAAGGCAGGCACAGCACCTCGTCGCTGGCCCGCCTGGCGTTGGGCAGCGAACCGCCGTTGGCCGAAGGCAGCTGATGATAGCAGGGGTAGTCGCTAGTCAGCGGGTAGAAGTACTTGCGCGCCATGACATTGTACTTGCGCAGGTGGTCATAGACCTGGTCGCGCGTGGCGCCGAATTCCTTGCCGTCGATGCGCACGACCATGTATTGCTGGCTGTTGCTCGTATTGTCGGGCATTTGCACGATGCTGACGCCCGGCAAACCGCCCAGTTCGCGGGTGTACTGCTCGCGGATCGCGCGCCGGCGCGCCCGCTCTTCTTCCACCATTTCCAGCACGACCAGGCCGATGACGGCGGAAAGCTCGTTCATCTTGCCGTTGATGCCGGGCATGATGACCTCGAACTCGTTGCGGATGCCGAAGTTCTTCAACAGGTCGATGCGCGGCTTGAGGTTGGGGTCGTTGTAGGTGAGCGCCCCGCCCTCGGCGGTATGGAACAGCTTGGTGGGATGGAAGCTGAACATCGAAATGTCGCCGTAGGTGCCGATGCCGCGGCCGTCGATTTCGGTGCCGAAGGCGTGCGCGGCGTCGTAGATCACGCGCAGGCCGTGGCGGTCGGCGATTTCCCGGATGCGCTCGACATCGCAGGGCATGCCGTAGACGTGCACGCCGAGGATGCCGGTGGTGCGGTTAGTGATAAGCCCCTCGATGCGGTCCGGGTCGATGGTCAGGGTCTGGGGATCGATATCGCAGAACACCGGGGTGATGTTGTTCCAGGCCAGCACGTGGGTGGTGGCGGGAAAGGTGAACGGCGTGGTGATGACCTCGCCCTGCAGGCGCAGGCTTTGCACCGCCACCAGCAGCGCGATGGTGCCGTTGTTGAACAGGGAAAGGTACGGCGCCTTGAGGAACTGGCGCACCTGCTCTTCCAGGGCGCGGTGCTGGGCGCCGCCGTTGGAAAGCCACTGCGATTCCCAGACTTCCCTGAGCTTCTCCGTCACCCGCTCCAGATCGGGCATGAGCGGCCGGGTCACGTAGATCGGCTTGTCGAAGGCTGGTATGTCTTTATTCATGGTTGAATCATTTCATTTTTGCTGCCCAATACAGCCTATGCTCGCGCACTCCCCGGAACGCGAGTGCCGCCCGCTTCAGCCCGAACCAGGAATTCATGGGCTTATCGGCCGGCTGGCAGCCTATAAATATCAGTTAGTTAGCCTATGGGCATGAATCCGCCCAATGCCGCATCTGTAATGGGGATTTTACATCGTAAGGCCTGGTTTCCAGACCGCTTTATGTCCGCACATCAAGAATTTTCGCTGGCGGAATCCATTACTGGAAGGATGCAGCGCCAGTAAGACCCTGGCCATCCCAGGCAGGAAACCATAACTCTCACTATCCATGGACACAGCCTGACAGCGACCCTGGACAAGTTATAATCCCCCAGCTTTCCGGGTGTCGCCCCAAAGGCCGGGTGTTACAATTGCCCCCCATATACTTACTTTACAATCAAATACTTAGACTCCAGAAAAAAGGGCGCTCCACAATTACGGTAGATTCGTCCTCAAGTCAGGGAAAACACCCGCCAACAGGACATGGATGACCCCTACTTTTTTACGAACCCAGCCAAATCGTTTAATGCGTTTTTGTAAGCCCCGATTCATAGTGCCACTGACTGAGCGCCACCCTCCGACTACGGGTGTCATTATTTGCAAAGCGAGGTATTGAGTGCTCAACGCCACAGTGGATGAAGCTCTGTCCAAGGCCGAATTCCAGCGCACCATTTTTTCGGAGCGGCCACGCCGCGCCGACCTGCTTCGCATCGCCGCCGCCATGTCCGTTAATACCAAGGCATTCCGGCTCCGCGTACATCGCAACCACCCATTCGAATTCATTGCCTCGGCCCTGCCGCCATTCCTGTCCTATTCGGACCGCCGCGTGGAATGCGTACTTGGCGACTACGACGATTCCCTGACTTTGGCGATCGGCGGCGATGCGGATATAGAGTTGGTCTGGCTCGACTTCGACCGCTACAAGCTTGATGCGAACGAACTGCTGGACTGGCTGTTCGGGCGCATTGAGGCGCTGCGCGCAAAATCCCGGGCGCCCATACTTGTCGCTGCCTCCTCCAAACAGGACACAACCGCCTGCGACTTCAACCGCCAGCTGCGCGAGCGCAGCACGAACATGGCCGGCGTTCGCGTGCTGCCGTTGGACGAAATCGCCGCAAGCCTGGGGCCCGACTATCACGACGCACGCATGTCCCAGGTCGGCGCCACCCGCCTGTCTGAACGCGCCAACATCGAAATCGCCCGCCACATGGGCCTCTGCTGGCTGCCGGCCGCATTGGCGCCGCGCCTGAAGGCAGTGGTCTTCGACCTGGACAATACCTTGTGGAAGGGCGTGCTGGGCGAAGACGGCATCGAAGGCATCGTCATCGACGAGAAATTCAAGGCCTTGCACGCGAAGGCTGCAGCCCTGGCAGACAGCGGCCTCTTTATCGGGCTGTTGTCTCGCAACGAGCCGGCCGATGTCGATGCCATGCTCGCCTCGGGCCGGATGGGACATCTGGCCGAGAAAATTTCGGCGCGCTCGATTAGCTGGAACAGCAAGGCGGATGGCATGAAGCATATTGCCGATACCTTGCGCATCGGCTATGACGCCATCCTGTTCGTGGACGACAACCCCGGCGAACTGGCTGCGATAGCGGCAGCCTGCCCGGGCATCCACCTGCTCTTTGCCAGCCCGGACCCTGCCGAGACCACCCGGGCGCTGGACTTTTATCCGGGGCTTTTCACATGGGGCAGCGACAGCACCGATGCATTGCGTGCCAACGACCTCGCCACCAATGACGCGCGAGATGCACTCCGCGCCGAAGCAGGCTCCGAGCGAGACTACCTGGAAAGCCTGAAACTGGTCCTGCGCATTGCAGCCAATCCCCACAACCACCGCACACGGCTGCAACAGCTATCGCAGAAAACCAACCAGTTCAATCTGGCCTTGCGCCGCCTGTCAGAGATCGATGTGGACGAAGCGCTCAACGACCCGCGCCAGGCTGCTGTGGGCATTTGGCTGAACGACCGTTTTTCCGACTCCGGCCTCATCGGCGCACTGTTTGCCCGCCTTGAAGAAGAAAATCGCCTGCGGGTTGAAGAGCTTTGCGTAAGTTGCCGCGCATTGGGGCGCGGCATCGAAGACGCCATGATCATTGCCGCCCTGAACGCCGCAATCGACGCCATCGAGCATGCAACGAACACCCGTATCCTGGAAATCGGCTTTGCCTATGACCAAGGGCCGCGCAACGAACCCGCCCGCTCCTGGCTGCGGAAATTCTCCGGGCAGGGGCTGGGCGAACGCGGGTTCGCAATCCTGCCCTGGAACGCCGAAGAACGTGCCGCCACAGTACGCAACCTGCCCATTCGCATAAAACAAGGTGCACCTGATGCAATCTGAGAATATCGACCGCCGCGTCCGCTCGACGCTTTCCCTCGCCCTGGGCATCGAGGTGCCTTCCACCGGCGCCTTCGCCAGAAGCGACAACCCGGTATGGGATTCCCTGAAACACGTGGAAGTCATCTTCATGCTGGAGGATGAATTCGGCGTGCAGTTTGCCGAAGAGGAGTTTGCGCTGCTCAGCAGTGCAGAGGACATCACAAAGCTCGTGGAGTCACGACTTGCGCCATAACATAAACATAGAGGGTGCGGCCTTCCGCCTCCGGCCGGTGACAGAGGCTGATGCGGCAGCCATTATCGATTTGCGATCCGATCCACAAAGATCTCGCTTCCTTCATTCCATTTCGAGCCGGGTAGAAGATCAATTACTGTGGCTTGAGAAATATTTCCAGCGCGACCACGATTTCTATTTTGCTGTTGAGCGAGTCCGTGACGGTCGATTTGAGGGCACCACAAGCCTGTATGACATTTCAGACGGCCGCGCCCTTTTTGGCCGTTGGGTATTACGACACGATTCTTTAGCAGCAGCCGAATCTGTACTTTTAAGCTATAGCGTTGGATTCGAGATCCTGCAGCTGAAGCTCATTTACACACTTGCGGTATCAAACAACGATGCTGTCTTGTCATTTCATGACAACTCTGGATTACGTCGTGTAAAAGAGATAAAAAATGCTTTTATACTTGACCATGGCCCGGCAGATGCCATCGAGCACAATGTCTCCTTGGAGGAATGGCCATCTGTAAAAGCACGGCTGACAGCCCAGGCTGAAAAAGTTGCGAAACTGATCAATCGGCAACGGTAAGTAGTGCGACTATTAGTGCCTTAACCAACAATCAATTAGACCAAGGGGATTTAAATGACTGATGAATCATCAATGCTAGAAAATATCGCCCAACGCTCGCTATATGCCGCGGGGGTCAATCCAGATACGATTCTGCACAGTTACACAATTTTCAAGCGCTTTATAAAAGGCAAGACACTACTTGAAATGGGGCCAGCCGAGGGGGTCATGACAGACCGTCTTGTAACACTAGGGCTGGACATGACAGTGGTAGAAGGCTCTGACTCTTTCGCAAAAAGCCTCGCCAAGCGGCACCCGAATATTGAAGTAACACACAGCCTGTTTGAAGACTTCAAACCGAAGAAAAAATTCGACAACATCATTCTAGGTCACGTGCTTGAGCATGTGGCCGATCCGGTAGCGATACTGTCGCAAGCGCGTGAATGGCTGTCCGACGACGGCATCATCCTCGCAGCCGTGCCCAACGCGCGCTCCCTGCACCGCCAAGCGGCAGTCATCATGGGCATGCTGTCGTTCGAAGAGGAATTAAACGACGCCGACCGCCACCATGGACATCGCCGCGTCTATACGCCGGAAACCTTCCGGCGCGACTTCCTGTCCGCCGGACTGGACATCCAGGTATTTGGCGGCTATTGGCTCAAGCCCCTGTCCAACAAGCAGATCGAAGAACAGTGGACACCACAGATGCTTGAGGCTTTCATGATCCTGGGCGAGCGTTATCCCGACATCGCCGGCGAAATCTACGTCGTGGCATCGCGTAGATCCTGAACGAGAGGGTAATAGCATGCGCAAATGGACACTGGATGACTGCAGGATTCTGGAATTCCCCAAAATCCACGACCATCGCGGCAACCTCACCTTTGTCGAAAGCGGCCGCCATGTGCCGTTCGACATCAAGCGCATGTACTACATCTACGACGTGCCGGGCGGCGCCGAGCGGGCCGCCCACGCCCATCACGGCCTGCACCAGATCTACATTGCCATGTCGGGCAGTTTCGACGTGCATCTTGACGACGGCAAGAACCAGAAGTCCTTCCACCTCAATCGTTCGTACTACGGCCTCTACATCTGTCCGATGATGTGGCGTTACATCGACAACTTCTCGTCCAACTCCGTCCTCGCGGTGCTGGCCTCGGAACACTACGACGAGAAGGACTACATTCGCGACTACGACGATTTCATGGCCATTGCATCCGCCCATAAATGAGCGTCCCCTTTCTTGACCTGAAGGCAGCCGTCAACGAGCTGCGTCCCGAACTCGATAGCGCCTGGAACCGCGTCATGGAATCCGGCTGGTTCGTCATGGGGCCGGAACTGGAGGCGTTCGAAGCCGAAATGGCCGCCTACTGCGGCGCCAGGCACTGCATCGGCGTCGGCAACGGGCTCGACGCCCTTGTCCTCATCCTGCGCGCCTATGGGATTGGTCCGGGCGACGAGGTGATCGTGCCGGCCCATACCTTCATCGCCACCTGGCTGGCCGTGGCGGCAGTCGGTGCAACGCCGGTCCCGGTCGAACCCGCGCCCGGCACGATGAACATCGACCCCGGCCTCGTCGAAGCCGCCGTATCCAGCCGCACGCGCGCCATCATGCCTGTGCACCTGTATGGACAACCGGCGGACATGATGCCCATCCTCGATATTGCCAAACGTCATGGCCTGAAAGTAATCGAAGATGCCGCACAAGCCCATGGAGCGCGCCTGAACGGAAGCATGGCCGGCGCACTCGGCGATGCCGCCGGCTTCAGTTTCTATCCCGGAAAGAACCTGGGCGCTTATGGCGATGGCGGCGCCGTCACGACCAATGACGAACAACTGGCCAGCAAGGTGCGCATGCTGCGCAACTACGGTTCCCCCAGGAAATATCAGCACGACCTGGCAGGAGTGAACTCGCGGCTGGACGAGCTGCAAGCCGCACTGCTACGTGTGCGCCTGCGCCACCTGGATGAATGGAATGCCCGCCGCATGGCGATTGCGGAAAAATACTCGCAGGCATTTTCCAGCCTGGGCTGGTGCCAACTGCCCGAAGTGCTTGCCGGCGCGGCCCCCGTCTGGCACCTGTATGTCATCCGCACCGAACAACGCGCACAACTGATTGAGCACCTGGATAAACATGGCATCAGCACGCTGGTCCACTACCCCAAGCCGTGCTATCGCCACCCCCCTTTCTCGGCTTACGGGCCCTCGCACGAAACGCTTTCGGACAAGCTCGCGGATACGGTGCTCAGCCTGCCGATAGGCCCGCACCTCACTTCGGAGCAAGCGGATGCAGTCGTCTCGGCGCTCGGAGGCTTCGCAAAAGCTTAAACATGGCTGCGATTACTCTTCGAGACATATTGGACAACCTGAAAACAGACGCCTTGTTGGCGCCTCGGATTGAGCGCGGCAACGTTGGAAAGCCCGCCTTTTTTTCCAACGATGGAAAGCATGGCGAACTCGCACTGCTTGACGACTACCTGACCGATACCTTGTCCGCCCAGGACAGGGTTATCCCCATCACTAAAGAAACCGCAGCCACGCATGGCATGTCCCTGCTTGCCCACCTCCTGACGGTGCAGCTCGATCCAACCCTGGAAGCCCATTTCTGGGTGGGCGACGATATCGGCAAGGTTCTCGGCTCCCTGCTTTACATAGAGCCCAAGGAACGGGCTGTCTGGCTGAACAAGCTGGATGGCGATGCACTGATGCGCACGATCTCGCTGACTGCCGACATCTGCGGCACCGAATTTTGTGCCTCCGTCAGCCTGTTCAACAGGCCATTCGAGGGGATGGTCAAGGTACTCAAACAGCGCGCCCCAGCAAGCCTGGGGCTGGTGTTTATCGGCACTGACCTGCCCCCCCGCCAGTCCAACATCATGCTGAAGGCCCTGCCCGACAGGCTTGCGGAGGGCGGTTTCATGGCATTGACGGCCGCAACGGCCAAAAATATTGAAAAGGGTTTGAACGACGCGAACATCCATATCGTCGGCGAGATCCCGGGCCTGATGGCTGTTTATCAGAAATCGTCGCAAGGCGAGACCGGGGAAGGCTCGCAATGATGAAATTTCCCGTCCTGACACTCGACGAATATATTTCCAAATTTCCGGAAAAAGTGGAGCGAATCGATGTCCTGCCCGCACGCCGCCAACCGGTTGCCAGGCCATTCTGTTTTTCCGGCACGACCGACCTCCAGGCACAGAACACCTACTTTCCTGAAAGCCTGGACATACCAGCGCTCGACATCGTCACCCTGCGCAATGCCACCGTTGTCGGGGCCGGACTGGTAATCACGGAGGACGGATTCGCCCTGCTCTGCCACGAGACCCTGCCGTTAATGCACTTGGGTGGCATCGGCCGCGTAAGTGCGAAGTTCAACCGCGAAGAGCGCACGCTGAGTTTCGAGCGTCCAATCGAAATAGAAAGCCACATCAAGAAAACAGCTGCACTGCTCGGCCGCCCTGGCACAGCCGTCTACTTCCATTTGATGATCGACATTCTCCCCAGGCTGTACGCCCTGGAAATAGCCAAGGAGTACCCGGATACGCTTCTGTTGCTGCACAACACCCCGGCGTACTTTCGCAACCTTCTTGCCCAGGCTACCGCCTACGGCCAGGACAAACACACCCTGTATACGGGGCAGAAGGGAATCAAAGTCGATCGACTGATCGTGCCACGGCTTTTGTTCCGCATGGACCACTGGGTTTATCCGGAGTTGAGCCTCTATCTCAGAAAGATCGGTGAGCGCCTAATCGGGAAAAGTGATTTCGGCACCCTGCCACGCAAGATTTACTCGATCCGGCGCGAAATGAAATCCGACAGGAGGCGAATGCTCAATGCAAATGCCATTGCACAAGTCATGGAAGATGCCGGCTTCGTGGAAATCCCCAGCGGCAAGCTATCCATGGCCCAGCAGGCAGCTGTATTCATGAATGCCGACTGCCTAGCCATGTCCATTGGCGGGCACAATGCCAACATTGCCTTCGTCAAGCCCGGTGCAAAAGTTCTCTATACCTTTGCCGACTACGATTTCAACTACACGGCCCCTTCGTACCTGGCCATAGGCGCCGGCGCAGACTGTGGTTTTACGTTCGGCGCAGCACTGCTCAACCCGCATCGACGACAGCACGTCGAATTTCTTGCCCACGTTGACGCCACCAAAGAAGCCCTGAAATGGATGGCTTGAGCACCCTGGTTAGCAAAGACATTAAAACCTCACCTCGATAATCCAGCAAACCCGAATATTCACGCAAAAGGAAACGAAACATGTCCGCCGCCCCTCGTACCGTCATCCACATTGGACCAGGGAAAACAGCCACCACATTTCTGCAGGCACGGGTTTTCAGAAATCATAGTCAGATTAACTATCTTGGCAAAAACCACCCCAACCCCGAGCTGGACGACGCCATTCGCAAGTTGACCCGACTCGATAGCCAGCGGTTCCCTTCCCAGCATGTCAAAAATATTTTTGCCGCAGAAATCGCCGCCCATCCGGAAAAACCGGTCCATTTGCTTTCCGAAGAGCTTTTGGGAACATGGGCTTTTATAGATGCGCATCTAATTGCAGTGCGACTAAAGGATGTGTTTGGGGCAGCTACAATAATTATTACTTTACGCAACACCATTGACTGGCTTCAGTCGATATATTTTTGGTGTTTACAGGTAGGAAAGTTTAACGCCGAGTGGGAATTTAATGAGTGGGTGCGATATTGGACTTCGCATCCCCCTATTGGAAATCCCCTATCCTCACTGCACACCCGACATCTAACTGAAGTGTATGCATCTGTGTTTGGTGAGGAAAATATTAAGTTTGTTGTCTATGAAGACCTCAAACGCGACTCAATCGGATTTGCTCACGGCATCGCTGAAATTGTTGGTGTTGATAAAGAGGAAATGGCAGCCATATTTGAAGCCGCGAGTAAGGTAAAGGGGGAAAAATCTCGCATTTCGCAAGCCGCTGCCGATTATTTTAGAAGAATAGATCTCGTAAAAGGGACTAACACCAACGAACTTGTCTCGTTCCTCAATAAGCATCTAGATATGTACTGTCGACCGGAGTCACGTGATCAGCTGACAACACGTATAGACGCTCTAGCAAATACAGGCGAAACAAAAACAGCAGATCGCTATGATTTATTTATGACTGTATACAAGCAGACCGAGCGTCAAATGCCTAACACACCCAGCGCTTCCGCAACACTTAATCCAAAACTGGAGAAAATTCTGGTAGATAGATTCGGCAAGCAGCTTCAGTGGGTGCAAAAAAAATATGGCATAGATCTCGCCTCAAGGGGCTATAGCCTCTAGCGCAAATATTTGCAATTAGAGCATGTGCCAATTCAATATATTGTCGGCAAACTCCATTCGTTGATGGACAAAATAATCGTTAATACCGCAGGAATGCTTACTGCGAAAATCAGTGCATTTAACAAATTAAGTAAGCATATTGATACCGTGGCTATAGGATCATCCCACGGTGATTATGGCTTTGATCCGGCTTTCATCCCACACAGCTTTAACTTTTGTCTGGCTAGCCAAGATTTAAAACACTCTTTGTATTTGTACAAATGGCTAATATCTAATGCCATTCTGAAAAACATCGTCATCTTCTACAGCATATTTTCACCTGGTTTCTTACTTGAAAAAACCAATGAGAAACTGCGGTGTGTGGCTTACAAAAAGATCCTGCACCTTGATTTGGTCTACGATTCTGATATCGAGAACAACTTCAATAAGTACGACCTCCAAATTAACTCAGATGCAGATGGGAATGGTTTTATAAAATCAAATAGACGACATTTTATTAAGGAAGACTTCGGAGCCGAGAGAAGGGCCGCGAGCCACATCAAGCATGCTGAACGCGGCGGTCAGGATGAATACTTGTATCAAATAACCAAGATCGCCAGTGAACTCAAGCAGCGCATTGTCGTAGTAATACCCCCTGCACGCAGCGACTACCGTTCCTTCTGTCAACAGACAGCGGAAATGATCCACAACAATTTAACTGTCGGTTTGAAAACCAGTGGTCTTACTAAAACCTACGTTAACTAAGCCTCATAATTTTGCATACGAGCACGTTGGCGCATGAAAAAACCCACAGACGACATCAGGCGTCTTCTGCAGACTGCGCATCGCCCGGTCGATGGTGCGTTTCA
>JBFMCR010000019.1:0-65973 GCA_040754425.1 Pseudomonadota bacterium | reverse complement strand
CTTCCCCCTTCCCCCTTCACTAAACAAGAATCCCTTATCTCTTAATAAAAACAAACAATTTATCAGCCCTGCAATGGGTTGCTATGCTTCGGCGCTCCAAATACAAGCATTGATTTCGTAGGAGATAGCATGTCCAAGTTAGTCCGGCCCCATGGCGGCGGCGATCTCAAACCCCTGCTGCTGGAAGGCGCAGCCCGCGAGGCCGAGCTGGCCCGCGCCCAGTCCCTGCCCAAGCTCAAGATGTCCTCGCGCGAAACCGGCGACCTCATCATGATGGGCATCGGCGGCTTCACCCCGCTCGAAGGCTTCATGACCAAGGCCGACTGGCAGGGCGTGTGCGACGGCTTCAAAATGGCTTCGGGCCTCTTCTGGCCCATCCCCATCACCCTCTCCACCGACGACGAATCCATCAAGGAAGGCGACGACATCGTCCTGGTGGCCGCCGACTCCGACGAAATCATGGGCACCATGAAGGTGACGGACAAGTACACCATCGACAAGGCCCACGAGTGCATGATGGTCTACAAGACCACCGACATGGAGCACCCCGGCGTCAAGATGGTCATGGCCCAGGGCAAGTACAACCTGGCCGGCCCGGTCAAGGTACTGTCCATTGGCGGCTTCAAGGAAAAGTACGGCGACCAGTTCATGACCCCTGCCGAGACCCGCAAGAAGTTCGAAGAACTCGGCTGGTCCAGGATCGCAGCCTTCCAGACGCGCAACCCCATGCACCGTTCGCACGAATACCTGGCCAAGATCGCCATCGAAACCATGGACGGCGTGCTGATCCACTCGCTGCTCGGCGCGCTCAAACCCGGCGACATCCCCGCCGAAGTGCGCACCGAGGCGATCAAGGTGTTGATCGACAACTACTTCGCCCCCAACACCGTGATCCAGGCCGGCTACCCGCTCGACATGCGCTATGCCGGTCCGCGCGAAGCCCTGCTGCATGCCCTGTTCCGCCAGAACTACGGCTGCTCGCACCTCATCGTCGGCCGCGACCACGCCGGCGTGGGCGACTACTACGGACCCTTCGACGCGCAGAAAATCTTCGACGAGATCCCCAAGGACGCGCTCGAAACCCGGAACCTCAACATCGACTGGACCTTCTGGTGCAAGAAGTGCGGCGGCATGGCCAGCCAGCGCACCTGCCCGCACACCAAAGACGACCGTATCCTGCTGTCCGGCACCAAGGTGCGCGCCATGCTGTCCGAAGGCCAGGACCTCCCGGTCGAATTCAGCCGCCCGGAAGTCGCGAAAGTCCTGCAGAAATACTACGCCGGCCTTTCCGCCGAACAGAACGTGAAAGTCGAGCTGAAAGGCCATTCAGCAGCGTAACCCAGACCTTCCGGATTGAGCGCGCGCTATGCGTGCGTTCGAACCCGGAGAGCTGTTCCGGCGGCCATACCGACCGGAATAACAGGACTTAAACCTGCCGGAAGCGGATTCGCGATACGCCCCGGCCAAGGTCAGGTGGAAGTTCGAAATACGGACCGCGACGATCGCGGATTTTAGCTAGCTAGGAGACTTACCAATGCCAACCTACGTTCGTACCGACAAGTGCGATGGCTGCAAGGGTCAGGACAAGACCGCCTGCATGTACATCTGCCCGCACGACCTGATGAAGCTGGACAAGGACGGTTCCGAGACCGGCCACGCCATGAAGGCCTTCAACCAGGAGCCCGAGCAGTGCTGGGAGTGCTATTCCTGCGTGAAGATCTGCCCGCAGCAGGCCATCGAAGCCCGCCACTACGCGGACATCGTGCCCCTGGGCGGTTCCGTGCAGCCCCTGCGCGGCACCGACTCCATCATGTGGACCATCAAGTTCAGGAACGGCACCCTCAAGCGCTTCAAGTTTCCGATCCGCACCACGCCCGAAGGCTCCATCGATCCTTACGGTGGCAAGCCGACTGCCGCCATGGCCAAGATCGCCGCGCCCGGCTTCTTCACCGGCACCGATGATGGCGGCATCACCAAGGGCTACCGTGCCGGCAATCCTGCCGAGCTGATCCGCAAGTAATCCGAATCGAGAAAGAGGTATAGAAATGGCTGGTGAATTTGGAAATCCGGAAATCATTCAGGAAGAAGTCGACATTCTCCTGATCGGCGGCGGCATGGCCAACTGCGGCGCCGCTTATGAAGTGGTGCGCTGGGCGGACGCGGCTGCGGCCGAATCCGGCGTCAACCTGAAGATCAAGCTGGTCGACAAGGCCGCCATGGACCGCTCCGGCGCCGTGGCGCAGGGCCTGTCCGCCATCAACACCTACATCGGCACCGAGCAGGATCCCGCCGACTACGCGCGCATGGTCTCCAATGACCTCATGGGCATCACCCGCGACGACCTGGCCTATGACCTCGGCCGTCACGTCGACGACTCCGTGCACCTGTTCGAGGAATGGGGCCTGCCCATCTGGAAAACCGACGAGAACGGCGAGCGCCACGACGGTTCCAAGGGCCTGCCCGCGCTGAAGGACGGCGGCAAGCCCGTGCGTTCCGGCAAGTGGCAGATCATGATCAACGGCGAATCCTACAAGTGGATCGTCGCCGAGGCCGCCAAGAAGGCCCTGGGCATGGATCGCATCCAGGAGCGCATCTTCATCGTCAAGCTGGTGAACGACAAGAACGACAAGAACCGCATCGCCGGGGCCGTCGGCTTCTCCACCCGCGAGCACAAGCTGTACGTGTACAAGGCCAAGGCCATCCTGCTGGCCGCCGGCGGCTGCGTGAACATCTTCCGTCCGCGTTCCGTGGGCGAAGGTACCGGCCGCGCCTGGTACCCGGTGTGGAACGCCGGTTCCACCTATGCCATGGCTGCCGAAGCCGGCGCCGAGCTGACCATGATGGAAAACCGCTTCGTGCCCGCCCGCTTCAAGGACGGCTACGGCCCGGTCGGCGCCTGGTTCCTGCTGTTCAAGGCCCAGGCCGTCAACTCCAACGGCGAAGTGTACATGCAGAAGAACAAGGAAATGCTGAACGACTACCCGCCCTATGGCCAGGCCGCCGTTCCCGCTTCCTGCCTGCGCAACCACCTCATGCTGAAAGAGATGAAGGAGGGCCGCGGCCCGATCTACATGGACACCGTGACCGCGCTGGCCAAGCTGCGCGAAACCCTGTCCCCGCGTGAAGTGAAGCACCTCGAAGCCGAAGCCTGGGAAGACTTCCTCGACATGTGCGTCGGACAGTGCGGCATCTGGGTGGGCGAGAACATCGAGCCCGAGAAGAAGAACTCCGAGCTGATGCCCACCGAGCCCTACCTCCTGGGTTCGCACTCCGGCTGCTGCGGCATCTGGACTTCCGGCCCGACCGACGTCGGCGCCCCCACCACCGAAGATCATCCCGAGAAGGACAAGATTCCCGCGCACCTGCCGCAAGGCTGGAACTGGGGCTATCGCGGCATGACCACGGTGAAGGGCCTGTTCACCGCCGGCGACGGCGTGGGCGCTTCCGGCCACAAGTTCTCCTCCGGCTCGCACGCCGAAGGCCGCCTGGCCGCCAAGGCGATGGTCAAGTACTGCATCGACAACAAGGACATGAAGCCCGAGCTGGACACCGACGTCCAGACCCTGGTCGACGAGATCTACCGTCCGGTGCGTACCTACCTGGAGTTCAAGGACTACACCACCGCGATCGACGTCAACCCCAACTACATCACCCCCAAGATGCTGCAGTTCCGCCTGCAGAAGATCATGGACGAGTACGTTGCGGGCGTGGCCACCTACTACACCACCAACGAGAAAATGCTCCAGGTGGCGCAGGAGAAGCTGGACATGCTGAAGGAAGACGCCATGAAGATGCGTGCCAAGGACCTGCACGAACTGCTGCGCGCCTGGGAAAACTACCACCGTATCCTCACGGCGGAAGCCCACCTGCAGCACATCCTGTTCCGTCAGGAATCGCGCTATCCCGGCTTCTACTACCGCATGGACAAGAACTTCGTGGATGAGGAAAACTGGAAGTGCTTCGTCAACTCCATCTACGACAAGGAAACCAAGAAGTGGACCTGCTTCAAGCGCAAGCACTACGACCTGGTCGACAAGTCCAAGCTGTTCAAGCCCGCTGCCCACTGAGCAGTCGACTTTGCAGTATCAAAGGGCGCCTTCGGGCGCCCTTTTTTGCTTGAAAGCCTGTGCCACCGATGCACGGGGAAAGAAGAAATCAAACGGCGATGAAAGCCGATCAACCCCAAAGTTCGCAGAGGTCTGCGGAGTTTCTCCTGCATTTCTCTGCGAACTTTGCGTACTCCGCGGTCAATTATGTTTCTGTTTTCCCCGTGTTCCCCGTGCCCCCGTGGTTAACCGCTTTTCCATAGTGCGGACGGCGATTCGGTGTTAAGTTATTGCCCTGCAAGCCGTTTCTGGCGGCGAAAAACAAATAAAGAACGAAAAGCCAACAAACAGGAGAAAGCATGCCTAAGCCGGAAAAAGTCCGCCTAGGTGAAGTACTGGCCCAACAGAAGCTGATTTCGCTGGAACAGCTCAAGTTCGCGCTCGAAGAGCAAAAGCGCACCGGGCGCAAGCTGGGGCGCGTGCTGGTCGAAAATGGCTTCGTCAGCGAGGAAGACATCTGCAATGCGCTGGCGCGCCAGCTGGCCATCCCCTACATCAATCTCAAGTACTACAACGTCGACCCCGATACGGTGAGACTGCTGCCGGAAAGCCAGGCCCGGCGTTTCCGCGCCATCGTTCTGGAACGCCGCGACAACGACACCCTGCTGGTCGGCATGGCCGACCCCGTCGACCTGTTCGCCTATGACGAGCTGTCGCGCGCACTGAAAAAGAACATCGATCTCGCGGTGGTCAATGAGGGCGCGCTGCTGCAGACCATCGACCGCATCTACCGCAAGACCGAGGAAATCACTGATTTCGCGCGCGAACTGGAACAGGACATCGGCGACGTCAGCGTGGACTTCGGCACGCTCGGCGCCACGCCGGGCCAGGAAGACGCGCCCGTGGTCAAGCTGCTGCAGTCGGTGTTCGACGACGCCGTGCAGGCGCGCGCTTCCGACATCCACATCGAGCCGCAGGAAACGCGCCTGCAAATCCGCTTCCGCATCGACGGCGTGCTGCATCTGCAGACCGAAGCCGACATCAAGATCGCCACTTCGCTGGCGCTGCGCCTCAAGCTGATGTCGGGGCTGGACATCACCGAAAAGCGCCTGCCGCAGGACGGACGCTTCAACATCAAGGTCCGGCAGCAGCAGATCGACGTGCGGATTTCGACCATGCCCACCCAGTACGGCGAATCGGTGGTCATGCGTCTTTTGAACCAGAGCACCGGCATCCTCAGGCTCGACTCGCTCGGCATGCCGCCCGACCTGCTGGAAAAATTCCGCGATATCATCCGGCGCCCCAACGGCCTGATACTGGTAACCGGCCCCACCGGCAGCGGCAAGACCACCACGCTCTATGGCGCCCTGGCCGAACTCAACACCCAGGAAACCAAGCTCATCACGGTCGAGGACCCGGTCGAATACCGCCTGCCCGGCGCCAACCAGGTCCAGATCAACGAAAAGATCGACCTCACCTTCACCCGCGTGCTGCGCTCCGCCCTGCGCCAGGACCCGGACGTCATCCTGGTCGGCGAGATGCGCGACCAGGAAACCGCGCAGATCGGCATGCGCGCCGCCATGACCGGCCACCTGGTGCTGTCCACGCTGCACACCAACGATGCCGCCAGCACCCCGGTGCGCCTGCTCGACATGGGCGTGCCCGCCTACCTGGTCGCGACTTCCCTGCAGGTCGTGCTGGCGCAGCGCCTGGTGCGGCGCATTTGCGAAAGCTGCTCGGAGCCTTATCAAATCAAGCCCACCGAACGGGAATGGCTGAAAGGCGAACTGGGAGACATGACCGAGAAGCACCGCTATTACCATGGGCGCGGCTGCTCGCACTGCAACGGCACCGGCTACCTCGGGCGCACAGGCGTGTATGAAATGCTGGAAATGACGGAAGCGCTGACCGACGCCATCACCCACCACGACCCCACGCATTTCGTAAAGCTCGCCAACGCCCAGATGGCAGGCCGCACCCTGCGCCGGCATGTCACCAACCTCGTGGTCACCGGGAAAACCACGGTGGCCGAGGCCATGCGCGTCAGCAACCTGTTCGAGGATTGAATGGAAAAGCAAAAGGCAAAAGGGCGCCAACTTTGAGGAAACGCAGGGCGCGGAATCCAGGAGTGATTTTGCACACTAATTGCAGACAGCCCTGAAGGAATTGCGCAAATCCTGTTATCGGCATCGCCTGCTGGCAAAAACAGAAATGCTTCCGCAGGAAATGCTTGCCGATCTGATTGATGAGTCTTTACAGTTAAGAGCGATACTTTCCAGGTCGGTAGCCACCGTCAAAGGAACGGCTAAATGATGGATAGCAACAAGATGGGTGAAACGGACATGACGACCGCGACAACCCGAATCATGAACGCAACAGCAGCCGGGTCCGTTCCCCCTCCCCGGCCCTCTTTGCGCGAAAGAGGGGGACGAGGAAACGCTACGCGTAGTTTCACGTTGAACATCAGGGCTTGTACCCCGTTTTTGCCTTTTAATTTTTTCCTTTTGCCTTTTGCCTTGCATCAATGATGGCCTTCTTTGCCTACAAAGCCCGCAACGCGCGCGGCGAACTCATCCAGGGCGTGCTCGAGGGCGCGGACAGCAATGCCATCGCCGAACATCTGTTCAGGTCGGGACTCACGCCGATCGAGATCAAGCCGGGCCAGCAGCCGGTCGTCGGCAGAGACGGGCGCTGGCTCACGCACCTGCGCGGGGAAAAGGTGCAGCCCATCGACGTGCAGCTTTTCAGCCGCCAGATGTATACCCTGCTCAGGGCTGGCGTGCCGATCATGCGCGCGCTGGCCGGCCTGCAGGAATCGGCCACCAACCCGAGCTTCGCCCGCCTGCTCAAGGACATGCGCGACTCGCTCGATGCCGGACGCGAGCTTTCCGCCGCCATGCGCCGCCATCCTCACGTGTTCGACAACTTCTACATCAGCATGGTGCGCGTGGGCGAAACCACCGGCCGCCTGGAAGAGGTGTTCCTGCGCCTGTTCGACCACCTGGAGTTCGAGCGCGAAATGAGAAACCGCGTGGCCAC
Source organism: Pseudomonadota bacterium (assembly GCA_040754425.1). Taxonomy (GTDB): domain Bacteria; phylum Pseudomonadota; class Gammaproteobacteria; order Burkholderiales; family Thiobacillaceae; genus UBA6918. Next base: position 58,888 of record JBFMCR010000019.1, on the reverse strand, counting down.
GGCCCTGCGCTATCCCGTCTTCGTCATCCTGACCATGGTAGCGGCCCTCGCAGTGATCAATTTTCTGGTCATTCCCGCCTTCGCCAAAGTCTATGCCGGTTTCGGCGTCGAATTGCCGCTGATGACCCGGATCCTCATCACCGCCTCCGAACTGACGATCAAGTTCTGGCCGCTCCTCCTCGCCCTCGTCGTTGGCGGCCTGCTCGTTTTCCGCATCTACATCGCCACCCATGCCGGACGCTATCGCTGGGACAGGATCAAGCTGCGCCTGCCCATCATGGGCAAGATCCTGCTGAAAAGCGCGCTTTCGCGCTTTGCGCGCAGCTTCGCCCTGGCCAGCAAGAGCGGCGTGCCCGTGGTGCAGGGCCTCAACGTAGTGGCGCAAACCGTGGACAACGCCTACATCGAAAGCCGGGTCGAACAGATCCGCGACGGCGTGGAGCGCGGCGAAAGCATCCTGCGCACCGCCATGACCACCCATGTCTTCACCCCCGTGGTGCTGCAGATGATCGCCGTCGGCGAGGAAAGCGGCGAACTCGACACGCTCATGGAGGAAGTCGCCGACATGTATGAGCGCGAAGTCGACTACGAACTGAAAACCCTGTCCTCGCAAATCGAACCCATCCTCATCGTCGGCCTGGGCATCGTCGTGCTGATCCTGGCCCTGGGCGTGTTCCTGCCGATCTGGGATCTGGGAAAGATCATAGGCAGATAAGCCAGCCTTGCCGGCATGTTCCGCATAAACAGGCTCGTCGGCATCAGCAAGCTGGAAGCGATGGTCGCCCTGCTGCTGATCGCCATCCTGGGCGCCATCCTGCTCGACCGCCTGCTGTTCTACCAGGAAGTCGCCGAAAGAACCGCCATGGAAACCACGATCATCAATTTGCGCAGCGCCCTGCGCCTCACGGTGGCGGAACTGCGGATGCAAAACAGGATGCAGGACCTTGAACACCTGGTCGGCGCCAACCCCATCGCATGGCTGGACAGGCCCCCGGCCAACTATGCCGGAGAACTCGACAACCCATCGCCCACCGCCATCCCGCCCGGCAGCTGGTGTTTCGACCGCACGCGCCGCCAACTGGTATACCGGCCTAAGCTCACGCGCCTCATCAAGGCCGATTCCGAGGAAGAAAAGCTCATCCGCTTCCAGGTTACGGCAGTCATGCGCGCGGAAGAAAGCGCCGCCACCCCCATCGCGGAAGGTGTGGCATTAAGCCTGGTGAGGCCGTATGATTGGTCTGTCGAATAATGTTGCGCGGCCTCGCGATCATGCTGTCAGGCGGTCAAGACTGCATTCGGGACCGATCGGGAACCTTGAATTGAGCAAAAAACAGGCTGGCTTCACCCTCATCGAGCTCGTCATCGTCGTTGCCATCATCGGCATCCTGGCGGCCGCCGCCCTGCCGCGCTACATCAACCTCCAGTCCAAGGCACGCGCCGCCAAGGCCCAGGCCATATACGGCGCGATGCGATCGGCCGCCGCCCTGGCGCGCGCCAACTGCATGGCGGACCTTGCCGGCCTGGGTCCGGGCACCTGCACGGCAACGGCAGGAACCACCGACATGGACGGCGTCGCGATCGACATGGTCAACCAGTACCCCGCGGCCACGATGTCCGGCATTGTCGCAGCCATCCAGCTGGACCTCACCAACGACGGAGTCACGGTTTCCGGCTCCAGCCCCATCATCATCAGCGTCAACGGCGGTGCGGCCTGCAGCATCACTTACAACGCCGCCGGCGCCGGCCCCACGGCCCCCACCATCACCCTCGACATCAGCGACTGCTGACATCGACAACCAAAAAAAACCAAGTCACAATTAAAGAAAATTTCCTCAAACGCCGTAAAATAATCGGAAATTGGCGCTCACCGCCAATTGAAAGGTTTTTACTGCTCGGCATCATTGGAGACTGTAATCATGCGCAACACACAAAAAGGCTTCACGCTCATCGAACTGGTGGTGGTGATCGTGATTCTGGGCATCCTCGCTGCAACCGCCCTTCCCAGGTTCATCGACCTCAGCACTGAAGCAGACGAAGCGGCAACCGCCGGCGTGGCAGGCGCCCTGTCTTCGGCTGCCGCCATCAATTACGCTGCGGACCAGGCAGGCAATACCAACGCCGTGACCGTATCTACCTGCGGCGATGTCACCAACGCATTGCAGGGAGGACTGCCCAGCGGCTATACCATTGCGGCTAGCGGCACGACAGCCGTAACACCAGCAGGTACCGCTGTGACCTGCACCGTCAACGGCGGCAACGGCACCACGGCCAACTACACCGCCATCGGAACCTGACTTTCCCCTCCCCGTACTGCAAACAGCCTGCCAAAGCAGGCTGTTTTTATTCCCATGTTTGGATTTGCTTCACGACAATCCTTGCAACTAGCAGCCAGCGAAGCGCTGGAAGCATTTGCGCGTACCTGCCCCCCGCCCGCCAGGATAAGGCAAGGCAAACCCATACCAGAGCAAAAAATCATCGAATCCCTCGAAACCCTGAAACAGCGCATGGCAGCTTATGCAAAAGACAGACGCCTGAGCTTCATCGGGCGGGCGCGGCTTGCCAAGGCGCTGCAAACCGAGATGCAGACACTGGGCTATCCTGGTGACATGGTTTCGCGTGTAGTTGGCGCCGTCACAGTCAGTGCACTGGTGGCGCCCGGCCGCCGCACTTGAACGGCTCAGGATAATCCGTGAAAACCGGGCTCAGGCAGCTTATCGTTGCTCGGCTGCTGCGCTGGGCCGGCGCACTGCTCGCGCGCTCAGGCCACACCCAACTCGTTGGTCAACTGTTCCAAACAGCCGATCAGCTCGCCCCCCGGAACCTGCCTCAATATGTCCAGGCTCATGCTCTATGGAGGGAAGGCCGGCAGGAGGAGGCGCGCACGCTGCTGGAAAGGATTCTCGTGGCGCAGCCCGACCACCCGGAGGCAAACAACCTGCTCGGTGCATATTTGCTGAGTACCGGGGATACGGCAGGTGCACGCGCACATTTCGAGCGGGCGCTGGCCGTAAGGCCGGCTTTCCCCGCAGCTCACAACAACCTCGGCAACATCCATCTTGCCGGGGACGAGCTTGAGGAAGCGGCCCGCTGTTACCACGCCGCGCTTGCGCACAACCCAAATTATGTAGAAGCGCTGACCAATCTTGGATCGATTTACAACATGCGAGGCGAGAACGCTGCTGCAGAGCGCTACTGCCGCAAAGCAGTTGAACTGGCACCTGATTTTGCCGGTGCGCATTGCAATCTCGGCAATGCGCTGCTGAGCCAGGCCCGCACCGGGGAGGCCGTGGCCTGCTATCGCGAGGCGCTCAGGCTGAGCCCGGGACTGCCGGAAGCACTGGTCAATCTGGCGCTTGTCTTGCAGGACGCCCGCTACTTGCCTGGTGCGCTCGAATATTACGAGAGACTGTCGCGGCGCCGGCCAAACGACTTCCTCCCCCACATTCGCATTGCACAAGCCCTACAGGTCATGGGGCGTTGGGACGAAGCCGCCGATCGGCTGGAACGAGCGCGCGAATTAAAGCCGGATTCAACCGAAGTTCTGAACATACTGGCGGCAAACTACATTTTCGTCGGTGATGTGCGCGCCGGCATGGCTTACCTTCAACGACTTCTGGACATCGCGCCTTCTCACGCCGACACCCAGTCGCGGCTGGTATTCCATAGCATGTACTACCCAGACCTCAGCGGCAAAGCGCTGCGCGAAGGTTATCGCGAATGGGCGGAACTATATGCGACACGACCGCTGTCGCCACCGCCTGCCGCAACCGCCGCAGTACCCGAGCGGCGCCTGCGCATCGGCTACGTTTCGCGCGATTTCTACAAGCACCCGGTGGCTTATTTCCTGGAACCCATCCTGCGCCAGCATGACCATGCGCAATTCGAAGTCTACTGTTACCCGACACTGCTGGAAGGAGACCAGGTCACCGAACGCTTCAAGATGCTTGCGGACCACTGGCGCGACATTTCCACACTGTCGGAAGAAGCCGCGACCGAACTGATACGCAAGGATCGGATAGACATACTCGTCGACCTTTCCGGTCACACCACCGGCAACCGTCTGGGAGTGTTCGCGCGCAAGCCCGCCGCCATTCAGCTGAACTACCTTGGACACCCTGCAACCAGCGGCCTGGATACGATGGACTACCGCCTTGGCGATGCCGTTTCGGATCCGAAAGAATTGACCGCCGGACACTACACCGAAACCCTCTGGCAGTTGCCGCACTGTTTCCTGACCTACCAGCCGCCAGATGATGCGCCGCCGATCTTGCCACCCCCATGCGCCGCAACCGGGCATGTCACTTTCGGCAGCTTCAATAACCTTGCCAAGGTAAACGAGCAAGTCATCGCCGTATGGTCCAAAGTGCTGGCCGCAGTTCCCGACTCGCGACTTATGCTGAAGAGCTTCGCGCTGTCATCGGTGCGCGGCCGCAAACGCATCGTGGACGGATTCGCCGCGCACGGCATCCCGGAGGAGCGCCTCGACCTCGTCGGATGGCGCGCCGGCACCAACGAACATCTGAGCATCTACAACAAGGTCGACATCGCCCTTGACACCTTTCCCTACAACGGCACCACCACCACCTGCGAGGCCCTGTGGATGGGCGTGCCGGTGGTGTGCCTGGAAGGCGAACGCCACTCCGCCCGCGTCGGCGCCAGCCTGCTCAACGCGCTCGGCCTGAGGGAACTGCTGGCCGGCGATGCGGAGGAATTCGTGCGCATCGCCGCACAGCTTGCCGCGGACACCGGTCGCCTTGCCGCACTGCGGGCCGGCCTGCGCGAAAGAATGCAGGCGTCCCCCCTGCTCGACCACGCCGGCTTCACCCGCAACCTGGAAGCCGCCTACCGCGACATGTGGCGGACCTACTGTGCGCGCCGCAGGGAGGAAGCGGCGGCAGCCGTGAACGCTGCCACCCCCGATCGCAGCATCGCGCTCGATCTCGCCGGCATTGCCAGAATCCGACTGCCCGATTCCTGCCAGGTGATGAGCCGCTACGTCATCGAGGAGCGCGGCGACTGGTTCGAGGACGAAATCCGTTTCGTGCGCAGGCTGTTGGGGCCGGGCCAGCGTGCGCTGGACATCGGCGCCAACTATGGCGTTTACACGCTGTCCATGGCGGCCCTGGTCGGGCCTTCCGGCAGCATATACGCCTTCGAACCCGACCCCGAGACCGCATCGATGCTGCGCAAGAGCCTGGCCGAAAACGGCTTCGGCCAGGTGCAGGTGATCGAACGCGCCGTGTCGGACAGGCTGGGCCGCGGCTACCTCAGGATGACGGGCAATTCCGAACTGAATCAACTGGTCGACGGGTCCGAATCCGGCGATGCCGATCTTGCGGTAAGCATGACCACGCTCGACCACTGCCGCGGGGAATTCGGCTGGCAAATGCCTGATTTCATCAAGATCGACGCCGAAGGCCAGGAACCGCAGGTCGTGCGCGGCGCCGCCTGCCTGCTCACCGAAGCCTCGCCGCTGGTAATGGCCGAGTACAAGCACGGACGCGACATCAACCACGAGGTGATCGAAGCCCTCGCCGCTCTGGGGTACCAGCCCTACCGGCTGGTGCCGGGCTTGTTGGTGCTCGCGCCGGTGGCCGAGCCCGCGGCACTGGATCCGTATCAGCTGAACCTGTTTTTCTGCAAGCGCGACAAGGCGCAAACGCTCGCCAGCCAGGGATTTCTGGTCATGCCTGGCAGTGCGACGGACGCTGCCGGTTGCAGCACCGGTAAAGAATACGGCCATGCGCTGGCATGCCATGCCCGCTCAGCCGACACCAAGGCTCCGCCAGCCTTGCGTCTTGCCGCGCTGGAACAGGCGCTGGCCTGCGCGCAACGCATGGCGGATGCCGAACCGTCCATTCCCCACCGGCTTACTCTGGCGAGAATTCTTGCCGACCTGGGGATGCGCGAACGGGCCTGCGCGGAATTCGACGCCGTTTTCAAGGCATTGAAACGCAACGACGAAATTTCCGCCCAGCCCTTCCTCCCCCCTCCCGCCGAATTCGACGCGGCCGCCTGCCCGGGAGAACTGCGCAGCCGCCTGCTGGCTGCCGTCGGGACGTGGCTTGCGCGAAACAGGGAATATTCTTCATTTTTCGCTGCCAACACCTGCCTGCGCTACTGGCAGGCAGTGAGGGCCTCGGGCTGCCATGCAGACGAAGCGCAACGCAATATCGACCTCATCCTGCACCTCAAGCGCAGTGCAGTGATTGACGGCACCGCCACGCCTGCTTTTTGATAAACTGGGCGCGGCCCAGGCAGGAATTTCCGCCCAAACAATGCGAACCGCCCAAACAATGCGAGGAGCCAACAGGCAGGCGACCATGCGCGCAACAGCGGAGCAAATCGGAACGCTCAGGCATGAAGCCGGAGCACTCCCCGACGCCTCGGCCAGGCGGGCGAGAAGCGCAGGCGGCTTCAGCCTGCCGGAACTGATCATGGTCATCGCCATCATCGGCATTCTGGCCGTGGTCGCCGTGCCGCGCCTGCAGACCACGGAATTCGACGCCCGCGGCTTTCGCGACCAGACCCTGGCGGCCCTGCGCTATGCGCAAAAGGCCGCCATCGCCCAGCGCCGCAAGGTGTGCGCGGCCTTTACCGCAGGCAGCGCCACGCTGACCATCGCCTCCGCCAGCGGCGACGCCTCGCCTTGCGACACGCCGCTTTCGAGTCCCAGCGGGGGCAGCCCTTACACCATCACGGCGGCCGCCGGCGTGAGCTACGCCGCAACGCCGGCGAACTTCAGCTTCAATGCCCTGGGCAGCCCCAGCACGGGCCAGACCATCCAGGTCAGCGGCGTTGCGGACACCATCACCGTAGAGGCGGAAACCGGCTATGTGCATTGACGTGAGACAACGCGTAGCGTTTCCTCGTCCCCCTCTCCCGCGGGGAGAGGGCCGGGGAGAGAGAACGGACACGGCTGCGTTCACGATCCGGGCTGGCGCAGCCGTCATGTCCATTAGGCGCCAAATCGGCATCAGCCTGATCGAACTGGTCCTCTACATCGCCATCGTCAGCGTGGGTATCGCCGGCATCCTGTCGGTGATGAACGTCACCGCCCAGCATAGCGCCGATCCGATGGTGAACAAGCAGGCGCTGGCCGTCGCCGAGTCGCTTCTGGAAGAAGTCCTGCTCAAGGAATACGACAACCCCGCAGGCGGCTACAGCGGTGCAGACCGCACCCAGTTCGACGACGTGGACGACTACAACGGCTATACCATGACCGGCATCAGCGACATCGGCGGCTCGCCCATCGCGGCGCTGTCCGCCTACAACGCTTCCGTTGCCGTGTTGGCGACGACTCTCAGCGGCGTTGCCGCCAAGCTCGTTACCGTCACGGTCACGGGACCGGGCGGCGCATCCATCGCCCTTTCCGGCTACCGCACGGACTATGCGCCGTAAGCTCATGCACAAGCGCGGCCCATGCACGCACGCCTGCTCGGGTTTCACCCTGGCAGAGCTGGTCATCGTCATCGCGATCACCGGCATCATCGCAGGCGTGGTCGCCGTATTCATGCAGAAGCCGGTGCAGGGCTATTTCGATTCGCTGCGGCGCGCGGGCCTGACCGATACCGCCGACACCGCCCTGCGCCGCATGGCGCGCGACCTGCGCCTGGCGCTGCCAAACAGCGTGCGCGTTTCCGGCACTGCGGTCGAGTTTTTGCAAACCCGCACCGGCGGCCGCTACCGTGTGGAAGACGACGGCGGCGCCACGCCTGCGGACGTCCTCGATTTCACCGCCGCCGACTCCGGTTTCGACGTGCTGGGTACCCTCAGCAACACGCCTGTGGTCGGCGATCTCGTGGTGGTGTACAACCTGGGCTTCAGCGGTGCGGACGCCTATGCCGGAGACAACAGCTCGAGCATCACCGGCATCAGCGGAAACACCATTTCCATCAACGCCAAGCAGTTTCCCTTCGAATCGCCCGGCAGCCGCTTCCACGTCGTCAGCGGCCCGATCAGCTACGTCTGCGCCGGACTCGGCACCGACGCCAACGGTACGGGCACAGGCACCCTGCGGCGCTACTGGGGCTACACCGTCACGCTCGCGCAGGTCGTGCCGCCGGGCGGCAGCAATGCCCTGTTGGCGGACAAGATCAGCGACTGCAGCTTCGTCTACCAGCCGGGCGTGACCGCGCGCAGCGGCCTGGTGTCGATTCAACTGCAAATCACCGAAAAAAACGAATCCGTCACGCTCTACCATGAGGTGCATGTACCCAATGTGCCCTGAGAAGCCTCTGCAACAGCCATCCATGAGCCGCGACGGGCAGCGCGGCTTTGCCATCATCACGGCAATATTCCTGCTGGTGGTGCTGGCGGCGCTGGGTGCGGCCATGATGACTTTCGCCACCGCCCAGCATGTGACGTCTGCCATGGACATCCAGGGTTCGCGCGCCTACCAGGCGGCGCGCGCAGGCATCGAATGGGGCGCCTACCGTGCGCTGATCGACAACAGCTGCGCGGCCTCCAGCAATGTCGCGCCCGGCGCCGACCTGTCCGATTTCAGCGTGACGGTCGAGTGCAGCGCCACCACCAGCGGCGCGATCACGGCCTGGGAGCTGACTTCGACCGCCAGCACCGGCAGCGTGGGCGGCATCGGTTATGCGGAACGCCGCCTGCGGGCCACGGTGAGCAAATGACGGCCATGAAACATTTCCTCGCGCGCGCATGTTTGCTCTGCCTGTTGCTGCCTCTGGCGCAGGCCGGGCAGGTGACGTATACCAGCGGCAGCGGCAACTGGACGGCGCCCGCAAACGTGACCTCGATCACGGTCGAGGTCTGGGGCGGCGGCGGCGGCGGCGGCGGCAACACCACGACTTCGGACGGCGGCGGCGGCGGCGGCGGCGGCGCCTATTCGCGCAGCACGCTTGCCATCACCCCGGGAAATAACTACGCCTATTCGGTGGGTGCCGGCGGCGCCGGAGGCATAGGCGCAAACGGCACTGCGGGCGGCGATAGTTACTTCATCGATGCCTCCACGGTGATGGCCAAGGGCGGCGCGTTCGGCTACGGCAAGACAGGCGGAACCGCCCCCGGTGCCGGCGGCCTGGGCGGGGCCGCGGCGGCGGGCTTTGGCGACGTCAAATTCTCCGGCGGCAACGGCGACAACGGCCGCAACAACCCCAACGGACAGGGTGGCCCGGGGGGCTCTTCCGCCGGTACCGCGGCCAACGGCACCACCACCGGCGGCACCCAGGCCTGGTCCACCGTGACTGCCGCAGCACCGCCGGCAGGCGGCGGCATAGGCGGCAACGGCGGAACGCAAGGTCAGAACGGCAATGCGCCGGCCTCTGGCAACGGCGGCGGCGGCGGCGGTTCTGGCGATGTGACCACGAGCGGCGCACGCACGGGCGGCAACGGCGCCAACGGCAAGATCATCATCACCTGGTATGCCAAGGTGCTGTCGATCAATCGCGCCGATCCCGATCCGACCAGCGCAGCCAGCGTTTCCTGGACGGTCACCTTCAGCGAAAGCGTGACCGGCGTGGACGCCTCCGACTTCGTGCTGGTGGAAGGCGGCAGTGTCACCGGCACCGGCATCACCTCGGTGACCGGCGGCGGCACGACCTGGACGGTGACGGCCGGCACCGGCAGCGGCACCGGCACCCTGGGCCTGAACCTGGTGGACGACAACTCCATCGTCGACGGCGTTGCGCTGCCGCTGGGCGGCACTGCGGCCGGGGACGGCAACTTCACTGGGCAGGTCTACACCATCGAGCGCGTGTCGGCCCTGAAGTCCTTCAACCCCGAAGCGATCATCGAAAACGGCGTCTCGGTGCTGACCGTCACCTTCACCAACCCCGGCGGCGCCGACGTCACCGGCGTCGCCTTCACCGACACCTACCCGGCAGGACTCGTCAACGCCACGCCCGCAAGCGGCGCCAGCACCTGCGGCGGCACGGTGACCGCAGCCGACGGCGGCGGTTCGCTGGCCTTGAGCGGCAGCACCATTCCCGCCGGAAACAGCTGCACGGTGACGGTGAACGTCACCAGCGCGACCGCGGGCAGCTACCTCAACAGCACCGGCACGATCACCACCGACAGCGGCAACATCTCCGCGTCAAGCGCGACCCTGACGGTCGATCCCCCGCCGACCCCCCGCTTCAATGCCTGCGACGTCGGCACCACCTGCACCAATGCCACGCCGCCCACCTACATCAAGACCAAGATCGCCGGCGCCAGCTTCAACCTAGACATCGTCGCGCTGAACTTCGACGGCACGATCAACACGGGCTACAACCGTACCGTCAGCGTCCAGCTCATGGATGCCAGCGACAACAGCGGCGCGCTCGATGCCTACGGCTGCCGCAGCAGCTGGACCCTGCTGGGCACGGCCGTCGCCGGCAACTTCAACGACGGCAGCCCCAACGGCCTGACCACCGTGGGCCCGTTCAACATCGCAGACGCTTATCGTGAGGTACGCGTACAGATAGTCAGAACACCAATTCCGTTTCAGCGCGGCTGCTCTTCCGATGCCTTTGCCATCCGTCCCGATTCGCTCGCCAACGTCAGCGTCTCCGACCTGGACTGGCAGACGGCCTACACCGGCAGCGGCACGGCGCGCACGCTCTACAATACTGCGGCCAGCGGCGGCAACGTGCACAAGGCCGGCCGGCCGTTCACCATCGAAGCCACCGCCAAGAATGCCGCTGCCGCGACCACGAACAATTACGCCGGCAGCCCGGAGGCCAGCCTCACCGCCTGCCTGCTGCCTGCCGCCCCCTGCACCCTGGGCACACTGAATGCCGGCATCGCCTGGACTGCCTCATCGGGCACGGTGACTTCGACCACCGCCACCTACAGCGAGGCCGGCGCCTTCACCATGAAACTGGCGGACACCACTTTTGCCAACGTGGATCTGGCCGATTCCAGCACGGCGGAACGCTACATCGAGTCGGCCGAGTTCGATGTCGGGCGCTTCGTGCCCGACCATTTCGATCTCGCCGCTGCCAGCACGCCGCAGTTCAAGACCTTCGACGACGACGCCTGCGCCACGCGCTCCTTCACCTACATCGGCCAGGCTTTCGGCTATGTCACCCTGCCGCAGGCCACCATCACCGCGAAGAATGCCGGCGGCCAGACGACCGTGAATTACCGCGATGCGCTGTGGAAGCTGACGGCAGGCGACCTTAGCCAGAGCTACGCCTACACGCTGACGCCGCCTTCCACGCCGGGGCTGGATACCGCCCTGATCGGCACGCCGTCCGTCTCCTCCAACGACGACGGCACCGGCACGGCAACGGCAAACAGCAACGACAAGCTGGCCTTTACCCGCAACGCGACCACGCCGCAGTCGCCTTTCACCGCGTCGATCACGCTGCAGATGGATGTCAGCGACGACAGCGAAAACGCCGTCAGCGGCAATGGCATCATCAACGCCGCTGCGCCGCTGCTGTTCGACGGCGGCGGCAGCGGCATCGCCTTCGACGCCGGCAACGCCTTCCGCTACGGCCGCCTCAGGATCGCCAACGCCCACGGCTCCGAACTGCTCGACCTGCCGGTGCTGCTGCAGACCCAATACTGGAACGGCAGCCTGTTCGTGACCAACGCGGACGACCATTGCACGACGCTCGCGCCGGGCAACATCGCGCTGTCATCGTTTACCTCCAACCTGTCCGCCTGCGAGACCGCGGTATCGATTTCCGGCGCCTTCACTGCCGGCAAGGCCAACCTCAAGATGCTCAAGCCCGGCGCCGGCAACAGCGGCAGCGTCAACCTCACCGTCAATCTGGGCAGCACCGTACTGGGCCAGACCTGTACCAGCGTGGGCGGTGCCGCCGTACCCGATACGCCGGCCAATCTTTCCTACCTGCAAGGCAGGTGGAGCGGGGCCAATTACGACCAGAATCCGCTCGGCCGCGCCACATTCGGCGTGCACAAGAATGCCAACGAGTTCATCTACCTGCGTGAAATGTACTGAAGCCGCCGCTTTCGCGCAGCGCACAAGGCTTGCGCACCTATTGCCCGCAGCCTTGTTGGAAAAAAGCAAAACCCCGGAGGAACGGCGGGGGGTTTCTTAATTTCCCTTTAAAATCAATTGACAACGAGCTATTATTGAATTAGTTTCAGAAAAACCCAATCTTGGCGATGGCATGGCTCTGTTTCGCAGGTCGAAAAAAAACGATGGCTGGCTGGCAATCACGATGCACGAGGGCGCGGTGTGCGCCAGCCATGTGCGTCGTGTCGCGTCGGGTCAGCCGGTCGTGACGCTGGCGGTCTGCGAATCCGCCGCCGACTCGGTTGAAGACGCGCTGGAAAAGCTTGCCAGGAAAAGCGACGCACAGCGCCACCAATGCACCACGCTGCTGACGCCGCGCGAATACCAGCTCCTGTCGGTGGAATCGCCCAATGTCCCGCCCGCGGAACTGAAAACCGCCATCCGCTGGCGCCTCAAGGACTTGCTGGACTACCACGTCGACGATGCCACCATCGACGTGCTCGACATCCCGCAGGACAAGAACACCCCGGCACGCAGCCACCTGATGTACGCCATCGCGGCCCCGTCCAGGATCATCGAGGAACGCCAGGCCCTGTTCGGCCAGGCCAAGATTCCGCTGGGGGTGATCGACATTCCGGAAATGGCGCAGCGCAATATCGCCGCGCTGGTGGAGCCAGAGGGGCGCGGAATCGCCATGCTGTCGGTCGATGCGGACGGGGGCCTGCTGACCTTCACCGCCGGCGGCGAGCTTTATCATTCGCGCCGCATCGACATCCGGCCGGACCAACAACTCGGCTCCGAGCAAAGAACAGCTGCCCTCGAGAGAATCACCCTGGAATTGCAGCGCTCGCTGGACCACTTCGACCGTCAGTACCACTACATCCCCCTGGCCAAGCTGGTGCTCGCGCCCATGGGCCATGACGCGCTGGGGCTGCGGGAACATCTGGCGCAAAACCTGTTCACCCCGGTAGAAAGCCTGGACCTCGGCAGCGTGCTGGACTTGTCCGCCACGCCGGCGCTAAGAGAGGCGCGGCAGCAGCAATACTTCTTTCTCGCGCTGGGGGCCGCGCTTCGCCTCGAGGAGCGGGCGCTATGAGCCAGCAGATCAATCTTTACAACCCGCTGCTGCTCAAGAAGCCCAAGCTGTTTTCGCTGGTGGCCATGCTGCAGGCGCTCGGGCTGATCCTGCTCGGTTCCCTGCTGTTCTACGCCTACGCCTGGTACAGCGTCGGCGCGACAAAAAAACAGGCCGACAGCGCCGTGCGCATGCACGCCTCCGCCCTGGCGCAACTGGAAAGCTTCAAGCAAAAAGCGGAACAGCGAACACCCAGCAAACTGCTGCAGGAGGAAATCGCGCGCCTGGAAGCGCAGGTCAAAACCCGCCGCGGCGTAGTCGAGGTGCTGGTCCGCGGCGAGGTGGGCAGCAAGCAAGGTTTTTCGGAATACTTCCGCGCGCTGTCGCGGCAGACGCCGGAAGGCCTGTGGTTGACCGGCTTTGCGCTGAGCGGCTCCGGCGAGATGGCCATCAGCGGCCGCACGCTCAGGCCGGAACTGGTACCGGTCTTCCTCAGCCAACTGAACAGGGAGGCAAGCCTGGCAGGCAAAAAATTCGACGTGCTGGAAATGAGCGTGCCGCACGCAGCCGTCCCGGCCGCCGGCACCGCCGCCCCTTCCTACATCGAATTCAGCCTGCGCAACGCGACATCGAGGCCCCGATGAAGGACAGGATCAAGCAGCAATGGCAGAACCTGGCCCAGCGCGTCGACGTGCTGAGCCTGCGCGAGCGGGTGCTCATTTTCATGGCTGCCGCGCTGGTGCTCGTCACCCTGGTGAACGTCCTGCTTATCGACCCGCAACTCACGCGCCAGGATGCGCTGTCCAGGCAAATGAAGCAGACCCAGTTGCAGACCATGGCCTTGCAGGAGCAGATACGGATCCTGGCGGCAAAGCAAAGCGCCGATCCGGATGCTCCCCTGCAAAAACGGCTGCAGCAACTGCGTGAAGAACTCGCCGGCGTGGACACCAGCCTGCTCGATTTCCAAAGCGGGCTGGTCTCGCCGCAGCAAATGCCCGCCATGCTGAAGGACATGCTGCTGCGAAACGATGGCCTGCGCCTGGTGTCATTCGAGACCCTGCCCAGACAGAATCTCGCAGCCGCCGTGGCGGAGGCGGCAGCGCAAGGCGCTGAATCCCGGGCAGCACAGGCCCTGCAGGAGGCGACACAGGCCGGGGTGTTCCGTCACGGGGTAAAAATCACCGTGGAAGGAAGCTACCCTGCCCTGGTGCACTATCTGGAGGAGATGGAATCGCTGCCCTGGCAGATGTTCTGGGGCAGGGCCGAACTGAAAACGGGCGAGTATCCCAATGCGACGCTCGCCCTCACCCTTTACACCCTGAGCCTGGAGCAGGCCTGGCTGACGATATGAACCCGCGATGACCAGGCCGAAGACCAAGTTCCCGCAGCGCGCGTCGACGAAGACTCCAGCCCGCCTTCGCAGGCTGCTGCTTCTCGTTGCATGCAGCCTGCCGCCTGCCTCGGCCGCTTATGGTGCGGAAGTCCTGCGCGACCCCACGCGCCCGCCCGCAGCGCTTCATGCCGGCGGCGAGCCTGTCATGATCCCGGCCGGGCCGGTGCTGCAGTCCATACGCAGGGCCAACGGCCGGTATACTGCCGTCATCAATGGTGAAACCGTGAAAGTGGGAAGCACGATCGGCGATGCGCGCGTGGTTAAAATCAGCGACACCGAAGTGGTGCTGAAAACCGCGGACAGCTTGCAGACGCTGAAGCTTTTCCCCGATGTGGAGAAACGCCCGGCCGCAACGAACAGGCGCCCTTCGCGCTGAGCGCGGCCGCGAAAAAGGAAACGAGAGACATGCCCGAACGAACACGATTCAGTTACCTGCGCCTCCCGGCCATCTTCGGCCTGGCCGCGCTTGCGCTGGCCGGCTGCGCGGAAATGGACACCAAAAAGGATTCCGCCACCCGCGACCGGATCAATGCCGAACTCGCCAAGGCGGCCGAGAGCGCGACAAAATACGAACAGCCCGCGGCTGTCGATGCCGCGCTGCTGCCGCCGCTCAGGTTCGAAATGCCCAAGGCTACAAAAGCGCTGGAAGAGCGTTTCGACCTCTCGATCAACAATGCGCCGGCCAGCCAGGTATTCCTGAGCCTCGTGGCCGGCACGCGCTACAGCATGCTGGTGCACCCCGACGTCCGCGGCAACATTTCGCTCAACCTCAAGGACGTCACCGTACTCGATGCGCTCGAATCCATCCGCCAGCTGTATGGCTACAACTACAAGCTCGACGGCACGCGCATCTACATCGAGCCGCTGACCCTGCAGTCCCGCGTGTTCCAGGTGAACTACCTCTCCGCCGTGCGCAAAGGCACTTCCGATGTGCGCGTGGTATCCGGGTCGGTAAGCGACTCGCCCATCGGCCAGCAGAGCGGCGGCGGCATCGCGCCCACTACCACCCAGGGCGGCGCCCAGTCGCGCGCCATCCAGAGCACACGCATATCGACCTCATCCGAAGTCGATTTCTGGAACGAACTGGCCACGGCGGTGCGCACCATCGTCGGCGCCGAGGAAGGCCGCAGCGTAGTCATCAGCCCGCAGTCCGGCGTGATCGTGGTGCGCGCCTACCCCAACGAACTGCGCGCGGTGGAAAACTACCTCAAGGCCACACAGCTGTCGGTGGACCGCCAGGTCATCCTGGAAGCCAAGATCATCGAAGTCACCCTGAACGACGGTTTCCAGTCCGGCATCAACTGGGCCATTCTCTCCAAAAACGGCCAGAACCATCGCTTCTCGGTGGGCGCCAACACCGAAAACATCGCCCTGACCGAAAAAGGCGCCATCCTCTCCACCATCGACGGCAGCGGCAACATCTATCCCTCGACCCTGGGCGACACCCTGGGCGGCAACATCGCCGGCGCGGCCGGCACCGCGGCCGGCGGCCTCTTCAGCCTGGCCTTCCAGGCTAGCAACTTCGCCGCACTGATGCAGTTCCTGGAAACCCAGGGCGACGTGCAGGTGCTGTCCAGCCCGCGCATCGCCACGCTCAACAACCAGAAGGCCGTGCTCAAGGTCGGCACCGACGATTTCTTCGTCACCAACGTCAGCAGCACCACCACCACGGGCACCGCCACCACCACCACGCCCAACGTGACGCTGCAGCCCTTCTTCTCCGGCATCGTGCTGGACGTGACGCCGCAAATCGACAGCGACGACAACATCACCCTGCACATCCATCCCTCGATCAGCGACGTCAAGTCCAAGACCAGCGAAATCGACCTCGGCGACGTCGGCACGCTGAGACTGCCGCTTGCCTCCAGCACGGTAAGCGAGACCGACAGCATCGTGCGTGCGCGCGACGGCCAGGTCGTGGCCATCGGCGGGCTCATGAAATCGGTTTCGGTGAACGACAAGTCGCAGGTGCCGGTGGCGGGCGAAGTGCCGCTGCTCGGCAACCTGTTCAAGCAGACCAGCCGCTCCACGCTGAAAAAGGAACTGGTCATCCTGCTCAAGCCCACCATCGTGCGCGGCGGCGACTGGAGCCAGGACATCCTGCAAACCCGCGACCGCATCCAGGGCATGCAGCGCAACGACGGCGGGAACCCAGTGGTCAGATGATGGCCGTAACGAAGGTGCAGCCATGTATCTAGCGCATTTCGGCCTGCGCGAACTGCCGTTCAACCTGACCCCGGACACCAGCTTCTTTTTCGCCGACGCCATCCACCAGGAAGCGCTCAACACCCTGCTGGTGGCCGTCAGGAACGGCGAGGGCTTCATCAAGATCACCGGCGAGGTCGGCACCGGCAAGACCCTGCTGTGCCGCCAGTTCCTTGCCAGCATCAATCCCGACGCCAGCCGCGGACAGGGCAGCTTCGTCACCGCCTACATTCCCAACCCCTACCTCGAACCGCATACCCTGCTGCTGGCCGTGGCCGAGGAGATCGGCATACGGCTGGACAAGGACGCCAACCAGTACCAGCTGACCAAGGCGCTGACGCTGGCGCTGCTCAACTTCGCGCGCGCCGGCAAGCGCGTGGTGCTGTGCCTGGACGAAGCCCAGGCCCTGCCGGTCGAAACCCTGGACGCGATCCGCCTGTTGAGCAACCTGGAAACCGGCAAGCGCAAGCTCCTGCAGATCGTGCTGTTCGGCCAGCCCGAGCTCGACGTCAAGCTGAATCAGGCGGCCTCGCGCCAGCTGAACCAGCGCATCGTGTTCCACCATCGCCTGACGCCGATGAAGCGCGAGGACATCGAGCACTATGTCGCGCACCGCCTCGGCGTGGCAAGATACACGGGCGGCGAGTTGTTCACCCGCGCGGCCATCAGACAGCTGTATGATGCGAGCGGCGGCATTCCCAGACTGGTGAACATCATTGCGCACAAGTCCCTGATGCTTGCCTACGGCGAAGGCGTGCGCCAGATCAGCGCCAGGCATGTTCGCACAGCCGCAAAGGACACGGAAACCGCAAGGCACCCTCGCCTGCGCGGGTGGCTCTGGGCGCTCGCCCTGGGTGCCGTTTTCGCCGGCGCGGTATTCTGGTGGTGGAGAAGCATGCAATGAGCCTGATCAATCAAATGCTGCAGGACCTGGACAAGCGACAGTCCGGCGCGGACGTGAACCCGCTGTCGTCGGTGCGCGCGGTGCCCAGGCAACACAGCATGAAGCCGGTCTGGGCCCTGCTCGCGCTGCTGCTGGCCATTGCCGGCGCGCTCGGCTGGCTGTTTTGGGACAGGTATTCGCCCCAACGGGGGACGACCGCCGTCCAGCCCCCCGTTCCGATCGAGCCTGCGGCGGTTGCGAAAGCCCCGCCGCCCGCCCCGGCAACCCGCGTCCCGCCGCCCGAACCCGCAGAGGACGCGCCCTCGCCGCCCCCCGAGGCCAGTCTGCCCGCTGCGCCCGCGGTCAAAGCGCCGGCCGCACCTGCCGCCGCGCCTGCCCCGAAACCGCCCGCCCCCAAACCGGCCCCAGCTCAGCCTCGTCGTGCCGGCGCCAGGCACCCGGCTGCCGTCGTCAGCAAACAGGTCAGGGAACCCACGCCGCAGCAGCGCGCAGAGGCCGAATACCGCAAGGCCGTGTCACTCGCGCAGCAAGGCCGCACGCCAGAAGCCATCAATGGCCTGGAACAGGCGCTGCGCATCGACCCGCGCCATGCCGCCGCGACACAAACCCTCATTGCGCTGCTGCTGGAATCGAAGCGCTTCGGCGATGCCGAACGCAAACTGCAGGAAGCTTTGGACCTGGACCTCGCACAGCCCGACCTGGCCATGACCCTGGCGCGCCTGCAGCTCGAACGCGGCGACACCGCCGCTGCCATCACCACCCTGGACCGCTCCCAGCATGCGGCGGCCAACCGTCCGCAATACTATGGTTTCATGGCTGCCCTGCTGCAGCGCGAGGGCTACCACCGCGAGGCCATCGTGCAGTACCGGCAGGCCTTGCGCCTCTCGCCCGGCAACGCCGTGTGGCTCATGGGCCTGGGCATTTCCCTGCAGGCCGAAAAGAACTACCGCGAGGCGCGCGAGGCATACAGCCGCGCCCGCGCCAGCGGCAGCCTCAGCCCGGAATTGCAGGCCTTCGTCGAACAAAGGCTGAGACAACTGGGACAATCCGCGAACTGATCGGCAAAAGGGAGTAAAATCACCGGCCCAGCAAGTTCAGCGAGTCTTCGGCCGTACTGCTTGCAGAATCCCCCGGATACACCCCAGGCAGGTAAGCATCATGAGCAGCGACAAAATCGACATTACCGAATCCCCCTTCACCCCAAGCCCGGTGCTGCCGGCGAGCTTCGAGGGCGACAAGGTCATCCAGTTCCAGTGCCGCAAGGGCATCGAGTGCTGGAACGCATGCTGTTCCAACATCGACATCATGCTCACGCCCTACGACATCATCCGCCTGAAAAAGCGGCTGGGGCTGACCTCCACCGAATTCCTGCAAAAATACACCTATCCCTTCGAGTTCGCGCGCAACGACATCGCCGGCGTCAAGTTCATGCCGGTCGAGAACGGCACCGCCTGCCGGTTCATGCGTCCCGAGGGTTGCAGCGTATACGAAGACCGACCGACCGCGTGCAGGTATTACCCCGTCGCGCTCTTGTCGCTGCGCCGCGCCGACGAGTTCACCGACCGACAGCAATACGCCCTGGTGCAGGAATCGCACTGCAAGGGCCATTTCGAGCCGCGCAAGCTGACGGTGGACGAATACCGCAAGGAGCAGGGTCTGGAGGAATACGACGAGCACGGCCGCGCCTGGCGCCAGCTCATCCTCAAGAAGAAATCCGCCGGCCCCACCGTGGGCAACCCCTCGCAGCGCAGCCTGCAGCTCTTCTTCATGGCCAGCTACGACGTCGATCAGTTCCGCGAATTCGTCATGTCGCCCGCGTTCCAGGACGTCTACGACATCCCCGCCGAAGAACAGGCGAAGTGGTCGGACGACCTCGAAATGATGGATTTCGGCTTCCGCCTGATCCGCCAGGTGCTGTTCAACGAAATGACCATCGCCATGCGCCCGGACGCCGTGGAGCGCCGCCTGGCGCGCAAGAAGGAGCGCGAGGCCGAACTCGACAAGATCGTCGCAAAGCTGCCGGTGGAAGAATTCGTCAAGCCCGTCCCGGAAGAAGAAAAGTACGACAAATACAAGTTCTCGGATTCCTGACCGCGCCTGCCCCAAGATTTAGGGGGTAAGCGCTCGCCAACGCAAACCCGCCCGCCTTTCCCCGCCGCAGTCGAACCCGCCGTGCGTCGGCGCAGCGCTCAAGTTTGCCCGTGTTCCGGCCGATGCAGTAAGCCCGGGTTCAGGAAGGGTTACATCATGCATCCGCTTGCTGCCTATTTGCTGATTTTTCCGCTCGCGGCCCAGGCCGATTTGTACAAGTGCATGGACGACACGGGCAAGATTACCTATACCAACTCGGTCTGCGCCAAGATGGGGCTGAAACAGGCCAAGGTCATTCCTCCGCCGCCACCGCCGCCGGTGCCGGAAAAATCCGCGCGCAAAAACGAGCCCGCGAAGCCCGCAAGCGCGAAAGCCGGCAAAGCCGCGGACGGCAAAGGCAAGGAAACCGTGGCTTTGCAGGTCGTCAAGCCGACGCAGGCGAACAGCGACAAGTGCGCCAGGCTCAACGCCGCCATGGGCAAGGTGCTGGACGAAATGGACGCAGCACGCCGCAGCGGCCGCAGCACCGAGAACGCCGCCTGGGACAAGGAACTGAAAACCCTGCAGGCCGACAAGAACCGCCTCGGCTGTTTCTGAACGAAGAAGTCGCAAGTTGCAAGAGCGGCGCTGCGCGCCTTCAAGAAAAATCTTGAATCCTGAATCCTGAATCCTGAATCCTGAATCCTGAATCCTGAATCCTGAATCCTGAATCCTGAATTTTGATTCCTGAATCCTGAACCCTGAATCCTGAACCCCCGCAACAACCTTGCCCGCGGCATGGGATAAGAATGCGGACAGGCTTGTACAATTGTCAGGCAAACAGCCAGACGATCGACCTGCCCGCTTCATGAACAGCGCCCACTCCCCCACCGAATCGCATTTCATCACCCGGGAACCCTATTACGAGCCAGTCGGCAACGAGGTGGCGCTGTTCGAGGCCGCCTATGCCAACCGCCTGCCGGTACTGCTGAAAGGACCCACCGGCTGCGGCAAGACGCGCTTCATGGAATACATGGCGTGGCGCCTCAAACGCCCGCTGATCACGGTGTCCTGCCATGACGACCTCACCACTTCCGATCTGGTCGGCCGCTATCTGGTGAAAGGCGGCGAGACCATCTGGGTGGACGGGCCGCTCACCCGCGCGGTGCGCGCCGGCGGCATCTGCTATCTCGACGAAATCGTCGAAGCGCGCAAGGACACCATGGTGGTGATCCATCCGCTCGCCGACGACCGGCGCATGATGCCGATCGAAAAGCTCGGCCAGCTCTTGGAAGCCCCCCCGGAATTCTGCCTCGCCATTTCCTACAACCCCGGCTACCAGAGCGTGCTGAAGGAACTCAAGCAGTCCACGCGCCAGCGCTTCGTCGCACTCTCATTCGACTATCCCAGGCCGGAACTGGAAGCGAAGATCATCCGGCACGAAACCGGGCTCGACGAAGCCGCCACCGCCAAGCTCTTGAAGCTCGCGGAAATGACGCGCAATCTCAAGGGCAACGGCCTAGAGGAAGGCGCTTCCACGCGCCTTTTGGTGCACGCCGGCAAGCTCATCGCCCAGGGCGTGGAAGCACGCGCCGCCTGCCGGGGCGCGGTGGCGCTGGCGTTGACCGACGACGACGACATGATCGCGGCGGTGAACGAACTCATCGCGGCGCTGTTTTGATGGCAATCGAGCTGAAACAAGGTCGCTACTACAGCAACGGCGCCTACGGCCGCAACTGGGGCGTGCGCATGGTCATGTCGCTCGGCCCCGACCCCGACTCGGGCGAGGACGTGGTCAACTTCAAGGGTGTGGCCGGCTCCTCGCGCCGCCAGAGCGGCAGCATGCCGACAGGCGAGTTCCTGCGCTGGGTACGCTACGAAGTGCGCCTCGTCGAAAACGACTGGAAGCGCGTCAACGAGGAATGAAGCGGCATTGGAAGCATGGGCACGATTCAAGTTGCAAGTTGCAAGACTCAAGTTTTTCTTGAAGGCGCGCAGCGCCGCTCTTGCCACTTGAATCTTGCCCCTGACCATCCCCATGTCCTCCGTGGCTTGAAGTCAAGCGTTTAAAGATGACCCCCTACACGCCCGAGGAGCTTGCGCTCAGGCTGGAAGCCGCCTTCGACGTCGAGTTCACCTTCCACAAGGTGGATCACCTCGTCGACATCCTCGCGCCGCTTCCTCGCGACACCCAGGACTTCATCCTCGGCTGGGTCGAGCGCATCGCCAGCACCAACATCCAGATCAGCTACGAATTCACCCGCCGCGTGGTGGAAGCGCTCGACCGCCTCGACCGCCGCGTGATCGAGGCCTGGGCCTTGCACGCCATGGACACCTACGACAGCAAAGGGCTGCGCGCGGCGCTGGAAGTGCTGTACAAGGTCGACGACTTCCTCGCCCATGCACACGCGCATGCCGCCGGCGCCTTCTTCGACGAAGTGAGGACCGTGCTGTCGAATTTTCTGTGCGGGCTTTCCGGGCGACGGCTGGAACTGAAACCGGGCGAGCAGATTTACACCGACAGCGAGAAGATCTTCCTGCCCAACGTATCGGCCAGCATGGAGACCGAGGCCGACAACTTCCTGCTGTGCAAGGCGCGCGTCGCCTTCATGTGGGCGCAGACCCGCTTCGGCAGCTGCCGCGTCGATTACGAGGCCGCGTTCGAGCGCTTCGACGACAAGACGCGCGCGCTCGCCGCCTTCCAGTCGCTCGACAACCTGCGGCTGGAAGCCTGCCTGGCGAGGGAACTGCCGGGGCTGTGGCGCGACATGCAAAAGCTCTCGCAGCGCCATGGCGACGCACCCCTGCCGCAAAGCTGGCAAGGCTTCGCGCAGGCACTTGGCACCGACCCCGACAAACCCGAAACCGTGCTCGATCTGCTGGATGTAGCCTACGAACTCGAACCGCCGGCGCCGCGCGTCTACCACGCCGCGCTCGATCCGCAGGCCATCGAGGAAGTGCGCAGCGCACGCATGGCGCGCGAAAAAATGCTGCTGCGCGTAAAGCTCGCCCAGCTCGCCAAGGAGCACCGCGAGCAATCTACGCCGCAAACCGGCGGCAAGCCCGCCGATGAAAATCAGCCCGCCCAGTTCGAAGCCAGACAGGAAGGCCAGGCCTGGGAACTCACACTCGACGACCAGCCCATCGCGCCGCCCGAAGACGTGAAGCAGCTGCTCTCCTCGGTGTCGCTCGACTGGGGCGAGATCCCGCCAGATTTGCTGACCGCGGCCGGTGACGGCGAATACGACCCGGCCATGTACGAGGAAAAGGAAAAGGACCCCAACGAGGTGTGGCAGGGCACCTATCACGAGGAAGGCGCGCACCTCTATCCCGAGTGGGATTTCGCGCGCCAGCACTACCGCAAGAACTGGTGCGTGCTGCGCGAAATCGACCTGAAGCCGGGCGAACCCGGCTACGTCGACGAAGTCATCGACAGGCACCGGGGCCTGGTCAAGCATCTGCGCCGCACCTTCGAAGCCATGCGCGACGAGAGCAGGCTCTTGAAGCGACAGGTACAGGGCGACGACGTCGACATCGACGCCCTGGTCGAGGCGCTGGCCGATTCCATGGACGGGCGCGAAATGAGCGACCAGCTCTTCATGCACCTGCACCGCGCCGACCGCAACATGGCGGTGATGTTCATGGTCGACATGAGCGGCAGCACGCGCGGCTGGATCAACGACGCCGAACGCGAAGCACTCGTCATGCTGTGCGAGTCGCTGGAAACCCTGGGCGACCGTTACGCCATCTACGGCTTCTCGGGCCAGACGCGCAAGCGCTGCGAAATCTACCGCATCAAGACCTTCGGGCAAGCCTACAACGACGAGGTCAAGGCGCGCATCGCGGGCATAGAGCCGCGCGACTACACGCGCATGGGCGTGGCCATCCGCCACCTGTCCAAACTCCTGAATGCGGTCGAAGCCAGGACCAAGCTTCTGATCACCCTGTCCGACGGCAAGCCCGACGATTATTTCGACATCTACCGCGGCCAATACGGCATCGAGGATACGCGCCAGGCCCTGTTCGAAGCGCGCCGAAGCGGCATCCACCCCTTCTGCATCACCATCGACCGCGAAGGCAAGGAATACCTGCCGCACATGTACGGCCACGCCAACTGGGTGGAAATCGACGAAGTGCGCAAGCTGCCGCTGAAAGTGGCCGACATCTACCGGCGGCTGACCGCCTAACGCTTTTATTCCCTTTCCCTTGAGGGGAGAGGGCCGGGGTGAGGATGAAACACTGCGCCGGGGATTCTTTCTTGCCCGACCCTCGACGGTTGACGACCTGATATCCCCTCCCCCTCGCGGGAGGTTGTCCTTATGCCCTTCTCCCCTTGCGGGAGAGGGTTGGGGGTGAGGGGGACAACAAAGCGCCGGGGAATTTGCCTTACCCCTGCCCAAGCCAGACCTTGGCTGGAAACCGCTTCCACCTGTCAATGACTGGGCTTGCCGCGAGCGCTCACAAGAATATCGCCCGCAGCAGATGATCGTTCATGAAGCAATGTGGCAACGTTTGCGTGTGGAATTGTTGCAACCAGACTAGAATAAAGCCGTTCGCAGGAAAGGAGATCGCCATGGAATGGAAAGGCCGTATCATCGTTGACCCCAAAATTCTGGTCGGCAAGCCGATTATCAAAGGCACGCGTATTTCCGTCGAATTGATTCTCGACCGGTTTTCGGACGGCTGGTCGATGGAGGACATTCTCGCGTCCTACCCTCATATCACCCGCGAGGATGTTTTGGCCGCACTGTCTTTTGCCACGGAGCTATTCAAGGAAGAAACTTTTGTTGCCGTGGGTAAGGCTACTCCCCCTGCGTCAGAATAGTTGTCGCCTCGGTATGATCTTGAACTTGGGGGCGAAAAGGAAAAGCGATGCTGACTGCTAACTGCTCCTTTTTTGATGGATACCCCATGACAGAAATCCACTTCATCGTAGAAGAAGCGCCCGAAGGCGGATTCGTCGCGCGCGCCGTCGGCGTGGATATCGTGACCGAGGCAGACGACCTCCCAGGACTACATGCCCAAGTACGCGACGCCGTCCGCTGCCACTTCGACGAAGGTCAATCACCCGGCATCATCCGCCTGCATTACCCCCGCGAGGAAGTGTTGGCCGCATGAAAATTCCGCGCGATCTGTCCGGCGCGGAACTCATCAAACGGCTTGAGCGCCTTGGCTACACCCCAAACCGGCAGCCACATCCGCCTGACCAGTATGGTTCTAGGCGAGCATCACATCACCATACCCAAGCACGACCCCCTCAAGCTCGGCACATTGGCAACCATTCTTGCAGCAATAGCTGCGCACCATGGTATACCGCGCGAGGAGTTACTGATAAAGTTGTTTGAATAGATGCCGAAATGAAAAACGGGCGCCGAAGCGCCCGTTTGTATCGGTGGCTTTTTAAGCCTTGTTGCCGATAGTCCCCACCATCGGAATACCTGATACAGTACACATCATAAGAAAAAATTTCTGGAGGAGTCAATATGCCTTACAGACTTGCGCTCGACGTTGGCACTGCATCACTTGGCTTGGTAGCGGTAGACATCAAGCCAGACGGGAAATTGGGCGACATCCGTCATACTGACCTACGTATTTTCTCTGAGCCCCTCTTGCCTGCAAAGTCAGGGGGCGTTGGGGAACCAAAAAAAGCAGCACGCCGGGCCGCCCGGCAGGCTCGCCGACTTTTTGAGCGTCGGGCACGGCGCCTGCGCCGCATTGCTCATCTCGCCCCCCTCCTCGGCCTCGACCCTGCCGCCATTCCCCCTGACCGTGGGCAGCACATCCATGAACTGCGTGCGAAAGCAATCCGCGAACGCATCGAGCTTTCGGACCTTCTGAACGTCTTGCTGAAACTCGCCAAGCGTCGTGGGTATGCCGGTGCTTTCCGGGTGAAGAAGGAGGGCGACGAAGGACAGGTCGAAAGCGGTATCCGGGCATTGAAGGAGCAACTGGGCACACATCATTGTGAGACGCTCGGTGAATGGTTTTATCAGCGCCAGCAGAAAGGTGAATCGCTCAAGCTCAAGGAAATCGGCCTTTATGCCCACCGGGAAATGCTTATCGAAGAATTCAACCGGATTTGGGATCAACAACAAAAGCATCACCCGGTCTTGCTTCAATCAGCAACGGTGCTCGGCAGAGAGGTCACGATCCGCGAACATTTCTTTGACGCCATTTTCTATCAGCGGCCGTTAAAATCGGTCGCGCCCATGGTGGGAAATTGTGCCCTGGAGCCCAGCCTTCCGCGTGCCCCTTGGGCGCAGCCTGCCGCTCAGACATTCCGCATTGAAAAACAACTGGGCGACCTGCGCTGGGGCATGGGGCGCAATGCCAAACCGCTTGATGCGGAGCAGAAGGACTTGATCCGAAAGCTCCTGAGCGATCCCGAAAGTCTCACCAAGGAAGGTAAGCTCAGTTTCAAGAAAATTTATGCCTCCTTGGACGAAGCAGGGTTAAGGCGCCCAACGCACCGCCCCACCTTCAGCATGGACAGAGCCAGCCGGGAGGAACTGAGGGGCGACACCACCCGCAAGGCATTCCATGCCCTTGGTGTATTGGAGGCATGGGATAGCTTGAACAAGGCGGCCCAGGTGCAGATCATCAACCTCCTGTCTGAACAAGATCCAAGCTTGTTCGATGCCGATGATTGGCCCACAAAACTCGTCATTGAACGCAAGATCAAAGACGCGAAAACTGGCAAGACCGTTGTTACACATCAGCCACGCAAGCTGCACGAGCAGACCATATCGTTCATCAACCTACTGGCAAATGCAGGCAAACTCGACCGCCTGAACAAAATGGGTTTGGATGGCGGCCGTGCTGGCTACTCCCTCAAGGCGCTGGAAAAACTGACCACGGCGATGCAGGCCGATGGTGTCGATGAATATGGGGCGATTGCAAAGTGCTACCCTCCCCCCGCCGTCAAACAGGAACTCAAGCCGCAACTGCCAGAGCCAAAATCGACCGGCAACGTAGTGGTGGACGTTGCATTGCGCCAAGTCTGGTATGCAGTCAACCAGGCAATAGCAACGCTTGGCGAACCGCCTGCGCAGTGCTTTGTGGAGCTCACGCGCGACATGGCGCTCGGGATCAAGGCCCGGAATGAGATTGAGAGCAAGATCAACCGCAATCGGAAAGAGCGCGAGAGCGCCAAAAAGGCCATCAGTGCTGCAGGAAAAACACCCTCGGACAGAAATGTGCTTCGTTATCTTCTGTGGAGCCAGCTTGACCAGCAATACTGCCCTTACTGTGACAAGAGCATCAACCTAGAAGCCGCGCTGGACGGCAATCAAACCAACATCGACCATATCCTCCCGCGCTCGCTCACCCGGGTAGGCAGACAGCGGACACACCTCCTGCTGGCACATCGTGTATGCAACAACGAGAAAGGCGACCGCACGCCGTTTCAGGCCTTCGGTCACGATGCTGAGCGATGGAACATCATCAAGCATCGAGCTTCGGTCTTGGAGCACAATCGACAACGGACCAAGGCTCGGCTGCTCTTGATGGAAGAATCCGAGGAGGAAATCCTGGACGACAAAGCCATCACCGATTTCAGTGAACGGCAGTTCATCGAGACCTCTTGGATCGCCAAGCTGACTGCTCAGTGGCTGCGCGACATCTGCCCGGACGTAGCGGTATCCCGCGGAGAGCTGACGGCGAAACTTCGCCGCGCCTGGAAGCTGGATACGGTAGTGCCGCAGGTGCGGCTGGAAGCCGGGCTACCAGTCCTGGACGAGGACGGCAAGCCGATCTCGCTGGATGATTTCTCCCGCTATCGCGCCTGCTGGGAGGGACACAACGGGGAGGGCATCGAACAAACCGACCGCCGACCCGACAAGCGCCTGGATCACCGCCACCACCTGATCGATGCGCTGGTGATCGCCCAGACGGACCGAGGCCTATACCAGCACATGGCGCGCCAGTACAAGGCGATCCGGGAGCAGCAGCGTGAGGGAATGCCCGTAAAACTTCGCTACTTCCCGGCGCCGCCGATCGACAACCTGCGGGATCGGGCGCTGGAGATAGTCCGCAATGCGACTATCCACCACAAGCCGGACCGATATCCCAGTGGGGCTTTCTTCCAGCAGACAGCCTACCGCAAGGTCCAGATGGACGATGGCAAGGTGCGTTTGTCATCGCGCGTCAAGGTTCAAGACTTGGCCGATGCAAAAGGCGCCCTGGAAAAAACGCGAAAGAATATCGCAGACATCATTAGCAAGGACACAAGGGAAATCGTGTCGCAGGCATTCGAAGCGCACATCGCTGAGGGAAAGTCCGCCAAGCAGGCACTTTCCGACCCTATTGTCGACCCACGTTATGGGACGACCGTCAAGCGGGTTGCCGTCTGGCTGCGCAGTGGTCGCGGCTATGCCGGAGAGGATGCAGTGACCAAAATCGAGCATATCGGCCGCTCCGGAGGCGAATATTCGCTTTACAAATATTTGCCACATGATGGTTACGCATACATAGCCGTGACATGTGAGGATGGCCGCTGGATAAGAGCTGAATCAGTTCGCCCCATTCATGCCAAGGCAAAGCGCTTCTGGCAAGATGAAGTCGTCCGAATTTTCCGGGGCGACACCCTTCTCGACCCAAGAGACGGCGCACGTTATCTCGTGCATCAGATTCTCGCGGATGGGGCAGTGCGAATCGCGCCGCTAACGGAAGCGCGGACCTGGCTCCAGATTGGCGGTGAGGGCGGGGCCAAGACACTGACCGAGAGCAGTCTGCTGAAACTCCAATTGGGGTAGTCCGGTGGTAGCTGACCGAATCCTCCTGATCGAGAATCCGGCCGAACTTTCCATCGATACCGGGCGATTGCGTATTCGCCGGGAGTCCCTCCCGGACGCCTTTGTTGCACCGGATGACGTTGCCGCAATCGTTCTGCACCACTCTACGGTTCAGGTTTCCCATTCAGCCCTGCAAACTTTGGCTGCCGCCGGCGCCATTGTCATAGTCACCGATGCCTGGCACATGCCGAGCGCCTATATGTTGCCGACGCAGGCTAACCGTGCTTCACCCAGCCGTTTGCGTTTGCAAATCGATCAGCTGGCTACGCCGATACCGGATGTGCTCTGGCAAAGCCTCGTGCAGGGACGAATCCGGACACAGGCCGCCACGCTTCGGCATTTTGGCTGCAACGGTGCGCTTCGCCTGGAGCGCATGGTCAGTGAGGTCGAGCCTGGCGATGCCACCCACCGGGAGGGCCAGGCGGCAAGGCATTACTGGCAATATCTGTTCGATGATTTCAAGCGCAGCAAGCAAGGGGCGCAAGACCCCGTCAACACCCGGCTCAACTACGGCTATGCCGTGTTGCGTGCACTAGTCGCGCGCGAACTGGCCGCAGCTGGGTTGTCTCCGGAACTTGGCTTGGGGCATGTGAGCATCGAAAACCCCTTCAACCTCGCGGATGATTTCATGGAGCCGTTTCGCTTTCTTGTCGAACGTCAGGTCAAGATAATCGTGGAAAGCACGCCGGAATCGCTCCATGAGCCATTCACCGGTGCTGCCAAGAAGTCGGTCATCGGATTCATGGAAACCGAAGTCGGCATGGGAAAGCAGCGTTTTCGCGCCAATACGGCTGTGCGCGAAACCGTGGCGAGCTATGTGAGAATCCTGGAAACCCGCAAGGGGCAACTGGCCTTGCCTAGCGGTGACGCATGGGACTGAACGGCTGGCGCGTGATGTGGGTGCTTGCGGTATTCGACTGCCCCGTCACCACCAAGGAAGAGGTGCGCGCATACACGCAGTTCCGCAAACAATTGCTGCGCGAAAACTTCATCCAGCATCAATATTCCGTTTATCTGAAGCATTGCCCAACCATGGCGGCCGCCCAGGCGGAAATCGATCGCCTCAAACCAATGGTGCCGGATGGCGCACATGTGGCATTCTTCATGTTGACAGACAAACAGTACGGTCTGACACGCGAATTCTTTGGAAAAGATGCCAAGAAAATTGCCCCCGACGCCCCGGAACAGATCGAGCTTTTCTAAAGAAAAAGCCGCCAACTCAATGAGTTGGCGGCTTCCAGAGTGTATCAAGCATTCCGATGGTGGGGTATCGGAACAGCGTGAATCATTGGAACGTTCGCAAGGCCGAGTGTATCAAGCATTCCGATGGTGGGGTATCGGAACGCATTTCGAAGGAAGACCTGGCCAGCGCGCGAGTGTATCAAGCATTCCGATGGTGGGGTATCGGAACGCTGACATCAGCGTTAATGTCAACCCGGACGAGTGTATCAAGCATTCCGATGGTGGGGTATCGGAACGGATATTGCGCTGCAGCTGCGGCGCAGCAAGAGTGTATCAAGCATTCCGATGGTGGGGTATCGGAACTGAACCAGTAATAGGCACTACCGATGACGAGAGTGTATCAAGCATTCCGATGGTGGGGTATCGGAACATTGGTGCGGCAGTAGGTATGCCAGTCGGCGAGTGTATCAAGCATTCCGATGGTGGGGTATCGGAACACCGTGGCGCCGGGGCAGGAAGGCACCTACGAGTGTATCAAGCATTCCGATGGTGGGGTATCGGAACACTCAGCCCAAGGCCGTGGGCACGGTGAGCGAGTGTATCAAGCATTCCGATGGTGGGGTATCGGAACGCTGACCGCGATTTGTTGGAATTGCGCAAGGAGTGTATCAAGCATTCCGATGGTGGGGTATCGGAACATGCCCGATCGCGGTGAGCGCATCGAGGATGAGTGTATCAAGCATTCCGATGGTGGGGTATCGGAACTGGTGGTCTTTGCGGCTTTCTCATCCGTTTGAGTGTATCAAGCATTCCGATGGTGGGGTATCGGAACGGTGGGGTGCGGCCGCATCGAGGTGCGCAAGAGTGTATCAAGCATTCCGATGGTGGGGTATCGGAACAAGTGGACATCGTGGGCTACGAGGTGCGCAGAGTGTATCAAGCATTCCGATGGTGGGGTATCGGAACGTGCATCGCCAGATGCTTCGGACACGGCATGAGTGTATCAAGCATTCCGATGGTGGGGTATCGGAACAGCACATGATCGAGCCATCGCCGTACTGGTGAGTGTATCAAGCATTCCGATGGTGGGGTATCGGAACACGCCCGCGATGGACAGGGTGTTCTCCACCGAGTGTATCAAGCATTCCGATGGTGGGGTATCGGAACGACCGGCGACAGCACGGTGTAATCGTGGCGGAGTGTATCAAGCATTCCGATGGTGGGGTATCGGAACAAAGGCATCCTCATGGATTACGGCATCGAGGAGTGTATCAAGCATTCCGATGGTGGGGTATCGGAACGTCCGACCTGCTGGATTCGTCCGGCGGTTAGAGTGTATCAAGCATTCCGATGGTGGGGTATCGGAACAATGACCGGGGTACGAATGCCACAGGACCTGAGTGTATCAAGCATTCCGATGGTGGGGTATCGGAACAGTTCGCGCCGCACCTCCAGCGCGCTGGCGGAGTGTATCAAGCATTCCGATGGTGGGGTATCGGAACTACGATGACGCCGGCTCGGCCAACGGCGCGGAGTGTATCAAGCATTCCGATGGTGGGGTATCGGAACATCGCGCGTAGGTGGGTCGAACACCAGGCCGAGTGTATCAAGCATTCCGATGGTGGGGTATCGGAACTGCAACTCTGTCAACGTCCTCGGTAGAGATGAGTGTATCAAGCATTCCGATGGTGGGGTATCGGAACAGCAGGGCGGGGCACTCCCCCGCCCTGTTCGAGTGTATCAAGCATTCCGATGGTGGGGTATCGGAACATTCATCACCAGGAGCAGAGACCATGCAGAGAGTGTATCAAGCATTCCGATGGTGGGGTATCGGAACCTGCACCAGCGGGTGGTCGGCGTTGATGGGAGTGTATCAAGCATTCCGATGGTGGGGTATCGGAACACAATGCACTAGACGGGAGAGAGGAATATGGAGTGTATCAAGCATTCCGATGGTGGGGTATCGGAACATGAGGATGCGAAATGTCTGAAACCGAAATGAGTGTATCAAGCATTCCGATGGTGGGGTATCGGAACGCTCATGCTTGTGCCCTCTTTTCCCATCGGAGAGTGTATCAAGCATTCCGATGGTGGGGTATCGGAACCATTGAGCAGGCGCACCATCTCTACAAACCGAGTGTATCAAGCATTCCGATGGTGGGGTATCGGAACACAAGCTGTTCGCCGCCAAGACCATCAACCGAGTGTATCAAGCATTCCGATGGTGGGGTATCGGAACGGTGCCGAACACCGAGAGCTGGCCGTCGTAGAGTGTATCAAGCATTCCGATGGTGGGGTATCGGAACTACAGACTACAACCACAAAATCTGAGGATCGAGTGTATCAAGCATTCCGATGGTGGGGTATCGGAACGGATTTCCAAACTGGGCAAACAACCCAGTTTGGAAATCCGCGCCAAACCTCGCGGTTTGGCTGTCTATAAGACAGCCTAGTAATCAACCGCCTCGCCGTATTCTGCCCTGGCGAGTTCATGCCAAAGAAACCTCATGCATCGGATTTACGGAGTATTTCATCTATCTCGGCAAAGACCTCCTCAACTGGGATCAACTTGGTTGTGCCGGCATCGATTTCCGCAATACGCCTTGCGATCTCCGCATCCCACGCTGCCTCGACCTCGGCACGTGGCATGGCGCTGACCCAGAGCCAGTCGGCCAGGTCGGCCCGTTCCTCGGGCGAGAGTTTCAAGGCTTCTGCCTTGAGTTGATCAATGGAAAGAGACATGGTGACCCCCATTCGGTTGGCGGTATCAATCACACATCAAATGGTACTCCATGGGGTTCGGAATGAATAGCAACTGCAACGCCGACCCCATTCCGCTCTCCGCCCGCAACCATTGGGCCTACTGTCGCCGCCGCTGCGGCCTTATCCATTTTCCGCTTTCGAACGAATCGCATGCGTTAGCGCAGCATCGCCCGGCACGCGTGCCGGGCGCGGACTGGATTCCACTTGCGGCAATTCCCTCTGGCGGGAATACTATCCAGCCTTGAACTGGTAAAAACGTCCGACCATGCAATCTTCCATAGACATTCCGCTCCCCGTTTATCGGGACGAGGAACTCGCTTGTCTCGAAATTTCCGAGCTGCTGGACCGGCTCATCCGGGACGAGGACCGCGTGCCTCGCAATCTCATTGACGAATGCGCCCGCCGTGGCGAAGCGATGCTGGATCTGTTGAGCGGATTGCTTGACGACGACCGTTATTGGTGCGGGGACCAACCTCCCGGAGAATGGTGGCTGCTGCTGCACGCAGTCATGATTCTGGGGCTGATTCCCGAGGCGCGCGCGGGCCTTTTGCTAGTGGAATTCATGCGGCGCATGTCGCAGGCGGATGACCACAACCTGCAGGACTGGTGCGCAGGCTATTGGCCCGCTCTGTTCCGCAACAAACCGGATGAGGTGCAGCCCGCCCTGCGTGCGCTTTGCGCTGACCGCGGGCTGGACTGGTACATCCGCGCCAATGGCCTGGATGCATGTACAGCCGCAGCGCAACGCCAGGGCGACGAAACTTTCGAGGAAGCTCTTGCATGGCTGGCAAAGATCGCGGCAGATGAAACGGAGGATTGGCATTTCCGCCTTTCTGCCGGCAACACGCTGCTGGATTTTCCCCGTGCGCAATATCGTCCGTTGTTGGAGGCTTTGGCGGCAAGACAACGGGGCTTGGGCGCGCATTTCGTGCCTGAAGACGTCCGGAATGCGTACTCGTTGGGCGACAATCAACCGGAATGGGAACGCTTCAAGAACCCTTGGCTGTTTTACAGCCCGCAGGCCATCGAGGGCCGGCAGCGGCGCTGGCAGGAGGAGGATGTTGCCATCGAAGAAGATGATGGCAGCGAGGACGACGACACTTGGTTAAACGAAGTTGGTATGCCTTATGTCAGACCAATGCCCAAGGTCGGCCGCAACGATCCCTGCCCTTGCGGCAGCGGCAGAAAATACAAGAAATGCTGCCTGGCCGGGACCTGATGTAGGCGGCACGCTCGTGCGCCGGGGCTGCGCCCGGCACCGGGTGTCGTAGCTGGTGCCTTTTCGCCCGTTCAACGCGAACGGTCGGGCTTTGGCGCCTTGGACGGAAACCTTGGCGGCATCGTGGCTTCCCGCATCTTCTTCCGCTTCGCCGGTCCCTTGCCTACTGCGCGGATTCCGCCTCCGGCTCGTCCGGGCCGGCGGCATCCTCTGCTTTCCGGGCCGCGTCCAGATGGGCCTGGATGGCATGCACCAGCGGCTGGCAGCCCTCGCCGTTGATGGCGGAGATCACGAACACCGGGCCGCTCCAGCCGTAGTCGCGGATGAAGTCTCTGACCACGCTTTCGCGATTTTCTTCCGGCACCAGGTCGAGCTTGTTCAAGACCAGCCAGCGCGGTTTGTTGTAGAGCGACTCGTCGTACTTGCGCAGTTCCTCGACGATGGCGCGCGCGTCCTTCACCGGGTCGGCGCCTTCCCAGTTCGGCGAAATGTCCACCAGATGCAGCAAAAGCCGCGTGCGCGCAAGATGCCGCAGGAACTGGTGGCCCAGCCCCGCGCCTTCGGCCGCGCCCTCGATCAGGCCGGGGATGTCGGCAATGACGAAGCTCTTGTCCTGCCCGGAACGCACCACGCCCAGGTTGGGATGCAGGGTGGTGAAAGGATAGTCCGCCACTTTGGGGCGCGCAGCGGAGACTGCGCGGATGAAGGTGGACTTGCCGGCATTGGGCATGCCCAAAAGCCCCACGTCGGCCAGCACTTTCAGTTCCAGGTGCAGCTCGCGCTCCTCTCCCGGCTCGCCGCGCGTGAACTGGCGCGGCGCGCGGTTGACGCTGGACTTGAAATGCACGTTTCCCAGGCCGCCCTTGCCGCCGCGCGCCAGCAGGGCGCGGGCGCCGTCGCGGTCGAGGTCGGCAAGCGGCGTGCCGGTTTCGGCGTCGGTGATGACGGTACCGACTGGCACACGGATGATGACGTCTTCCGCGCTCTTGCCGTAGCACTGCGCGCCGCGCCCGGGTTCGCCGTTTTTGGCCTTGAAGATGCGGGTGTAGCGGAACTCGATCAGGGTGTTGATGTTGCGGTCGGCCACGGCATAGACGCTGCCGCCGTGGCCGCCGTCGCCGCCGTCCGGGCCGCCCTTGGGAATGAACTTCTCGCGCCGGAAAGAGGCCGAGCCGTCGCCGCCCTTGCCGGCCAGCACGGTGATCTTGGCTTCATCGACGAATTTCATGAGTTCGAACCCGAATCTTCAACACGGAGAAAAGCCCGTCGGTCAACCAAGCCAAGTAAAAAAGCCCTGCCGAGGCAGGGCTTTTTTCAGGCCTTGCTTGCGCCCAACCCGGATTAAGCGGTAATCGGCTCGATGCTGACGGTGCGGCGCTTCAAGGCACCCTTGACTTCGAACTTGACCACGCCGTCCACCTTGGCGAACAGGGTGTGATCCTTGCCCATGCCGACGTTGTCGCCGGGATGGTATTCGGTGCCGCGCTGGCGCACGATGATGTTGCCGGCAATGACTTCCTGGCCGCCGTAGCGCTTCACGCCCAGGCGTTTGGATTCCGAGTCGCGGCCGTTGCGGGAGCTGCCGCCTGCTTTTTTGTGTGCCATGTTCTAACTCTCCTGCTTGTTAGGCGGAAATGCCGGAAATCTGGACTTCCGTGTAATGCTGGCGATGACCCTGGGTCTTGCGGTAGTGCTTGCGGCGCTTCATCTTGAAGATGCGCACCTTGTCGCCCTTGCCATGGGAAACCACGGTGGCCTTGACCGCCGCGCCGGACAGCACGGGCGCGCCGACCTTGACGTTGTCGCCGTCGGCAACCATCAACACCTCGTCGAAGGTGATTTCGGCGCCGACATCGGCGTCAAGCTTTTCTACTTTGAACTTATCGCCCGAGGCTACGCGATATTGCTTGCCACCGGTTTTAATGACCGCATACATCGTGGTCTCCAACAGGGTTGTTCGGAAAACGCGAAATTCTAATTGAAAGCGGGACTTGGGTCAAATTCTTTGTGACTTCCGGCCAGGGCCGGGAAAAGCCCATGCATACCTGTTAACATTGCTGCCTTTTCCAGCCTGCGCCACCCAGAAGTGAGCTTCGAAGCCCTGCAAACCTTCCTTGCCGACGACATGAAAGCGGTCGACGCGGTCATCCGTGAGCGCCTGCATTCCGAGGTGGTGCTGGTGCGCCAGGTGTCCGAATACATCATCAACAGCGGCGGCAAGCGCCTGCGCCCGGTGCTGGTCATCCTGTCCTCGGGCTGCTTCGGCTATGAGGGCCGCGCGCAGCACGAACTGGCCGCCGTGGTCGAGTTCATCCACACCGCCACCCTGTTGCACGACGACGTGGTGGACGAATCCGACCTCAGGCGCGGCAAGGAAACGGCCAATGCGCTGTTCGGAAACGCCGCCAGCGTGCTGGTGGGCGATTTCCTGTATTCCCGCGCCTTCCAGATGATGGTGTCGGTAGGCGACATGCGCGTGATGCAGATCCTGGCCGACGCCACCAACGTCATCGCCGAGGGCGAGGTGCTGCAGCTTCTGAACTGCCACGACGCCGACATCGACGAGGAAAACTACCTCAGGGTCATCCGCTACAAGACCGCCAAGCTGTTCGAGGCTGCGGCCCGCCTGGGCGCGGTCATCGGCGGCGGCACGCCGGCGCAGGAGGAGGCCATGGCGCAGTATGGCATGCACCTGGGCACCGCCTTCCAGTTGGTGGACGACGTGCTCGACTATTCCGGCAATTCGAACGAGACCGGCAAGAATGTCGGCGACGACCTCGCCGAAGGCAAGCCCACCCTGCCGCTGCTCTATGCCATGAAAAACGGCACCCCCGAGCAGGCCGCCGCCATCCGCGAGGCCATCGAATTCGCCGGTCTGTCCCGGCTTGAAACCGTGCTCGAGGCCATCCGCGAAACCGGTGCGCTGCAGTACACCACGGAACAGGCACGGCGCGAAATCGCCATCGCCAAGGCTGCGCTCGATGCATTGCCCGATACCCAACACAAATCAGCTTTGATACAATTGGCGGACTTTGCAGTCGACAGAAGTTTCTGACCGACAAAATCACACCGCGGGGTGTAGCTTAGCCTGGTAGAGCGCTACGTTCGGGACGTAGAGGCCGGAGGTTCGAATCCTCTCACCCCGACCAGACATTCCAAAAACGGCACGACATCCGCACCGCACATTCCTGTAGCGCGCAAGTGACCGAACTTTTCAAGCCAGACCACGACATCGATTTCGAGCGCCGCTTCGGCGGGGTGCGCCGCCTGTACGGCCCGGCTGCCTTCGCGCGCTTGCGGCAGGCGCACGTGTGCGTCATCGGCATCGGCGGCGTGGGCTCCTGGACGGCCGAGGCTCTCGCGCGCAGCGCCGTCGGCCGGCTTACCCTGATCGACCCCGACCACATCGCCGAATCCAACATCAACCGCCAGCTGCACGCCTTGACCGGCGTGGAAGGCAAGGCCAAGGTGCAGGCCATGCGCGAGCGCATCCTCGCCATCAATCCCCGCTGCGGGGTGCGCGGCATAGGGGAGTTCCTCAGCGAGGAAAACCTCGAAGCGCTGATCGGGGAAGGCTTCGATTACGTTGTCGATGCCATCGACAACGCGCGCGTGAAGGCCGCGCTCGTCCATCACTGCAAGCGCAACAAGATCAGGCTGGTGTGCGTGGGTGGCGCCGGCGGCCGGCGTGACCCCGGCCCGGCGCGGGTCGCCGACCTCGCGCGCACCAGCCAGGATCCGCTGCTGGCCAAGGTGCGCGCGCGGCTGCGCCGGGATTACGGCTTCCCGCGCGATGCCGGGAAAAAATTCGGCGTCGATTGCGTGTATTCGCCCGAACCGCCGGTCTATCCCACGGCCGAGGGCGGCGTGTGCTACGAAAAGCCCGAGGACGCCCACATCCATGGTCTCAACTGCGCCGGCTTCGGCTCCTCGGTCTGCGTCACCTCCACCTTCGGCATGCTGGCGGCCGCGACCGTCCTGAACGGGCTGGCGGCCGGCTGAGCCGACAGGCTGCCGGGCACGAAAGCCGCGGCTGTATACTATCCGGCATTGTTTTCGCGCCGGCATTCCCGCCAGGCCGGGCAGTCAAAGGAAAAATTTTGGGCAAGCTTCTCGTTCTCGTCGTCCTGGGCGTGGTCGCCTACCTGCTGTTCAAGAATTACCAGCGCAGACTCAGGCGCCCGGAAGGCGCTCCGCCCGGCGAACGCGGGCCCGAGGATATGGTGAAATGCGCCCACTGTGGCGTCAACCTGCCGCGTTCCGAGGCAATCTTTTCGCGGGGAGAGTTCTTCTGCACGCCGGAACACCAGCGCCTGGGGCGAAAATAGGCGCGCCGCCGCGCCCGTTTGCCGCGGGCTTTTATTCCTCGCACTGGCGGTCGCTCGACTATTTCAATCTCTACCGCCTGGTCATCGCCGCGGTGCTGGCGATACTGTCGCTGGTCGTCACCGAGGGCTGGCTGATCGGCGGCGAAGATCCGCTGTTCTTCCGCATCGCGGCCTTTGGCTACCTCGCTCTCTCCGCCTTGTTTGTCGTGGCCATTCGCGCGCGCTGGCCGGCGTTCCCGGTGCAGCTGTCGCTGCATCTTTTCACCGACATCGTTTTCGTCACGGCCATGACCAACGCCAGCGGCGGCATCTCCAGCGGGCTGGGCCTGCTGCTGCTGGTATCGCTGGCTTCGGCCGGGCTGGTCGGCCAGGGGCGGCTGGCGCTGATGTACGCCTCGATGGCGGCCATCGCCATGCTGGGCCTGCACACCTTCCGCATCCTGAACTGGCAGGCCGAACCCCAGGACTATCTGCAGACCGCATTGATCTCGGTAAGCTATTTCGCCATGGCCTGGCTTGCGCACATCCTCACCCGGCGCGCCCTGGTGCTGGAAAAGGAGGCTGCGCAAAAAGCCAGGGAACTGGCCCTGCTCAACCGCATCCATGCGCTGGCCGCGGGCGATTCAGTCAACGGCATCATCGCCTTCGACGACCGCGGGCAAATCACCTACTGCAATGCACAGGCGAGCCTCATGCTGGGCAAGGACCCGGGGCAGGGCAAGCCCGAATCGGTGCGCGGCATGTTCGAGCAGATCAGCCAGATGCCGGGCCAAAGCGGCGAAATCGAAACCGACCTGCCCGGCGGGCGCGTACGCCTGCGCTTCCTCCCGGTCGAAGACAGCGGGCATACCGTGCTGCTGATGGAAGACGTGTCGCGCGCGGAGAAACTGGCGCAGCAGATCAAGCTGGCGTCGCTTGGCCGCCTCACCCTCAACATCGCACACGAAATCCGCAACCCGCTGTCGGCCATCGGCCATGCCGCCCAGCTGCTGGACGAAGACGCCGCCGGCCCGGCCAACGGCAAGCTCACCGCCATCATCCGCAGCAACGTCCGGCGTCTCGACGCCATGGTGCAGGACATCCTCGCGCTCAACCGCCGCGACCGCCAGGAGCACGTCAGCCTGAAAATCGGCGGTTTCGTAGAGACCTGGCTCAGGGAATGGCTCCAGGCTGAAGAAATACCGGAAAACGCCGTCATAGTGCAAATGAATTCCGATGCCGTCGTCTGCTTCGCGCCCGAGCACATGCGCCAGATCCTCTGGAACCTCGCGCGCAACGCCTGGCGCCACAGCCGCAAACAGGCCGGCAGCCTGCGCATCTCCCTCGAGGCCGGCCGTGAGGCGCTGGCGCTGGAAATCTGCGACGACGGTCCCGGCATCAGCGCCGAGAACCAGAAGCAGCTGTTCGAGCCCTTCTTCACCACCGATGCCCAGGGCACCGGACTCGGCCTGTTCATTGCGCGCGAACTGGCCGAAGCCAACGGCGCGCACCTCGAATTCGCCGGCAACCGCCCCGGCGCCTGTTTCCGCCTGAACCTGCCCAAGCAAACATGCTGACCACGCCGCGCGTGCTCGTCGTCGACGACGAGCCCGACCTCCTCGACCTGATGGAAATCACCCTGACGAAAATGGGTCTCGACACCCGCCGCGCCGCCTCGGTAGCCGAGGCCCGCGATCTGCTGGACAGGGAACGCTTCGACCTGTGCCTCACCGACATGCGGCTTGCCGACGGCAGCGGCCTCGACGTGCTGCGGTACGTCGGCGAGCGCCACCCCGCCATGCCGGTCGCGGTCATCACCGCCTACGGCAATACCGGCAATGCGGTGGACGCCCTCAAGGCCGGCGCCTTCGATTATCTTTCCAAGCCCGTCGCGCTCGACCAGCTGCGCACCCTGGTCAAGACCGCGCTGAAAGTGCCGGCCGGGGCCGGCTCCGGCGCCGCTTTCCAGGACGGCGATCTGCTGGGCGATTCGGCCGCCATGCAGGAAATCCGCAGGCAGATAGCCAAGCTCGCGCGCACCCAGGCGCCGGTCCACATCACCGGCGAATCCGGCAGCGGCAAGGAGCTGGCGGCGCGCCGCATCCACACCCTGAGTTCGCGCGCCGACCGCCCCTTCGTACCGGTCAACTGCGGTGCCATCCCCGAGACGCTGATGGAAAGCGAGTTCTTCGGCTACAAAAAAGGCGCGTTTACCGGCGCCCATGCCGACCACGAGGGTTTCTTCCAGGCTGCCAACGGCGGCACGCTGTTCCTCGACGAAGTCGCCGACCTGCCGCTTCCCATGCAGGTCAAGCTGCTGCGCGCCATCCAGGAAAAGAAGGTGCGGCGCGTCGGCGCCACCCAGGAAGAAGCGGTCGACGTGCGCATCATCAGCGCCACCCACCAGAAACTCGCGCACATGGTGGAAAGCGGACGTTTCCGCCAGGACCTCTATTACCGGCTCAACGTCATCGAACTGAACATGCCCAGCCTGCGCGAACGCCCCGAGGACATCGCCCCGCTGGCGCAGGCCCTGCTTTCGAGGCTGGCACGGGGCCGCGCCGTGCGGCTCGATGCCGAGGCGCTCAGGCTGCTGAAATCCTATGCCTTCCCCGGCAACGTGCGCGAGCTGGAAAACATCCTCGAACGCGCGCTGGCCATGGCCGAAGGCGATACCATCCGCGCGGCCGACCTCAATCTCGCGCCCGCACCGGTATTCCGGCCCGCCGCAGGCGATCCCGATGCGCTGCCCGGCAACCTGCAGGACTACCTGGACAAGGTCGAGCGCGACACCCTGATCAAGGCGCTGGAACAGACGCGCCACAACAAGACCGCCGCCGCGCGCCTTTTGGGCGTCACCTTCCGCTCGCTGCGCTACCGGCTCGAGCGGCTGGGCATCGAGTAGTGGGCAGGGGAAGTGCGGCCGTAGGCCGCACTGATTAAAGGCGCGAAGCACATTCCCTGAATCCTGATCCCTGATCCCTGATCCCTGAATCCTGATCCCTATCAAGCCAGCGCGATAGCCAGATAAGTCACATACAGCGCGCCGTTGACCCACAGGTGCCATACGCGCAAGCCGCCGTGCAAGAGTTTCCAGCGCAGCCAGAAAGCCGCGATCAGGGTGACCACCACGCCGGCCAGCACTTCCTTCACCGGCAGCCAGGGCGTGAGCGAGATGCCGATGGCCGGCAGCAGCGTGCCCTGGAACACCATGGCGCCGCTGATGTTGCCGAAGGCGAGCGTGTCCTTGTGTTTGCGTATCCACAGGATGGAATTGACCTTCTCCGGCAGTTCGGTGGCAATCGGCACGATCATCAGGGACAGCACCAGGGCGGAGATGCCGATGAGGGGGGCGGCCTGCTCGATGCCGTGGATGAAGCCCTTGGCGCCCGCCACCAGCAGGCCCAGCCCCAGCGCCAGTTGCACGATGACGACCGGCATGCTCTCGCGCAACCCGAGCCTGGCCAGCCACATGGGCTCGTGCGCCTCGGTGGCATGGCCGTCGGCCACCAGCTTGCTGGAGGCGCGCAGGGTCAGCATGACGTAGATGAAATAGACCATGACCATGACGAAGGCGATCGCCGCGCGTACCCAGCCCTGGGAATGCGGGATGAACATCGCCACCAGCGAGAGCGAGAACGCCATCAGGAAGAAATCGAGGTCGCGCTTGAGGCCGCTGCGCTCGGGCGTCAGGTGGCCTTCACGGCCGCGCTTTTTCATCACCGCCAGGCCCATCAGGAACAGCGACAGCGTGGACAGCATGAGCGGCGCGCCGAGGATGGCGCCGACGCCGATCTCCTCGTTGACTGCGGTATCGGCACCGCCGGCAAAGATCGCAAGGAGCGGCACCATGGTCTCGGGCAGCGCGGTGCCGACCGCCGCGAACAGCGAGCCGGTTACGCCCTCGGAAATCTTGAGCTTCTCGCCCAGGTGCTCGAGCGCGTTGACGAACACTTCCGCCGCCACCAGGATGAGGATGAGGAAACCGAGAATTTCGAAAAACAGCAACATGGCGCAGCCCTGGAAAAATTTTGTGGCAGCGATTCTATCAGCCTTGCCCGCCCGCCGGCTTGCCGTTATGTTTGCCGCATGCATTTCGACGAACTGAACGAATTCGACTTCCACCCGCGCCTTGCCGCCTCACCCGGCGTGTCCGTGGTCATGTTCTCG
The DNA here is from genome assembly GCA_040754425.1 of Pseudomonadota bacterium. Classification (GTDB taxonomy): domain Bacteria; phylum Pseudomonadota; class Gammaproteobacteria; order Burkholderiales; family Thiobacillaceae; genus UBA6918. Next base: position 16,870 of record JBFMCR010000019.1, on the reverse strand, counting down.
GGGCCGGACTGCGGCGCCTGCAGGCAGCTGGAAAAACAGCTGCCCGCTTGGCTGGGTGAAAAGGCCAGCCGCCTGTACAAGGTCGACGTCCAGAAAAGCACTGCCCTCGCGCACGCCTTCGAGGTGTTCCACCTGCCCAGCCTGTTCGTGTTCGTCGACGGCCGCTACCACGCGTCGCTGTCGGCCGAGGCCGCCCCCCTGCCGATGCGCGCGGCGCTGGAAAAACTGCTGCGCGAACCCGCGCACGAGGAGCCCTGATGAAATTCGACGAACGCGGCTGGCTCGACGAGGCGCGGAAACTGCCCTCGCCCAACTGCGACGCGCGTCCCGGCGACGAGGCGCCGTCGCTCATCGTCATCCACAACATCAGCCTGCCGCCGGGCGAGTTCGGCGGCGCCGCCGTGGAAGAACTTTTCACCAATCGACTCGACTGGGACGCACACCCCTATTACCAGGGCATACGCGGCTTGAAAGTGTCTGCTCACTTCTTCATCCGACGCGACGGCGAACTGATCCAGTTCGTGCCCTGCGGGATGCGCGCCTGGCACGCCGGCGCCTCCTGCTGGTGCGGGCGCGAGCGCTGCAACGACTTTTCCATCGGCATCGAACTGGAAGGCACGGATGACCGGCCTTTCACCGAGGCGCAGTACGACAGGCTGGGCAAACTCACCGAATTGCTCAAAAACACCTACCCCATCACGGATATCGTCGGACACTCCGACATCGCCCCCGGCCGCAAGACCGACCCCGGCCCGCATTTCGACTGGGCGCGCTGCCGCCAATCCCGGTCCTGAAGCCCGCCCCCAACCCGCCTGGGGAAGGGCGCTTGAAATGACATCTGGTTTGCTTATGCTGAACATGCGTACGCGAGAAAGGCCACGCTCGGTCATTGCGACTACAGTACTAAAGGAAAACGTGAACGAGATTTTCACCACCAGCCTGGCCATCCTGTCCGGCCTGAGCCTGTACGCCGCCCTGCACCACGCATGGATGGGCTGGCGCAAGCCACCTCAGCGCATGCATCTGCTGTTCGGCTTCTTGTGCCTGGCGGTCTCGGCCTATGTGCTGACCAAGCTCGGCGCGTACCGCGCCGACACTCCGCAAGAGCTGGTTGCCATGCGGCAAGCGGAAACCGTCGCCGTCGTCATTATCCTCGGCGCCCTGCCGTGGTTCGTCGACGCCTACGTGGGCGGCGCGCGGCGCGCGGTGCTCGTCACCTTCGGCGCGTACGCGGCACTGCTGGTGGCAGCCAACCTGGCCCAACCCTACGGAGTCTTCTACGCGCAACTGCCCGAGATTCAGCGCATCGTCCTGCCCTGGGGCGAAACGGTCACGCACCTGCGCCCGCAACAGCCCACCATCTGGTTCTACCTTGGGCTTTTGCTCTTCGCGTCGAGTTTCGCCTATTCCGGCTATGTCTGCGCACGCCAGTACCGGCGCGGCGACCGTCCGCAGCGCGCCAGGTCGCTGGGCCTGGCGCTCGCGGTGTTCTTCGCCTTCGCCCTTTTCAACCATGTGGTGAATTTTGCTCATCTGGACTTCGTGCATACTGCCGAGTTCGGCTTCATCGCCCTGGTGCTGCTGATGGACTGGTCTTTGAGCCAGGAACTGCGCCGGGGCGCGAAAAAGATCGAAGCCTCGGAACACCGCTTCCGTTCGCTGGTGGAGCAGTCGCCGTTCAGCATTCAGGTGCTGGCGCCGGACGGCCGCACGGTGCAGGTCAACCGCGCATGGGAGGAACTGTGGAGGATGCCGGGGTCAGCACTGGCCGATTACAACATCCTTCAGGACCACCAGCTCGCCGAGAAGGGCGTCCTGACCTATGTGCAGCGCGGCTTCGCCGGCGAATTCCAGGAACTGCCGCCGATCGTCTACAACCCGCGGGAAAGCGCCGAGCTGCCCGACGGCCCCTTCCGCGACCGCTGGGTGCGCGCCTTCATCTATCCCATCAAGGACGAAGCGCAGCGCGTGAGCGAGGTGATCCTGATGCACGAGGACATCACCGAGCGCAAACGATCGGAGGACGCCATCCGCGACATCGCCACCGGCGTTTCCGCCCTTACCGGCGAGGATTTCTTCCACAATCTGGTCGCCCACCTGGCGGGGCTGTTCGAGGCCGATTACGCCTTCGTGGGCGTACTCGACGAGCATGACCTCGGGGTGATGCGTTCGAGGGCGGTACATGCCCTCGGCGCCATCGCCGACAATTTCAGCTACACGCTCGACGGCACGCCCTGCGCGAACGTGATGGAACAGGGCACCTGCGTCTACCCGAACGAGGTACGACACCTGTTTCCCAAGGACCGGCTGCTCGCGGACATGGGCTGCGAGGGCTACATCGGCACCCCGCTGTTCGACACGCAGGGCCGGGCCATCGGCATCCTCGTGGTGATGAGCCGGCGAGCGCTGGTGCATACCGGCAACATGCGCGAGATTCTGGAAATCTTCGCCGCGCGCGCGGCGGCGGAACTCCAGCGCCTGCGCGCCGAGGAGCGCATCCGCGAGATTGCCTACCGGGATTACCTGACGGGGCTGGCAAACCGCGCGGCCCTGCACGAATACCTGGCCGGACTGCTGGAACGCGGCAGGAAGTCGGGACGGCAAAGCGCCATGCTGCTGATCGACCTCGATCACTTTAAAACCATCAACGACGCCCTGAGCCACCAGATCGGCGACCGTGTGCTGTGCGAGGTGGCAAAGCGTCTCATGCGCGCCGCCGGCAATGATGCCTTCGTCGCGCGACTGGGCGGCGACGAGTTCGTGCTGCTGGCGCCAGAAATTTCCGCCGACATCGCCACCGCCGCCGGCCATGCCGGACGCCTGGCGGAAAGCATCGTGGCCTCGCTGCGCAAGCCCATCGTCGTGGACGAGCAGTCGCTCAGCGTGAATGCCAGCGTCGGCGTGGCGCTGTTCCCGCAGGCCGGCGACGATGAGCACGAAATCCTGCGCCACGCCGACATCGCGCTCTACCGCGCCAAGTCGCATGGACGCGGCGGCATCCGGTTCTTCCTGGCGGACATGCAGGAAAAGGTCAGAGAGCGCCTGGAAGTGGAAACCGCCCTGCGCCATGCCCTGGCGCACGACGGCCTGGTACTGCATCTGCAACCGCAAGTGGACGCCAACGGCCGGATCACCGGCGCAGAGGCACTGCTGCGCTGCCGTCAGCACCCGGACGGGGAACTGTTCGCACCGGGCAGTTTCATTTCCGTGGCCGAGGAAACCGGCCTCATCCATCCCGTCGGCCAGTGGGTGCTGGCCCGCGCCTGCACCCGTCTCAAATCCTGGGAGAAATCGGCCGCCACGCAGGCGCTGACGCTGTCGGTCAATGTCAGCAGCTGGCAGTTCGTGCGCGATGACTTCGTCGACGAGGTCGCAAAGCATCTGGCGCAAAGCGGCATCAATCCCGCCCGTCTCACCATCGAGATCACCGAGTCAGCGCTGTTCTATGACATCGAGGATGCTGTCCAGAAGATGCAAGAACTGAAGGCCCTGGGCCTGCGTCTTGCGCTGGACGATTTCGGCACTGGCTATTCCTCGCTTTCCTACCTTAAGAAACTGCCGCTGGACGAACTGAAAATCGACCGCTCCTTCGTGCAGACCGCCGCCGCGCAGACACCGGATGTATTCATCGAATCCATCATCGCCATCGGCCACGCCATGGGCATGGACGTCGTCGCCGAAGGCGTGGAAAACACGGGACAGCATGATGCGCTGGCCACGATGGGCTGCGACGGTTTCCAGGGCTTCCTGTGGTCGCAGCCCATGCCGGAGGAAGCTCTGCCTGGATGGGTGGCCGGGCTGAAAGAAAAGAGCCCGTGACTTACTGATCCGAAACGAATGAACTTGGCGCTCCCTTCCCGCTCGCCGGGGGGATGGGGGGTAAATGCCGGGCGAATCGGGTTTCGAGGATTTGCCCCAGCCCTGCAAGATGGGAGGGAGCCCGATGCCCAGAATTTAGGGAACCTCTGCAAAAGTTACTGCGCACCACGATTGCGGCCTCAAGTGCTCGCACACTCCTTACCTGTCTAATTGATATGTCTCGTCGTTCGCAGCGTGGCTTCTTGCACTCGGGCTTGCTCGCTACGCCTTTTCAGGAATTCCTTGGCCTCCCATCAACAACCCTGCCGGAATCCTTATTGTCGCAGCACGCACTTCTGGTAGAGGTTCTTGGCCCGTCCCCGGGCATCGTATTTATTCTTGAGCGCGCGATAGGCTTCGCCGTCGTAGATGTGCCAGAACGTCTCTTCGTCGAAAAAGGAATCCGAATACAGCGACTTGATGCCGCCGAGTTCGTTCACCTTGTCCTCGACCAGGCGATTGTGGCGGCCGGGCTCGAAGGCATGGCGCCTGCGCACCACGTCCCAGAAGCCGAAGTTGAGATACAGCTCGTCACGCATCGGGAACAGGGTGAAGTGCGCTTCCTTGCGATACGGCCTGACCGGGCAGACCCAGATCGGCAGGATGCCGATCTCGCGCTGGAAGAAATCGAGGAAGGCCGCGGCGTTTCTTATCGGGATGTCCACGTCCTGGATCACCGATTCGCGGTGCAGGCCCAAAAGCCTGTCGAGGCGGCGGGTCAATCCCCACCTGCTGTTGAAGCGCATCATCTTCGTGTAGAAGACCGAGTTCAGGCGCTTGCGCCCGAGCAGGCGGCGAATGAGCGGATTCTGCGCGCCCAGGTTCTTCGAGCACCAGAACCAGTCGGTGTCCCAGCGCCAGATATAGTCGCGCGTGGTCAGATAATCGAGCTCGCGGCTGCGCAGGCTGCGGTAATAAATGTTCTTGTAGGTGTAGTCGCTGGCATAGGGCGCGCTGTCCCTGAAGCGCGCCTGGCTCAGCACGAACTCGCGCGCGCCGAACACCACGCCGTCGACGAAATCGGCGTCGCCTGCGCAGGCGGTTTCGATGGCCTTGAAAAATTCTGCCGCGTCGCCGAAATGCGCGTGATGCACTTCGACATAGGGTTTCACCGGCACGGCCAGGGCCTTGAGTTTCAGCGCGTAGCCCAACGTGCCGTAGGAATTGGGAAAGCCGTAGAAGAGGTCGCTGTGCTCGTTGTCGGGCGCGGCCGTCACGATCCGGCCGTCCGGCAGCAGGATTTCCAGTTCCTGCAGGGTTTCGTGCACCAGGCCATATCTGAACGAAGTCGCCTCGATGCCCACGCCCGCCGCCGCGCCGCCGATGGTGATGGATTTGAGCTGCGGCACCACCGCCGGCATCACGCCTTTTTCCAGCATGGCGTCGACCAGCCTGACGTAGGGCGTCATGCCTTCCGCCTCGACCCAGCGTTCCTCGGCGTTGACCGCCAATACCTCGTTGAAGGCGCGCACGTCGAGTTTGTGCTTGGGCGTTTCCTTGCGGTCGCGGAAGAGATTGGAGGTGTCCTTGGAAAGACCAAGCGGGGCGTTGCCGGCCGCGGCTTCGATCTGCTCCTTCAGCCGGCGGATTTTGTCTGCGTGATTCATGGAACCTCCGATTCAAGCCACAGAGGACACAGAGTTCACAGAGGAAAAACGAGGAATCTCCGGCATGGCAGTGACGCACCCGCCTGGCAGTGTCCTTGATTCCGCGAGGAACTCTCTGTGTTCTTTGTGGCCGGCCTTTCCTTTACGAATACAGAAACCCCCGGCTCATGGGGTAGTTGTCCTTGTTGATGTTGCCCTTGCTGAACACGATCTGGAACAAATGCGTGCGGCTGTTGGGCGAGCGGAACATTTCGGCGCAGGACCACAAATAGGTGCGCCACTTGCGGCGGAAATATTCGTCGAATTTTGTCGGGTCGAGGGCGTGGATCCTTTCCCAGTTTTCGTCGAAACGCGTCGCCCACGCATCCAGGGTCGGCGCGTAATGGCGGCGCAGGTTCTCTATGTCGACCACTTCCAGCCCGCAGGACTCCATGGCCTCGATGGTCTGCGCCAGGCTGGGAATCCAGCCGCCGGGGAAGATATGCTTGCGGATGTAGAACTCGGTGTCGAACACGCCCAGATGGCCGATGAAATGCAGCATGCCCAGGCCGCCGGGCTTCAGGGCATTGGCATGCGCGCGCACCACGTCGAACAATTGGTCGCGGCCGGCATGTTCCAGCACGCCGATCGACACCACCTTGTCGTACCGGCCGGGGATTTCGCGAAAGTCCGCCTCGACCACGCTCAATTTGTCGGACAGGCCGCGCCGCGCGATTTCCTGCCTGAGCCAGTCCACCTGCTCGGTGGTGGTGTTGATGCCGGTGCCGAACGCGCCGTAATGCTCCAGCGCGTGGAACATGAAGCCGCCGAAGCCGCAGCCGATGTCGACGAAGGTCTCGCCCGGCTTGAGCAGAATCTTCCTCGCCACATGGTCCATCTTGTTCTTCTGCGCTTCTTCCAGCGTCTGCGTGCCTTCCTTCCAGTAGGCGCAGGTGTACATCATCGCCGGCAGGTCCAGCCACAGGCTGTAGAAGCCGGCGCCGAGGCCGTAGTGGAAGCGCGCATTGGCCTTGGCCCGGGCGATGCTGGCATTGCCGAAGCGCAGCTCGTGCCAGGCGTTGCGCACCCGCAAAAGACCAGAAGGCGGCCCGTCCAGCCCCATGTCCATGCCGGCGCGAAAGGCCAGCTGCAGGCTGCCCTCGATGTCGAGGTCGCCGCAGAAATAGGATTCCAGCAGTCCGACGTGGCCGAACAGCAGCACGCGCCGCTCGGGGCGGCGATTATGGAAAACGAGGGTGAAGTCGGGCGCCCGCCCGCCGACATCACAACTGTCGCCGTCGGCGAACACGAGGCGAAAGGCCGCATCGGTGCGGTGAACAGCCTGCGTCAAATATCCCTTGATCGAAAATGACATGTCTTGTGGATATTGTTGTTATTGAGCCCGTTTCGCAAAACCCGCATCCCCAAACCGCGGTTCAGGATACACATACATATCACATGCATATTAGGCCAACCGGCGGCACAGTCCAGCCGCCAAGCTTCATTTCTCTGAAATATTAGCTCCCTATGATGAAGAAAATTCGATGCGCACCCACTCCCGATGAAAAGCATTTCCGAACTGTGCGTCAACGTCGAGCCCTTGAACCCGCACTTCAAGATAGCCGAGGTAGGCGACATCTTCCTCGACAAAAGCTATGACCGGCTCCTCTCCCTGCCGATCGTCAGCGACGGCCAACCCGTGGGCAGCATCAGCCGCAACCAGGTACAGCAGATTTTCATGACGCGCTTCGGGCGCGAACTCTACGGCAACAAGCCGATAAGGGAGATCATGAACACCGCGCCGCTGATCGTCTCCATCGACCAGCCCGTGGAAGAGGCGAGCCAATACATCACGCGCAACATCAGCTTTCCCATCACCGAGGACTTCATCGTCACCAGCGAGGAGGGCTACCACGGCGTGGGATCGGTGATCGACCTGATCCGCGCCCTGGAAAACAGGCTGTTTGCCCAGAACCATTCACTGGCGCAGGCATTTGAAAAACTCAAGGCCTCGCAAGCCCAACTGATACAGTCGGAAAAAATGGCATCGCTGGGCCAGATGGTGGCGGGCGTGGCGCACGAGATCAACACGCCGCTCGGCTACGTCAAGAGCAACCTGGAAATCGCGCGTGACGCCTATCTCAAGCTGGAGGAACTGACCGCAGGCTACGACATGCTGCTTAGCATGATCCAGTCGCCCGATACCGACGAAGGCGTGCTGAACGAACATCTGGCAGATCTGATGGGCCTGCGCCGGGAAATCAACGAACTCTTCTCGAGGGAGGACATGGCCGGCCTGTTCTCCGACAGCCTGTACGGCATTCAGCAAATCTCGGAAATCGTCGTCAGCCTCAAGGACTTCAGCCGCTTAGACCGCGCGGCGGTGGACGAGGTCGACATCAACCACTGCATCGAATCGGCGCTGCGCATCGGCCACAACGTCATCAAGCACAAGGCCGAGGTGGTGCGCGAATTCGGCGTGCTGCCCAAGGTGAGATGCTCGCCCTCGCAGATCAACCAGGTCTTCCTCAACCTGCTGACCAACGCCGCCCACGCCATAGAGGATTTCGGGCGCATCACGGTCAAAACCCTCGCCGACGAGCGCTTCGTCCACGCGATCGTGCAGGACAACGGCAAGGGCATTCCGGAGGAAAACCTCAAGAAGATTTACGACCCCTTCTTCACGACCAAGCCCGTGGGCCAGGGCACCGGGCTGGGACTTTCCATCGTCTACGGCATCATCAAGGACCACAAGGGCCACATCCGGGTCAAATCCGAAGTCGGCAAGGGCACGGCGTTCTGCGTCAGCCTGCCGATCAGTCCAACGCTGAACTGAAAGGCAAGACATGAATCCCTCAATCCAGGCGCCCAATCCCGCACCGACCGATGCGGCCGTCGCCAAGCCGACCCTGCTGTTCGTGGACGACGAAGAAAGAATACTGCGCTCGCTGCGCATGCTGTTTGCGGCCAACTACCGCGTGCTGGTCACCACCGACGGCAACGAGGCGCTGGAAATCCTCAAGCGCGAAAAGGTGCACGCCCTCATCAGCGACCAGCGCATGCCCCTCATGGCCGGCGTCGACCTGCTGCGCCAGGCGCGCGAAATCGCGCCCGACACCATGCGCCTGCTGCTCACCGGCTATTCCGACATCGAAGCCATCGTCGGCTCGATCAACGACGGCGAAGTGTTCCGCTACATCAACAAGCCCTGGAACGCCGACGACATCCGCGCCATCATCGGCGAGGCCACCGAAATCGCCCTCAGGCTCGAACAGTCGGCCTCGCCCGCGCATGCCCAGCCGGCGGCCGACGAATCCATGGGCGTGCTGCTCATCGACGACAGCTGGGAGACCGCGTCCGAACTGACCGCGCTGATCAAGGAAAGCCTGCCGGCAAACTTCAGTCTGGAATGGGCCACCAACCTCGGCGCCGCCATGGCCGTGCTCGAGGAGAAGAACATCTCCGTCGTGGTGTCCGAAGTCCGTGTCGGCAACGAGGACATGACCCCGTTCCTGAAGACGCTCAAGCGCTTCAAGCCGCACATCGTCACCATCGTGCTGACTTCCCACTGGGACACCGGCGAACTCGTGGGCCTGATCAACCAGGGCCAGGTGCACCGCGTGCTGCCCAAGCCGATGCGCAAGGTCATCACCCTGCGCGGCATCCAGTCCGGCATCGACCGCTCCCGCGAAATCCAGAGCCGCCCCGAGATCGCGCTGCGCCACAAGGTGGAGGCGCCGAAACAGGAAGTCGACCCCGGACTGCTCGGCCGCATCCGCGGCCTGTTCCAGCGCGCCGGCAAGCCGCTCGGCAATCCCGCCAATTCCTGAAACCCGTCCCTGAAACCCCGCCCGGGCGCCGCCGGCCGGGACGCGCCTGTCGGTCGAACACGGCGCAGAAAATACCCTCGTCCATCGCCTTCCGGTAGCGGACGACACCGCCATGTGTTCGCGCAGCAGACCATCGTGTTCAGTCGAACACGACGGTCTTGTTGGCATACACCAGCACGCGGTTGTCGATGTGCCACTTCACTGCGCGCGACAGCACGATCTTTTCCAGGTCGGCACCCTTCTGGATCAGGTCCTCGATCGCGTCGCGGTGGGAAATGCGCACCACGTCCTGCTCGATGATGGGCCCGTCGTCGAGCACCTCGGTCACATAGTGGCTGGTTGCGCCGATCAGCTTGACCCCGCGCTCGAAGGCGCGGTGATAGGGTTTGGCGCCGTTGAACGCCGGCAGAAAGGAATGGTGGATGTTGATGATGCGGTTTTCATAGTGCTGCAAAAAACGCGGCGAGAGCACCTGCATGTAACGCGCCAGCACGATGAAATCCACCTGCTCGCGGTGCAGGATGGCCATCTGCATGTGCTCCGCCTCGTCCTTGGCGTCCTTGCTCACCGCGATGTACTGGTAGGGCACGCGGTAGGTCTCGGCCAGCCAGCGCGTGTCCTCGTGGTTGCTGAGGATGATGGGGATTTCGCAGTGCAACTCGCCGCTCTGGTAGCGGTACAGCAAGTCGGCCAGGCAGTGGTCGAACCTGGACACGAAGATCGCCATGCGCGGTTTCCTCGCCGACTCGGCCAGGCGCCAGCTCATCCGGTATTTCTCGGCGATGGGCGCAAACGCCGCAGCGAAGTCCTCCAGCGGCAGGCTGAAGTCGCGCAGTTCCCATTCCACCCGCATCAGAAACAGCCTGAACTCGGCATCCTGGTGCTGGTCGGCGTGCAGAATGTTGGCATTGTAGGTGAGCAGGAAATTGGCGATGGCCGCGACCAGCCCCTTCTGGTCGGGACAGGACAGCAACAGTACGGCGGTGTTTTTCATCAATTCTCGCGGGCGATGGTTTATTGATTCGAAACGAATGAACCCGACACGCCTCCCCCGCTTGCCGGGGAGTGAAGTTACTCAAGAACTTACGTTTCTCATCGATAGCTACATGATAGCGGAAACCTTTGTGACGTCATGGCCATGCCTTCATCGTCCAGGCATCCGGAGCTAACGGACATGGCGACTGCGCCAACCCGAATCATGAACGCAGCAGCAGCCGTGTCCGTTCCCTCTCCGCGGGAAACCAGCATCTGAAACGACTCGCAACCAGATGCTCCCAGCCAGCCGACTGCCTGCGTCTTAATCAGCGAACGGCGCTAACCCCTGCCCTGCCGGAGCTGGATAAGAAAATACGGTTTTACTGAACAAAACGGTTTTGCTGGCCTGTGCGGCCGTTTCTGCCCGCCAGCCCAGCAAATGCGTGGGCATGCGCAATTTTTAGGCGGCGCCCCCCCGCTATCCCTTGATTTGGCGCCTGCCCAACAAGAACTTTTTGCCCCCTATCGATTTTTTTTCCAAACCCAGTTGACAGTCTTTTCTTGCCCACTAGAATTTGTATTCAGCTCCCACCCACACCACAACATGTTGTGAATAAACTTGTGGACAACCGGTGGAGAGTACTTGGAAAAGACTGCAAGACCCCATTCATTCCAGGTCCAGACCGACACAGTAAGGAGAGGATATGTTGCAAACCGCCACCGAGCCCGCCGTTCACCACGCCGCCGCCGACACCCCGGACAGCCCGGCTGCCGAGAGCCCCTACGCCGACTACAAGCTGATCCGGCGCAACGGCGCGGTGGTGAGCTTCGAGCCGTCCAAGATCGCCATCGCCATGACCAAGGCCTTCATCGCGGTGCAGGGCGGGCAGGCCGCGGCTTCGGCGCGCATCCGCGAACTGGTGGAGCAGCTCACCCAGCAGGTGGTGGCCGCCCTCATCCGCCGCCAGCCGGCCGGCGGCACCTTCCACATTGAAGATGTGCAGGATCAGGTCGAGCTGTCCCTCATGCGCTCCGGCGAACACGAAGTCGCCCGCGCCTACGTGCTGTATCGGGAAAAACGCAACGCCGAGCGCGCCGCCGAAAAGGCCGCCAAGAAGGCCGCCGGCGTGCCCGAGCAGGTCATCCACGTGGTGGAAGACGGCCAGAAGAAACCGCTCGACCTCGCCAAGCTCGCCGCCACCATCCAGGCCGCCTGCGAGGGCCTGGGCGACGAAGTGAAGGCCGAGCCCATCCTGCAGACCGTGGTGCGCGACCTCTACGACGGCGTGTCCATGGAAGAAGTCGAGAAGGCCCTCATCCTCGCCGCCCGTTCCGGCATCGAGCAGGACCCCGCCTACAGCTTCGTCACCGCGCGCCTGCTGCTGAATTCCATCCGCCACGAAGTGCTGGGCCATGCCGTATCGCAGGAACAGATGGGCGAGGAATATGCGTCCTACTTCAACGCCTACATCAAGAAAGGCATCGAGGCCGAGCTGCTGGACGAGCGCCTCGGCCAGTACGACCTCGCCCGCCTGGGCCAGGCGCTCGACGCCTCGCGCGACCTCAAATTCGGCTACCTCGGCCTGCAGACCCTGTACGACCGCTACTTCCTGCACATCGAGGACAAGCGCATCGAGCTGCCGCAGGCCTTCTTCATGCGCGTGGCCATGGGCCTGGCGCTCAACGAAGTCGACCGCGAAGCGCGCGCCATCGAGTTCTACAACGTGCTGTCCAACTTCGACTTCATGTCGTCCACGCCCACGCTGTTCAACTCCGGCACGCGCCACAGCCAGCTGTCGTCCTGCTACCTCACCACCGTGTCCGACGACCTCGACGGCATCTACCAGGCCATCAAGGAAAACGCCCTGCTGCAGAAATACGCCGGCGGCTTGGGCAACGACTGGACCCCGATCCGCGCCCTGGGCAGCCGCATCAAGGGCACCAACGGCAAGTCGCAGGGTGTGGTGCCCTTCCTCAAAGTGGTCAACGACACCGCCGTGGCGGTGAACCAGGGCGGCAAAAGAAAAGGTGCTGTCTGCGCCTACCTCGAAACCTGGCACATGGACATCGAGGAATTCCTCGAGCTCAGGAAGAACACCGGCGACGACCGCCGCCGCACCCACGACATGAACACCGCGAACTGGATCCCCGACCTGTTCATGAAGCGCGTGATGGAAGGCGGCGAGTGGACCCTGTTCAGCCCCAACGACTGCCCCGATTTGCATGATAAATATGGCAAGGCCTTCGAGGAGGCCTACACCCGCTATGAGCAGAAGGCGGACATGGGCGAGATCAAGCATTTCAAGCGCATCCCCGCCGTCAACCTGTGGCGGAAAATGTTGAGTATGCTGTTCGAGACCGGCCATCCCTGGATCACCTTCAAGGACCCGTGCAACATCAGGAGCCCGCAGCAGCACGTCGGCGTGGTGCACAGCTCCAACCTCTGCACCGAGATCACGCTCAATACCAGCGACACCGAAATCGCCGTGTGCAACCTCGGCTCGGTCAACCTGGTCAATCATCTGCGTAACGGCGTGCTCGACCTGGACAAGCTGAAGTCCACCATCCGCACCGCCATGCGCATGCTCGACAACGTGGTGGACGTGAACTACTACGCCGTCGGCAAGGCGCGCAACTCCAACCTCAAGCACCGTCCCGTGGGCTTGGGCATCATGGGCTTCCAGGACGCGCTGCAGGAACTGCGCGTGCCCTACGCCTCCAACGAAGCCGTCGAGTTCGCCGACCGCTCCATGGAAGCCGTGGCCTACTACGCCTACTGGGCCTCCACCGAGTTGGCGCAGGAACGCGGCCGCTACTCCAGCTTTGACGGCTCGCTGTGGAGCCGGGGCATCCTGCCGCACGACTCCATCAAACTGCTCGCCGAGCAGCGCGGCGGCTACCTGGAATGCGACACCTCCGCCACCATGGACTGGGACGCCCTGCGCCAAAGAATCGCCCAGCACGGCATGCGCAACTCCAACTGCCTGGCCATCGCCCCCACTGCCACCATCGCCAACATCGTCGGCGTGAGTGCTTCCATCGAGCCCACCTTCCAGAACATGTACGTGAAGTCGAACCTCTCGGGCGAGTTCACCATCAGCAACAAGTATCTGGTGGCCGACCTGAAAAAGCTCAACCTGTGGGACGAAGTCATGGTCGCCGACATCAAGTACTTTGACGGCTCGCTCGCCAAGATCGACCGCATCCCCGCCGACATCCGCGCGCTGTATGCCACCGCCTTCGAAGTCGAGCCGCAGTGGCTGGTCGAATGCGCCGCGCGCCGCCAGAAATGGATCGACCAGGCGCAGAGCCTCAACATCTACATGGCCGGCGCCTCGGGCAAAAAACTGGACGAGACCTACAAGCTCGCCTGGCTGCGCGGCCTCAAGACCACCTACTACCTGCGCACCCTGGGTGCCACCAGTGCCGAGAAATCCACCGGCCGCGGCGGCGAGCTCAATGCCGTGTCCGCCAGCGGCGGCATGGGCGCGATGGGCGCGGCGCCCAAGCTCCCGGAACCGGAAATCGCCGGCAAGGCCTGCACCCTGCGCCCCGGCGACCCCGGCTTCGAAGAGTGCGAGGCCTGTCAGTAACAAAAGCCCCTCTCCCTCGGGGGCGAGACGGGGGTTTCGCGGAGCATGCTCCGCGCCCGTCGAGCGGTTCCGGCGTGCGAGCCGGAACGCGCCCCGCAAGGGAGGGGTGGGGGTGAGGGGGAAGTGGTTGAGAAATTAACCAGCCCCTCAACTCCAACAGCAGTAGGCCGAGCTACCCCCGGCCAAGCAGTATTCGGGCAATGAGAGTGGCTCATCGATACAACGATTCCGCCCTCACCCCAACCCTCTCCCCAAGGGAGAGGGCGCAAATGGAATCAACACCGCCTGACCCGTCAGGCCCATATGAGGAGGTAAAAATATGCTGAGCTTTGAAGACGACCGTACCGCCACCCCTGCCCTGCAGCCCGCCATTGGAAGCGGCGCCGGTGCCCCGCCCATTCCCGCCTCGCTGCTGAAAACCGCGCAGGCCGACGCGCCCGCCCCGCAGTTTGCGAACGCAAACAATCAGGCGCAGTTCCGCCGCGTGCAGGCCGCGGACAAGCGCGTCATCAACGGCGCCACCGACGTCAACCAGCTCGTGCCCTTCAAGTACAAGTGGGCCTGGGAAAAATACCTGGCCGGCTGCGCCAACCACTGGATGCCGCAGGAAATCAACATGAGCCGCGACATCAGCCAGTGGAAGGACCCCAATGCGCTCTCTGAGGACGAGCGTCGCGTGGTCAAGCGCAACCTCGGCTTCTTCGTCACCGCCGACTCGCTCGCCGCCAACAACATCGTGCTCGGTACCTACCGCCACATCACCGCGCCCGAGTGCCGGCAATATCTTTTGCGCCAGGCCTTCGAGGAAGCCATCCACACCCACGCCTACCAGTACATCGTGGAAAGCTTAGGGCTCGACGAAGGCGAAATCTTCAACGCCTATCACGAAGTGCAGTCCATCCGCGACAAGGACGAGTTCCTCATCCCCTTCATCGACACGCTGACCAACCCCAACTTCAAGACCGGCACCCCCGAGGCCGATCAAAAATTGCTGAAGTCGCTGATCGTGTTCGCCTGCATCATGGAAGGCCTGTTCTTCTACGTCGGCTTCGTGCAAATCCTGGCCCTGGGTCGCCAGAACAAGATGACCGGCGCTGCCGAGCAGTACCAGTACATCCTGCGCGACGAATCCATGCACTGCAACTTCGGCATCGACCTCATCAACACCATCAAGCTGGAAAACCCCCACCTGTGGACCAGCGAGTTCAAGGAAGAACTCAAGGCGCTGTTCCAGAAGGGCGTCGAACTGGAATACCGCTACGCCGAAGACACCATGCCGCGCGGCGTGCTCGGGCTGAACGCCAGCCAATTCAAGGAATACCTGCGCTTCATCGCCAACCGCCGCTGCCAGCAGATCGGCCTGGACGAACTCTTCCCCCACGCCACCAACCCCTTCCCCTGGATGGCGGAAATGATCGACCTCAAGAAGGAGAAAAACTTTTTCGAAACGCGCGTAACCGAATACCAGACGGGCGGAGCCCTCTCCTGGGACTAACATGCGCGGGGAGAAAAAGTTTTCAGTGCAGGCTGACTTGCGCAGCAAGTCAAGCCCGGTGCACATGCACCGGGCGGCCGGAGCTAAAAACTTCTTGGCTCTTTTGAAAAATGAGTGGGTGCCAATGTCATCAAGAACACCCTTCCGCCCTGCCGGGTGGACTGCGGTCCCCACCCCTAGCCCCGCCCCAGGGCGGGGAAGTCCTCGCCGCCGCACATCCACGTTGACACCGGCGACGGCGAATGCAAATTCTGGCTGGACCCCATCACCCTGGCCAGAAGCCGAGGCGTCGCGCCCGCGCAGGTGCGCAAGATCGAACGGTTGGTGTACGAGCATCAGATACAACTCCTGGAGAAATATTATGAGTACCACGGCGATGGAAACTGAAGCACTGGCCTCCCGCGTCTGGGTAGAAGGGCGAAGAGTCTTCATCGAACTGACCGATGGCCGCCAGATCGGCTTCCCCGCCGACCGGTTCAAAATCCTCAGCCAGGCGAGCGACGAACAATTGAAAAAAGTGACGCTGCGCCTCGACGGCTACGCCCTGCGCTGGGATGAGCTGGACGAAGACATTACTGTGCGCGGCATCGTTGAAGGCCGGTTCCAGCTCGCCCTGCCGAGGGCAGCGTGAGTCCCCACGCCACCAACCCCTTCCCCTGGATGGCGGAAATGATCGACCTCAAGAAGGAGAAGAACTTCTTCGAGACGAGAGTGACCGAGTATCAGACGGGTGGGGCGTTGAGCTGGGATTGAGCGATTTGCCGGGTGGTTGACGATGCCAGTCGTACTGCGCTACAAGCTGTTCTTCTATTCGAACGAAGGCAATCCGCCCGAGCCCTTGCATATCCATATACCCAAGGGTGAGGCTGTAGCAAAGTTCTGGCTGGTGCCTGAAGTAAAGCTGGCAGACAGCTATGGCATGTCCGGTCACGAACTGACCGAGCTTGCAGGCGTTGTGCGCGACAACCGTGAAATCATCGAAAGTACCTGGAATGAGTTCTTTGGCTAAATCCGTAAGCTTTGAGCAAGGCATGATGTGGATTGACCTGGTGGATGGTCGCAAGCTGGGAGTCCCACTCGCCTACTTTCCCCGTCTGCTCAATGCAAAGCCGGAACAGCTTCCCCGCTACGAGATCAGCGGCGGTGGCACCGGTCTGCACTGGGATGAACTGGATGAAGACATCAGCGTTGAATACCTGCTGATGGGCATTGGCGACAGAACCCATGCCAACAGGGTCGCAGCATGATGCTCCTGGACGAACTCTTCCCCCACGCCACCAACCCCTTCCCCTGGATGGCGGAAATGATCGACCTCAAGAAGGAGAAAAACTTTTTCGAAACGCGCGTCACTGAATACCAAACGGGCGGAGCCCTCTCCTGGGACTAACATGCGCGGGGAGAAAAAGTTTGCCTCTTTTGAATTTCGAGTGGGTGAACTGGGCTCCGGGCAGGGTGGGTCTGGCCGGGTCAAGGGCGGGCGGAGCCCGGCGAAGGGAACCCTTGACGCGGACAGACGCACCACCACGCTCAAGG
>JBFMCR010000018.1:0-18766 GCA_040754425.1 Pseudomonadota bacterium | reverse complement strand
CGGGGGCGCATTCCGAATCGCCGCGCCATCACCGAGCGCCCGCTCTCTCTCGAGAGCCGCCGCCGCATCGGTCACTGGGAGGGCGATACCCTTATCGGCAAGGGGCGCAGGCAAGCCATCGTCAGCCCGGTCGAGCGCAAGTCAGGCTTCTGCCTGCTGGCCCATGTCACTCGCAAAACCAGCCAGGCCGTCACTTTCGCCACCACGCCCACTTCGGCGCTCTCCGGCGGCAGCAACCGCGCCACCGCTCTGTTCCAGAATGCTTCTCCGTACCGTGCCATCTTTCTTCCTTATCGCCCCCAAGTTCAAGATCATATCGGGGCAACAACTATTCTGACGCGGGGGGCTTTATATTTGATTGCATGGATCGCCGCATCACTACGTCCCTCGCAATGGAGGCGATCGTGCCGCCGGGTTTTAATCCTCCCCTGCCCGGTTTATCCTTCAGCCTTAAACCAATAACACGCATGTGCAGGCAAAGTGCCGATGACAATACCGGTCAGTGAAGTTCTCGTCCGTTTTCTGGAAAAGCTGGGCGTCGGGTGCATTTTCGGCATCCCCGGTTCGCATATCCTGCCGGTATACGACGCGCTCTACGATTCGCCCATCCGCTCGCTGCTGGCCAAGCACGAGCAGGCCGCGGGCTTCATGGCCGGGGGGCATGCGCGCGTTTCCGGCGGCATCGGCGCCTGCATCACCACGGCGGGGCCGGGTGCGACCAATCTGGTCACCGCCATTGCCAGCGCCTATGCCGACCATCTGCCGGTGATCGCCTTGACCGGCGAGGCGCCCACGCACATCTTCGGCAAGGGCGGACTGCAGGAAAGCTCGGGCGAAGGCGGCAGCGTGGACCAGGTCGCCTTGTTCGCCGGCATCACCCGCTACCACAAGCTGATCGAGCGCACCGACTACCTGCCCAACGTGCTGATCCAGGCGGCCAAGCATCTGTTGTCCGACACCCCCGGCCCGGTGGTGCTGAGCATCCCCTTCAACGTGCAGAAGGAAGAGGTCGATGCCGCGATCCTGGACCAGGTTTCGTTTGCGCGCCCGAATAAAGAGCGCGTGGTGGCGGCGGCGGACATCGAACAAAGCCTGGCCCTGCTTGCCGCCGCCCGGCGCCCGCTCATCATCGCCGGCCACGGTTGCATCCGCGCCGGCGGCCAGGCGGCCTTGAGCCGCATCAGCGCGCGCCTCGACATCCCCGTCACCAGCAGCCTCAAGGCCAAGGGCGCGGTGGACGAGCGCTCGCCTTTGGCCTTGGGCAGCCTGGGCGTCACTTCCGGCGGCTATGCCAGGCGTTATTTGCAGGAAGAGGCGGACCTGGTGCTGGTGCTGGGCGCCGGCTTCAACGAGCGCACCAGCTACGTGTGGGACAAGAACCTGCTGGCGGGCAAGAAGCTGATCCAGGTGGACAACAACGCCCAGCAGCTTGAAAAGGTGTTCCGCGCCGATTTGGCGGTGCAGGCCGACCTCGGCGCCTATCTCGACGCGCTGGAAGCGGCCATCGAGTCGCAGGGCATGGCGGCGAAAGCGCCGGTGGATGTCGCCGCCTTCGTCGCGGCGGCCCGTGCCCGGGCCGACGCTGCCGGAGAAACGATTTTCAACCGGCAGTTCGACCACGTGCGGGCCTTGTACCGCTGGCTGGAACAGCGCTTTCCCGAGGGCCTGGTCATGTTCGACGACAACATCGTGTTCGCGCAGAACTTCTACCGTGTATCGAGCAAGGACCGCTTCTATCCCAATACCGGCGTGTCCTCGCTGGGCCACGCCATCCCCGCCGCCATCGGCGCCGGCTGCACGGTGAAGCAGCCGCTTTTCGCCATGATCGGCGACGGCGGTTTCCACATGTGCGCCATGGAGCTGATGACGGCGGTCAACTACAAGATTCCGCTCAATGTCGTGCTGTTCAACAACAACACCATGGGCCTGATCCGCAAAAACCAGCACCAGCACTACCGCGACCGCTTCATCGACTGCGATTTCGTCAACCCGGACTACGCGGCTTTGGCCAAGTCCTTCAGCATCCGCCACGTGCGCGTGGAAAACGCGCAGGACCTGGACAAGCTGGCGGGGGTGGATTTCGAGCACGACATCAACCTGATCGAGGTCATGGTTGATCAGGATGCGTATCCCAACTACTCCTCGCGCCGTTAGCCGAGCATGTCCGGGCTTGTGACCACGCAGCTGGCGGACTGCATCGCGCGCTATCAAGACAGCATCCCGGGGCTGTCTGAGCTTGGCCGCAAGCTGCAAGGGCTGGCGCAATCGCGCGATACCGACGCGCTCATCGATCTCTACGACCAGTGCTATCCCCTGCTGGAACAAGCCATGTGGTCGGAAGGGGCGGATTTTCACGCGCTGCTTGCCGACTACCAGGCCCTGTTCCGCGAGCAGGAGGCGCTGATCGCGCAGCGCGGCGATGCGCGCCACGACTTCATCATCAGCATTCCCGTGGCGGACCGCCCGCCCCATCTGCGCGCCTGCCTGGAAAGCCTCTGCCAATTGTGCCGGCTCTACGACTACGGCGGCCGTACCCATAGCGTATGGCGCAAGATCAAGGTGGTGGTGGCCGAGGACAGCCGCTTTGATGGCAACATCCGCCGCCATATCGAGCTGGTGGAGGAATACCGGCGCAAGGGCCTGCAAATCCATCACTTCGGCCTGGATGAACAGTACGAGCTGCTGCACTCGCTGCCGGCGCATGCGCGCGCACGGCTGGGACGCATGCTCACCACCCAGCCGCGCGATCGCTTTTATCGCAAGGGCCAGGCGGCCAACCGCAATCTGAGCTACCTCAAGTGCCTGCAGCTGACCGGGGACAAGAACCGGACGCTGTATTACCTGGTGGACAGCGACCAGCATTTTTGCGTGAACCGCCAGACCCCGGCCGGCGAAGAGGCGGTGTATGCGCTGAATTATTTTTATTACGCCGACCGGATTTTCCGCAGCAGCGACACCCTGATGCTGACCGGCAAGATCGTGGGCGACCCCCCGGTGTCGCCTTCGGTGATGGCAGCCAACTTCCTCGACGACGTGACGGCTTTTTTTGCCCGCCTGTCCGCGCTGGGCAGCGAGGATGCCTGCCGCTTCCACGGCCCGGCGGAAAAGCCCGGAAATGCCGCCTATCACGACCTCGCCGGGCTGTTCGGCTATGCCGGCAGGCAGGCGACATTCGACTACGCCTGCCGCCTGGAAGGCAGACACGACCACGCTGCCTGCCTGGGGGATTTTGCCGGACGGCTGAACGCCTTTTTTTTCGGCGAGCACCTCACGCGAAAGACCTGGTTCGACTACGGCAAGGGCTTCAACCAGTTGAGCCCCGCGCGCACGGTCTACCCCGGCAACACCATCGTCAATTACGCCGGGCTGAAATACGTCATCCCCTTCGGGCACTTGCGGTTGAGAATGTCCGGCCCCACCGCGGGGCGGCTCATCGCCGCCGAAATCGGGCCGCGCTTCGCCTGTGCCAACCTGCCCAACCTGCACCGGCGCACCACCGAGGCGGGGCTCACCGACGACTTCCGTCCCGGCGTGGAAGTGGGCAAGGAAATCATCGACGTGTCCGACGAGTTCGAGCGCCAGTTCTTCGGCGACCTGATGCTGTTTTCCACGGAAGAACTGGTGAAGCGCGCGGACGTGAACCGGCCTTTCGCGCGCGCGGCGATCGAAGCCGTACTCGCGCAGAAGGAGGCCGAGCTGCTGGCGCTGTACCGGCAAAAGCACGGGGCCGTCGTGGCGCGCAACCGGCAATTGCGCGAACTGGTGTTCGATGCCGGGCACTGGTGGCTGAATACGCCCGGGCTGGAGGCCGCGCTGAACCGGGTGCGCGCTTTCATCGACAACATCGAGCGCAATTTCGGCGGGCACTCCGCTGCATGGCATCGGATCCAGTCCGCCGCACACCGCGCGCAGCGCAAAGCGCAGATCGTCGATGCCCTGATGGAATACCGGGCGGAGCGGGATGTTTGGGACAGCCTGTTTTAAGGAACGGAATCGTGTGGCGGCTGCGCCCTCATCCGGCGCTGCGCGCAGCCTTCCCCCTCGGGGAGAGGGGTTGGGGTGAGGGTGCTTTCTCAGACACGATTCTGCAAGATCAATCACCCAAGCCATTCAAAGCCAGTACCTCTTTCGCCCCGGCAATGATCTGCCGGCGGCATTCCTGGTAGGCTTCCTGCGCTTCGCGCAAGGACTCGGCCGGAACGGCGATGTGGGAATAATCGGCGCGGGTTTTGTCGATGCGGCCGCTCAGGATGCGCGGGGAGGAATCACCCTTGCCGGCCTTGCCGGTGTGGCTGAATACCTGGTAGCGCTCGCTCAGGGGCAACTCCAGTTCCAGCCAGGCCGTCAGTTCGGGCAGCAGTTTTTCCGGCGCGCACTGCCACAGTTCGGCGTCGAAGTAGCAATAGGGCCAGGCGCAAGCGCGGCAGAACCCGGCCAGGGCGTTCACGCGTGCGATGTAGTAATTCGCGGCCCCGACCGGGGAGGCGTAGGGGTCGTCTATCCCCTTTTGCGCGAACAGGTGGACGATGCTCCTGATGCTGTGCTCGGGCCCGGCCAGGCTGACGAGGATCTTGATGTCGGCAAGCCCCAGCCGCTCGGGCAGCAGGCGATAGTCGTTGTGCAGCAGCTTGTCGAAGAGATATCGGCTGCCGGGCTTGAACGCATGGCTTTGCAGGAAGGCTTCGCGCTGCCTCACGGGCGCCGAGGCGTCCTCGTAGCCGAGGTGCATTTCGTAATAGCCGTCGATCTGCGGATGCGAGCCGAGGATGTGCCCCGCCAGGCTGGTGTAGGCGCGCATGTGGCTCAGCAGGAAGATTCTGGCGCGGGGTTCCGGCACGTCGGCAAAATCCGTTTTCATCATCCGCCCGTCTGTCGGGCCGCTTTGCGGTCGAGCCTTGATTATCTCAGAACAATCGCCGCTGCCTCGCGCGGACACCCCTGCCGTCATCCCGGGCGAGATACCCGGCCCAGGCGGGGATGGCTGCTTTCGGCCAGGGCAGTCCTTCGCTCATTTGCCGGCATAGATGTAGTCGCGTGCATAGGGGTAGTTGGGCTGCCTGCCGGCCACCGCCTTGCCGGCCAGCACCTGCCACAGTTCCAGCCAGCCGTTGTCGAAGGCGTAGGCGGAGCCGGCCATGTAGATGCGCCAGATGCGGTATTTCTTTTCGCCGATGAGCTCGCGCGCTTTTTCGTCGTGCGCTTCCAGGCGGCTGACCCATTCCCACAGGGTGCGGCCGTAGTGCGGGCGCAGGTTCTCGGCGTCCAGGCATTCCAGCCCGCCGGCCGCGGCGTGACGCATGACTTCGCAGATGTGCTCCAACTCGCCGCCGGGAAACACATAATCGTCGATGAACTCGGAAATACCGCTGCCCAGTCCGCGCGAAGTCAGCGAGGCGGAGGTGATGCCGTGGTTCATGACCAGGCCGCCGGGTTTGAGCAGGCTGTTTATTTTTTTGAAATAGTCGGTAAGGTGCGCACGCCCCACATGCTCGAACATGCCGACGCTGGCGATCTTGTCGTAGCCGCCCGCTTCCGGCACGTCGCGATAGTCCATGAGGCGCACTTCCACGCGGTCTTCGAGTCCGCGCTTGCTGATCTCTTCCTTGACATGCCCGTGCTGGTTATCGGAGAGCGTGATGCCGACGGCATTGACGCCGTAATTCTCCGCCGCCCACAGGATGAGCCCGCCCCAGCCGCAGCCGATGTCGAGGAAGCGCTCGCCGGGTTTGAGGGCGAGCTTCCTGCAGATATGGTCGAGCTTGGCTTCCTGGGCCTGTTCCAGCGTCATGGCGGGATCGCGGAAATAGGCGCAGGAATACACGCGCCGCTTGTCCAGCCACAGGCCGTAGAACTCGTTGGAGACGTCGTAGTGGTACTGGATGTTTTTGCGGTCGCGGCTGCGTGTGTGGCGCCACCATTTCCAGGACTCGGAACCCTTCCTGTCACGGCAGACATCACCGTCGCACAGGCGGTCGCCAAATGCGAGGATGTCCTGCGGATTGCCGTCGATGTCGAGGCCGCCTTCTACGTAGGCGCGCGCGAGCTTGCCGAGCGAGGGATTGATGAGGGACTTGACGAGCGAGGGCTCCTTGATCTTGAGCCTGACCTTGGGCGCTGTCCGATCGCCCGCCTCCAGACCGTTCCACAGCGTGACTTGAACCGGCAGGCCCTCGATGCGCGCCTGCAACTGCCTGGTGAAAACCGATTCCAGCATGTTTCCCCCTATTGCTCAGCCCGGATTGAAGCCGGACATTGCGGCTACAGCATTGCGCCGTCAGCCTGACATCAGGTACATCCGTCCATCCGTTTTTTCAGTATAGGTGCTTCCCCGCATTGCAGCCAAGCGGGGGAAGGAGCAGATTCAACTTGTAACTTGAATCTTGCATCTTGAATCTTGCTTCCCCCTCATGCCACAAGGTCGCCCGCCAGGCTGTCGCGCACGTTCTGCGGCAGGACGGTTTCGGCCGTGTACAGTTCGTGGTCGACGCCCACGGCGATGGCGGCGCCGGATTTGGCGGCCTTGACCATCTCGGGCGTGAGTTCGAAGCGCAGGAAATGCACGGAAGAGGTCTTCTCCTCGTTCTCGCGCTCCAGATCCTCGTCGGCGATGGCGTAAACGCGGGCGAAGTCCATGACCTGCACCCACACGCGGTCCTCGATGCCCTTCAGCCTGGACAGCATGGCGCGGCGCTCGGCTTCGTCCGGGTATTCGATCATCATGGTCGCCTTCCAGTTGCTGCCGTCCGGCACCAGCGGGCCGTAGGCTTCCAGCTCGTCCAGGATGCCGGCTTCCTCGAAGGTCTTTTCGATGCGCAGCATTTCCTGGATCTGGTAGCGGATGGTGAGTTCGTCCTCGAACACCAGGGTGAGGTGCTCGCCCAGGTGCACGATGCGGTTTTTCTTGTGCGCCATGACCTTGGCGCGAAACTCTGGCCTGGCCTTGGCGTAGGCCTCGAGCGACATGAGGGATTCGCGGGTGATCTGCGGCATATTCAAAATCTCCATGCTTAATCGTGATGCTGGCCGGTGATCGGCCCTTCCTTGAATAACGTGTCTTTCAGCTCATGCTCGAACTTGGGATCGCGGCGGCGGATCCACTCCAGCACCATGGCGGCGTGCTCCTTCTCCTCGTCGCGGTTGTGCGCGAGGATGGCCTTCAGCTCCGGGTCGCTGCAGGCGTCGACGCGCTGGTTGTACCAGTCGACAGCTTCCAGTTCTTCCATGAGCGAGACGATGGCGCGATGCATGTCCATGGTCTCCGTGGATAGTTTTTCGACGGGTTCGTGGTAGCCCTCGCTAGACATCTCTTTTTCTCCTTCCGATCAAAGTCCGTAAGCGATACGCATGAGCGTGATCGGGTGCTGTTTCTCGGCCGTGGCACCCTCGCCCATGCCTTGCAGGATGTGGCGCCCGGCGATGGCGCAGTCCGAGCTGATGTATTTCGGCTGCGCCTCGTTGGCGATCTTCGCCACCGGCTTCACGATCTTCATGGAGTTGGCGAAGTACTCGCTCTTCACGCCCCAGGTGCCGTCGTGGCCGGAGCAGCGCTCGATGTGGGTGACTTCGGCGCCGGCCAGTTGCAAGGCCTCTCTGGTCTTGGGGCCGACGTTCTGCACGCGCTGGTGGCAGGGCGCATGGTAGGCCACCTTGCCGAGCCGATGCTTGAAGTCGGTCTTGAGAAGACCGTCGGCGTTCCTCGCCATCAGGTATTCGAACGGGTCCCACATGGCTTTCTTGACCGCCTGCACGTCGGCGTCGTCTGGGAACATGAGCGGCAGTTCCTGTTTGTACATCAGGGTGCAGGACGGCACCGCGGTGAGAATGGCGTAGCCTTCGCGCGCGAGTTTCGCAAGATGCGGGATATTGATGTCCTTCAGCTTCTCGACCTGGTCCAGGTCGCCCAGTTCGAGCTTGGGCATGCCGCAGCAGGCTTCCTTTTCCACCAGCACAGTCGGCACTTCGTTGTGCTTCAGGATGGCCAAGAGGTCGTGGCCGATGCCGGGCTCGTTGTAGTTGATGTAGCAGGTCGAATAGATCGCCACCTTGCCGGGCGTGCGCTCGCCGTCTGTGGCCTTGAAGCTCGCGTCGGGACGCGCGGTTGAACGGAACTTACGGCTGTCGTAATGCGGCAGCTTGCGGTCCCGGTGGATGCCCATGACGCTGTCGATCATTTTGCGCATGGGCCTGGCTTCGAGCGAGGCGTTCACGGCCTGCACCACCACCGGGATGGTGGCGAGCTTGCCCATGGCGTCGGTGGACGACAGGATCTTGTCGCGCAGCTTGACCTCGCCCTTCCTGAACTTGATGGCCTTGGCGCGCAGCATGGTGTGCGGGAAGTCCAGGTTCCACGGGTGCGGCGGCACATAGGGGCACTTGGTCATGTAGCACAGGTCGCACAGGTAGCACTGGTCGACGACCTTCCAGTAATCCTTCTTGTCGACGCCGTCGACTTCCATGGACTCGGACCCGTCGACCAGGTCGAACAGGGTCGGGAAGGCAGTGCACAGGCTGATGCAGCGGCGGCAGCCGTGGCAGATGTCGTAGACGCGTTCGAGCTCGTGCATGAGCTTGTCTTCGTCGTAGAAATCAGGGTTCTTCCAGTCCAGCGCGTGACGGGTGGGGGCTTCGAGGCTGCCTTCGCGTTGTGTCATTTTTTTCAAATCCTAAATAACCACAGAGGCACAGAGAAATTCATTAACAGGGAGGTTAAGCGAGGTAAGAGAGTCAAAGTTCAGGTTTCCTCCCTTATCCTCCTCTCCCTCCCTGTAAGGACTTTGGGTTTTACTCTGTGTCTCTGTGGTGATTCAACCAGGGCGGGCCAAGCCCGCCCGCCTTGATTACGCGCCCAGGGTGTCCAGGGTCTTCTGGAACTTGTTGGCGTGGGAGCGCTCGGCTTTCGCCAGGGTTTCGAACCAGTCGGCAATTTCGTCGAAACCTTCGTCGCGCGCGGTCTTGGCCATGCCCGGGTACATGTCGGTGTACTCGTGGGTTTCGCCGGCGATCGCGGTCTTCAGGTTGTCGGCGGTGGGGCCGAAGGCCATGCCGGTGGCGGGGTCGCCACAGGCTTCCAGGTACTCCAGGTGGCCGTGGGCGTGTCCGGTCTCGCCTTCGGCGGTTGAACGGAACACGGCGGCGACGTCGTTGTAGCCTTCAACGTCGGCCTTGGCTGCGAAATACAGGTAACGGCGGTTGGCCTGGGACTCGCCGGCGAACGCGGCTTTCAGGTTCTCTTCGGTTTTGGAGCCTTTCAGTGCTGCCATGGTTTTCTCCTTTGATCGTTAACGGAAGGACAAAAAAATCGCGTGCGCCCGGTCCTTCTTCAGGCGTCCACGTGTGATTTAGATTTAGACTAAGTCTAAAACCTGAACGAACTATAGACCGGCAGGAATTCGCTGTCAACAAGGACACCCGCCACCCCGTTGCAAGCCGTTTTTTGGCCGGATCGGGAATTTGTCGGCACAAAACCACACTTGCATCATAACCATCACGCGCGAGTTTGCTGGCACAATGTTTCATGGTTTTGGCGGCCCGATAAGCCTTCGCCACCTCAGGAGAATCCCGTGTCCCGCAAAATCGAGAAGAGCGATGCCGAATGGCAGGCCGAGCTGCCGCCCGAGCAATACCATGTCTGCCGACTGAAAGGCACCGAGCGCGCCTTCACCGGCAAGTACTGGGACAACCACGAAAAAGGCATTTACCGCTGCGCCTGCTGCGGCGAACCCTTGTTCGACTCCGGCACCAAGTTCGATTCCGGCACCGGCTGGCCGAGCTTTTTCCAGCCGCTCAGTGCCGAGTCCATCGAGGAGGAAGTCGACCGCAGCCACGGCATGGTGCGCACCGAGGTGAAGTGCCGCGCCTGCGGCGCACACCTGGGCCACGTGTTCCCGGACGGCCCGCGCCCCACCGGGTTGCGCTACTGCATCAACTCGGTTTCATTGAATTTCAAAAAAGAAAAACAGGACTGAATGAGAATCTACCCCGCGCGCATCGCACGCATCTGGCAGGCCACTCCCACCATCAAGGCATTCGAGCTGGAAGTCGACGATCCCGACTACAAGTACCTGCCCGGGCAGTGGGTCGAGGTGTCGGCAGTAATCGACGGCGACATCAAGACCAGCGGCTATTCCATCACCACTTCGCCGACGCAGAAAGGCGTGGTCGGGCTGGCCATCAAGACCAGCTCGACACATCCGGTGACGCGCTGGCTGCACGCGGCATCGGTCGGCGACACAATCGACATCACGCGCGGACAGGGCCCGTTCGTGTTCCTGCCCGACATGGGCGAAGACATTGTGCTGATCGGCGGCGGCGTGGGCGTCACCCCCCTGCTCTCCATCTTCCGCTTTGTCCGTGACGCCTCGCCGGAAACTCACGCCACGCTCTACTACAGCGTGAGCGAGCCTGACGAGATCCTGTTCTGCGAGGAACTGGAGCAGGCCGCGCGCCGGCACAACAACCTGAGCCTGGAAATCACCGTGACCCAGCCCTGCGCGGCGTGGCGCGGCCAGACCGGGCGCATCAACAAGCTCAAACTCGCGGCGCTCAACGCCGCGCCGGACGCGCTGTTCTACCTGTGCGGCCCGCCGGGAATGGTCGACGACATGGAAAATTATCTGCGCGACCTGGGGGTGCCGCCCAGCCGGATCATTTTCGAGAAGTGGTGGTAAGCTAGCGGCAGGCGCGCCACTAAAGACTTCTAATTTTGCGCCCGTTAATTCTAACTGCTGCGGAATTTACAAGCTCTGACCATCATGAAAAAGTTCATCCTCCCCGTACTGAGCGGCCTTGCGCTGCTGACTTCCGTGCATGCGGCCGAGCCGGCCGGGAAATTCGACGAATCGGCGCTAAAACACGGCCAGAAAAGCGCGCAGTTCTGCCGCCACTGCCACGGCGTGGGCGGCAGCAGCGTACGCCCAGACACCCCCAACCTGGCGGGCCAGAACGAGGTTTACCTGCTGACGCAGATGAACAAGTTCGTGACCGGCCAGCGCAAGGACGAATTCATGGAAGGCCTGATCAAGGCGCTGACGCCGGAAGAGCGCAAGAACATCGCCCTCTACTTTTCGCAGGAAAAAGTGGTGACCAGGCCAATCACCAACCCCGCCCGCGTGCAGGCCGGCAAGAAGCTCTACGAGAGCCTGTGCATCATCTGCCATGGAGCCAGCGGCTACGGCACGGAAAAAATCCCGCGCCTGGCAGGCCAGCAGCAGGAATATGTGCAGGCTTCGCTCAAGCGCTATCGCAGCGGCACCGGCGAGCGCATCGACCCGCAGATGGCGGCCTACACCCGCAACCTCAATGACAGCGACATCCAGAACCTGGCGGACTATCTCGCCAGCATGCAGTAATCAGTCGACCAGCCACAGCCGGGCCAGGTTCACATCCTGCACCCGGCTGCCCAAAAGCCTCACCCTCCCCTGCTGTCGGTCATCGCCGGTGGGGCTGAATTCAAAACGGAAACAGCGTTCGAACATGAGCCGGCCCTCGGCATTGCGCGCAAGACGCAGGGCGGACTGGCTGACGGTGTCGTCGAGAAACTGAACTCCCGCCTCTTCGCAGGCGCGGCGCGCGGCGGCATGCGCGGCCTCGCGCGCCTTGAGGCTGTCCGACACGAACCAGACCGCGGCGCCAAGCAGCAGGAGAACGATGAATTCGGTCATGGGGAAATCAGGTACAAGATTCAAGATTTTTTCTTGAAGGCGCGCAGCGCCGCTCTTGAATCTTGAATCTCCTGCGCCCGTGCGCCTTGAGGCGCGCTATTCCTGCGAAGAAGTCGGCATGCGGAACAGCGCGGCGACCTGCTTGGCGGGGGGCTTGGACGGCGCGGAAGCGACCGGCACGGGCCGGGCAATGGCCGGCGCGGCGGGCGCGCGGTAGTCCGGCACGTGCGCCGCACCCGGCGAATAGCCCGGTACCAGCACCTGGTCGATGGTCTTGCCGATGAGCTTTTCGATGTCCTTGAGATAGCGCGCCTCGTCCTCGGTCATGAGCGAGATGGCTTCGCCGGAAGCGCCGGCGCGGCCGGTGCGCCCGATGCGGTGCACGTAGTCCTCGGCGTTGTGCGGCAGGTCGTAGTTGATCACATAAGGCAGCGCGGAGATGTCGAGGCCGCGCGCGGCGACGTCGGTCGCCACCAGCACGCCGACTTCGCCCGCCTTGAAATCATCCAGCGCCTTGATGCGCTCGCCCTGGGTCTTGTCGCCGTGGATGGCGGCGGCATGGATGCCGGACTTGTTCAGCTCGTTGGCAAGGCGGTTGGCGCCAAGTTTCGTCCCCGTGAACACCAGCACCTGGTTGAGTTTGCGGCTGCGGATGAGATGGATCAGCAGCGCGCGCTTTTTCTCGTGGTGCACCGGATGCAGCACCTGGGTGATGTTCTCGCCCGTGGCATTGCGGCGCGCGACTTCGATGCGCTGCGGGTTTTTCAGGAAGGCGCGCGCGAGCGATTCGATTTCCTGCGGAAAGGTGGCGGAAAACATCAGGTTCTGGCGCTGCGCGGGCAAGAGCCCGATGATGCGCTTCAAGTCGGGCATAAAGCCCATGTCGAGCATGCGGTCGGCCTCGTCCAGCACCAGCATGGACACCTGCGACAGACTGAGGGTCTTGTTTTGCACGTGGTCGAGCAGCCGCCCGGGGGTGGCGACGAGGATTTCGACGCCGGCTTTCAGCGCGGGAATCTGGGTCTCGATGTTGACGCCGCCGTACACGCATAGCGACCTGAGCGGCAGGTATTTGGTATAGGCCTTGATGCTTTCCTCGACCTGGATCGCCAGTTCGCGCGTGGGCGCGAGGATGAGCGCGCGGATGGGATGGCGCGCGGGCGAGGTGCTGGTGCTGGCCATGGGCGCCAGCTTCTCGATGATGGGCAAGGCAAAGCCCGCCGTCTTGCCGGTGCCGGTTTGCGCCGCTGCGAGCACGTCATGCCCCTGCAAGGCGACGGGAATCACCGCCTCCTGGATGGGCGACGGCTCCTTGTAGCCGAGGTCAGACAGGGCATTGAGTATTTCGGGGCGCAGCCCCAGGTCGGTAAAAGCCATATTCTCCAATCGGCAGCGGGCTAATCGACCGTCCGCCAGTCAAACCCGCCATCCTGGCAGGCCACTTCTATCCATTCCGCT
Source organism: Pseudomonadota bacterium (assembly GCA_040754425.1). Classification (GTDB taxonomy): domain Bacteria; phylum Pseudomonadota; class Gammaproteobacteria; order Burkholderiales; family Thiobacillaceae; genus UBA6918. The sequence goes on along the minus strand of JBFMCR010000018.1, from coordinate 5,648 downwards.
TCGCAGCCGAGCGCTTCGGCCAAGGCCTTTCGCGCCAGCGCAGGGGTGTTGTTCTTCTGCGAAAGATGCGCCGCAATCACATGGCGCAACGCGGATACGTCCATTTGCTTCAAGAGTGCGGCCGCCTGACGGTTTTCCAAGTGGCCGTAGCGCCCGCCCACGCGCTTTTTCAAACTGGGCGGATAAGGTCCCGCGGCCAGCATGCCGGCATCGTGGTTGCACTCCAGCACCAATGCCTGGACGCCGCTCAGGCTGGCCGCGATGTGCGGGGTGACATGCCCGGCATCGGTGAGCACGCCCAGCAACCTTCCCGCTCCGCGAAACACGAACTGCACCGGCTCGCGCGCATCGTGCGGCACCGCGAAGGGCTGGATTTCCAGATCGCCGACCGCAAACGGCCGATGCGGATCGATCATTTCCAGCCAGGGCATCACGTCCGCCTGCATGCGCCAGTTGATCCAGGTGCCGTGCGTGCACCACACCGGCAGTTCGTGCTTGACCGCCAGCCGCGCCACGCCGCCGATGTGGTCGCCGTGTTCATGCGTCACGATCACGGCGTCCAGGTCTTCCGGCGCCAGGCCGAGGCGTGCAAGGCGTGCGCGGGTCTCGGCAAGCGAGAAGCCGCAATCCATCAGCACCCGCGTGGCGCCCGCCTCCACGACCAGGGCATTGCCCTCGCTGCCGCTGCCCAGGCTTGCGAATCTAAGCGGCATCCGGCGCTTACTTCAGTTCCCTGTGCAGCAGATTGATGATCCGCTTCTGCGTGTTGGGATCGGCGGGCTTGCCCTCGTCGCCGGTGACGGTCACGCGCGTCTTGTCGCCCAGCTCGATCACGTGGATTTGCAGCTGCGGGGAGGTCTGCTCCTTGCCGCTGCGCCAGAAGGCCAGTTTGGACAGGATGCCTTCATCCTCTTTGCTCGCGTTGTCGATCTGCGGGTCGATATAGCGCACGTAGTAGGTACCGCGCGAACGGTCGCGGTCTTCCACGGCGAAACCGACACGGTCGAGCGCAAGGCCGACGCGGCGCCAGGCGCGGTCGAAGCTTTCATCCATTTCCAGGTCGCCGCCGACGATGCGCGCCATTTCCGGCGCCTGCTGTTTGGCCAGCATGGTTTCGGCGCGCGCCTCCTCAACGCCGAAGCGCAGCATCAGGCGGCGCAGCATCTCGGCTTCCAGCTCGGGATCGGGTGGGCGCGGCTGCCATACGGTCTTGTCCTTGCCTTCGTCGGCATAGACCTCGTACATGCCGCGATGGCTGATGTAGATCTCGGTGCCGTGTTCGCCCTTCTCAAGGCGGGTGCGGAATTTGTCGCGCTCGGGCGTGGAATAAAGCCCTTCGATCACCTTGCCGATCGAACGGCGAATGAAGTCCTGCGGAATGTTGGCGCGGTTTTCCGCCCAGTCGGTTTCCATCACGCCGGTTTCCTTGGATTCCAGGTTGATGATGAAACCCAGTTCCTGCCAGAAATTCTTGATGACCGGCCACGCCTCTTCAGGCGGAACCGACACCACCAGCCAGCGCTGGGTGCCGGCACGCTCGATGCGCACCTTGTCCTGCTCGGGCAGCACGACAGCACCGGCCGCCGGCCTTTCCGCGCGTTCCCTGGAGTAGGCGGAATAGGTCGCCGCACCGGCGCCGCCCACATCGGGCACGCTATAGCGGTTGTCGCCGGTCGGCGCGGTGAGATCGGGGGGCACTTCCAGCGAGGGGGCCTTGCTGGCCGACTTGTAGTCGATCTTCTTGGGTTCCAGCACCTCGCAGCCGGCGAGCGCCAGCGCCGCGACAGTTACCGTAACCAGCATCAATACGCGCATTTTCATCCTCACAGAACGCCAGCCTGTTTCATGGCTGCGCGGACAACTTCATGGTTGGCCCGGGACAGCGGACTCAGGGGCAGACGCAGGCCATGCTTGATCCTGCCCATTTCGGCCAGCGCCCATTTCACGGGAATCGGGTTTGCCTCGACGAACAGCCTGGTGTGCAGGCCGAACAGTTGCAAATTGATCTCGCGGGCGCGCTGCAGGTTCCCGGCAAATGCGGCTTCGCACATCTCGTGCATCAGCCTGGGCGCGACGTTGGTCGTCACCGAAATCACCCCATGTCCGCCCAGCAGCATGAAAGCCAGGCCGCTGGCGTCGTCGCCGCTGTAGAGCGCAAAGTCCGCAGGCGCGCGGCGCATGAGATCGGTGCCGCGTTCGATGTTGCCGGTGGCGTCCTTGATGCCGACGATGTTGGGAATCTCGGCCAGGCGCAGCACGGTGTCGTTGGCCATGTCGGCCACGGTGCGGCCCGGCACGTTGTAAAGGATGACCGGAATGTCCACGCCTTCGGCAATGGCCTTGAAGTGGCGATAGAGGCCTTCCTGCGTGGGCTTGTTGTAGTAGGGCACGACCGACAGCACGGCGTCGGCGCCGGCGGCCTTGGCGCAATGCGTGAGTTCGATGGCCTCGCGCGTGGAGTTGCCGCCGGTGCCGGCGATCACCGGAATACGCCCGGCGATCTGCTCCACGGTCACGCGGATGAGTTCGCAATGCTCGTCGTAATCGACGGTCGGCGATTCGCCGGTGGTGCCGACCACCACGATGCCGTCGGTGCCCTGTTCGACATGCCAGTCGAGCAACTTGCGCAGGCTGGGAAAGTCCAGGCTGCCGTCTTCATGCATGGGGGTGACGATCGCCACCAGACTGCCCTTGATCATTGATGCTGAGGCCGAAAATAAAAGGCCAATTCTAAACCATTCAGGGGATTAGCTGGGTAAGAGCTGGGGCAACATGCGGACAAAGAGGCCAGTCAGTCCGGACACCAGCAAGGGCACGGCCATGGCCAGTCCGCCCAGCAGGACGAAGCTCCCCAGCGTCAGCCCTACGGAGAAACTGTCGACGCCAGGCAAGGTGCGGCTCATGACGGCGAAGGCGAAATGCGCCAGCAGCACCAGCACCAGCATGGGCAGGCTCAGTTGCAGCGCCGCCGCCAGCAAGATGCCGCCCGCCTCGACCAGTTGCCTTGCCGATACCGCATCCGGCAGGCCGGCAACCGGCACTGCGGCGAAGCTCGCGTCGAGGGCCTGCACCACCAGCAGGTGGCCGTTGGTGGAGAAGAAGGCCAGCAGCGCCAGCCACCAGGCCAGCGCCCGCAGTACCGGGTCCAGACCGCCTTTCTGCTCAGGAACCGCCTGGGTCAGGCCCAGGCTGGCGGTGAGGCCGAGCATGGGCAGCGCGGTTTCCGCCACGGCAACGACGAGGCGCGCGGCAAAACCCAGCATGGCGCCGGTCAGAAACGACAAGCCCAGGGAAATCAGGCCGGGAGCGGAAAACGGCTCAGCCTGTAGTGCCGCCTGTCCCGGTACCCACACCCACGCCAGCGCGCCAGCCAGCAGCAGACGCAGGCTCCAGGGCAGCCGCCCCGCGAGAGGATCGAGCGCCGCCCAGCCCAGCAGTCGTGCGCTCACGGCAAGCCAGGCTGCCAACAGGGGCTGGGAAATGGAAAAGTCCATGGTCCGTTCGATCGAGCATGCTTGTATTCGCCGCAACGAGCATAACACCCCCCTCGCGCCGGCCCATGCGCCGGGGACAAAAAAAAAGAGGGCAGCCGAAGCCGCCCTTGAACTCCAAGAGGAGGGGTTCTTGAATCGATCAGCCGAAGGTGTCCTGGGTGATGCCCTTGTACCAGCCCTGGGCATAACCCGCCTCCTGCACGCGCTGCAGTCTCGGGGCAACCCTGGGACTCAAGCCACCCGCGCCCTTGACGCCTTCCAGCACGCCTTTGTCGTTGAGCCGGTACACCGCGGCGATGCTGATGCCGTAATCCGGACCCACCAGGCTATAGCAGGTGTTGACGTGCGAAGGCTGCGGCGGCTTGACGCCGCGGAACAGCGAGACGATGGAGGCCGCGGTCATCTTGGCGGTGTTGTTCGCTGTATGGCCGGACTTGGGCAGGGCGCCCGCCACCGCGGAATCGCCGATGACGTGGACGTTCGGCACCAGCCTGGACTCGAAGGTGTGCTGGTCCACCGGGCACCAGCCCGACTGGTCGACCAGCCCGCTCGATGCGGCAATCTCGCCTGCGCGCTGCGGCGGAATGATGTTGATGACATCGCCCTTGTGCGTGGTCAGGCCTTCGTCCGTATAGACGGTGTTGGTCTTGGCATCGACGCGGCTGACCTTGCCGCCCTTGGAAGCGGGCACGAACTCGATCATGCCGGGGTAGAGCTCGTTCCATGCGTCCATGAACAGCCCTTGCTTGGAGAAGTCCTCCTTGGCGTCGAGGATGATGATCTTCGAGCGCGGCTTGTGGGTCTTGAAGTAGTGCGCCACCATGCTCACCCGCTCCGGCGGCCCCGGCGGGCAGCGGAAAGGCATGGGCGGCGGGCAAATGATGAAGGTGCCGCCATCGCGCATGGCGTGCAGTTGCTTCTGCAGCAGCAGCGTCTGCGGGCCGGCTTTCCATGCATGCGGAATCACCTGGCTGGCGGCCTTGTCATAGCCCCCGATCGCGTCCCAGCGGAAATCGATGCCGGGCGACATCACCAGGCGGTCGTACTCGACGAGCCTGCCGCTCGCCAGCTTGACGACACGCTTGGCCCCGTCGACCGAAACCACCCGGTCGTGCACGACATTGACGCCGTGCTTGTCGCGCAAGGCGTCGTAGCCGAAGGTGATGTCCTGCATGGTGCGCATGCCGCCCAGCACCCAGTTGCTGCCCGGACAGGTGATGAAGTTGGGGTTCTGCTCGATCATGGTGACGTTGAGCGTCGGGTCATAGATGCGCAGATACTTGGCGCAGGTCGCGCCGCCGAAACCGCCGCCCACGACCACCACTCGCGGCGCAGCCTTGGCCGACTTCGGAACGGTCTCGCAACCGGCGTTCAGGCCCAGGGCGGACGCGGCACCGCCGGCGCCGAGCAGCTTTACGAAATCCCTACGTGAAATGCCTGCCATGATTCATTTCCCCCGCTTCTGAAGGTTGCCGAAGTACTGCGCCACTTCCTTGATTTCTTCGTCCGTGTAGCCGCTGGCATGGCGGCCCATGACCGTGGACGCGCGCTGGCCGGAGCGGAAGCCCTGCAGAATGCTGACCATGCGCTCGGCGGAAATGTCGTTGATGGAAGGGATGGAACCGGGGCTCACGCCATAGGTGCCATGACAGGTGTAGCAGGTCGAGGCAATGACGGCCGCGCGGGAAATTTCCTGCGCCTGTAGCGATGCGGCACATGCCAGCGCCAGGGTACCGGCAAGACCGGTGAGGACGGCTTTGCCGTGTTTGTTCGATAAAAACATGCTTTGTCTCCGTTTAACGTTGCACTCCCTCATTGGTGAGGCTCGGTGCCGAGGCCAAGTGTCCCGCTTGAGCCGAGCTCCGGATTGCAACGGCCATCTGCAAAATTGGCTTCTCGTTGTTCGTATCTGTCGTTGTCGTGCTGAGCGCATTCAGGCCATAGGCATGCCTCCTGTAAGAGAAAGGATCGGGAAAATGTCTGCCCCGCTTACAGATCGACGCCGTACTGCATTTCGTCGCCGAGCTTTCCTCCGCCCGTGGCCTTGGGTTTCGCCCTTTCCCTGGCAGCCTCTTTTTCCAGCTTGGCCCTGACCCTGGCCAGCGCTTCCTCCCGCTCCTTGAGCTTTGCCAGCTCGGCCTGGCGTTCGCGCTC